>CAYGOD010000001.1:0-659941 GCA_964351525.1 uncultured Bdellovibrionales bacterium
TTAAAATGGGTAAAGCAAAATTTGAGCGTAACAAGCCACACGTAAATATTGGTACAATTGGTCACGTAGATCATGGTAAGACGACATTAACAGCTGCTATTACGACTGTATTAGCTAAATCAGGTGGCGCGGAAGCGCGTGCATACGATCAGATTGATGGTGCACCTGAGGAGCGTGAGCGCGGTATTACAATTTCTACAGCGCACGTTGAGTATGAAACAGAGAATCGTCACTATGCGCATGTTGATTGTCCTGGTCACGCCGATTACGTGAAGAACATGATTACTGGTGCTGCACAAATGGATGGTGGTATCTTGGTTGTATCAGCATCTGATGGTCCAATGCCACAAACACGCGAGCACATCTTGCTAGCGCGTCAGGTTGGTGTTCCTGCCTTGGTTGTATTCATGAACAAATGTGACATGGTTGATGATGAAGAGCTTCTTGATCTTGTTGAATTAGAGATCCGTGAGCTTCTATCTAAGTACGAATTTGATGGTGATAACATTCCTGTGATCCGTGGTTCTGCTTTATGTGCCTTAGAAGGCAAAGAGCCTGCTCTTGGTGAGGAAGCAATCATGAAATTAATGGAAGCTGTTGATACAGCAATCCCAACACCTGATCGTCCAATTGATCAAAAGTTCCTAATGCCGATTGAGGATGTATTCTCAATTTCTGGTCGTGGTACTGTTGTTACTGGTCGTATTGAGCAGGGTGTTGTTAATGTTGGTGACGAAGTTGAGATCATCGGTATTAAAGACACAACAAAAACAACAATTACTGGTGTTGAAATGTTCCGTAAGCTACTTGATCGTGGCGAAGCTGGAGATAACGTTGGTGCCCTTCTTCGTGGTACGAAGCGTGAAGACGTTGAGCGTGGTCAAGTATTGGCTGCTCCTGGTTCAATTAACCCACACAACAAGTTTAAAGCTGAGGCATACATCTTGACAAAAGATGAGGGTGGTCGTCACACACCATTCTTCTCTAACTACCGTCCACAGTTCTACTTCCGTACAACGGATGTAACTGGTTCTGTTGTTTTACCTGCTGGTACTGAAATGGTTATGCCTGGTGATAACATTGCGATGGATGTTGAGTTGATTGCACCGATTGCGATGACCGAAGGTCTTCGTTTCGCGATCCGCGAAGGTGGCCGCACAGTAGGCGCCGGTGTCGTTGCTAAGATTATTGCATAATAGGTTTTATTAGGAATTAAGGAATAACAGTTATGGATACACAAAATATTCGCATTAGACTACGTGCTTTTGATCACCGTGTTTTGGATCAATCAACACGCGAGATCGTGAATACTGCAAAAAGAACGGGTGCGAATGTTCGTGGTCCTATTCCTTTGCCAAAGAAAATTGAGAAGTTTACAGTCATCCGTTCGCCGCACGTGAACAAGAAGTCTCGTGAGCAATTTGAAATTCGTACATTCCGTCGTTTGCTTGACATTGTTGAGCCAACACCGCAGACAGTTGATGCTTTGATGAAGCTGGACTTGGCCGCGGGCGTGGATGTGGAAATTAAGTTATAAGATAAATATTAACAGGAACCTCTGAGATTAAGGACAAATATTATGCGTACCGGTTTAATCGCTAAAAAAGTTGGTATGACTCGCGTCTTCGATGAAGATGGGCGTCAAGTTCCCGTGACAGTTCTTCAAACAGAAGACTGCCGTGTCGTCAGTGTTATGACGGAAGAGAAGAATGGCTATAATGCTGTTCAGCTTGGAATTACCAAAGCAAAAGTTAAGAATGTTAGCAAGGCCATGCGTGGTCACTATGCTAAGGCTAAGGTTGAGCCTAAGAAGAAATTGGTTGAATTCCGCGTGAGCAACGATGCTCTGCTGAATGTTGGTGACGAAGTTGTGCCAAGCCATTTTGTTTCAGGTCAATTCATTGATGTATGTGGTACATCTATCGGTAAAGGTTTTGCCGGTGCGATGAAGCGTCACAACTTTGGCGGTATGCGCGCAACACATGGTGTGTCTATTTCTCACCGTGCGCATGGTTCTACGGGTCAATGTCAAGATCCTGGGCGTGTATTTAAAGGTAAGAAGATGGCTGGCCATATGGGTGCTGAACGCGTTACTGTTCAAAACTTACGTGTTGTGTCTGTTGATGATGAGCGTGGTCTTATCCTTGTTCATGGCGCAGTCCCTGGTTCAAAAAATGGATATGTTTATGTAACTGATGCTGTTAAGAAGAAAGCGCCTGAAGGTTTACCTTTCCCGGCTGGTCTTCGTAAGGCACCTGTTGTTGAAGATGTGAAAACAGAAGCACCAACTGAGGCGCCCGAGGCTGCTGAAGAAGTGACATCTGTAGAAAACTCTGAAGCGTAATTATTAAGGTTAAGGAATAAAACAATGAAACTTGCCGTTAAAAAATTAGATGGAAAAGCTGATGGCGATGTAACGCTGAACAAAGATGTTTTTGGCATCGAGGTTCGTGAAGACATCCTTCATCGTGCTGTGACATACCAATTGAACAAGCGTCGCGCTGGTACACATAAGACTAAGGATATTTCCGAAGTTAAAGGTACTGGTAAGAAGCCTCATGCTCAAAAAGGTACTGGCCGTGCGCGTGCTGGTACATTAAAAACACCTATTCACCGTGGTGGTGGTGTTGCTTTTGGTCCTGTTGTGCGCTCACATGCTACGTCATTACCAAAGAAAGTACGCATTCATGCGCTGAAGACGGTTTTATCGTCAAAGGCAAAGGATGGTAAGCTGGTTATCTTGAGTGAAGCAAAGACGAAAACGCATAAGACAAAAGATATGGCGAAGGCTCTTAGTGGTCTTGATCTATCATCTGCGATTATCTTTGATAAAGAGCTGGATGAAAACTTTGTGCGTGGTGCAAGTAACATTCCATTGATTGATGTTCTACCAACAAAGGCATTAAATGTATATGACATCATGCGTCGTGACGTATTGGTTCTAACTAAAGATGCATTAACTGAAATTGAGGAGCGCCTATCTAAGTAAAGATAAGCTTTAGGAGAATTTAAAATGGCAAAAGCAGCAAAACAGCAAGTTACAGAGCGTATGTACGAGATTATTCGTTCGCCGCACATCACTGAAAAGGCAACAATGGGGTCTGCAGATGGTAAGGTAACGTTTAAAGTTCCTATGGATGCAACAAAACCTGAGATTAAGCTTGCAGTGGAGACCTTATTTAAGGTAAAAGTTACAGCTGTTAACACATCTATCCTTAAAGGTAAGATTAAGCGCTTCCGCGGACACTTAGGTAAGCGTAATGATATCAAGAAAGCTGTCATCACATTAGGTGAGGGTCAAACAATTGATTTGGCTACGGGCCTGTAGGTATTAGTAAAAGATATAAGATAGAAATTTAAAACTGGAATAAGATCATGGCACTAAAAAAGTTTAATCCAATTACCCCGAGTACAAGACAGCTTGTTATTGTAGATCGTAGTGAATTATGGAGTGGTAAGCCTGAGAAAACGCTTACTGAGGGTTTAAATAAGTCTGGTGGTCGTAACAACCAGGGTCGTATCACATCGCGTCGTCGTGGTGGTGGTCATAAGCGTCGTTACCGTCTTATTGATTTTAAGCGTAACAAGATGGATGTTCAGGCAACTGTATTGCGTATTGAATATGACCCTAACCGTACAGCGTTTATTGCGTTGATCGAATACAAAGACGGTGAGAAGGCTTACATCATTGCACCACAAAGATTGTCTGTTGGTGATGTTGTGATTGCCGCTAATAAGGCCGATGTTCAGCCTGGTAATGCGATGCCTTTGAAGAATATTCCAATTGGTACAATTGTGCACAATGTTGAATTAAAGCCTGGTAAGGGCGGTCAAATGGCACGCTCTGCTGGTACATATGTGCAAGTTGTTGGTCGTGATGCTGGTTATGCCCAGATTAAGCTTTCTTCTGGTGAGTTACGCGTTGTGCGCGGCGAGTGTATGGCAACAATTGGCGCTGTATCGAACCCAGACCAATCAAACATTAATATTGGTAAAGCGGGTCGTAACCGTTGGTTGGGTCGCCGTCCTTCTGTCCGTGGTGTTGCTATGAACCCGATTGATCACCCACATGGTGGTGGTGAAGGTCGCACATCTGGTGGTCGTCATCCAGTAACACCTTGGGGTAAATGTACTAAAGGTAAGAAAACACGTACGAATAAGAAGACAGATAAATATATCCTGCGTGATAGACGTTCAAAACGTAAGTAGTTTTAGCGTAAGTAATAAGATTTTAGTTGAATTCAACGTACAAAAAGTTGTAAGTAAGTTTTTTAAGGAGAAAATAAAATGCCACGTTCAGTATGGAAAGGTCCATTTATTGATCATCACCTTTTGAAAAAGGTTGAGGTTGCATTGGCAACAAGTTCGCGTTCAGTGATCCAAACATGGTCGCGTCGTTCAACGATTATTCCGACGATGATTGGCCTTACTTTTGGTGTTCATAACGGTAATAAGTTTATTCCTGTTTTGGTGACTGAAGATATGGTCGGTCACAAGCTTGGCGAATTTGCGCCAACACGTACATATTACGGTCACGGTGCCGATAAAAAAGCGCGCAAGCGTTAATAGATAAAGTTAAAGATTTTAGATTTTTGTAATCGAAAGGTTAAATATAATGGGAAAAGTAGCAAATAAACCACGTGTTGCCGATAATGAGGCCCGCGCTTATTTGAAGAACTTGCGTACCAGCCCTTACAAGCTGAACTTGGTTGCGGAATTGATCCGTGGCAAAAAAGCAGATGTTGCATTGGTTGATCTACAGTTTAGTAAAAAGCGTGTTGCACAACATGTTCGTAAATTGCTTGAATCAGCAATTGCTAATGCAGAGAATAACCACAATCTTGACATAGACCGCTTGGTTGTTGAGCAAGCCATTGTTGGTCGTGGAGTAGTGATGAAGCGTTTTCGTGCCCGTGCTCGCGGACGTGGAGCGAGAATTTTAAAGCCATTTAGTAATTTGACAATCGTTGTTAAGGAAGCTGGGGAGTAAATTATGGGTCAAAAAGTAAACCCTGTAGGATTACGTTTAGGAATCAACAGAACTTGGGATAGCCGTTGGTACGCCAACAATCGCGATTATGCGGATAAGCTGCACCAAGATTTAGAGGTGCGTCAGTTCTTATTAAAAGAATTAAAGCCGGCTGGAATTAGTCGCGTTGTTATTGAGCGCGCAGCGAACAATATCCGTGTTAATCTTTACACGGCTCGCCCCGGTGTGATTATTGGTAAGAAGGGTGCTGAGATTGAAAAATTAAAGCAGCGTTTATCAAATAAGATGGGAAGCTCTGTTTCTCTGAATATTATTGAGATCCGCAAGCCTGAGCTTGATGCGCAATTAGCCGCTGAGGGAATTGCCTCACAGCTTGAGCGTCGTGTTTCTTTCCGTCGTGCAATGAAACGCACAGTACAATCTGCCCTTCGTTTGGGTGCTGGTGGTATTCGTGTGAACTGTGCGGGTCGTTTGTCTGGTGCTGAGATCGCGCGTACTGAATGGTATCGTGAAGGCCGTGTGCCATTGCACACATTGCGCGCTGACATTGATTACGGATTTGCGGAAGCATTGACAACATATGGTATTATCGGTGTTAAAATTTGGATGTTTAAGGGTGAGATTATGGCCCACGATCCAATGGCACGTGATAAGAAGTTTGCAGAACAGCAAGGGGGCCGTGCTTCAGTATAGAGCATGTGTTTCTTCAAGGAGATAAAAGATGTTATTACCTAAAAAGACAAAATTTAGAAAAGCCCATAAAGGCCGCATTCATGGTAATGCTAAAGGCGGTACTGAGCTTAACTTTGGTGCCTATGGTCTTAAGGCTCTCCAGCCTGAGCGTATTACGGCGCGTCAGATTGAAGCAGCCCGTCGTGCGATAACGCGTCACTTAAGACGTCAAGGTCGTGTTTGGATACGTATTTTTCCAGATGTGCCTGTGTCGAAAAAGCCATTGGAAGTACGTCAAGGTAAGGGTAAGGGGTCTGTCGAATTTTGGGCTGCACGTGTAGCGCCTGGTCGCATCATGTTTGAACTTGATGGCGTGGAAGAAACTCTAGCAAGGGAAGCGTTAAGCTTGGCGGCAATGAAATTACCAATTAAGACAAAATTTGTAACACGTGCTGGCCGAGGAAACTAGGCAGCAAGGTGAGGGGCTTTAAAAGAAGCCATGATATATAAGGATAAAAGATTATGAGTGCAGCAGATTTAAGACAAAAAACGGAAGATGAGCTAAAAGATGCTATCTTGGCGTTAAGAAAAGAAGCGTTCAATATGCGTTTTCAGCGTGCCAATGGTCAGCTAGAAAACACAGCACATGTCCGCAAGGTGCGTCGTTCAATCGCGCAATTAAAGACAATATTGAATGAGAAAAAAGCTGGTCTTAATGTTGCAGTTGCTAAGAAAGCACCAGCTAAAAAAGAAACAGTAAAGAAGGCTCCTGCTAAGAAAAAAGCAGCAGCAAAAAAATAGAGTTAAAGAGACATAGGATAATTTAAGAGAGTATATCTTTTAATATTTAGGAGTTAAAAAAAATGCCAAAACGCGTTTTAGAAGGTCAAGTAGTTAGTAATGTGTGTGATAAGACTGTAACTGTTAATGTTACACGTCGTATTAAGGATCCTCTTTATAAGAAGTTCGTAACAAAGACACGCAAATTTGCTGCACATGATGAGAAAAATGAAGCTGGTGTTGGTGATATTGTTCTTATTGAAGAGTGCGCGCCAATTTCAAAATCTAAAGTATTTAAGCTTTTAGAAATTAAAACACGCGCTCGTAAGGCAAGTGACATTTCAGATGCTGATACAAAAGGCGTTTTGAAAAAAGAGAAGCCAGCTAAAAAAGAAGAAGCTGTAGCGACAGAAGAGTAATTTATTTAGAGAATAAGATAATCATCATCGTTTAAGGATTTAAGATATGATTCAGGTAGAAACAAATTTAACGGTAGCTGACAATAGTGGCGCTAGACGTGTTCAGTGCATTAAAGTTCTGGGTGGTTCACACCGTCGTTATGCGCGTGTTGGTGATAAGATTATCGTATCGGTAAAGGAAGCCATTCCAAATGCACGCGTGCAAAAGGGTAAGGTTTATCCTGCGGTTGTTGTAAGAACAAGAAAAGACATTCAGCGCCCTGATGGAACGACAATTCGTTTTGATAGTAATGCTGCGGTTATTTTAAACGCAGCTGGTGAGCCAATTGGCACGCGTATCTTTGGCCCTGTGCCACGTGAGTTGCGCGCTAAAAAGCACATGAAAATTATTTCATTAGCACCAGAAGTTTTGTAAGAAATTAGAATTAAAAAGAGTTAACACATAAAGGTTTAAGATTATGGCAGCAAAGATTAAAAAAGGCGATAAAGTTATCGTTCTCGCTGGTAAAGATAAGGGCAAGACAGGCGAAGTTTTAAAAGCTATGCCATCAGCCTCGCGTGTTTTGGTGCAGGGTATTAATCTTGTTAAAAAACATACGAAACCAACACAGTCTTCTAAGGGCGGTATTGAGAGCGTTGAAGCATCGCTTCACATTTCTAATGTTGCGCATGTTGATCCAAAAGACAGCAAAGCAACCCGCATTGGATTTAAGACATTAAAAGATGGCCGTAAAGTTCGTGAAGCAAAACGTTCTGGCGAACAAATAGATTAAGAATAACGAGAAGGAAGTAAACGATGTCACATGCACGTTTAAGAACAAAATATAACGAAGAGATCCGTAAGTCTTTGAAAGAAAAGCTTGGTATTGCTAATGATTTTGCGGTGCCAAAACTTCAGAAGATCGTTTTGAATATGGGCGTTGGTGAAAACACAGCTGACTCTCGTAAAGTAAATGATGCTTTAGCTGAGATGGAGCTTATTGCGGGGCAAAAGCCTGTTGCAACAACGGCCAAGAAATCTATTGCGCAATTTAAGTTGCGTGATGGTATGAAGATTGGTTGTAAGGTAACATTGCGCGGTAACCGTATGTATGAATTTCTTGATCGTCTGATTACAATCGCAATGCCACGTATTAAGGATTTTCGTGGTGTGTCTGAAAAGTCATTTGATGGGCGTGGTAATTACTCTTTGGGTATTAAAGAGCAAATCATTTTTCCAGAGATTAACTATGATACAGTAGCGCGTGTTCGCGGCATGGACGTAGTTATTTGTACATCATCTGATAGTGATGATGGCGCGAAGGCCTTGTTGGAAATGTTTAACATGCCTTTCGTTAAGAAAGATAATAATTAATTTTTGAGTGCATTTTAATAAGGATTTTTAAAAATGGCTAAGTCAAGTGTAGTAGAAAAAAACGAAAAGCGTAAGCGTATGTCTCGTTTAGGTGGTGTTAAGCGCCGCGAAATCAGAAAAGCAGCTCGTGCCGCCTATAACAACGGTGAAGATACGTCTGTAATTTTTGGTTTGTACCAGCAGCTTAATAAGATGCACCGTGACACAAACCCGAACCGTGTGCGCAATAGATGCCGTATTACGGGTCGTCCACATGGTTATTATGGCCGTATGGAAATGTCTCGTATTGCCCTGCGTGAACTTGGTTCAAAAGGGTTTATTCCAGGTCTTGTTAAGTCAAGTTGGTAGAAGTTTTAGAGTTTAAAAAGAATTAAGTCGTTTAAGGAAAAGAGGAGTTAAATATGTCTTTTTCAGACCCAATTGGGGATATGCTAACCAGAATTCGTAACGCGCAAGCGCGTGGTCACGAGACTGTTGTAACGCCAGCGTCAAACATGCGCGGACGTGTCTTGAATGTTTTGAAAGCCAAAGGTTATATCGAGGGCTTTGAAGAAACAAAACATGAAGGCGGTAAAAAAGATTATGCGATCACACTAAGATATTTCGAAGGTGAGCCAGTAATTAAAGAATTAAAGCGTGTTTCAAAGCCTGGTCGTCGTGTTTATTCTTCGGCTAAGGATTTAAAACCATCTAAAAATGGTTTAGGTATCTATATCGTTTCTACACCACGTGGTGTTATGTGTGATTATGATGCACGTGCTAATAATATCGGTGGCGAAGTTATCGGCAGTGTATATTAAGAATAAGATTTTATAAGTTAATAATAAGAACCTTTTGAAAGGATAATGCCATGTCTCGCATGGGTAAAAAACCAGTAACAATCGTCGATGGCGTTGATGTAAACATCAGCGGTCGTACAGTTGTATTTAAAGGTAAGTTGGGTGAAATGACGCTCGATACAACGGATCACGTTACAGCCAAGATCGAAGATGGAGCTGTTGTGGTTTCACCAACGAGTAAGTCCAAGCATGCTTTATCAATGTGGGGTACAGTAAGAAGCCTCGTTGTTAATTACATGAAGGGCGTTTCAGAGGGCTTTAAAATTAACCTTGAGATTAATGGTGTCGGTTACCGCGCCGCTGTTCAAGGAAAAGAAATCATTATGCAGCTTGGTTTTTCACACGAAGTGCGTTACGCAATTCCTGAAGGTGTGACAGTAACATGCGAAAAGCCAACATTGATGCAAATTGAAGGCGTGGATCGTCAGCAATTGGGTCAAATGGCGGCTAATATTCGCAAGTACCGTCCACCAGAGCCTTACAAAGGCAAGGGTATTAAGTATGCAGGTGAATATATCTTGCGTAAAGAAGGTAAGAAGAAGTAAGGCATTTAATCTGTAAGATTATAGGAATTAAGAAAATGGCTAATAAAACAACATTAAGAAGAAAAAACAGCGTTAGACGCGCTATTAGAAAAAAGGGCGGCGGGCGTATTCGTTTGTCTGTTTTTAGATCGTCTAAGCATATGCATGCACAAGTTATTGATGACAAAACAGGCACTACATTAGCGTCCGCATCTACGCTTGATGCATCTTACAAAGGCAAGGGTACATCAAACAAAGATGCGGCCACAGCTATTGGTAAGATGGTTGCAGAGCGCGCGGTTAAAGCTGGCGTTAAAGAAGTTGTATTTGATCGTGGATCATATGCGTATCATGGTCGTGTGAAAGCACTGGCTGATGCTGCACGTGAAGCAGGATTATCATTCTAAAAAATTTATTTGAGACACATAAGAAAGGTTTGAGCTGATATGGCTAGAGCATCTGACAGAAAACAACAGAAACCACAAGACGACCTAATGGAAAAGTTGGTTGGTATCAACCGCGTTGCCAAAGTTGTAAAGGGTGGTCGCCGTTTCGGTTTCGCAGCAATTATGATTGTTGGTGATGGTAAGGGCCGTGTAGGTATGGGGACTGGTAAGGCAAAAGAAGTGCCCGATGCAATTCGTAAAGCCTCTGAAAAAGCGCGCCGCTCTTTGTTCCGTGTTCCTTTACGTGAAGGTCGCACATTGCATCACGATAGTGAAGGCACATATGGTGCTGGTCACGTTCGTTTGCGTTCTGCTCCAGCTGGTACTGGTATTATTGCAGGTGGTCCAACACGTGCGATTTTTGAAGCCCTTGGTGTTCAAGATGTTGTTGCAAAATCAATTGGTACGTCAAACCCACATAACATGGTTAAGGCAACATTTGATGCCCTGAAGCGCATGGATAGCCCCCGTATGGTTGCGGCTCGTCGCGGTGTTAAAGTAAGTGATGTTCTTGGTCGTCATGCAGATGTTGAAGAAACATCGGATGCGTCTGAAGAGTAATTATAAAGAATATTCTGATTTTTAAGTAAGGATTAAAACAATGGCTGAAGAAACAAAAAAAGCACCCGCTAAAAAAGCAGCACCTAAGAAAGCCGCTGATAAAACAGTGGCAGCTAAAAAGGCACCTGCTAAGAAAAAAGCATCTGGCGCGACTGTTACGGTTGTACAGACGAAAAGTCACATTGGTCGTGCAAAAGATCAACACGGTACATTGATTGGTCTTGGTCTTGGTAAGATTAACCGTAAAAAGACATTGGAAGATACGCCAGCTGTTCGCGGTATGATCAAAAAAATTATGCACCTTATTCGTGTTGAAGACGCAGCGTAATTAAAGACAGCTTAATAAGATAAGAATATTTGATAATATAGGATAGATATCATGCAACTTAATGAAATTAAAGATAACGAAGGTGCCAGAAAAAGCAGAATGCGCGTAGGTCGCGGTATTGGTTCTGGTAAAGGCAAGACATGTGGGTCTGGGCAAAAGGGTCAGAAGTCGCGTACTGGTGTTGCTATTAAAGGTTTTGAGGGTGGTCAACAGCCATTATACCAACGTTTGCCAAAACGTGGTTTCACAAATTATACACGCAAATCATATGCTGAAATTAATCTATCGACATTACAAACAGCGATTGATGCCAAAAAGATTGATGCCAAAAAAGAAATTACAGGCGCTGTTCTACAAGAAGCTGGTGTTATCACAAAATTAGGTGATGGTGTTCGTTTGCTTGGTAATGGCGATTTGACTACAAAAGTTGAATTGACAGTTGCGGGTGCTTCTAAAACGGCCGTTGCGGCTGTTGAGAAAGCTGGTGGTAAGATCACATTGTTGGCTGTTGTTGCCGCTGAAAAGCGTGAAAAGGGCAAAACAAAACGTGCAAAAAATAAGGACTAGTTCTTGTCTTTACGTTAATAAGAATTCTAAAAGAGGATCATTATGATCCTCTTTTTTTATGCGTAAAATAAATGATTAAAATAGCTGTGATATATCCATTTTGTGCGAAAAATGCTTTTGTTATGCGTGGGTAATTGGTATATAACGTTACTATATAAAATAATTATTTAACTATGTGAGATCATACAATGACATCAAATGTAGAACAATTTGCTTCTAATTTTAACTTTGGCACCCTGTCAAAAGCGGGTGATCTAAAAAAACGCATTTGGTTTACATTGGCCGTTTTAGTTGTTTACCGTTTAGGGACATATATCCCTGTGCCTGGTATTGACCCAACAATTCTAGATGATATCTTCCAACAGAATGCTGGTGGTATCTTGGCTATGTTTGATATGTTTGCGGGTGGTGCGTTATCGCGCATGACGATTTTTGCCCTAAACATTATGCCTTATATCTCTGCTGCGATTATCATGCAAATGTTAACGGCGATTTCGCCAAGCATGGAGGCCCTAAAGAAAGAAGGCGAGTCGGGGCGTACAAAGATTAACCAATATACACGTTATTTGACGGTATTTTTAGCAACGATTCAGGGCTATGGTTTGGCTGTTGGTCTGGAGTCTATGCAAGGTTCTAGCGGTTCTGCTGTGGTTGATCCAGGCATGTTCTTCCGTTTAACAACAACAATTACAATTGTTGGCGGTACGGTATTCTTGATGTGGCTGGGTGAACAAATTACGGCGCGCGGCGTTGGTAACGGTATTTCATTGATTATTACGGCGGGTATTATTGCCGAACTTCCTCGTGCCTTTGCAAGTACATTAGAGCTGGGTCGTACGGGGGCATTGTCAACAGCGCTGATCTTATTCGTTCTATTGATGGTTGTTGCTGTTATCACCTTTATCGTTTACATGGAACGTGCACAGCGCCGTGTCCTTGTTCAATATCCAAAGCGACAGGTTAGCGGTAATCGTATGACGGGCGGACAGTCTAGTCACATTCCATTAAAGCTAAATACGTCTGGTGTTATTCCGCCGATTTTCGCCTCATCATTATTATTGCTGCCATTAACATTGGTTGGTTTTTCTGGTGCGCAGGGCGGTCCAGAATGGTTATCATCCCTAAGTAACTATCTACAGCATGGGTCATTGATGTATATGACGCTTTATGGTGCTTTGGTTGCATTCTTTGCGTTCTTCTATACGGCTATTGTTTTTAATCCCAAAGAAACATCGGATAATTTAAAGCAATATGGTGGTTTTGTGCCTGGTATTCGTCCTGGTCAACATACGGCTGATTATTTAGATTTTGTCCTTACTCGTATTACCACTGTTGGCGCAGTTTATTTGGTGGCGATCTGTTTATTGCCTGAATTTTTGATGGTGAAATATCAACTTCCTTTCTACTTTGGTGGGACGAGCTTGCTGATTGTTGTGACGGTAACGATGGATACTGTGTCACAGATTCAGTCACATTTAATCGCGCATCAATATGAAGGCTTGATTAAAAAAGCTAAATTACGTAAGCGCTAATATTCACACCACACCATCTTTAGAGATAAAAGATTTTAAGAATAAAAGAGGGGTATATAACAATGAACTTAATTTTTCTTGGCCCCCCAGGTGCTGGTAAAGGTACGCAAGCCAAACATATTGAAACGCATTACAATATCCCTCAGCTATCTACGGGTGACATGTTACGCGCTGCGATTAAGGCACAAACGCCCCTTGGTTTAAAAGTTAAAGATATCATTGATGCAGGACATTTGGTTTCTGATGATATTATGATTGGTATTATTTCAGAACGTATCGATCAAGTAGATTGCCAGAAGGGCTTTATCCTTGACGGCTTCCCAAGGACAGAAGCGCAAGTTGCTGGTTTAGACTCATTGTTACAAGCAAAGAGCCGTCAGATTGATGTTGTGTTGCGCTTGGTTGTTGATGAAGATGCCTTGATACAGCGCATTGTTGGGCGCTTTACTTGTGCTGGTTGTGGTGCTGGATATCATGATACATTTAAGCCGACGGCGACTGAGGGTGTTTGTGATGAATGCGGCAGCACAGAGTTTAAGCGTCGCGGTGATGATAACGAGATGTCCTTAAAGACACGTTTAGAGGCTTACCGCAATCAGACAGCGCCGATATTGCCATTATATCAGGCGAGGGACTTGGTAAGGGATATTGATGGTATGAAAGACATGGCTGGCGTATCTGCTGAAATTGATCATATCTTAAGTGCTTATAAGGCATAAGATGCAAATAATGGGGCTAAGAACCCTTCATTTGTATTAAAATTGGGAATATTACGAATAATTGAAAGAATCTACTTGACCTATTTTCTATTCTTCATATAATGCGCACGTCCTCCCATTTTATGTGTGAGGGCTTGTGGTGTATTTAAATGCTTTATTTTAAGGTGTAAAATAGTCCTCAAGCCGTGCTACTACTGAATGAATAGCCCTGTTATAAAAGGGAATTTGGTAAAGCCGATAAAAGATTAGATTTTGATAAGAATTAAAAACAATAATTTATACGAAGGAGTATAACTGTGGCTCGTATTGCTGGTGTAAACGTTCCGGATAACAAAAAAGTTCCATATGCATTACGCTATGTTAAGGGAATTGGTCTTGTTACCGCTAATAAAATTTGTGCTGACCTGAATATCGACATTAATAGTCGTATGTCTGAGGTTGATGAGGACACAATTATCCGTGTTCGTAATTATCTAGAAGAGAATGATATCCTTGTAGAGGGTGCATTAAATTCTGAAATTCGTCGTAACATCAAGCACCATCTTGATCTTCGTACATATAAAGGTCTTCGTCACCGCGCAGGTCTTCCTGTTCGTGGTCAAAAGACAAAGACAAATGCACGTACGCGCAAGGGCCCAGCGAAGTCTATTGCTGGTAAGAAGAAATAATTAAATAAGGAATAAGCGAAAATGGCTAAAGCAAAAAAAACCGTACGTGTTAAAAAAGCAGCAAAGAAAAACATTCCATCAGGAAAAGTTTACATCAATGCGACATTTAACAACACAATGGTGACGATCACTGATAGACAGGGAAATACTATTTCTTGGTCTGCTTCTGGTGCCCATGGTTTTAAAGGATCTCGTAAGGCAACACCTTATGCATCACAGATTACAGCGGCTGATGCTGCTAAAAAAGCGATGGAACATGGTCTTAAGACTGTTGAAGTTATCGTTCGTGGTCCTGGTTCTGGTCGTGAAAGTGCTGTTCGTGCCCTTCATGCAGAAGGTTTGGAAATCACATCAATCGTTGATATGACACCAATTCCACATAACGGATGTCGTCCAAAGAAACGCAGACGCGTCTAATACATAAATTTATAATACCCGTATGCATGCAATCAAACGCGGGACTATAAAAGATTTAAATCGCCAACCCCACACATGAGGATATAGCCTTGATACAGAAAAACTGGAAAGAGCTTATTAAGCCACAAAAAATTGATATTAAGCAAAAGGAAGAAGCACCTGATCGTTTTGGCGTTATTGTTGCCGAGCCTTTAGAGCGTGGCTTTGGTCTAACAATCGGTAATGCATTACGTCGTGTTTTATTATCATCTCTTCAAGGTGCTGCCGTTACAACAATTAAAATTGATGGTGTTGTTCATGAATTCTCTTCTATTGAAGGTGTTCGCGAAGATGTAACAGATATCATTCTTAACATTAAAACACTTGCTTTGCGTATGCACAGTGAAGGCACAAAACGTGTTAATTTAACAGCGACAGGTCCTTGTGAAGTCACTGCTGGTATGATTGATACAGATGCAGATCTAGAAGTTCTTAATCCTGATCTTGTTATTTGCACCCTTGATAAAGGTGCTAAGCTTCATATCGAGATGACTGTTGAAATGGGTAGTGGTTACCGCCCTGCTAAAGACAACCGTCCAGAAGAAGCCGTTGTTGGTTTGATCCCAGTGGATAGTATCTTCTCTCCTGTACGTCGTGTTTCATATAATGTTGAAAATACACGTGTTGGTCAGCGTACTGACTATGATAAATTAACAATGAATATCGAAACAAATGGCGCGATGACATCTGATGATGCTGTTGCCTTGTCTGCTCGTATTTTGCAAGATCAACTTCAAGTCTTCGTTAACTTCGAAGATCCAGAAGCAGCAGAAGCAGAAGCAGAAAAAGATGAACTACCATTCAACAAAAATCTTCTACGTAAAGTTGAAGAGCTTGAATTGTCCGTTCGTTCTGCAAATTGCCTTAAAAACGATAACATTGTTTACATTGGTGATCTTGTTCTTAAGACAGAAGCAGATATGCTTCGTACGCCAAACTTTGGTCGTAAGTCATTAAATGAGATCAAGGAAGTATTAACGATTATGGGTCTGCATCTTGGTATGCATGTACCTGAATGGCCACCTGAGAATATCGAAGAGCTGGCTAAGAAAGTCGAAGATCCATACGCATAAGCGTTAATCGTATAAGAATTTAAGCGCATCTCTGTTGTGGGGGTGCGCTTAACCTTAAAGCCTTAATAACTGAGGCAAAAAGTCGGGCATAAAGTCCGCAGAGTTATATTTCAAGTATTAACTTTGAGTATGACTATCACACTGATCCGATTTAAAATGATTTTTAGATCATAAAACCATAGGAGAAGACCATGCGCCATAAAATGTCAGGCCGTAAGTTAAATAGAACGTCATCACACAGAAAAGCCATGTTTTCAAATATGGCTGCTGCATTGATTAAGCATGAGCAAATCGTTACGACATTGCCTAAAGCGAAAGAAATGAAGCCGATCATTGATAAGATTATTACACTTGGTAAAAAAGGTGGTCTTGCTAACCGTCGTCGCGCGATTTCGATTGTTAAAGACGCGGCCCTCGTTGCCAAAGTATTTGATATATTCGCTGAGCGCTACGCTGAGCGTCAAGGCGGTTATTGCCGTGTTCTTAAAGCGGGTTTCCGTTATGGTGATATGGCGCCTATGGCCGTCATAGAGCTTATTAACCGCGATGTTACTGCTAAGGGTAAAGATAGTGGTCCAACACAAGATGTTGACGCTGTTGAAGCGCCTACTGCTGAAGAAAAGCCCGCGAAGAAAAAAGCATCTAAGCCTGTTGAGCCAAAAGCAAAAGCAGAAAAGAAAATTACGGCTAAGAAAGCCCCTGCTGCGAAAGTTTCCAAGAAAACAACACGCGGCGATAAGTAATTATCTGTTTAAAGAATTGATTATAAAAACGGGCTTAACGGCCCGTTTTTTTTTGTATTTTATATTTTTACGCTTCTGAATAGTCGTTCTTATTATGATCCTGATCGCACTAATGCTTCAATCTCGTGCCAGGTTTTAACCAAAGGCAGATTATAGATGTTTTTCTCGGGATCATAGTGATTGGACTCGATGATGATTGATTTGTGTCCAATATCATGACCTGCATTGGCGTGAGAAACGCTATCCTCAATCCACCACGCGGAATCGAATTCTTCTAGTTTAGGGCCTTTACAGTTTCGAAAATTTGTAATATGTAGGTCATCAAAGACACTACCAAAGTGTTTTTCTAGATTCTCAAAACGATTACTATGCACACGCTTTACGTCTTGATTTCCGCACCCTGTACCTGCCGCAGTAATGGCGATAAAGCGCCAGCCATCATTGGCTAAATTTTCAACGGCTTCCAAGGCACATTCTTTGGCGGGTAAATGTTTGAAATAGTCTGAATGAGAGAACTCAACAGCCATTTGACTGGCTTCTTCGACCGTGCATCCCAAAAGATCATGTATCCAATATGATTTTTGCCAGTCTTCTAGTTTGATATTGGCATTTTTTTGCTCGTTTAGAAAAACAGTCATTTGTGCAGGGAAGTCTAAAAGAACGCCGTCAACATCGGTGAGAATAATTTTTTCTGTTGGAACTTTTTGTGTCGTGTTTTTTGAGGCCGTGTTTGTCATTATTTGTATCCTTTATGCGACTTTGTTCTGTTCGTTGTAATCTTTTATCATTTGTTCAATGTCATGCCATGTTTTTGCAACGGGCAAATCATAATCATTCGTCATATTCACCAAATCGGGCGATTCCATGATAATTGATTGATGCCCCAGGTCATGACCAATATTGGCGTGTTTGACGCGATCATCAATCCACCATGTCGGTTTATAGGCTTTTAAAAATGCGCTTTTACCATTTTGCCAATCAGCGATGTGTAATTCTTTGAACACACCCTTAAAATGGCGGTCTAGATTGTCTTGACGGCTGTTGCGGGTTATCTCCATCGATTGGCGTTCATCACCGCTGTGGCAGGATGTGATAGCCACAAATTGCCAACCGTCATCAGATAATTCATTAATTTTTTCAACAGCACACTCAAAAGGTGGAAGATCTCGGAAAAAATCAGAGTGATGATAGCGGATGAATAATTCTAAGTGGTCTTTATCTGTGAAACCAATTGAATGCAAAAAGCCTTGATGCATGCGTTCTTCATGCGTTGTTTTGATATTATGCTCGGCTTCTAGATAGTCATAGAAATTGCTAATGAAATCTAAGACAACGCCATCGATATCAGTCAGAATAATCTTGTTATTAGGATCAATAGTCATTTTTTAATTATAGCCCTGTTTTGGATGATTACACGCTTTTTATTTTATCTTGACCATCTATGTGGTAATGATTACGCATATAAAAAATCTGGGAGCTAGATAGCCCTTAAAAGGACAAAAAAATGACTGGTGTTGTTATAAGAAAAGTCATAGATGACGAAGATGGCATGCGTTTGGATCGCTGGTTTAAAAACCATTATCCTGAGTTAGCGTTTGGCACACTTAATAAATTATTGCGTAAGGGAAATATCCGCGTTTCTGGTGCCCGTGCAAAGGGTGACACACGTCTTACTGTGGGCGACGAAATACGCGTACCGCCCATTGATGATGATCCTATTTTAAAAAAACGCATCTTTCCGCTTGATGAAGCAGATCAAACATACATAAAAGATATTATTTTATTCGAAGATGCGGATATGGTTGTTTTGAATAAGCCCGCTGGTTTACCGGTACAAGGCGGATCAAAATCAAATAGCCGTAATTTTGATGATTTAATCCGTTCTTATTATGTTGACCAAGAGGTAGTAGAGCCCAAGCTTGTCCATCGTCTTGATAAAGAAACGAGCGGCGTACAGATTTTTGCAAAAAATAGGAAATCAGCGTCTTCATTGGCTTTACAATTTAAACAAAAAACAATTGAGAAAACATATTTGTGTGTAACGCGCGGTGTTCCAACGGCCAGTGTTGGAGAAATTAAAAAACCGCTCATTAAGCGCAAAGACAAAGTTTACGTCGATTATGAAGATGGTAAATGGTCATTGACAGATTATGAAGTCATTGATACAGCGGGGCATCGCTTTGCCCTTGTTGAGGCAAAACCCAAAACAGGGCGCACCCATCAAATTCGTGTGCATTTAGCCAGTATATCGACACCTATCTTGGGTGATATGAAGTATAATATCAATTTCCACGATGAGGGCGATCGTAATTTAGATGATGAGCTGAATAATTTATTTCTTCATGCAGTCATGATTGATCTCAAACATCCTCGTACCGAGCAGAAAATGACATTCAAAGCCGATTTACCACCACATTTTGAAGATCTACTGTCGATGTTGGGTTTTTAGCACTTTAATATTTGTCTTTCCCGCGATGTTTAGTATGATATTGCTAGATTAAAAAAGGAACACTAATGTCAAAAAAAATAGAAACACCAAAAGCAGATAAGAAATATATTAAAAAATTACTTATCTTTACATCGTTTTTAACGGTCGTTTTTGCATTTTGTGGTATCTACGTGATTACTCAGGGGTGGGGCTATTTTGATTCATCTTTAGTTTATTTTTTGGTAGCCTTCTTATTGGCATTGGTCGGTTTCTATATCACGATGATGGTGGAACATATTCCCCTTATCGTATTATCTGTACTTATTGGGGTTTCATCGTTGGTTCTGATGTCTAATTCTTTTGAATGGCGTCGCGATTATATCGATAATGGTTTTATTCTTGAAGCTTATATTGATAAGTACCCGTCTTATGATGAAGCGATTCTAAGCCAAATAATGGGTGTTGAAGAAGACCTAGGGCTTGTCAATTTCTCAAATGATTGTATCGGGACGCGCTTGAATCTTGTCGAGCGCTTTTCGAGGCCAGATACCTGCCAAACACTAAGCGGGATTAACGACTATTATAATATAGACTTGTTCAACGTTCTTATTGACTATCACCGTAAAATGGTCAGCACGGCCAAGCGTATTAAAGAAGGCCAGGCTATGCAAATCGGTTATCCTTCATGTATTGATACAAAACGTTGTGCCTATGTACCTCTTCCGCCAGCAGACATAGATGAAGGTATTTTGGCGACCACACAAGATGACCAGCTTGTTATTTTAAGAGATGGTTTCTGGGAGCTCATTGAAGAAAGATCAATTACGCCAAATGTTTGCGCGAACATGTTCCTATGTAACCGTTTGGTTGATTTGGGTATATTATCTGCGTCAGAATTTCAGCAATTGCGTAAGCGTCAAGATCCTTCTTTTGAACCTGTTAACAGATTTACACAACAGTAAGAATGAAGCGTTTCTATAAAAATGTTAGCTATGTGACCTGTGGTGACGATGGCTATATTCCGTTACTTGATGGCAAGCTTATTAAAACACCCCTTAAGAATGATCTACTTTGTCCTACAGAATCTCTTTGTCAGAAAATTGTCGATGAATGGGATGCACAAAAAGACGAGATAGACCAATCAAAAATGTTGTTCACACAGTTTGTGACAACGCAAATTGACAAAGTTTCACATGAGAATCATTATCATAAAATCAGATCTGGATTTAGCGGGTTCATTGATGGTGATTTAATCACTTACTTTAATCAAGATGATTTGGTTTTATATGAGCAGCAAAAGAAAAACTGGTTACCGCTGATTAACGCAACATCTGAACACATTGGTATTGATTATCATGTGCAAAAAACATTTGATATTGTCCCACAAGATCAGAACATACATTCTTTTTGGCAGGCATGGTTTTTACAATTTGAAGGACATCATCTTAATATTATACAGCTCTTTTTGTCGCTCGTGCCGTCACCTATTTTATGTTTCTTATTTATCAATGATGATATTGATCATGATTTACTATCCCATGTGGTTCATTTAGAAGAAATACGCCAACAAGAAGAGTGGGGCATAGATCCCGTTAATGCAGAAAAACAGGCACAATTTAAACGTGAGATTGCCGCATTATCGGTTTACCGCGATGCGATTATTTCTTCATAGTGCCATTTCTTCGCAATAAAACCATCATACATAGTTAAATGCTTCTTATGAAATAAATGGATTTCATAATTTAATTCTATGTTATAGTAATATTATTACAGTTATGTTCACGACTATATTTAATCATTTAAAAGAAAGGGAAGATCATGGCTAATTTTGAAATGAATACAGCAAGCATCAGCAATCGTAATGTCTATATTGCATCGGCTGCGTTATATGGTCTTGCCCCAATGTTGTGGACAGCAAAAAAACCATTTTGCCCTCACTGATATCATCTTAATAAAAATGGATAGATTTACATGTGGGGTTATTTAAGCCCCCTCTATCCTATTGATATTTTCGCTTAATAAAGTTCTCCTCATAATCAAATGCCCCGAAACTCATCTATATGTGATAGTGCAATATTTTAGAAAAATAATTGAAAAATAACGAGATTTTAAAATGAAGAAAAAAATAGAAAATAAAAAAGATAAGGATGTTACGGGTCGTGATGTCATCGACTTTGCGCGTCATGCGTGGCGGAAGCGTAAATTGCATTTTACGGCGATGATTGTTTTCATCACGGCAACAGTTCTGGTTGATGTGCTTGTACCTTATTACGGCGGTCGTATCATTGATGCAGTTGCTAGTGATCCTGCATATGCTGGTGATAATGGTTTTTCCGTTGCCATGACAATGTTGGGTGTTTTTATTGGATTATTCTTTTTATTCAATATCAATAAAACATTATGTAGCATGTTGTGGGTTGATTATACCGTCCGCGTATTGCGTGATGTGTTGAATGAATCATTTTTTAAAGTTCAACGCTTTTCATCCAATTGGCATGCGAATGAATTTGCTGGTGCAACCGTGCGCAAAATCACACGTGGTATGTGGGGGCTTGATTTATTTGGTGATACCATTTGGCACGGTATTTACCCTGCTGTTTTGTTGCTCTTTGGTGTAACGATCATGGTGGGTAGCCATTGGATTTCAATGGGTGTATTACTTTTCTGCTTAAGCATTGTGTTAATTGTTGTATCAATCATTGGGAATGTTGTTTTTGTCGCACCCGCTAACCGTGCGGCGAATGAGCAAGATTCAAAGGTCAGTGCAACATTAGCCGATGCGGTAACATGTAATGCCGTTGTCAAAAGCTTTGGTTCTGAAGAACGCGAGGATTCAGTGTTTCGTGATACAGCCCAAGAGTGGGCGATGCGATCAAGACGCAGTTGGTTAACATCCGATGTGAATTATTTTATTCAGCGTTTGATCGTGATGGTTATGATGGGATCACTTCTTGGTTATGCGATTTATCTCTGGAAACAGGGATTGGCAACACCAGGTCAAGTCACCTTTATCATGAGTAGTTGTTTCATGGTTGCTGGGTACTTGCGTGATATGGGGAATAATCTGCGTAATTTGCAAAAATCTATCAATGATATGGAGGATGTGATTTTATTTAGAAAAATGACATTTGATATCGATGATGCCGATGATGCGTTTGATCTTAATGCTCAAAAAGGCAAGATCATTTACGATCAAGTTGGTTTTTCATACCAAGAAAATGGACGGAAAATCTATGATGATTTCTCTCTTCATATCAAGGGCGGCGAACGTATCGGTTTGGTCGGACATTCAGGAAGCGGAAAGAGTACTTGTATTAAATTGCTCCAACGCCTCTATGATATTCAAGATGGGGCTATCACAATTGATGGTCAGAATATTAAAAATGTCACGCAACAAAGTTTGCATCGTTCAATTGCTTTGGTGCCACAAGAACCAATTTTGTTTCACCGGTCATTGGCAGATAATATTTCCTATGCCAAACCAGAAGCATCACGCGAAGAGATCATAGCGGCGGCAGAGCGTGCCTATGCACATGATTTCATCGAACAACTCGATCAAGGGTACGATACGTTGGTTGGGGAGCGCGGTGTTAAATTGTCTGGCGGTGAACGCCAACGTGTAGCGATTGCGCGTGCCTTTTTGGCCGATGCACCAATCCTTGTTTTGGATGAAGCAACATCCAGTTTGGATTCTGTTTCTGAGGCCTTAATCCAAGATGCTTTGGCGCAGTTGATGAAAGGGCGCACGACATTAATCATCGCGCACCGTTTATCAACAATCCAAGATGTTGATCGGATTTTGGTTTTCTCGCAAGGCAAGATTGTCGAACAAGGCCATCATAATGACTTAGCTAAAAAAGAAGATGGTTATTATGCCCATCTTTATAAAATGCAAGTTGAGGGTTTCGGTGATGATCAAAAACCAGATCTTAAAAAACAAACAATAATCATATAAAGAAAAGGCCTCATGAATTGTGAGGCCTTTTTCTTTGAATGGTTTTTATGTTAGAATTAGCTTCTTCAAGAAACCACGTATTGGTGGATTTTTCTTTGTGTATGAAGCCTTTAAGTCTTTAATAGCCTGTTCGGCTAGAGTTGTGTCTAAAGCTTCTCTATTGGTTTCTAAATCTTTCAAGATATGATTGCGTATTTCAACGTCATCAATGCCCATAATATAGGCGCCAAGTTCATTCATAATACTATTGATGTCTGCTTTTGATACTTGGGCATTATAAACAACTTCATAGCAAGGCCATTTTACAGGCTTCTTTTCTACATATAGAGATTTAACTCTATATAATTTACCGCTCTCTATATCAAGATTATAAAGAAGACCATTAATATCAATCGTTCTTGCCTGTTCTTGATCGCCCATTGTTAAATAAGGGCGAATATCAAGGCTTCCTCTTTTCTTTAAATAGAGGCTTATATATTCTCTTCTTTTTTTGATACTCGTACTATTTTGGATATATTCGTATCTTCTTATTGCTCCATCATGATAATCGATATTTTTGGCAATAATTTTGATTAATGTTGATATGGGTTTAACAATAGCCTCTATGTTGTCTGCTCTTATTTGTTCTTCTTCTGCGCTCCCTTTTATAATGCGCTCATCACGTTGAAATTTTTGATTAATTTGATCTGCAATGTGTGTTGTCATTTTTGTAATCCTTTGCTGTCATATGATATAAGTCCCAAATTACAGGCAAAAAAGCCATATGTCAATGCAATATGTTAATTCGCAGGTGTGGGCAAGCATGTACAAAAAAGCACCATATAAATGCTTATATGGTGCTTTTTGAATTCTTGTTACTTTTTAAGATTAGCTAGCGCGTGCGCGATCGGCCTTTTTACGGGCATTTGGATCTAGCAATGCTTTGCGCAAACGAATTGAGATCGGTGTTACCTCAACCATTTCATCATCATTAATGTATGAAATCGCGCGCTCAAGTGGCATTTTCATTGGCGTTGTTAATGTCACTGCTTCGTCTTTACCAGAGGCACGGACGTTACTTAGTTTTTTACCTTTTAGGACATTAACTTCCAAATCATTCTCACGTGAATGTTCGCCAATAATCATGCCTTGATAAACTTTATCACCAGAACTCACGATCATTTTACCGCGATCTTCTAGGTTGAATAAAGCATAGGCAACGGCTTCGCCTGTATCCATGGCAATAAGAACGCCTTTGCGACGACCACCCATTGCACCTTTAAATGGCGCATAGCTGTGGAAGAGGCGGTTCATGATACCAGTCCCGCGTGTATCGGTCAGGAATTCACCATGATACCCAATAAGGCCGCGTGTTGGCACGAGTAATGTTAAGCGTTGTTTACCGGCGCCAGATGATTTCATTTCTAAAAGATCACCTTTGCGCTCAGATAGTTTCTGCACAACAGTTCCTGAATATTCTTCGTCTACATCGATAACAACTTCTTCGATAGGCTCATGCTTTTTACCGTCTACTTCGCGGAAAACAACGCTTGGCTTGGATATACAAAGTTCAAATCCTTCGCGGCGCATATTTTCAATCAAAACCGCTAGCTGTAATTCACCACGACCAGACACGACGAATGAATCACGGTCGGCAGTTTCTTCGATCTTAAGGGCAACATTACCTTCGGCTTCTTTAGCAAGGCGCTCGCGGATATTACTTGATGTTACTTTGTCGCCTTCCATACCTGATAGAGGTCCATCATTAATGCGGAATGTCATGCTCAATGTTGGTGGGTCAATCGGCTCTGCGGCGATAATTTCGGTAACAGAGGGATCACATAGAGTATCGGCAACGGTTGCTTCTTTTAAACCAGCAATGGCAACAATGTCACCCGCCTCAGCTTTATCAAGGGCAACGCGCTCAAGGCCACGGAAGGCCAGAATCTTTGTAGCACGCCCCATCTCAACTTGTTCGCCGTTAAGATTTAGTGCCTTAATCGCCATATTTGGTGTCAATGTACCGCTTTGGATACGTCCTGTTAGAAGGCGACCAAGATAGGCATTACCCTCGATCAATGTTGCCAACATTTGGAAAGGCTTTGTTGCATCAACGTCTGGTGCGCGAACATAATCAACAATAAGTTTAAATAAAGGCTCTAATGATTTTTCTGTTGGGATTGCGGGCTCTTCATGGGCCCAGCCATCACGGCCAGAGGCATAAAGAACAGGGAAATCAAGCTGTTCATCATTCGCATCCAATGTAACGAAGAGGTCAAATACTTCGTCTAAGACTTCGTCGGCACGTTGATCTGATTTATCAATTTTATTGATAACAACGATAGGACGCAAGCCCTGTGCTAATGCTTTTGATAAAACGAATTTTGTTTGAGGCATTGGGCCTTCGGCGGCATCAACCAACAAAATCACACCGTCAACCATGTTTAAGATACGCTCTACCTCAGCACCGAAATCGGCGTGGCCTGGTGTATCAACAATATTAAGACGTTTATCATTCCATTCAATTGATGTCGCTTTGGCAAGAATTGTAATTCCGCGTTCACGTTCAAGATCATTAGAATCCATAGCGCGTTCTGTCACGGCTTGGTTCTCACGGTATGTACCTGATTGTTTTAACATTTCATCAACAAGGGTGGTTTTACCGTGGTCAACGTGGGCGATAATAGCTATATTTCTAAGTTCCATAGGGATGCCTTTATATGTGGTCTGGATGCATTATTAATTTATACAGGCTTTATATGCCTTGATATGGTGAAAAAGGCAAGATATTTCCTGTTTGTAGATGGTTTTAGGCGACTTTTATTGAAACACTGTCATTCATAACAATCTTAAGCGCATGAATCAGCTTCCCAAAATCGCTGTCATTATGATGTGGTGTTGGTGTAAAGCGCAGTCTTTCTGTGCCAACGGGCACGGTCGGGTAATTGATTGGTTGTACGTAAATATCAAATTCATTCAGCAAACGATCGCTGATTTCTTTACAGCGTTTGGCGTCACCAACCATGATGGGAATAATATGGCTGGGGCCTTCAATCATTGGTATATTATTGGCGCGCATCAGTTGCTTTAATGTCTTGGCGCGCTCTTGATGTTGGGCGCGCTCAATTTTAGAGGCCTTTAGATGATCGACACTGGCAAGGGCAGCGGCCAATAAGGCCGGTGAGTGTGCTGTTGTGAAAATAAAACCACTGGCAACAGAACGGACACAATCAACAATTGTTTGGTTGGCGGCAATATAACCACCCATAACGCCAAACCCTTTGCCCAATGTGCCCTCGATAATATCGAGGCGTTCCATTAAGCCATCACGTTCGGCGATGCCGCCACCATGTTCACCATAGAGGCCAACGGCGTGAACTTCATCGATATAGGTCATGGCATTATATTTATCGGCTAAATCGCATATCTCTTTGATTGGTGCAATATCGCCGTCCATTGAATAAACCGATTCAAAAGCAATTAATTTTGGACGGTTAAGCGGTTGCGCGGCTAAGATTTCTTCTAAATGTACCAAATCATTGTGACGGAAAATGGCTTTATCGGCCTTAGAGCGTCTAATGCCTTCAATCATTGAGGCGTGATTTTTTTCATCTGAAATAATTAAAATATTAGGGATTAACTGTCCAACGGCACTAAGGGTGGCATCATTTGATACATAGCCAGAGCTAAATAATAGAGCGTCGTCTTTGTTATGGAGATCGGCGAGTGATTCTTCTAATAAGACGTGATATCTGGTTGTACCCGAAATATTGCGCGTTCCACCGGCACCAACGCCGCATTCTTTTGCGGCTTGCTGCATGGCAAATGTAACATCTGGATGTTGCCCCATGCCTAAATAATCATTCGAACACCAGATCGTGATTTCTTTTGTTGTATCATTATTGCGATAAAGGGCTTTGGGGAAGTGACCGGCAATGCGCTCAATATCAGCAAAGATACGGTAGCGACCTTCGCGTTTAATCTGATTGAGCTTGTTTTCAAAAAAAGAAGTGTAGTTGATCATCTGTTTTGTCGCCTGTTCTTATGCTTAATATTTTTACAAGATTAACATAGGAGGTAAGGTGGTGAAAGCAAGAAAAACTTGAGCCACACATCAAAGCCGTTCATAATGATTTAACGTTAAACGACACACAAGAAAGACACAACTTTATGTTATTGGTTTTTGGTTCTATCAACATGGATATTTTGGTTCAAACATCTGGTTTTCCAGAGGCTGGGGAAACCTTGATGGGCGAAACCTATCAAGTCCTTGATGGCGGTAAAGGAGCCAATCAGGCCATTGCCGCTAAATATGCGGGGGCAAGCCGTGTTTATATGGTTGGCTGTGCTGGTAATGATCGTTTTGGTGATGATGTGGTGCGAAATATGCGTGTTAAGGATGTTGTAACATCTGGCATTGCGCGCAGTGATCGTTCAACGGGCTTGGGGATTGTTTGTGTCAATGAAGAGGGCGAAAATTCAATTATTCTATCCCCAGGCGCGAATCTGGACACGAAAGCCGATCAAGTGCCTGATGATTTCCTTAAGGTCGATAGTGTGCTACTAATGCAAATGGAAATTTTACCGCATCAAAATTGGGCGATGCTAGAAAAAGTTAAAAAATCAGGTGCCTTAACAATCTTAAATGCAGCGCCCGCATCTGCTGTACCAGAGAGCGCATTAAATGATCTTGATTATGTGATCGTCAACGAGATCGAAGCCAAACAACTCTCTACCTATTTAGAATTATCAGAACGCGAAGATCCACGTGTCATCGCCGAAGAACTGGCGAAGAAATATAATCTTGTTTGTGTGGTAACTCTTAGCGAAAAGGGCGGCTTTGCCAGTGACCGAGGACAAAAAACCTATCAAACATTTGCTCTGACGGTTGATGTCGTTGATTCAACAGGGGCGGGGGATGCGTTTTGTGGCACGTTTGCCGCGGCCATTGAACAAGGGTTTTCATTGTCTTATGCGTTGCACCGCGCGTCTGTGGCGGGTGGTTTGGCGTGCCTTAAATATGGCGCGCAAGAGGCTTTGCCAACGAATGATGAAATTGAAAATTACCTTGAAAATTGTCAAGAGCCAGAAGTACTTTAATATTATCAACAATATTATCAGCGACTTGACAGGCTTTATCAGAACGCTATAACAGTTTTTTTAATCAAACAAAATGGAATGACGCACATGCAAAAGAAAGTCCTATATTGGGGGGATGTCGAAGAAATGGTTGCCAATATCGCAACACAAATTTCAAAAGACGCCCAAGAATTTACACATATTTTGGCTTTGGCGCGCGGTGGACTTGTACCGTCTGCTTTGCTGGCGCATGCGCTTGATTTGCGTCCTGTTCATTCTTTGTCAGTTTACTCTTATCGCGGTACTGTTCAGGATGAGCCAGAGCTGATTAGTGATTGGCCAGAAATTGACGATAAAAATTTACTTATTGTTGATGACTTAGTGGATAGTGGGAAAACCGTTCAAATGATCAAGGAACATTACCCTAACGCAAAGGTTGCCGTTCTTATCGCCAAGCCAGAGGGCGAAGCACAAGCAGACTTTTTCGCAGAAAAATGCACCCAAGACGCATGGATCGATTTCCCATGGGAACGCGATCTCATCAAAAAACCAAAACGCGTCGCGTCTTAAGCTTTACACTCTAAACTATCTAATTCTTTAATGAAGTGGCAGCGTCACGATGTCATTTTGGAAGGCAGCTAGTTTTGCCGTTTGTGTGTCTGGAAAAAGCGACATTTCTGTGCCGTCGGCATCATAAAGACCATAATAGAGCGTACCGTCACGATAGACGGGGCGTACATAAGACAGGTCGTTTTTGCCCAAAAGACGAAAGTCGTTTGGCGTTAATGTTTTTAATGTTACTTCAAATGATTTTGTGTTCATTGTTTCACCTTCTTATATCTATCTATAAAAATAACTATAGCGCGATTTGCATTAACAAAATGATAATGGTTAATCGTCTGTTTTATTTCTATGTTCAAGGGCGAGTGTTTTGCCGTTTTTATCAGCATTTTTTGCTTTTTCACCCTGTTCTATATTGATTTTTTTAATCATGACCTCTGGCTGATGGCGATCCAGATCGACATTGAGTAAGCCATTATCCATGGAAGCACCAATAACTTCTATACCGTCGGCTAAGACAAAAGATTTCTGGAATTGACGGGTTGCAATACCGCGATGGATGAACAGGCGTTCAGTATCATTTTCTTGGCGTTTACCGCGAATGACCAATTGATTATCTTCAATATGAACGGATAAATCATCCATGGTAAAGCCAGCCACTGCCAATGTGATGCGGATGGTACTGTTACCAATTTGTTCAATGTTATAAGGGGGATAGCTGTCGTTCGATGATTTTGCAATGCGATCTAATGTGCGTTCAAAATGATCAAATCCCAATAATAGCGGGCTATCAAATAAAGATAGACGTGTCATGTCATTCATCTCCTCTTGTTAGTATGAGCGAGTATTAACGTAAAATATATGTGACCCAATATATAGGCATCACATCTGTTTAATTATAACAAATTGAATGGAGGTCAAGCAAGAAAAAAGCTGAATCCTTAGTATTAGGAAGGTACACAGGCTTTTTTAGAGGTGAATGCATGACCGCTTTTCTTATTATCTTCATAGATGAAGTAAGTTGCACAGCTTTCTTCTCTGAACGCTGGAGCATATACACTATCAATAAAAACCTACTTCTTCACAAACTCTTTATCACAATAGCCACAGGTGACTTTTTGATTGTCGTCAAAGCTGTAATAGACGGCGGGGTGGCCTAGGGCGCCTTCACCGCCATCGCACATGACGGTCTTTGTGTCTTTTGATACGGTGACAATCTCGGGGGCTTTGTTTTTGATTTTTGACATGGTTTTATCCTTATTGTTATTTATACGAAATGCCAGACGGTGCCGTCGGCTGTGTCTTCCAGGGCAACACCTTTTAATAAAAGATCATCGCGGATTTTATCCGACAGGGCGTAATCTTTATTCGCTTTGGCGTTTTTACGTTTGGTGATGAGAGTTAATATTTCATCTTCACCAATCGTCGCATTTGATGCACGTGTTTCTTCGCGGTCAGCCAGCCAAGTATCGGGGTCGTCCTGTAGCAGGCCCATTAATGCACCACTACCGAGTAATGCAGATTTTAATGCCGCATCATCCAAACTTTGATCTTTTAACAAACCGAACAATGCCGCATAGGCTTGGGGCGTATTTATATCATCATAAAGGGCTTTGACAACGCTATCGTGGGCCTTTGGTTCTGCCTCAACATTTTTTAGACTACGGAGTTTTTTATAAAATGTGTCTAGTGAATTTAAAGACTGATTAATCAAGTTTTCAGACCAAACCAAAGGTTTTCTATAATGTGCAGATAATATAGACATGCGCACGGCCTCTGGTGGGCATTCATTAATGATTTCATTAATCAGTAGAATATTGCCCAATGATTTAGACATCTTTTCATCACCCATGGTTAACATACCATTATGCATCCAATAACGAACGAATTCCTGCCCCCCATGAGAACAGCGTGATTGAGCAATCTCATTTTCATGGTGCGGGAAAATCAGATCGTTACCACCGCAATGGATATCAATCGTTTTCCCCAAATGTTTGGCAATCATCGCGGAGCATTCTATATGCCATCCGGGGCGACCACGTCCCCACGGGCTGTCCCATCCGGGCATGTCATCTGTTGATGGTTTCCACAAAACAAAGTCAGAGGGGTCTTTTTTATAAGAGGCCACATCAACGCGCGCACCTGCTAAAACTTGGTCTTGATCGGCGCGTGATAATTGTCCGTATTCTTCATAAGATGGAACATCAAACAACACATGATTATCCGCAACATAGGCATGACCAGCGGCAATAAGCCGTTCACACATGGCGATAATCTCATCCATTGATCCCGTTGCGGTGGGTTGTAAATTCGGTGATAAGTTACCTAGCGCCTTAAGGTCATCTTGATAAATCTTTGTAAATTTATCGGTAATGACGGAAATATCTATCCCTTGTTCCTTGGCAGAGGCATTAATCTTATCATCAATATCGGTAATATTGCGCGCATAGACGACATTTTCGGCGCTATAGGCATGGCGTAAAACACGGTAGAGAACATCAAACGCCACGGCAGATCGTCCATTGCCGATATGTGCATAATTATAAACGGTTGGGCCACACACATACATCGTTACCCGTTTTTCATCTTGGGGGACAAAGGCTTCTTTTGTGCGTGATAGGCTATTATATAATGTAATCATGGGATAATCTTTTGATGGGATTGATTGATTAAGTTAGAAGAATATCATAGCCTAATGAAGGAAAAAACCAACCTATAAAAATGCGGCATAAAGAAAATACAGAAATAAATAATGTTACAAGCATCTAAGTCATACTGTCTAACGGGCGGCCTAAACGGCACTGTTCATATCCCCGGTGATAAATCAATTTCCCATCGCTCCCTCATGTTTGCAACCCTCGCAAAAGGCGAAAGCCATATCACGGGGCTGCTAGAGGGTGAGGATGTAATGTGTACGTTAAATATATGTCGGGCGTTGGGGGCGGATATTAAAAAACAGGCGAATGGTTCTTATCTCGTTATAAGTGTGGGTGTGGGGTGTTTAAAAACACCGGATCATGATCTTTATTGCGGGAATAGTGGGACAACCATGCGCCTGATGGCGGGGATTTTGGCGGGGCAAGGGATTGCTGCACGCTTGACTGGTGATGTGTCTTTATCAAAGCGTCCGATGAAACGCATCCTTGATCCCTTGGCAATGATGGGGGCTGATGTGACGTCTGAGGATCAAGACAAGCCACCGCTCACGATAAAGACCACAAGGCTTAATAATATTTCTTATGATATGCCTATGGCATCGGCACAAGTTAAGTCTTGTATTCTGCTAGCAGGATTGGGCGTTAAAGACACAACAAAAATTATTGAGACATCCTTAAGCCGAGATCATACAGAAAATATGCTCAAAAGTGCAGGTGCGGATATTAAAACATATCAAGAAGGCGGGCGTTTTATAACGGAACTTATTGGGTCAAGTGGACCATTAAGCACACAAAATATTACTGTGCCGTCAGATCCTAGTTCAGCGGCATTCTTTATTGTTGCTGGATTAATTGTACCTGGTAGTGAGATTTTCTTACCCTCGGTGATGATGAACCCAACGCGTATTGGTTTAATTACAACATTGATCGAAATGGGCGGATATATTGTTTTAAGCAATCATCGTACCAATGGCGGTGAACCGATTGCGGATATTACCGTGCGTTCCTCGAAATTGACAGGTGTTGATGTGCCGGCCTCGCGCGCTGTATCTATGATTGATGAATATCCAATTTTGGCGGTGGCGGCAACACAGGCATCGGACACAACGCGGATGAATGGATTGGCTGAATTGCGCATTAAAGAAACCGACCGAATCGCGGCAATGGTTGATGGATTAAATCAATGTGGTGTTAGTGTCGATTCTGGAGATGACTGGATGTCGGTAACGGGCGGTGAGGTAATGTCTAATGCTAGTCCGATAAAAACCCACCATGACCACCGTATTGCCATGAGCTTTCTAACGCTTGGTTTGTTGGTTGAGGGCGGGGTTAGCATTGATGACGGCACAATGATTAAAACATCTTTCCCGAATTTTCTTGATTTAATGACGGATATTGGCGCAAATATAACGGATAAAAACGAGCAGAAAAACGAGCAGTAAGGGAACAGCATGACAAAACCATTCATCATCGCCATTGATGGCAAAGCGGCCAGTGGTAAGGGAACTCTTGCTAGCTCGTTGGCGGAACATTATGGGTTTGATTATATGGATACAGGGTTACTATATCGCGCTATTGGTGTTATTTGTGATGCGGATGGCGGCGATCCAGATATAGAACAAGATGCCTTTGATGCCGCTCTTAAAATGATCGAGACATATCCAGAATCGATGAATGGTCTCGCGTTAAAAAGTGATAAAGCAGGCCCTTTGGCCTCAAAAGCCGCGCAACACCCCTCTGTGCGCTCAGTTATTGTTCAGCTACAGGTTGATTTTGGTGAAAAGGCTAATAAAGGCGCTGTGCTTGATGGACGCGATATTACGACATTTATTTTCCCCAATGCAGATGTAAAATTCTTTGTCACGGCAGATGTTGAGGTGCGCGCAAAGCGCCGCCATACAGAAGTCGTTCAGGCACAGCCAGAAACAAGCTATCAAGATATTTTAGATGATATGATTGCGCGTGATGCACGGGACGCGGGACGCGCCGTTGCGCCGATGAAAATTGCTGATGATGCCCATGTTATTGATAATACCAATATGGGTATTGAGGCTGTTTTTGATTATGCTTTTTCTATTGTCGATCCACTCTTCCAAAAACAATAATAATGTATCTATTTTGTCGGAAATTGCCGCTAAATTTCAAAAAATTGAAAAAACTGTCCTAAAAACTGTTCAAAAAGCTTGCAGTCTTGGTCTTTTTGCGCTAGAAATCGCTCAAATCGACTAAGAAAGTGAGACTATAAAACATGGCAAAAGCCGCAAAACAATTAACCTCTAACGAAGAAATGCCCGATTTCGGCATGGAGAGCTTCGAAGCTCTGTTAAATGAATCAATGCAAGGCCAAGAAAAATTCGAAGGTCAAGTTATTACAGGAACGATTATTGCCGTTGATAAAGACGCAGTAACTGTTGATGTGGGACTTAAATCCGAAGGCCGCATTTCAATCCGCGAATTCCAACGTCCAGGCGAAAATTCTGAACTTGCTGTTGGCGATAAAGTAGACGTTTACGTCGAACGTGTTGAAGACCGTAATGGTGAAGCACAGCTTTCTCGTGAAAAAGCACGCCGTGAAGAAGCTTGGGTCGTTCTTGAGAAAATGCACGAAAAAGGCGAACGCGTTCAAGGAACTATCTTTAACCGTGTTAAAGGTGGCTTTACTGTGGACGTTCAAGGTGCTATCGCATTCTTGCCTGGTTCTCAAGTAGACATCCGTCCAGTAAAAGACATTTCACCATTGATGGGTACACCACAACCATTCGTTATCTTAAAAATGGACCGCGCCCGTGGCAACATTGTTGTATCACGTCGTGCAATCTTAGAAGAAAGCCGCGCTGAAGCACGTAGTGAAGTTCTGGCTGATATCCAAGAAGGTTCTATTGTTGATGGTATCGTTAAGAATGTAACTGATTATGGTGCGTTCGTTGATCTTGGTGGCGTAGATGGTCTGTTACACGTAACAGATATCTCATGGAGCCGTATCAACCACCCATCAGAAGTTCTTTCAATTGGTCAGTCAATTAAGGTTCAAGTGATTAAGTTCAACCAAGAAACACAACGTATTTCTTTGGGCATGAAGCAACTTGAAGCTGATCCTTGGACAGATATGGCTGCACGTTTTGCCAAAGGTTCTAAAGTAACTGCTAAAATCACAAATATTGCTGATTATGGTGCGTTTGCTGAGCTTGGTGATGGCGTTGAAGGTCTTATCCACGTTTCTGAAATGTCTTGGACACGTAAGAGCATCAACCCTTCTAAAATCGTTACCGTTGGTGATGAGGTAGAAGTTGTTGTCTTGGATGTGGATCTTGAAAAGCGTCGTATCTCTCTTGGTATGAAGCAAGCTTCTGAAAACCCATGGACGGACTTTGCGGCAACACGCACAAGTGGCGATGTTCTCAAGGGAACTGTAACAAATACAACAGAATTTGGTGTGTTTGTTCAGGTCGCTGAGAATCTTGAAGGTATGGTTCACGTTTCTGATTTATCTTGGGATCAAGATGGTGACGAAGCAATCAAATCATATAACTCAGGCGATGAAGTCGACGTTAAGATTTTAGAAATTGATGCAGATAAAGAGCGTATTTCTCTTGGTATCAAGCAATTATCAGAAGATAGTTCTGGTAAGGCACTTGATGGCATTAAGAAAAATGCGATCGTTACATGTACAATCACTGAGATTGACGGTAACAGAGGCGTTCACGTTTCTGTTGGCGACGATATGAAGGGTTACATTAAGAAGGGTGATTTATCACGCGATAAAGGAGAGCAACGCACAGATCGTTTCGCTGTAGACGAGAAAGTCGATGCTAAGGTTATCACTGTTGATAAGAAAAACCGTTCTTTGGGTCTTTCAATCAAAGCCAAAGAGATGGATGAAGATAAGCAAGCATTGAAGCAATATGGATCATCAGATTCTGGTGCGTCTTTGGGTGATATTCTTGGTGCCGCTTTGCAAACGCAAACTGGTGACGAAGATGAGGCAAAAGCAGAAAAGAAAACTGCGAAAAAGCCAGCCGCTAAAAAGGCACCTGCTAAGAAAGCTGCCGCTAAAAAAGAAGAAACAAAAACTGAAGAGTAGTTTCTCATTATAGCTTTATAAAAATTAAAAAGCCCTCTGGTCTAAAGACTGGGGGGCTTTTAATATGTTTTTAATAGTTTTCATTCATGCTGTTAACTATGGTATAGCTCAAGAGTAAGCCAATTAAATCAAGAAATAGGCGCGATTTTTGTAGCGGTTTTTTTTCTTTTTTGATAGGCTTGACGAATATTAAAACGAATCTATCTCATTGATATAAAAGATATTTAACAAACGGTGCAATTAATGACTAAATCAGAACTCATTGCGATTCTTTCAGACAAAAATCCGCATCTTTATGCGCGTGACCTTGAGGTCGTGGTTAATACGGTTTTTGATGAAATTTCAAAGGCGTTATCATCTGGTGACCGCGTTGAACTACGTGGTTTTGGTGCATTTTCTGTGAAAAAACGTGAGCCACGCATCGGTCGTAACCCGCGTACGGGCGAATCTGTTCAAGTGCCTGTGAAATATTCACCACATTTTAAAACAGGTAAAGCTCTACATGAGCGCTTAAACCCAGCCCTTTCTGGCAAATAATTTAACGTCATTAGGCAATAATGAGACGGGCCGTACATTTTGTATGGCCTTTTATCTTGAGCTTCGTAAATTTTAAGGCTTTAATGACTACTCATATAAAATTAAAAGGACATCAATCATATGCGTTACATTTCTTGGATATTTACTATTCCTCTCTTGGTCATCGTGGTGCTGTTTTCCCTTTATAATCGTGATCTTGCAACGATAGATTTGTTGGGCCTTGGTCTTACAATAGATTTACCTATTTATGGATTAACTTACGGGGCTATATTTTTTGGTTTTGTCGTTGGGGGGGTATCATTTTGGTTTTCTGGGGCAAAACGACGCCGTGCGAATCGACTTATTAAAAAAGAAAAACTAGCATTAGAGAAACAGGTGAAGGTTTTGGAAGATAAATTATCGTATTTTGATAATGAGTCCGCTTTGTCTATACAAAACAAATCAGAGCAACCATTATTGACCGTTGTTGAAGGGTCTTAAGCATGGTTGATATTAAAATATTCACGGCTTTTAACGATAAAATCTTGGCGGATATCTTTACATTAGAGGAGGCCATTTTTGATAAGGCGCTGGGTGCAGATTATATTTTGGCAGACTCTAAAAGCCGCCACAATTTATATGGTTTGATTGTCTATGATGATGGTAAACCGGTCGCTTATAAGGTTGGCTACGAGGCATCACCAAAAGTTTTCTATAGCTGGCTTGGCGGCGTTCTGCCTAGCCATAGGGGGCAGGGGATCGCAACAAACTTGATGAAACAACAACATGAATTCGCAAGGGAATGCGGTTATAAGCTCGTACGCACTCATACATTTAATAAATTTAAGACTATGATTATTTTGAATATTAAGACAGGTTTCGAAATTGTTGGTGTGACACATTCCGCCCATGAAGATGGCCAAAAAATCATTCTTGAGCGCTTCTTTGATAAAGGCGCATAATCACACAATGGCAGTAATACAAAGACAGTAATACAATGGCAATCTTGACACCTAAAATAAAAATATGCGGTATTACCGATCTTGCTGGGCATCAGCTGGCAGTAAAGCACGGTGCGCATATGTTGGGGTTTATTTTTTACAAAGGCTCTCCGCGCTATATTGCACCAAAACAAGCATGGGGCTTGGCGAATGAAACACCAACATCTGTTAAGAATGTCGGGCTGTTTGTTAATGCATCACTTGCAGAAATAGAAGATGTAATTGGTCTTGTACCGCTTGATTATATTCAATTGCACGGCGATGAGACGCTAGATTTTGTACGCGAATTAAAGGCGCGCACAGGCATGCGCATTATTAAAGCCTTTGGTGTTGCTGATGAAAGCGATTTAACCAAGATTGACCGCTATAGCAATGATATTGACATGATTTTACTCGATAAGAAAAGTGCAGATGGCTCTGTTACAGGTGGATCAGGCACGATATTCGATTGGTCAATTATTGAACGGGAGCGATGGCAACCTTTAAAGCCGTTAATGGTTGCTGGTGGATTAACGGCCGATAATGTCGGCAAAGCCATTCACATGACCAACCCCAATTATATTGATGTCTGTAGCGGTACCGAGAGTGCCAAAGGCATTAAATCAGCAAAAAAAATAAATCAATTTATGGTGGCAGTACAAAGCGCCGTGACGTGAAAGACTTAAAAAATGACAAAAACATATATGAACCAGCCCGATGAAAATGGGCATTTTGGTGTCTTTGGTGGGCGCTATATTTCAGAAACGCTAATGCCTTTAATGTTAGAGGTTGAGGCGGCTTACAAAAAGCTGAAAGCAGATCCTAAATTTTGGGAGACATTTGAATCTTTATGCAAAGATTACGTTGGTCGTCCATCACCGCTTTATTACGCAGAGCGCCTGACCAAGCATTTGGGCGGTGCAAAAATATATTTTAAACGTGATGAGTTAAACCATACGGGCGCGCATAAAATTAATAATTGTCTAGGGCAAATATTATTGGCTAAGGCTATGGGCAAGAAAAAAATCATTGCCGAAACGGGTGCTGGACAACACGGCGTTGCAACCGCAACGGTGGCGGCTTTGTTTGATATGGAATGCAAAGTCTTTATGGGGGCGTTGGATGTTAAACGCCAAGCCCCAAATGTCTTTCGTATGCGCTTATTGGGCGCAGAGATCGAAGCTGTTGAAAATGGCGCCAAGACATTAAAAGATGCGATGAATGAGGCTTTGCGCTATTGGGTGTCCAATGTCGATGACACATTTTATATCATTGGTACGGTGGCTGGACCCCACCCATATCCGATGATGGTACGTGACTTTCAATCGGTTATTGGACGTGAAACCAAAGAACAAATCATGGGAAAAGAAGGGCGTTTGCCCGATAGCTTAGTTGCCTGTATTGGTGGTGGGTCCAATGCGATGGGTCTGTTTTATCCGTTTCTCGATGATGAAAATGTTAAAATTATCGGTGTTGAGGCCGGCGGTCACGGTGTTGATACAAATCAACATGCCGCCAGTTTAACGGGCGGTAAACCAGGTGTTCTACATGGTAATAAAACATATTTACTACAAGATGATGATGGACAAATCGCCGAGGCACATTCGATTTCTGCGGGGCTTGATTACCCCGGCATTGGCCCAGAACATGCATTTTTATTCGATCAAAAACGCGTTGAGTATGTGTCCGCGACCGATGATGAAGCGCTAGAGGCGTTTCAGCTTTGTTCGCGCTTAGAAGGTATTATTCCTGCCCTAGAGCCGTCTCATGCCTTGGCGCATGTTATTAAGATTGCGCCTGATTTACCAAAAGATCATATCATGGTGATGAATTTATGCGGGCGTGGGGATAAAGATATTTTCACCGTTGCCGATAAATTAGGCATTAGCCTGATGGGAGATGCATCATGAATAATCGTCTGATAACGCGTACGCATGCTTTAAAAGAATTAGGCAAAAAAGGATTCACCTGTTTTATTACCGCCGGACATCCAACCCCCGATATGACCGTGGAAATCATGCATGGTTTGGTTGAAAATGGCGCAGATATCATTGAAATAGGCTTTCCGTTCTCCGACCCTATGGCGGATGGCCCTGTTATTCAAGATTCTTCGCGCAAAGCCTTATCACAAGGTATGAGCCTGTCGAAAACCCTAGACATCATTGCGCAATTTCGTGAAAAAGATAATGAAACGCCGATTATATTGATGGGCTATTATAATCCCGTTTTTCGTTACGGCGTTGCTGAATTTTCTCAAAAAGCGTATGAAGTGGGCGTTGATGGTCTGATTATTGTTGATCTAACCTTTGAGGAAGAGGGCGAAGCGCGTCCGCACTTTAACGCGGCCAACCTATCGCTGATCCGTTTTATTACCCCCACGACCAATGATGCGCGCGCGCAGATGTTGTTAAAAGACACATCGGGCTTTGTCTATTATGTTGCCGTGGCGGGTGTTACGGGATCAAAACAAGGTGATATTCCGGCCATTGAAGCCCATATTCAATCGCTTAGGGATAAGACCGATACACCTATTTACATCGGTTTTGGTATTAAAACCCCTGATGATGCGGCGCAAATGGCGACGATATCGGACGGTATTATCGTTGGCTCGGCGATTGTGTCACGATTAGACGAAATCACGCAAAAGCAAGAGAATGGTTTACATTCGGTCACTTCTTTTGTAAAAACGATAGCAGATAATATTTAACATCTTATAAGGTGAAGCACATGAACTGGTTAACCAATTTTGTCCGTCCAAAAATCCGCGCACTTGTTGATAAGAAAGACATGCCCGATAATTTATGGGTGAAATGCGGCTCTTGTGAGACGATGTTATTTTCACGTGATTTAGATGACCAGCTTTATGTCTGTAATAATTGTGGTCACCATATGGCGATCTCAGTTGATAAGCGCCTTGCCAATCTTTTTGATGATGGTGCCTATGAAACGATTGAGATGGAAAACCCGATCTCTGATCCTCTTAAGTTTAAAGATAAAAAACGCTATACTGACCGTCTGAAAGACTACCGTGCACGCACGGGCCGTGAAGATGCGATCGTTGTTGCCCATGGTACAATTGAAGGTCAAACGGCGGTTGTTGCCTCATTTGACTTTAAATTTATGGGTGGTTCTATGGGGATTGCTGTTGGTAATGGTATTTTGCGCGCTGCAGAAGAAGCAGTTGCCCAAAAAGCACCTCTGATCGTTATTCCATCATCGGGCGGCGCACGTATGCAAGAAGGTATCTTGTCCTTGATGCAGATGCCACGTTCGGTGATTGCGGCCGAATTGGTTAAAGAAGCCAAGCTTCCTTATATCGTTATTCTAACAAACCCAACAACTGGCGGTGTTAGTGCCTCATTCGCGATGTTGGGTGATATTCACATCGCCGAACCCGGTGCGACGATAGGTTTTGCCGGAAAGCGCGTTATTCAAGAAACGATCAAGCAAGAATTGCCTGATGATTTCCAAACAGCAGAATATTTGTTGGATCACGGCGTTGTTGATATGGTTGTCCCGCGCGAACGCATGCATGATGAGGTCGGAAAGCTTCTTGATTTGATCATGAATAAAAACAAAGCAGCTTAAGCACAGTTGGTTTTTAATGAATAAACCATCTTCCTTTAATATCATGGACGTTATGGCACGGCTACAGGCGTATAATCCTTCTGGTTGGGATTTGGGTTTAACGCGTTTGATTGTATGTCTTGATAAGTTAGATACCCCACACAACACTATCGCCCCTGTTTTTCATGTTGCCGGCACGAACGGCAAGGGATCAACACTCGCTTTTTTGCGGTATTTATTTGATGCAATGGGGCTTAAAACCCATGGTTTTACGTCGCCTCATTTGGTGCGTTTTAATGAACGTATTCGCCTGCATGATCAAGCAATCACAGATAAACAATTAGCCCATTATATTGATGTTTATGAGACCTTTGCCAAGGATACGCCCGTTACTTTTTTTGAATTAACGGCCGTTTTAGCTTTTTTGGCATATCGCGATATTAAGGCGGATTATGTTTTGTTGGAAACGGGTTTGGGCGGACGTTTAGACGCAAGCAATGTCATCGATAATCCGTTTTGCACCATTATCACACGCATCGCAATGGATCATAAGGAGTGGCTGGGTGATAACATGGTAACGATTGCGGGCGAAAAGGCTGGTATTATAAAGCCGAACGCGCCGTGTGTGATTGGCTATCAAGAAAACCAAGAGATTTATAATGTGTTTTTGAATAAGTGCCGTGATGTTGGTGCGCTATCTTTTTGTTATGGGCGCGATTGGCATATTGAAATACTAAATAATGATCGATTTACGTATCATTCCACTAAACAGACCACACCACTTGTCTTAAAGCGTCCCGCCCTTAATGGCGATCATCAGCTTTATAATGCGGCGCAGGCTATTGCCGCCTTGGATGCAACAGGATTATTGCCCGATCAAGAAAAGATCAATCTCGCTATGGCACATGTTACATGGCCTGCGCGCCTTCAAGAAATAACTGAGGGTAACCTTTACGATCACTGTGCTGTTGGGTCAAAAATCTATCTTGATGGTGGTCATAATAATAATGCGGCGGCCGCATTGGCGGATTTTTGTAAAAAAATAACAACGCAGAATCCAAATCAACCGCTTTATTTGATCTGGGGCATGATTAAGAAGAAAGATGCTGTGGGGTTTTTATCCCATATCGCCGATTTTGCCGATGGCGTTATTTGTTATCAAGGCCTTGGCGTTTCAAAATATCCGACACTACAAGAAGATGGTTCTTTAAAGCTAAAAACGGAAATCCGCGATCAATCAATGATGGATGAAGATATGTTGTGTAAGATAGCAAAAGAACAGGATGTTAGAAGCGTTTCACGAGCCAATAATTCGCTGTCAAATGCGATCACTCAAATTAGAGATTTATCGAGGAACCAAGCGCCAATCATTTTGGTTTGTGGCTCTCTTTATTTGGCGGGTGATTTTTTAAAAGACAATGAAAGCGTAATTTTGTAAGCTATGGGTTATTAATCGTTATATTTGACCCGAAAATGAGATTATGAAGAAAAAAATCGCCCTTGTTGATGATGATCAAAATATTTTGATGTCTGTCTCTATTCTTTTAGAAGAAGAGGGCTATGACGTTAAAACTTATAGTGACGGTGAAAAGGGCTTGGCAGGTATTTTGGAAAGCACACCCGATTTGGCGGTGTTAGATGTCAAAATGCCGCGTATGGACGGTCTTGAGCTTATTACCAAGCTGCGCGAAAAAATTGATATTCCCGTTATCTTCCTCACCTCCAAGGATGATGAAATCGATGAAATTGTTGGTCTGCGCATGGGGGCTGACGATTATATTAAGAAGCCTTTCTCTCAAAAGCTATTGGTTGAGCGTATTCGCGTCTTGTTGCGTTTGTCAGAACGTTTAAATGTGAATGACAATATTGGTGAGATCGATACAGAGAATTCTAATGCTTTTGTACGCGGCGATTTGGTTCTAGATTTAGATAAGCATCTTTGTTTGTGGAAAGATCAGCCTGTTAATTTAACAGTCACTGAGTTTTTATTACTAAAAGAACTGTCTGAGCGTGCAGGTGTTGTCAAATCTAGAAATCAGCTGATGGATAATGCTTATGGCGACAGTATCTATATTGACGATCGGACAATTGATAGCCATGTGAAGCGCCTGCGTAAGAAATTCAAAAAACTTGATGATAGTTTTGAGGCGATAGAAACACTCTATGGTGTTGGTTATCGTTTTAATGTTTAAAAGACTGGCGCTATAGATATATGACAGATAAAAAACACGCCAATACAAAATCTTATGGTTTTCTCTCTCGTCTTAAAACGCATATTCCGTTTTACAGTGGTCGTACATTCAAAAAAACAGAATCAGATACAAAACCCACCTATGTTAATAAATATAAGCCCCAACCTGCATCGCCATTAACCAAGCGTATCTTGGGTGTTAACTTAATCGCGTTGATGTTATTGGGCATTGGGTTTTTATATTTGGGTCATTATCAAAAAGAACTTGTTTCAAAAGAAATATCTTTATTATCTGCCGAAGCACAATTATTCGCAACCGCTTTTCTAAATCTGGATCAGAGCCAAACTTTAAAGACGAATACAAGATTTGAACGTTTAAATGCTGAACTGGCGTTAAGTGCAAAACGCAAAGCCATTGTTTTTGATGGATCTGGTACTCTCATTGCGAATTCTGAGCGTATCTTTGGGTTTGATAGTGTGGTCAATAAGCAAGATGTGATTGATTTTAAAAATCAAACGTCATTGTCACGATCCATTAAGATAGTAACACGGTTATTGTTAAACTTATTTCCGGGCGGTGATGTACAGCGCCTAAAGCTTTACCCCTATACTTTATCAGAAGACATCAGGGCCTTTCCCGTTGCACAAGATGCGCTCAACTCCACGCTTCCATCATTTGCTGTTTGGCGGTCTTTAAAAGACGATATTATTTTATCGGCGGCTGTCCCGATCATGAAGAAAGAACAATTATTCGGCGTTGTGATGCTGGAAAAGGGCGGCGAGAATATTCAAGATGCCGTTAATGCCTTACGTATGGATGTTCTTATTGTTTTTCTTATTGGTTTATTTGTTACCATTATATTGTCTTTTTATCTGGCTGGAACAATTGCTCATCCACTGCGCCGTCTTGCGTGGGCAGCTGATGAGGTGCGCCGAAGTAAGAAGCGCCATACAGATATTCCTGATTTTTCTATACGCCAAGATGAGATCGCGATGGTGTCTGAATCTTTGCGTGACATGACAGAGGCCTTGTGGGATCGTATGGATGCGATCGAAAGTTTTGCCGCCGACGTGTCACATGAATTAAAAAATCCGTTAACATCGCTGAAAAGCGCTATTGAAACGGCATCGCGTGTTACAGATATGGATAAGCGCGATAAATTGATGAAGATCATTGATCATGATATTCAACGCCTTGACCGTCTGATTACCGATATTTCTGAGGCTTCACGTATTGATGCTTCTTTATCTAAAACAGAAATGCAACCGTGTCAGCTTAATGATATTTTGACACAAGCTGTTAAACTCTCGGTGCGCATTGATGATCCGCGTAATATTTCATTTAATCTTGATTTGCGCGTATCTAATGCCATGATTTTAGCGATTGATACACGTATTATGCAGGTCATTCAAAATTTGATCGATAATGCCCTGACTTTCTCACCAGAAGGCGGGATTATTGACATTGTGTTAAAGCAAGATATGGAGAAAAAGAATTACGTTGTTCAAGTCGCGGATCAAGGCCCCGGTATTCCGTTAGAAAACCTAGATCGTATTTTTGAGCGTTTCTATACCGAACGTCCTAGTAATGAGAGTTTTGGTAACCATTCTGGCTTGGGTTTAAGTATTGTTAAACAAATTGTCGAGGCACATAACGGTACGATCACCGTGAATAATCTCTATGATCGTCAAGGACAGATCAGAGGCTGTGAATTTTTGGCGCTCTTTCCCATTTTAAGCGCCTAATGACTTGAAAAAAGACTGAAAAAGATATATCACTTATTCATTATAACAGCATGGATTAACCAAACTATAGAAGCCCAAAAAAGGATAGATGATCATGGCACAAGCACAATTAAAAGAGACGCAAGATTTTAAAGTTAAAGATTTATCTTTGGCTGATTGGGGCCGCAAAGAGATTGCGATTGCCGAAACAGAAATGCCCGGTCTTATGGCACTGCGCGAGGAATATAAAGGCAAGTCACCGTTAAAGGGTGCGCGTATTGCTGGTTGTCTTCACATGACCATTCAAACGGCCGTTTTGATTGAAACACTGATTGATCTGGGCGCAGAAGTGCGTTGGTCATCATGTAATATTTATTCTACGCAAGATCAAGCCGCCTCCGCAATGGTGGATGTTGATGTTCCTGTATTTGCATGGAAAGATATGTCAGAAGAAGACTTTTTATGGTGTATCGATCAAACAATTGAAGGTCCGAATGGTTGGGTGCCGAACATGATCTTGGATGATGGTGGTGATTTGACCGTACGTATTCACGAAAAATATCCTCATTTACTGGATGACATTCGCGGTCTATCGGAAGAAACAACAACTGGTGTTCACCGTCTTTATGAGATGGAAAAAGCGGGTACATTAAAAGTTCCTGCGATTAATGTGAATGACTCTGTGACGAAATCAAAATTCGATAATCTGTATGGTTGCCGTGAAAGTTTGGTTGATGGTATCAAACGCGCAACAGATGTCATGATTGCTGGTAAAGTTGCTGTCGTTGCCGGTTATGGTGACGTTGGTAAGGGGTCTGCGGCCTCATTGCGCACACAAGGCGCACGTGTTCTGATTACTGAAATTGATCCCATCTGTGCGCTTCAGGCTTCTATGGAAGGTTATCAAGTTGTAACAATGGAAGATGCCGCACCTGTGGCTGATATCTTTGTTACAGCGACAGGGAATAAAGATATTATTACGCTGGATCATATGCGTGAGATGAAAGACCGCGCCATTGTCTGTAACATTGGTCACTTTGATAATGAAATTCAGGTTGACGCCTTGCAAAACCTAACATGGGAAGAGGTAAAACCACAAGTTGATGAGGTAATTTTCCCAGACGGTAAGCGTATGATTCTATTGGCTAAAGGTCGCCTTGTTAATCTTGGTTGTGCGACGGGTCATCCTAGCTTTGTGATGTCCGCATCCTTTACAAACCAGACATTGGCGCAGATTGAATTGTGGGAGAATTATAAAAACTATGAGAATAAAGTTTATGTTCTCTCTAAACATTTGGATGAGAAAGTTGCGCTGTTACATTTGGCGCGTGTTGGTGCGAAATTAACAAAAATGACGCCAGAACAGGCCGAGTATATGGGGCTTGAAGAAGATGGTCCTTATAAGCCGGAAAGTTACCGCTATTAAGATAATCTCTATTTTTTTAAAGACCCGCTTAAATTTTGAGCGGGTCTTTTTTATTTTTCACGTTTCATTGGGGATGATATTTGTTAGAGTAATTTTATGAGTGATTTAAAAAAGACATCCCCGATAAGTGTGGCAAAAGATGTTACTACGCGTGTTCAGAAAACCGTTAAAGACACAATTGACCATATCGTCACGCCATTAGTCGTCCAAGGTCGCCGCGCCGATCGTTTGGTGTCCCAAAACAAGCAATTTAAAACTTTTATGCACGCCATTCCGATGCATTATGTCGGCTGGTCACGTAGCGGTGTAACCGTTATCTCGCCAGAGTTTAAAAATCATTTTGGTCTTGAGGAAGTGCGTGGTTTCAAAGATGTGTTATCGCTGTTTGCCTATGAATCGCGTATTGATCTGCAAGATGCCTATGAGAAATTAAAAGAAAATGATCATGAATTTAATCTGATTTTAAAATGTGCAAAATCCGATTCAGTCTATGAAGTTATTGGTGCTTTGGCTGCTCTTAACCCCAAGGATGATATGTTCTATGTTTTGTGGTTTCGTGATATTACAGACACGTATAAAGGGCTCTTTGAAAAAGAGAGCATGATTAATCACCTCAAGCGCGCTGAGGTTTTATATCAATCATCTTTTGAAGGTTTTCCTTTTCCAATCTGGATCCGTAACGAACATGGTGAGATTTTTTGGTGTAACAAAGCCTATGCCCGTATCTTTGATATGATGCCAGGGCAATTGGTAAAAGAACAAAAAGAATTATTCCCTGATGGGCGTTCACGCAATTTGGCAGAGAATGCCTTTAAAATGGGGCGCACACAAGTCATCAAAGACCATATTGTTGTTGAGGGTGATCGACGTTTTGTTGAGGTGCGTGAAATACCGTTGCCTGAGTCTACGCAAAACTTAGGATATCTGTGGGACCTAACGGAACAAGAGCGATTAGAACAAGAATTAAAAACACTGTCTGATGCCAATAGTGAAGTATTGGGGCAGATTAATTTGCCCGTTGCGATTTTTAATAAAGACACGTCATTGGAATTCTATAATCGTGGTTATCAGAAATTATGGCAGCTCTCTGAAAAATGGCTCGATACAAAGCCGCGCCTCAATGAAATTTTAAACCGTATGCGCGATAACCGACGCCTGCCTGAACAGGTCGATTTCCGCAAATATGTACAGCATTGGCAGGGTCTGTTTACGTCAATCATAGACACGCATGAAGAAATGGTGTTTTTGCCTGATGGTACGGCGTTACGCATGGTCGTTGTGCCACATCCTAAAGGTGGGATTATGCTCACATGTGAAGATGTAACAAGCCGTTTAGAATTGGAAAGCTCTTACAATACACTTATCGCCGTACAAAAAGAGACGATTGATAACTTGGCTGAGGGTGTTTCGGTGTTCGGTGTTGATGGTCGCCTAAAGCTCTATAATAAAGTTTATAAGAAAATCTGGCGCTTGAATGACGGTAATTTGGCGAATGAACCTCATATTTCTGAGTTGGTTGAATTTGTTTCAGGCTTTTTTGAAAAAAGTGATTGGGTTGACGTTAAAGAAAAACTAATCAGTTCTTGTGTTGCACGTACCTCCAAAACGGGGCGCTTTATGCGTAAGGACGGCACTATTTTAGATTACGCACTTGTTCCATTGCCCGATGGGGCGCTGCTTTGTTCTTATGTTGATGTCACCGATACGGTGAATGTTGAACAGGCTTTACGTGAAAAGAATGTTGCCTTAGAAGAGGCAGATACATTAAAGGCTGGTTTCTTAGCCAATGTATCATATCAGTTACGGACGCCATTAAATGCCTTGGTTGGTTTTGCGGATATTCTTAATCAAGAATATTTTGGCCCTGTGAATGACAAGCAAAAAGAATATGTACAAGGAATTTTACAAGCTGGTGGCCGCCTTGTTTCTTTGATTGATGATATTTTGGATTTATCAACAATTCAGGCGGGCTATTTGACATTGAATTATGAAGAAATTCCCGTCAAAGACATGATTACATCTTTGGAAGAAATGGTGCAGTCTCTCAACCCAGATAAGAAGGTCGCATTGACATTTTCACTCAAGAAAAGCCTTGGTAAGGCGACATTAGATGAGCGTCGTGTTCGTCAGGTTCTTATGAACTTGATCAAAAATGCCGTTCAAAACACGCCGAAAAAAGGTCAAGTAACATTAGAGGTTAGTCGCCAAAAAGATCACATTGTCTTTATTGTCACGGATAATGGGCGCGGTATCACCGACCAACAAATGCAACAAATTTTTAAACCCTTCGCACGCATGGAGCGTTCAAAAGAGCAGCAGGGTGCGGGAATTGGCTTAAGTTTGGTGAAGAGCATCGTCGATCTTCATCAGGGTACATTAGACATCCAAAGCCAAGTAGGCGAGGGCACAACCGTAACCGTAATTATCCCTGCGGATCAGCCTTAATATTTTTCATAATACTTGATTTTTTGACGTTTATACGGTATAATCTGCCTTATGAGTGACGATATTCCTAGAAAAACAGCTGATCAAAAAACGTCCATGATCCGTGATTTTATTGCTAATACATTTTTAGATGTTGGTTTTATGTTTGCGTTGGGTAACGCAATTCTTATTCCAGGTCCTGTAACACTATACGCCGCAATGATGATATATGGTATGAAGGTTGCGGGGCATGTCGGCACAAAAACACTCCCTGAAGAAAGAAAATTGACTTCTGGTTTTGCCAGGGGTGTACGAAAAATAGCGCAGATTTTAAATGACTCCGATACATCGCTTCTAGTTGCTGGTGTCGCACTCGCTCCTGTTGCATTTCTGGCTTTTCAGGCTGTACCTGCTGGATTATCGATTGCGGGCCTTTTGTCTAATAGCGCATTTCTCGGTGGCGTGACGGCTTCATTATTTTCTGTTTTTGATATTTCAAAAGCCTTGCAAAATAAAGGCAAGTTACCGCGCATGAAGCATAAAAATATAGGCCGCGTTATCAATACGGTGACGGACCCAGAAAATATTGCCACCGTGGGCTTAATGTTCACAGCCGCGATGGCGGGGCCTGTTGGTTGGTTACTTGCGCCCGTTATTGGTATGGGCGGCGTGATCTCGACGATAAACGCACAAAAACCACAATATAGTAATAGCGGGCGCCCTAAGCTTTGGTTTGCCGCCGCCTGTACTTTAAGTGCCAGTGCAGCACTTGCTAGTGGACAGGTGCAAGCATTGGGGGCCGTTATTGCAAATTATGTTTTTGCAGCCAGCTATATCCGATTGGAAACATATGAACCAGATGACTTTATTGGATCAGTACAGCGACGATTGAAGAAAATAATACCATCAAGAGATAAGAAGACGGCTACTATCAAAGGGCCTCAAAATGAATTGTCTCATAAGAATACCCTAACGGTAAAGAGAGATAATACGGAATCGCGTGTAGCGCTTGTAGCACAAAGTCCTAAAAAGCGTGAGGCTTTACGCGGTATATTTGCAAAATTTGGGCGTCCAAAAAACACATCAAAAAAGCCGATAAAAGTTTCCGCCAATAAGCCTAAAAACCCGTAATTCCCTTTGTTGTGGAATGCTCAAAATGTATATCTTCGTTGGGATTTAGTTTTTTCTTGAGGTGATGTGTTGCAGTTGCTGCTTCTGCAAAGCCTGTCAGAATAAGGCCTAATTTATCTTCATAATCACAAATGTCACCAACCGCATAAATAAAGTCACGTGACGTCATTTGTGTGATTGGGTTAACGGTAATTTGTTTGCGATTAATTGCCAAACACCAGTCATGGAAGACGCCTAAATCTGTAGCGAGGCCGAAAAAAGGCAATAGAATATCGGTCTCGATGGAGAGAGCTGCATCACTTTTAATATCTTTAATGGTGACACTGTTTAAATATCCATTATCACCGTTTAGCATATTGAGTTGGTAGCCTGTCTTTAAATCTATTTTACCGTTTTTAACAAGGGCGTGCATTTTTGTAACAGAATCGGGTGCAGCGCGGAATTTATCACGACGATGAACCAAGGTGGCATTGGCGGCAATGTCCGATAAATATATCGCCCAATCAAGCGCGCTGTCGCCACCACCGGCAATCATGATTCTTTTATCAGCAAAATCATCGGGATTTTTCACGTAATAAAAAATAGATTTTTGCTCATAGTCTTCTATTGCTTCCAATGGCGGTCGGTTAGGGCCAAAACATCCTGCACCCCCAGCAATAATAATCGCTTTGGCGTTAACGGTTATGCCTTTGTCGCTGATGACCGTAAAACGGTGCTCTGCTGTTTCATTTTCAACAAGCGATATAATTTTATGCCCTAAATGATATTGGGGCTTGAATGGTTTGGCTTGTTCTTCTAATTGGGAGATCAGCGCTGCGCCAGTAATCTGTGGATAGGCAGGAATATCATAAATGGGCTTTTCCGGATAAAGGGCGGTACATTGCCCACCAATATCGGGCAGAGAATCAAAAACATGACAGCGTAATCCCTGCATACCCGCTTGGAAAACTGTAAACAAGCCGACGGGGCCTGCGCCAATAATAATGATATCTGTATCTGTTTTTTTGTTACGCGTCATTGCCACAAAGTCTGTTTTTACTTTAATTTATTGATATTCCCTGATATTACCAGTTTATGAAAGAAATGGAACGGCTATATTTTAGAATTAATGATGAGGCACATACGGCGCAAATTGCCCGTGTTTTTGCGTCTTTTCTAAAGACAGGCGATGTGCTGTGCCTACAAGGAGATTTGGGTGTCGGCAAAACAACCTTTACGCATTATTTTCTAAAAGAATTAGGCCATGTCGGGGATGTGCCCAGCCCAACTTTTACCGTTGTTCAACATTATGATCTAGAGGCAGTACGTGTCGCCCATTATGACCTTTATCGTTTGGAAAATGAATCTGAATTACAAGAATTAGGCTTGCCTGATATTTTCGCGGATGCACTTAATTTGGTCGAATGGCCGTCACGTATGGGGTCTCTATTACCGTCAAATGTTGTTGTTTTTGGTCTTAAACATTTGGATGACACCGAAAGGGATTTGCATCCAAATGCACGCTTAGCCTTCATTCAGGCAGAAAAATCAAGAATGACTGGTATTTCGTGGCCGAATTTTGTAAAATAGAATCTATTCAAAAGGATTTAAAAAATGAGCAATCAAAAAAACAGCTTAAGCACAGCTATTATTTTTGCGGCAGGCCGTGGCAGCCGCATGCGTCATTTGACCGAAAATTGCCCTAAACCTATGTTAGAAGTTTCTGGTAAGAGCATCATCAAACGTTTGATTGATGAATTACCATCACAGGGTATCAAAGATGTAATCGTTAATCTGCACTATAAGGGTGATATATTGGCCGAGCATCTATCTGACATCGAAACGCCGAATATTATGTTATCGCACGAAGATGATTTATTAGAAACGGGCGGCGGCTGTGCCAAGGCCTTACCACTGATCGGTGGCCAGCCATTTTGGGCGTTTAATGGCGATATGCTGTGGCATGACGGCGAAACACCAATGTTGCAACGCATGAAAGAAATGTGGGATCCCGCAAAAATGGATATATTACTGCTGTTGCATCCCAAAGATAAGATTGCAGGTTTCGATGGTGCGGGTGATTATCAATGTGATGAAAATGGTGCCTTGGTACGTACCAGTGATGAAAATGCCCCTTATGTATTTGCGGGTGCCCGTATCGCTAAGCCAGAGATTTTTGATGGTGTAACGGACAAACGCTTTTCATTCTTAAGGTTATTTGATGATGCTGAAAAAAACGGTCGTCTTTATGGCCTTGTTCATGACGGGGCATGGTATCATCTATCAACACCAGAAATGTTGCTTGCCACAGAAAAAGATGTCGCACGCGCGGCCTAAATAACGCTATAATGCTTCTCTGAAATAGTATTAATTAAGCGTCTGGCGGTTTTCCTGTAATGGAACAAAAATCTTCTGATTTTCACAATATTTATACCATAGCCGCGGGCCATGACTTCTTTGCGCATGTGATTAAATTTTCATGGGACTTGGCACAAAAATCCCAAGAAAAACTAGGTCAACAACTTATCCTTGTGCCGTCACGCCGTGCGGCAAAATCTTTACAAGAAGCCTATTTGAATGCATTTGATGGTATACCAATTTTGGCACCAACAATCCGCGCCCTTGGTGATTTAGATGCCGATGATGTTTTCTTATATGGTGTGGGACAAGATTTATCCCAAGAAATTATTGATCTGCCTGCAACCATTGACCCCATGAAACGTTTGTTTGTTCTAGCAGATTTCATTATAGAAGATTTAAAACCAACACCGACATATGATCAGGCGTTGGGATTAGCATCTGTCTTGGCAAAATTCTTGGATGAGATGATTACCGAAGGCGCAAAGTTTGATGATCTAAAAGATTTGGTGCCAGAAAATTTTTCACAACATTGGCAGCAAACTCTCTCTTTCCTTCATATCGTTGCCGAGAAATGGCCTGAATTTTTAAAGAATGAAAACTGTGTTGATGCCGCGGCATACCGATATTTATTATTAAATGCCCAAAATAAAATTTGGCAGAATAATCAACCTAAGCATCCTGTAATTGTTGCGGGTGTCACTGGAACAATTCCGATTGTTGCGGATTTATTAAAGACTATCTCTGATATGGATGACGGGTATATTTTCTTGCCTGGTTTGGACAAGAATTTAACCCCTGACATGTTAGAGGCAGTTGCAGAAAGCCATCCGCAATATGGTTTTAAAACATTGTTGAACCATTTAGGATGTGATCTGTCATCGGTTAAAACCTTAGAGACGGATACAAGTGTAGCCAATAAAACGCTTCAATATATTACGCGAGAGATGATGCGTCCACAGGCGATGACGGAAAAGTGGCGAGACCTGTCGCCTATTGATCAGAGCAACCGTAAATCATTTACATTGATCTCTTGTGATGACCAAGAGGAAGAGGCGCGTCTTTGTGCTTATTTACTGCGCGAAACGATTGAGGTGAATAATAAGAGTGACGCGAAAGCGCGTGCGAAAACCATCTATCTTGTAACGCCAGATCGTTTGTTGGCACGTCGTGTTATATCCTTGATGCAAAAATGGGGTGTGGCCCTCGATGATTCTGCGGGTATTCCACTGCACAATACACAGCTAGGCGTGTGGTTATTAATGTTGGCAGATTTAATAAGCCATAACTTTAATGTTGTAACACTCATGGCATTTTTGAAACATCCGTTGACGGGATTTTCAAAACAAAAAGGTTGGCTTGATAATGCAGTCAATTTATTTGAAAGCGCGATCATTAGACGGATGAAGGGCGAGAAAAGCCTATCTGATATTTTATTATATTGTAAAAATTTGCGTACGATGGACGAGGCAGATAAAAAAATATCAGACGAACTCCTTATTTTCTTTGGGCAGATTCTAAATAATCTGATCGCTTTCCAAGGGCAAGCTGTAGGCACTAACCTTAAAGAGCGTTTAGAGCATCATTTAGGCTTTGCCGAAAAAATAGCCACAGTTATTGATGGACAAACAGAAAAAGTCATGGACGGTGCAACGCGTCTTTGGCGTTTTGATGAGGGGGACGAAGCCTCAAAATTCTTCGCATATTTGTTAGAAACATTGGATACGCATAAGACAGATTACGCGGCTCTCGATTACAGTGCGTTGTTAAAAACCTTGATGCAGTCGATCTCTGTTAGATCTAAATTTGGTAAACATCCCCATGTTGCTGTATTGGGATTGATGGAGGCACGATTGCTTCATGCGGATAATTTTATTCTTGCGGGATTAAATGAAAAAACATGGCCTGATGATACGAATGCCGATCCATTTTTATCACGCCAAATGCGTGCCTCTTTGGGATTGCCAACTAGTGATAAAGCCATTGGCATGGCGGCACATGATTTTATTCAAAAATTATCCGCCGATAACGTCATTATGACGCGGTCAAAGAAAGTTGCGGGGACACCAACGATTCCGTCACGTTGGTTGATGCGCCTTAATGCTGTTTCAGAAAAATTACAAATTGAAATTAAAGATGGCGCAGATATTCTGGCCTGTGTTCGCCATAGTTATACGCATGCCGATACGGTCACGCCTTATGAACGCCCAGCACCGCGCCCACCGATTGCGGCGCGTCCAACGGGTTTGTCCGTTTCTGGGGTTGAGACATTAATGCGAAATCCTTATGCGCTCTATGCCAGAAAGATATTATCTCTGTCGGTCATGGATCCTTTGATGAAGAAAGCCGATTATGCAGATCGTGGGCAATATATTCACACTGTTCTGCAGAAGTTCACAGAGCTTTATCCTGCAAATTTGGATGGTGATGCCAAAGCGAATTTATTGAAAATTGGAAAAGATATTTTACCGCAATTTTGTCATTCAACTGTGCAATATCCATTCTGGTGGAATCGTTTTATATCCGTTGCCGATTTTATTATTCAGCACGAAGAAAAATGGCGCGAAAAGGCACGTGTTTTATCGGCAGAAGAATTTGGCGAGATAACAATTGCTCATGATAAAGGTGAAACACGCCTTTATGCCAAGGCCGATCGTATTGATATTGATGAAGAGCAGAATTTAACAATCATTGATTATAAAACAGGTGCACCGCCATCAAAATCCGACATTATTAGTGGTTTCTCACCACAATTACCATTAGAAGCCTTAATCGCCGAATCGGGTGGTTATTCAAATGGTCAAACATGTACCGTTAATAATCTAGAACACTGGATTTTGAAAAAAGGCGAAGATAGTAAGATTGATCGCGTAAATGAAAAGACCAAACAAATTGAATCGTTTGAAGATTTCTTAATGGATAGTTATTACGGCGTACAATCTTTGATGGCTGTTTTTATGGATGATCAGACACCCTATTACCCTGTGCCGCGTGATGATAAAGCGCCAAAATTTGACGATTATGCCCATCTAAGTCGCCGTAAAGAATGGGGGGATGTTTAATGGTACAATCACCTATAGTACAATCCCCCATAGGACAGTCTTTGCAAGCCAAAGATGTTGCTGCGCAGGCAACGACACTTCAGGGACGAGCCTCTAACCCCGAATCTCATATTTGGGTTGCGGCCTCTGCTGGAACGGGGAAAACCAAAGTTCTGACAGACCGTGTTTTAAGATTACTCTTACCTGGGCAAATCGACCCGATGGTGCCAGACGCGCCAATAAGACAAGGTGCGGATCCATCCAAAATTTTATGTATTACATTCACTAAGGCCGCCGCCGCCGAAATGGCAGAGCGCGTTCAGAAAATTCTTGTGAAATGGCTGGGCTTAACCGATGCATTGTTAACTACCGAGCTAACATCACTGTTGGGCGTCATACCATCTGCCCATCAATGCCAAGAGGCGCGCCGTTTATTTGCCCGGGTTGTTGATGTTCCTGGCGGTATGAAGATCATGACGATACACTCTTTTTGTCAGTCATTGTTAAAACGTTTCCCATTAGAGGCAGGATTAAATCCGCACTTTGATGTCATGACAGACCGCGCCGCGACCGAAGAATTAAATCATATCGTCCATAGCCTGTTTCAATTGGATTTACCCGAAGATGCGAAAAAGCGTGTTGATGAAGCCACCCAAACATTAAGTCGTTTATTGAACGAAGATGAATTCCAAAATTTGATGCGCTTGATTGTTGATCAACGCTCAGATTTCTTACGTTTTTTCCAACGCACGGGGGGCTTGACACAAGCCTTGGAAGCCATCAATAAGGCGAATGGTTTTGATGATGCTGACGCGCTTTGTGAGATTGTGATTTTAAACTATTATAAAAATCTATTTGATCTATCTGCCTTAAAGAATATCAGTACGGTTCTAAATCAGGGGGCTGGTAATGAAGCAAAATATGGTCAGTCTTTATCGGCCCTCTTAAAAGAGATAGAGCAAGAGGTGCCAAATTTAAGCGATGTTTTATATCATGCTAAAAAATTCTTTTTAACGAATGATGGTACACCGCGTAAAACGATCTTTAAAAAAGCGACGTTAGAAAAATATCCTAATTTTAGTGATGATATTTTAAGTGCGACGACTATCTGTCAAGATTTTGATGATCGTGTTCTAGCAATGGAACTGGCAAAGATTACCCGTGAAATGGTAGTGATTGCGTTTATTGTTATTGATCGTTACCGCGTGCGTAAACAGCAAAAAAACATGCTTGATTTTGATGATCAAATTGCCAAAACAATTACTCTTTTAACGACCGCAGATCAGGCCGCATGGGTTTTATATAAATTAGATGGTGGTATCGATCATTTATTGGTTGATGAGGCACAAGATACAAACCCAGATCAATGGCGTGTGATAGAAGCGATCACAGAGGAATTTTTTAGTGGTGAGGGGCGTGAACGTGATTATTTCCGCAGTGTCTTCCTGGTGGGGGATGAGAAACAATCTATTTATAGCTTCCAAAAAGCAGACCCGCAAAAATTCAAAGAGATGCAAGATTTCTTTAGGCAACGGACATTGGATGTAAAAGAGCTATTTGAAACTATTGCACTAAACCAGTCATTCCGTTCGACACGCTCGGTTTTAAATTTGGTTGATCGCGTCTTTGCACTGCCAGATCTCAAAAAAGGTGTAACACTCAATGATGATGATATTGTGCAACATCACGTTTTTCGCCAAGGTCAAGCCAGCTATGTTTCATTATGGCCGATTGCGACCAATAACGATCAGACGCAAAATGACGTTGAGGAACAAAGATGGCCATTACCCGTTCACGTGATAGAAAGCGTTAAACCAGAACGTGTTTTAGCCGATGGTATCGCCCGTGAAATTGAAGATTGGTTGCGCGTTTATCAAGGGCGTGATGGTATCAATAAAAGTCATAAGAGTTATCTTGAAAGCAAGGGTAGAGCGGTTGAGCCAAAAGATATTATGATCTTGTTGCGTAAACGCGGACAGTTAATGCATGAAATTGTGCGTGCCCTTAAAAATCTTAACTTGCCCGTTGCGGGTGTCGATGTTTTGAAAATCTCTCAAAGCTTGGCTGTAAAAGATTTAATTGTTGGGGCACAGTTTGGCTTGCTTAATGAAGATGATTTGGCATTGGCAACATTTTTGAAAACACCGATTATGGGACTTACCGATGATGATCTGATGGCTATTCGTTTGAATGAAAAAGGCACATTAAATGCGGGCTCTTTATGGCGCTGTTTATTGCGTCACTCAGATTATGAAGCAGAAAAGAATTATCTTCGAGAGATGATTAAATTGGCGCGCACCGTGCGCCCGTATGATTTCTTTGCCACGATATTAAACGAACCAGTGCCCGCAAGTGACGTGAGTGGTCTGCAGGCGTTCATGGGGCGTTTGGGTATTGATAGTTTGGATTCGCTACAAGAATTTATGGGCTTTGTTTTAGATTTTGAACAAAATAACCGACCATCCTTACAAGAGTTTTTACATTGGTTTGAAGCCGATGATGAGAGCATTAAGCGCGAAGCAGATGGTGATGAAACTAATCAAATCCGTATTATGACTGTTCATGGTTCAAAGGGATTACAGGCCCCAATAGTTATTTTGGGGGATGCAACATTACCGCCAAAATCATCGGGGTCAAATAGTAAGAAACTTTATTGGGAAAATAATAAAATTGCCAATGGTAGAGATGTAAAAGTTCCTTTATGGACACCGCGTTCCTCTTTTAAAACAAGTTTGATTAAAGTCTTAGAAGGACAGCACGCGATCGCCGAACAAGAGGAGCATCGTCGTTTATTATATGTTGCCCTGACACGTGCCGCGGATCGTTTATATATTACGGGCGCGTTAAAAGACGTTGAAAAATGTCACGACGATAGTTGGTATAAAATGATCGAACGGGGGCTGTATAATGATTGCGATGGGTTTGATGAGAGCTCTATCGATGATGCGTTTACACATCTTGATTTAAGCAATAAACAAAGCCGTGATTTTTATACAGATCGTTGGAGCAGTTTGCAAGCTCAGATATTAAAGACACCACAAGACAATGATGTCCAAGCAGAGCCAAGCGTTCATAAAACATCACAAACAACGATAGAGCGTCCCGCGTGGTTTAATGAAATCTCACCAGCGCCAATGATACATGTCAAACCGCTACGCCCCTCTATTATTGATGATGGTGACGAGATGGCAGAGCCTTCGGCTTTGTCTCCCCTATTAAAGCGCGCTGACAATCAAGATAAAGAAAAGCGTTTCAAGCGCGGCACAGTGTTGCATAAATTATTACAAATTTTGCCCGACATAGAGAAAGATAAACGTTCCGCGCTCGCCAAAGTTTATCTGAAAAAACAATTACCGACATTGTCTGACGCAAGTCATCTATTTTGGGTGAATGAAATAATAGGTGTTTTGGATCATCCTGAATTTGCAGAGATATTTAGCGCCAAGGCGCGCGCAGAAGTTTCTGTTACAGGTCTGTTAGCTGGGCATGATAGTGGAATATCAGATATAAAAACCGAACGATTGCTTGTTGGGCAAATAGATCGATTGCTTGTTAGGGAGCATGATGTGCTGATCGTTGATTTTAAAACGAATCGGCCATCGCCGCGTCACGTTGATGACGTACCTCAAGCTTATTTAAAGCAAATGCAGCTTTATAAAGATGCCTTAACAAGCATTTACCCGAATAAAGCAATAAAATCAGCTTTGTTATGGACCGAAACACTAGAATTTATGATTTTATAACATTTTTGCAAATTGCAAATCTTGACGATCTAATGATATCGTAATAATATCATTATACTCTGTAACTTTTTACGCAGTTTGATCGAATCATATTATAGATAGGTGCAAGATTTATATAAAAGCACCCCATAAGGAGAGAAGTAATGACAACAAAAAATGTAACAGACACAACATTTGAAGCTGATGTTCTCGGTTCAGATAGTCCCGTATTGGTTGATTTCTGGGCTGAATGGTGTGGCCCTTGTAAGGCTTTAAGCCCTGTGCTTGATGAAGCCGCGGCTGAGCTCACTGGTAAAGTATCAGTTGCTAAGGTTAATATTGATGAAAATCCAATGACACCATCAAAATACGGTGTGCGCGGTATTCCAACATTAATGGTCTTCCAAGGTGGAGAGCTTAAGGCGACACGGGTTGGTGGCTTATCAAAACAAGAATTACTGGCTTGGATTGAAGAGCAAACTTCTTAATAAATCCAGAATTAAAAATTCAAATGCACTGTCACAAAAATGGCAGTGCATTTTTTATGTGCTGTAGATTAGTCTTGCTGAAATTGGATGAAGCCCTGACGAATAGCATTGGGTAAGGGGGATGATTTACGTTTTTTTGTATCAAAATAAACCAATGTACATGTGCTGGTCGCGTGACAGACCTCACCAATAAAAAGCGCACTGATGATTTCGAAGGAACTATTGCCAATTTTACCAATGGTCACACCGATATCAATGGGGGCGCCTTGATGCATTTCCTTTAAGAATGAAATCTGTAATTCCACAATGGCTGTGTGATGGTATTGTCCATCATTAAGCGGTTTGCGTATCGCGTCCAATGCTTGAACGCGGCCTGTTTCAAAATAGGTTGAATAAGCGGCATTATTGGCGTGGCCTAATGAATCAATGTCGGCGTGACGCACATGTTCACAGCCCCAGAATTTATAAAAATCGCGGGATGTTTGTTCAGTGTTTTTCATGATAATTAATGGGCGTTAAATTAAACGGCAATAGGGCCGAGAAGCATCAAGATTTGACGGCCTTCTAATTTAGGCTCTTGCTCAACTTTGGCAACGTCTTTTGTTTCTTCTTTAACGCGCTCAAGAACTTTAAACCCAAATTGTTTGTGTGCCATTTCGCGACCACGAAAACGCATTGTAATTTTGACCTTGTTTTCTTTTTCAATGAATTCAAGAATTTTACGCATTTTAACTTGGAAATCATGCTCTTCGATCCCAGGGCGTAACTTAATCTCTTTTAATTCTACGGTCTTTTGTTTCTTCTTGGCTTCCGAAGCTTTTTTCTGTTGCTCATATTTAAACTTACCATAGTCGAGGATCTTACATACCGGGGGGGACACGTTTGGTGAAATTTCAACCAGATCAAGCCCAACGCCCTTGGCGCGCACAACGGCATCTGCAACATTAACGACGCCAACCATTTCACCATTTTCGTCGATTAGTCTAATTTCTGACGCGCTGATCTCATTATTAATGCGGGGGCCTTTTTTGACGGGTGTTTTATTATATGGTTTTTTCACGTGTTCTTATAATCCTTAAATGGGTGATTTTTAAACTGTCTTATTACAGATATAAATTAGTACCTTTATAATATCGTTAATACAAGCAGAATCAAGGACGTTAGCCCTTAATTTAGGAGTTTAACCTTCTGATTTTCATGATTTCCTCCTATTTTGTTTAGGGGGAAGCTAATTTAGCGTATTTTGGGATTGTTAGAAAGTCCAGTCACTGATTGTGACTTTCTATTATAAAAGCTTTTTTCTAGCTTTTTAAATAAAGAAAGTTGATCTGCGTGGCCTAATATTTCTGGCGTGGCTAGAATCTCTTTTAGGGGGACAAGGGCGATGCCTTTGATCTCATTATTTGTAGCAGCAAGAAATTCTGCTTCCGTGGCGTTATTAGCCAAGGCAAAGATGTTATCAACTTCGCTTTTTTGAAGTAACATCCCAAAACTGTTCAAATAACGGGCTTGCTTATTGATATAAACCATTAAGTTATCTAGCGGAAAAAAGCGGTTTGTATCAATGTTTTTTACCAGTTCTCCAATGGGTTCTGGCAGACGCATTTCTTCGCTCACTTCACGAACACATCCTTCAACCAGACTTTCTTGTTTGGTAAAGTCTATAAAGCCACCAGGGATTTGATATTTTGGTGCTTCTTTTGTACTGTTGCGTGGCACAACCATAAGGCACATGGCCTCTTTGTTGATCCATGTATAGAGTGCAACACCGACACCGCCATTGGCTTGTTCTGTATCTTGTATGCGCGGTGTTATATTGGACCACGGTACTGGGCTGTAAAGTTCGCCAACAATATACTTAAGAGCATCATTTTCTGTCGCAATGTCTGGGTTTTCTGCAATTAGCTTAGTAATGCGCGCGATAAATGCTTCTTGATTGAAATCTGTTTTTACAGTCATATGCCGTATCCTTATATTCCGTATTATTTTGATTATGATTTACTATAAAAATTATTTATACTCAAGTCAAGCATAAATAACTATCTTTTTTTATTATAAATCAGCGGTTGCAATTACAGTTTTAGGGGTATATGAAAAGATTTACACGATAGAATTACATGAAGCAACCAAAGATATTAGTGAAGGAAAATTTCATGTCAGTACAAAAAGCGCTTATCCCCGCAACAGATGTTATCAGCATACAGAGAGATCAAACAGTTGCCGAGGCAGTATCCCTTATTGAACAACGTCATATTCGCGCAGTTCCCGTTTTAGACGGCGAAAAATGGGTTGGTTTGTTTTCGCTTAAATCAATTATTCGTTCTGTTCTGCCTGTGGGTTTAACGGTAGGGGCTGATGAAGATATGCCAAATATGGGTTTCATTCATGGTCTAACCGATGATTTCTCTAGTAAATTAGCAGAGCTTGGCGCCTCAAAGGCTGGCGATGTTATGGGCACGGACAGTGTGACGATTGATCTTGAAACCTCAACGACTGAGGCCTTACGTTTACTTTATACAAATGGCAGCCCCTTGATGGTTGTTAATAAAGAAACAGATCACTTTGAGGGCATTGTGACCGAGCAATCAATGATCCAACATCTTCAAGAAAATTTGCAAAAATAAAACCCCCATCATAATAATAAAAATAATAATAAGGATTGATAATCATGCATGGTGCAGATAGCGGCGAATTCGTTCAACATATTTTATTTGGTCTTGATCCCTTGATCACGGCAACCGCGATTTTAATTTTCGCGTACTTCTTTATCATCACTGAAAAAATCAACCGTGCAGCCATAGCTCTGTTTGGTGCTGGTTTGATGGTTTTTTCTGGTGTCTTAAACCAACAGCTTGCATTTCAAGGGATCGATTTTAACACAATCTTCCTCCTTGTCGGTATGATGGCGATTGTGGGTATTACAAAAAATTGTGGTATCTTCCAATATGTTGCCATTAAATCTGCGAAAATCGTAAAGGGCAATCCACGTTCTTTATTATTCGTTTTGGCCGTTGTAACGGCGGTTTTATCGGCATTACTTGATAATGTGACAACGGTCATGTTGATTGTGCCTGTTACGTTATTATTGACGGAGCAGTTAGGTGTTAAGGCCTATCCGTTCTTATTCACACAAATTTTTGCGTCTAATATTGGCGGCATGGCAACATTAATTGGTGATCCTCCAAATATTTTAATTGGGTCTGCGGTTGGTTTGTCCTTCATGGATTTTGTTTATAATGTTGGTTTAGCCTCTTTAATTATTTTCGTGGTGATGAGCATTATTTTTGATGTGATGTGGGGGCGTAAAATGTCATCCACAGACGAGGCACGCGGTAAGGTTTTACAAATGAATGAAAAAGAAGCGGTTACAGATAAGCCTCTTTTAATGAAGGCTGGCTTAACGCTTTCTTTGGTTCTTGTTGGGTTTATTTGGGGGCATGGGCACGGTCTTGAGCCTGGGACGATTGCTCTGACAGGTGCAGCGTTACTGATGATATTAGATGGTCTTGGTCACAAACCAGAAGAACAATCCAAAAGGGTTCACAAAGCCTTTGGCACGGTTGAATGGGAAACGATTTTCTTCTTCGTTGGTTTGTTCATCCTTGTCTATGGGGTAGAGGTTTCAGGCCTATTATCAATGTTAGCCGGCGAATTAATGGCCTTTACAGAAGGCGATATGGCTATGACAGGGATGTTGATCTTATGGTCATCGGCGATTATCTCCGCGATTGTTGATAATATTCCGTTTGTTGCGACAATGATTCCAATGATCGAAGCGATGGGTCCAGAAATGGGCGGTAAAGACGCGCTTATGCCTTTATGGTGGTGTCTATCTCTTGGTGGCTGTCTTGGTGGTAATGGTAGCCTTATTGGTGCCAGTGCCAACGTCATGGTTGCGGGGATGGCGGAACGTGCCAACCAGCGTATTGCCTTTATGACATTTTTAAAGCTGGCGTTCCCGATGATGATTTTAACCATTATTATTGCAACCGTCTATGCATGGTTCATGTTCTTATCGTAAGATATTTATTAACAAGATATAAAGACGCCAGACCATTGCTTAACGTCTGGCGTTTTTTATTGTATGATTTAAAAAATAAGTCTTAATAGTGAGTATCATCATGAATAATCCACAAAATGCCTTAACACCTGAGATCATTAAATCACGTTTCCGTGTAACGGATGATGAGTTTACAGAGTTGGTAAAAAAATACTGCCGTGACCTGACACAGCGTGTGCATGACGGTAAAACCACACCCATTGTCGGACGTGATGATGAGGTCCAGCAAATGACAACTGTTCTCCTGCAAAAAGGCCGCTCTAATGCGTGTCTGCTAGGTGGGGCTGGTGTTGGTAAAACAGCCGCCTTTATGGCTTTGGCGCGCCATCTTGTTTTAGATGATAATGTGCCAAAATATTTTAAAGATGCTCGCGTTCTAGAAATTGATTTTTCAATGGTTGGTGCGGGCGCAGAAAGTAAGGGCGAATTACTGGCGCGCTTATTGCCTTTGGTTGAGGGCGCATCAGAACGCAACGAATCTGGTCTTTATCCTGTTATCATTTTTTGTATTGATGAACTTCATGCGTGTTTCATGTCTAGCATGTCGGCTGGTGCATCTGCCACGGCGGGTGTCGGTGATATTATGAAGCCTTATTTAACCACGGGTAATTTGCGCATTGTTGGTGCGACGACCACGGATGAATTTAATTTATATATTAAGACTGATCCAGCCCTAGAGCGCCGTTTTCAAAAAGTATTACTAGAAGAGCCCAGCGACGTGGAAACAATCGCGGTTCTTAAGGGTATTAAATCAGGTTTTGAAAAACATTTTGGTATTGAAATACCAGAGGAGTCATTGTCCAAAATTGTTGATCTAGGGCGTCAATTCTTACGTAATCGTAATAACCCCGATAAATCGATCATGATTATGGACGGTGCGTGCGCGCGTTCGGTTAAGGCGGGATCTGACCGTATTACATTGGATGCGATCACCGAAACGGTTGCTGCCGAAACAGGATTAGATGCTAAAGCGCTTCGATAATATGGATTATAGTTGCCTTATTTATTGAACAAGCTTTTGAGGCCCTGACCAATATCACCAGCACCATCAAGTAATTTATCAAATCCGGCCTTGAGGGACGCAGATCCACCAACTTTAACGGCATCTCTTAAAACAGCATCCATAACGGTGCGGATGACCTGTTTTGTTGTTACGCCGGTGTCAGAGCCGATGTCTTGCATAGCTATATCACGCACAGAAATTTTCACCGCTTCTTGGCCCTGAACAGAACTGCTGACACTAATATTAGTTAATTGTATAAGGCCAACTTCGACTGTTTTTTCGGTTTTTGTTGTTGTGCTTACTTTGTCTTTCTCGGCAGGTACTTTGGGTGCCGGCGTAGTATTTTCTGCTTTGTCCATGTTGGCTTTTAGCTTTTGTAAATTCATGCCCTTTTCGGTTAATTCAACTTGAATATCTAATCCCTCTAAACGAATGTCTTTAATTTTTACATGGTCAGAGAAAATTGATTTTAAATCAATGCTAGAGGAAATATAGGGGAGTGTGATAGCGGCATTATTGCTAAAGCCATCGGGATTAGCTATGCGTATGTTACGCACGCTGGCTGTGCCGGAAAAGGGCGCAATATCAAGTCCACCGATTGTGACAGGACTGTTTAACGCCTCGCTGGCGATTTGCTCTAATTTATTTTTGGCTAATGCTTCATAGCTGATCGCTACAATAAAAAATACACCACAAATAATAAGAAGTGTGAATAAAGCTTTTTTCATGATTGTCGTCCTTTAGTTATGAATTATGCCCTACCATATAAAATCTAGCCACTTTATGCCAGTTATAAAATCATCTTGTAAAATTCGTGAAGGCTGTTATCCTCATTTATCCATAAAACATATAAATGGATGAAATGACATGATCCTTACAGGACTAAAAATTATAGAAGAATATAAGGCGGGTAACATTACCATTGACCCTTATACGAAAGATCTTGTAAACCCAAATTCATTGAATTATCGCCTTGGCCCTGATTTGAAGAAATTCAAAGCTTTTGAAGATGATAAAGCAGTTTTCGAAACAATTGATTTTCCTGAAAGCGGAATTGTTCTTGATCCCCACGAAATGTATTTGGGACATACATTAGAAACAATAGGCAGTGACGTTTACGCGATGTCTCTTATCGGGCGTTCATCAATTGGACGCTTGGGATTATTTCTTCAGGTTTCTGCGGATTTGGGGCATACGACATCATCGCACCAATGGACATTAGAAATCGTTGCAACAAAACCCATCCGTATTTATCCAAATATGAAAATTGGACAAGTATCATTCTGGAAGAATGAAGGTGACATAAAAGTTAGCCCGAAGACATATGCATTATTAAGTGGCGCACAAGAAAGCCAACAACCGGATAAAAAAAATTAAAAAGGATCAGAAAAGATGATTTTAACAGGACAAGAAATTTTAAAGCAAGTTAAAGCCAAGCGCATAATAATTGAACCATTTAAGGAAGAAACGGCGACAACAAATTCTTATGATTTACATTTAGGAAATAAGTTGCTTCGTTATACCGATGATATTCTAGATCCCAAGAAAGATAATCCTGTTGAAGAAATAGTTATTCCAAAAGAGGGAATGCTATTAAAGCAACATGACTTCTTTTTAGGGGCTTCTGTTGAAACGATAGGAAGCAACCATTACGTTCCTATGTTGCATGCGAAGTCGGGTACAGCTCGTCAGGGCCTATTTGTTCATGTAACATCTGATCTGGTTGATATTGGGTCAATCGGTCAATTGACGCTACAGCTCTATGCAACACTTCCTGTACGGGTATATCCTGGCATGTGTATTGCTCAGGTAACTTTTTGGAAGCCAGAAGGCGAAATCGTATTATATGATGGTAAATATCAATCAGCAAAAGGCCCTATAGCATCTAGAAACCACGTTGAATTTTAAAAGATAAATTCCATTGCGTTTTTAATGATCTTTCTATAAATTAGTCATAATAATAAGTTTATAGGGATGGATTCGTGTCGTTACAAAAAACAGACATCATGAAAGCATTATGTGCCTCATTAAGCGCAGATTTGCTATCGCCTAAATGGCGAAATATCGTCACACGTTCAAGCGATCAAAATAATGTCGCAGGTCATTGTGCCATTGCCGCCGAAGCTCTTTATGATCTCGTGGGTGGCTCTCTTTCAGGACACACCCCTTTTGTTTGTTCTTACTATTATGATGAAACGGGCAAACGTTTTTTTGGTGCGGTTCCTACACACACAAATTATGAACGTATGACGCATTGGTGGTTGCGCGAAGCGCTAGGGTCGAAGCGTGGCAAGGGTTGTGTGCTCGATACAACGGTAAGGCAATATAAAGCGCCATTTCCCTATAAAAAAGGAATCGCCACGGGCTTCATGTCTCCAATACCCCCATCAAAAAGGGCGCGCATTTTAATAGATCGTGTTGTTGATAAACTGGGTACTGATAATATTAATGAATTTCGTGAGGCGCAGATTCAAAACTATATCAATGCAGGCGGTAAACCAATTATCTCAAAATCAATGCAACGCCGCCGTGATGAATTGAGCCGGCAGAGATCACTAAAACGCACTAAGCCGTTTGTTTTTAATTAAGCAATTCTGTGTTAGTATTTTTTATAAAATATAATTGTTAATGATTTATCTAGAAAGAAAATAAGATGCTTGATGTTGTCTCAATGACGGGGCCTGACGATGCGGTTGATGTTGAATATTTGTCAAAATTAGCCGCAGAGTTTCCTAAATTAGAAATTGCTGTTCTTTATATGCCAGAGCGTGAAGGTACAAAAAGATTTCCAAGTAAAACATGGATCGAAAACTTTAAAGAGACATATACAGGGCAACATACGGCAATGCATTTATGTGGCTCTGCGTTCTTTTCTTTTTTGAATGATGAGCCAGCAGTGCTTTCTCTTATAAAGGGGATTGGCCGCGTGCAACTGAATTTAAAATTTGGTGACGTGCCAGGCAGTTATAAAGATGAAGACTTAATTGCGGCTATTCGTCGTCATCCAGAAACACAATTTATTTTGCAATACACGGATGATAATGCACATTTGTTGGATCATTTACAAGACTTGGACAATGTGGATTTACTGTTTGATGGATCTGCGGGACAGGGTATTTTACCGAGCCATTGGCCAGATTCGCGCGATGATTTTTATTGTGGGTATGCAGGTGGTTTGGGGCCTGATGTTATTAAAGAAGAATTTGAGAAAATCACCAAGGTAGCGCATGGTAAGAAATATTGGATTGATATGGAGTCGGGTATTCGTACGAATGATGAATTCGATTTCGAAAAAGTCAGGGCTGTCTTACGCCATTGTCTTAGTTAAGATTTCGGTTTAAATCGGAATTTTAAACGATAACGCAAACGATCTTTAGGGCGCTCGCCATCTTTGATGGGGGCGCCTTTCTCTTTCTTCTCCATCAGGCGATAGACGGTTATGATGCCCAATACCACCATGATCCCTTCCATGATTGAGGGGCCAATTGAGTCATAATAAACATTATGAACCAACCATAGAACACTTGTAAAAGTGAAAAGGACGCGCATTCTAACACCGCTTAAACACAGCATCGCAATGGTTGCCAAAATTGATGCGGTGACTGGTAATAAACCCATCCAATGTGTGTAATTTAAATAGCCAGTAATGACAAAAGCCAGAATATAAAAGGGTGCTAGTTTTTTTAAATTAATAGGCGCTAGTGAAATGAAATTCCGTGAAGAGACAAGAAGACCCACATAACCGGCCGACGTTGCCCCAAGCATAAAGAAATGAATTGCTAATGTGAGGGCTTGTGATCCCATAATGATCCGAAAGCGTGTATCATTTTTTTGGCTGACACCAACAAGCCCCAGAATAAGACCCAAATAACCCAATAATTGTGTCGGCGTTATATAAGCGGTTATATCAATATTTGGTAAAATAGAATCAAGCATGGCGTAGATATTATCATGTTTTTTTAGAAAAGCTGTAAAATACTAGCCTGTGAATCGGCTGAAAGGCTTAGGGCTGTAATACCTAATGATTGCCTTGTTGAGAGGGCTAGGCTGTTTGCACCTTCTTCATTCATATCGGCAAGGGTTAGTTTATCGGCGCCTTCTTGTAATACATTCGCGACGTTACGGATGAAGGTATCGCGACTTGAGATAACAGAGGTTTGGATATTTAAATAACCGCTATAACGGCGTACTTCGGCAAGGGCATTACGGATAAGAACAAGTGATGCACGTGTTGTGGCCTCATTTTCCAACGATAAACTATCAATCCCTAATCCAATACTCGTGAAGTCTTCACCAATTGTTTCAGTGGCAGAGGTATCATCTTCGTTAAATGTTGTACGCACCAAATCACCAATAAGAAGATTTTGACCGCGATAGCCAGAATCTTGGGCGATGTCATTGACACCTGTTATGACTTGGTCAAGCGTGGCGGCGTTTCCGACTAGTGCGCCGCTGACGGCGAGGGCATGATCGGCGATTTCCGTTTCAGATAAAACGCGGTTATAAATTGCGACTTCTGCGATTTGTCCATCAAAGTTAAAGCCGTTACCGCTTCGTGGCCCGTCACTAAAAAACGAGTCATTACGCATCCCGCCAATGCCAATGTCGCCAGGGTGACTTGATAGGGGAATTGTAACGGCACCTGTACCGATGAGGGCACCATCGACATAACCACGAAACTCACCATTGGGTTGATCTAAAACGAGAGTAGCGTGGTAAGTTCGTCCAGGGATAATACTGGTCGCAATTGTAAATGGCCCCCAATCGCCGCTGTCACGGCCATTGATAAATAAGTTACCATTTTCGATATAGATATTGAGTGCATTAACGGCACCACCTTCTTCGTACAAGACTTGTGTCCCACCCGTGGAATTGGCACGAAAGGTTAGCTCAACGCTTCTCTCTGCACGGGTTCCTAGATTAATCGTCGCACTATCTGGAATGGCAACAACGCCGTTTATACCGTCGAATGTTGCGGCTAAGTCACCGCCATTCGGGATGATTGATGTGCCACCTGGCGTCACCCCGCCTTGATATGTGCCGTTGATACCGCCAGCACTTCCGATGTTACTGGCTGTCCCACCACCGGCTTCATTAAGGCGCCAATAAACATCTGGGTTTGAGGCAACAATTTCATCATTTAATGTCGTGCCGGGTAATCCGGTTGGCGGCGCATAATTGCCTGTTGCCAGCGTATCAAGAGCAATAGCTTCTGCTTGCTCTAGTAAATTTGAAATGGCTTCTAGCCCAGTTTGTGCATTTTTAACAATCTGAATGTCTTGGCCAACGCCATCAAGCAGACGGCTATAATCCGCCGCACGGTTATTGAGGGCCTGTGATGCAAAAAATGAATTTGCATTATCTAAGGCCGAGTTAACTTTACGTCCCGTTGCTAAACGATTTTGTGTACGCCCTAATAATTCTTGAGTTAATTGTAAACTCAAGAGATTATTTCGTATTGCTGATGTTAGGGCGATTGTCATTTAACGCTTATTGCTCTTTAAACTTTCACATCATCATTTTATTCGCATACACGGCATATTATGCCTAGATGTATAAGCACAATATGGCTGTAACCAGACGGATTACAGCGATCATGATTTAAACTGCAAGGAAAATGCCATGTTTAAGGCACAAAGTAGGGAATCTGGTGATGTCGATATTAAGGTAGGTTTTTTTGTAAGAAAGCGGTGAAAGTGAGCCAATCTTTTGCCTTTAAAGAATGTCCACCAAACCGTGTTTTACATGTAACATAATCGTTTGATGTCTTTTTATTCGCCAGATTAACACTATGCCTTGTGCCATACGGATCTGACCAAAAATCCAATGAGCCATTGCTGATTAGAACAGGGCGCGGTGCGATAAGAGATAACAAATCAGATGAATTAACGGGAATATTCTGTGGGGTGTTATTATATGATTTAAATTTTTCGTTAAACCAATGTGGGTAACGCATATTAATTTGCCTCACCGTTTCAGAAAATAGCCCTTTATTGATATAGGGCGCAACCCCGCCAGTACCCGATTGATGTGCTATAACGGCATTAATACTTTGATGATTAAAAGCACCCGCCAGTAGCGCCGCTTTGCCACGTCGAGAGAATCCCGTCACAATCACATCTTTGATATTTTGATGAGCCTTTAGAAAATCAGCCGCGATTGATAATCCGCCAGCCCATTTGGCAATAACGCATCCATCTGGATTTAATTCTTTGTTATCTGGCGTGATATCGCTTTGGTGGAGTGTTACAAACCCGTAACCTTGTTCTATAAGATGTTCAATATTAAATCTATTTTTATGTTTTCCTGTTGAGCTTCTTTGGTCATGTTCAGAGATTGTAATGTTACGGTCATTGATAACACTTTGGTTTCCAAGAGCGTTTAGCATAAGAAAACTTTGCAAATCTTCATTCTTAATGCCAATCGGCTTAATGAATAAGAGGTTCAGTTTTTTATCGTCAGCGATAAGAGTTATCTCTTCATAATGTGCGCGCCCGTTCATACCGATCCATGATTTTTCACATACAAAGGATATGGTTTTTGGTGCTTTCGGTACTTCCCCATAAACATGTTCTTGGAATAGATATTTTAGATTAGCCGTCATTTTTTGGTTTTTTATTTTTCGTATTTTTGGGCGTATTTATTTTATAGCTCACACGCATTGATAAATCATAGCCATTATCAATTAAACGTTGTAAACATACGGCATATTCATCGGCGCGCTCTTTGACTTTTTCGTAGCGCGCGGTGGTACCAAAATGGCCACTACCCATATTCATTTTTAGTAAAAAGGGTCCACCCTTGGCTTCATCACGCAGACGTGCAATCCATTTTGTCGGCTCCCAATATGTCACACGTGGATCTGTTAACCCGGCTGGTGCAACAACCAAAGGATAGCTAATATCGGTTTTAATATTCTCATAGGGCGAATATGATTTCATATAATCATAAACATCTTCATCACTAATTGGATTGCCCCACTCATTCCATTCTGGCGGTGTAAGGGGAAGGGTCGGGTCCGAAATCGTGTTCAGAACATCAACAAAGGCAACCCCCGCAATGACAGCACCGTATAGATCTGGGCGCATATTTGTAACAGCCCCCATTAACATACCACCAGCTGAGCGCCCCTCAATGGTGACTTGGCCTTTTTGACCATAGCCATACTTGATCAGGCCTTCGGTGACATCAACAAAATCATTAAAGGTGTTTTTCTTGGTGTCTTTTTTGCCATTCTCATACCATGCTTCACCCTTATCAGATCCGCCACGTATATGCGCAATCGCATAAACCAAACCACGATCAACCAAGGATATAGCGGTTGATGAAAAGGTTGGTTCGATGGCATGACCATAACTGCCATATCCATACTGAAAGAGCGGTGCAGAGCCATCATTTTTAACAGATTTATGACGTATAAGTGACACAGGAATTTTTTCACCGTCGCGTGCGGTTATTTCCAAGCGCTCAACAACGTAATTTTTAGGGTCGTGACCATTAGGAAGAGTTTTCTCTTTGATGATCTTCTTTTTTCCTGTTTCCAGATCAATTTCATAGATAACTCCGGGATGCGCCAAGGTCGTGTAATAAGCACGTGCAGTTTTGCCATCAAATTCATAGCCTGCGCCAGCACTTAAATCATAAGCAGGATCAGGGAAGTCGATCATTGATTGCTTGCCTTTGTAATTATCAATAATGACACGTGGCAGGGCATTCTCAACTTCTTCAATAATCATGTAATCTTGCATAATGGTGACGTCGGATAAGCTAACATTTTGACGATGCGGGATCACTTCAACCCAGTTTTCTTGTGTATGCGCATTGATCGGGGTTTTCATTAATTTATATTCAACGGCACCATCCATGTTGGTGTGAATATAAAGGTCATTATCACGATGTTGAACGCTGTATTTAACGCCGTCTTCGCGTGGGCGGATTAATGTTAAGGTCGGTTTTTGACCTTTCTTGATTGAATCTGCTTTAAAAAATGAGATCTCACCAGAGTCGTGATCGCTGGATTGGATGAAGATATAATCACCAGAGAAGCTTTTTGATACATTGAGGAAAAACGCATCATCGGGCTCATGGTAGATAACCATATCATTGGTTTCATTATCAAAAATATCATGATATTTGACATCTTTAGGGCGTTTTTTCTCATCGTTTTCAACATAATAAAAAGACTGTGAGTCAGGAGCCCATGTAAAACTTCCCCCTGTTTTCGACACAGTATGTGTAAGTATTTTTCCCGTGTCTATTTCTGTAACGCGAATAGTATAAAATTCTGAGCCTTCGATATCATAGCTGCAAGCAATATATTTATGATCGGGGCTGTGTGATACTCTACCCAGACTGAAATATTTATTGGCCTTGCCGTCAATGTTGGCATCATAAATAATTTGTTCTGTACCCGTAGTAATTTCGCGTCGCATATAGCGCGGATAATCGTCAGTGGGTTGGTAGGCCACCCAATATTCATAGGGGCCGTCCTTTAACGGTACAGATGATTGATTGGGGACAACGCGCGATGCCATTTCGTCACCAAACGCTTTAATCAGCTCGGGCGATTTTGAAAATTGGGCTTCTGCATAAGCATTTTCGGCTTCTAAATGTTCTCTGATATTGTCTGGTAAGGTACTACCGTCTTCTAAGACTTCTTCCCAATTTTCGGCGCGCATCCAATCATAATTATCGATACGTGTCTCACCATGTTGTGTAATTGATTTGGGTTTCTTTTGTGCATTTGGTGGTGTAGCGGGCATATTGTTTTTGTTCTCGTTAAAAGTTGATTTAGGTGTTTTTTTAGTCATTCTGACTTACCTCCCTAGGTTATTTTTATTTCTATGTTATATCGCTTTCAAAAGACCAAATAGATCGCGTGGATCTTCCATATCACTTATGATGTTTAGTTCTTCAAAGTAATCGGTGCCGTCGGTCTTGTCATACATGTAACGCAGTAATGAAAAATCTTGGATCGCAAAACCCACAGAATCAAAGATCGTAATTTCATTCTTGTCTGTGCGCCCTTGTTTCTCACCATTGAAAATTTCGTGTAATTCTGTCACAGGGAAGTCGGCGGGCATTTGTTGAATATCACCCTCAATACGGCTTTGCTCTTCAAACTCTACAAAGACTTTTCCGCGTGCTAAAATATCGGCGTGCAGTTCTGTTTTCCCAGGGCAATCACCGCCAATTGCATTAATATGCATGCCTTGTCCAACCATATTATCGGTTAAGATTGTTGCATATTGCTTATCCGCCGTACATGTCGTGATAATATCGGCACCTTGGACTGCGTCTTGCGAATTATCAAATACCTGAATATTAAAACCAGAGTCAGCCATGTTTGTTTTAAATTTCTGAGAGACCTTATGATCAATGTCATAGACTTTGAAATTATTAATGCCCAACAAGGCATGGAAAGCATAAGCTTGAAATTCTGCCTGACAACCAGCGCCAATCATCCCCATTGTGCTGTTTTCACTCATTGGATTAGCGAGATATTTTGCCACCAAAGCAGAGGTTGACGCGGTACGCAAGGCCGTGCCAAACGTCATTTCGCTGAATAACAGGGGATAGCCACTATTTACATCTGAAAAAACGCCAAATGCTACAACAGTCTGTAGGCCTTTTTGGAAATTTCCTGGATGCCCATTCACATATTTAAACCCAAAATTCTGCTTATCGGCAGTTGGCATAAGTTCAATAACGCCGCCTTTTGAGTGACTTGCATAGCGCGGGCTTTTGTCAAATTGATCCCATCGTTTATAGTCGTCTTCGATATATGTTGCTAGTTCGGTCACAACCGTTTCTATGCCGGTTTCATTAATAAAACGAACCATGTTGTCAAGGCTGATATAGCGCATGATGCCTCCTGAATATTTTTATTATTTTTGATTACCTTACCGTACGGGATTGTTATCAAATTGGCAATAAAAAAGGAGATGGTGTGGACCATCTCCTTTATATAATTCTTGTATTGAAGTGCTTAAATTAAGCAGCTTCTGTAAGGTCTTCGATGTCTGCAAGGGGTGCATTTTCTGTTACAGATTCGATGCCATTTTCAGCCGCAGCCTTTGTCGTGTACATTTCAGAAGACGCGATAACCTGACCATTTTTAGCCGTTAGGTTAAAGTGGAATTCACCATTTGTTGCTTCCTTAAGGTCAAACTTTGGATTTGCATCTGAGTTTGCGGCGATTGGTGCATTTGTTTTTACCGACGCAATACCGTTTTCAGCAGCGTCACGTGTTGTGTACATTTCTGAACGTGCAATAACTTGGCCATTCTTTGCTGTTAAGCGGAAGAAAAACTGGTCGTTTTTAGATTTTTTAAGTTCAAATTTTGGGTGTGTAGCCATGATAATACTCCTTGGATACGAGGTTAAAAAAATCGATCATTCTTTGATTGATGACCATAATATGTCTAGAAACGGCTTTTTTGTCAAGGATTATAGACTATGATGCTATATGCAGAACGCCGATATTGTATAGCGTCGTTATCAAGGCACCTGATTTAGCATTATTCAAGTGTGCGGATGTTAAGGGCTGGTTATTATTAAGCGTTTCTATGATCGCGGTTTGATCTTTATCAATCACCACCGTCTCGCCTAAGGCCGATAGGATAAAACCATCCTTACTATCATAAATGACAATCTTTATATATTTAGGGCGTATTAGGGATGTTCCGTTTTCTAACGCTTCAGTAATATCATCCGATGTTAATGGTTCTAATACATCCTCATGCAAGTTCACATGGGTTGGTGTGCTGAAAAAACCAACCAACCATTCTTGGAAATGATCGGAGCTAACAGCATTCTGAATCCTTTGCTGAATCGTGTTCACTGCCTTTGATGAGAGTGTAAAGTGTGAATCGGAGGGCGATAAATTTTTGCCTAAATAGCGGGTATTATGTGCGTCGTTTTCTTCTAGAAAGTAAGCATATTCGCTTAAAATTTCAGAAAGTTTTGGCCCTTGAAAACCAACGGAAAACGTCATTGCACTTTCTGTTGTTATGCCCTCATGGCCAAATTGTGGGGGCATATAAATAACATCGCCACATTCTACCTGATAGTTGTCACCATCAAAGCCATTGGCTAAAATTCGTATATCGCCATTTTCGGCATATGTATTATCTATCACTTCATTGTCACTTATTTTCCATGTGCGTTTTCCCATGCCTTGCACGAGAAATGTGTGATAGCTGTCTTTATGGGGGCCGACAGACCCCCCAATGGTTGAATAGCTGACCATGATGTCATCAATTAACCAGCGTGGTGAAGTGTCAAAATAGCTTAACAGAGAGGCTGTTTCTTGGTGGTATTGTTCGATATTTTGAACAAGAATGCTCCAGTTTTTATCCTCTAGCTTTTTAAAAGTATCTTCTGTTAAGGGGCCGTGCTGGCACCGCCATGATGCGCCGTCTTCGTCATTCATAATAAGGCGTGATTTAATCGCCTCTTCTAGGGATAGTCCCGCTAATATTTCAGGATCAATGAAATCATCAAAGGCTTCTTTAGGAATATAGCCACGGACAATAAAGGGTTTTTTATGCCAGTAATCACGGTAAAAGGTTTGGATGTCTGGGAAGCGTTCTAAAATCATTGATCGGTCTCGCTGTTTTTGTGCATATTTTCGGTGTCGGCTTTGCGTGATTTCTTAAAGATATGATAGATGAATGAGAAAAGGCCAACAGCCAAAATCAAATCAATAAAAGCGGTCGCAAGGGCCGTACCAGAAATCATGCCTATTTCTTTATAACCCTTACCCCGTTTTCGTTGATCGCGTATATCAGAAATTATCTTTTTCAAATAGACCCATAGCGGTTTAAAATCAAATACATCATATCCAACCTTAAGCAAGATGCCGGCAAAGACGGCCTTTGGTATCACGTTCATTAAATCAGCAAATAAAACAACATTGATCAACACAAATATCCCCGCGGTGATCCCTGCAAGACGCATTGTTGCCCCTTCTTTAATTGCCAATACAGAAGGAACGGTTGATTGCGCACCCGGTACACCGCCAATGAAACCAACGCATGCCGTTGCGAAACCTTGAGCGAGTAGCTCTTGATTTTGTTTTGTCTTGGTACCGCGCATTTTATCAACAATCAGCGATGTTAATAATGTATCGATGTAACATAAAGCGGCTAGTTTAAACGCAAAAGGCAACGCCAATAAGATGATAGTCATATTAATTGTTGTTGGAATTTGCGCATTTATAAGCGCTGTTAAATCATCCATATTTTTGAGACTGTTCTCAATAGATAATAACTCAACGGGTATGGTAAAATAATAGGTCAGGAAACTGACCAAGACTAGCGCAACCAATGTGCCCGGGATTAGGGCCGATAAGCGCGGTGAAATTCTTGATAGTAAATGCGGTGTGAAGAAGGTTAATATCAGCGTGAAAAGGGCGACGCCTATGTTCATCCACATCGGTCCGATTAATGCGTTTTGGTCGATACCAAGAAGAACTTCAATTTGTAATATCCAAATAATAAGCGCGATACCGCACATGAAGCCAGACACAACCAATGTTGGCACAAAGGCGATGAAACGACCAAGACGCAACACCCCAAATAATATCACTAAAATAGCAGTAAGAAATAAAACGATATTGACAAAATGATCGGCTGAAATTCCTGCTATTTCTGTGGGAAGTTGATCAATAGCAAAGGCAACAATGACGGCTGTGACGGCACTCATCGGTGCGGTTGTACCAGAGCCTTGAATGGCCGTACCACCAAAGGCGGAGGTAATAAGGGCGATAACACCGGCCGAAACCATGCCGATAAAGGCGCCGCGTTCTGATAATATACCCAATGCCGCGCCTAAATTAATCATAACGATACTGACGACAAAGCCGACAATGATATTATGCGCAATTGAAATCATGCGTGATTTTAGGGTGTGTGACATGATGTTTTTATAGGCGGTCTTTTAATGGCTGTCCATATAAAAAGCCCTCTTTGTTATGCACAAAAAGGGCTTTAAATAATCTATATTGAGGGCTTATTTATGCCGCACGTTTGAAGGATGTGTTTTCAAACGTATAAGCCTCTTTGAATTCAGGAAGCTCAATGATTTCATTCACAAGGCGCTGGACGTTGTCACCACAAGTGATTGTGAGGTCGGGGAAATAGTTATTCCAGCTTGTGTAAATTGTTACTAAATAATCTAGAATTGTGGGCGTGTCACCAAAGAGATATGTCTGATTAGCAAGACGATCATCAATGATTTTCCATGTGTTTGATAATGCGTCCGCGGCACGCTGTTTTATCTCTAATTTATTGGGCGCATCATGGGCAACATTGTTAATGCCAAAGATTTTTGAATAAGCAGGATGCAATGTTGCATAATTGAACATCAACCACTGCATGAATTCAGCTTTTTTATCAAGATCGGCAGGTAGCATATCGCCGCCGTGCTTTTCCAATAGATATAAAACGATTGCCGCGCCTTCTGTGATGACTTGATCCTTCACTTTAAGGGCAGGGACTTGGTTTGTCGGCACGATGTCCTTGTAATTAGGTGTTTCGTCGCGCGTTAATACCGTAAAGGGCACGTTTAGCTTTTTGAGAAGCACTGTGATACCTGTTGAGCAAGAGCCAGGAATGGAATAGAGAGTATACATGTATGTTATCCTTTTTTGTTTGTTGGGGGCTGTCGTGTAAGGTCATTCGCCTTAATTCCTTAAAAGGTTACAGCTATCAATAAAAAAGACGATTTTTTTTTACTGGTTTAATGAAATTTAAAGAACAGACTGTTATTATAATATCTATATAAGCGCATAATAAAGTAAAATAAAGATGCGTTCCTTTTCAACACCCTTATAAAGCCCCTACTTATGAATGATATTACAACAAAAACGGCGATTAATATTTTATTGATTGAGGATAATGATGCTGACATTATTTGGCTTAAAAAGTGTTTTAAAGACGCTAAATTAGATAATTATTTAGCTGTTGTTAATGATGGTGAGCAGGCTCTCGCTTATTTATTTAAGGAAGAGGGATATAAGGATGCCATAACCCCGGACCTGATCTTGTTAGATCTAAATATGCCCAAGATTGAAGGGCGTAATGTTCTAAAAATTATTAAAGCAGAAGAGCATTTAAGAAATATTCCTGTTATCATTCTTTCTGGTTCTCAAGCGCCGCGTGACATGCAAGAAACCTATAGTTTAGATGCACATGGTTATATTGTTAAGCCAATTGACGTGCCAAAGTTATTAGATTTGGTGCAAACAATAGATCACTTCTCTTTGTCTATATCGACATCGAAATAACAATCACTGGTTGTTATGATTCCAGCCAGGTGGTATATTATTTTACAGATTTTGATCTGTCTGTTCCTTTTATCCGACTGAAAGTAATTTAAACAATGCCACCCAAGAAATTAGAACGTATCTTTTTTATCGATGATGACGGTGTTGATTGTTTCTTTAACATACAGGCTTTTAAAACATTGGGCATTGAATTTGATTATCGTGTTTTCGCCAGTGTTGACTTGGCTATCCAGTATATGAGCAACCATGAAAATGAACAGCCGGATCTGATTTTTTTAGATTTATTATTTCCAGGGGAAAGTGGTTTTGACTTCATTGACTGGGCGAAATCATCGCCAGCTAATCAAAATACGCCTATTATCGTTTTATCTGGATCTGATAACGAAGAAGATCGCAAGAAAACACAAGCGCGTGAGATATCTCATTTCTTGGCTAAGCCTCTTCGCTATGATCTGCTATCAGGATTGTTAGATCAGCTTAATATCCATTATGAGATTTTAACGGATGATGACGACGAAGAAGATCACGATGAATGAGAGTGAAATAACGGAGATTGAGAAAATCAGGAAAGATTACCACGATTTTCTCTATGCTGTGTCTCATGACTTTAATGAGCCACTGCGTCATATAAAAAGTTTCATGACACTGTTTCTTGAAGACACAAAAGACCACGATTTCACCGATGAACAGCATCAATATTTAAAAATTATCCAAGACAAATCAAACAAAGCGACTGCGATGTTGCAGGCTTTGTTGTCTTTGTCGCGCTTAAATACAAAACCACTTGCAAGAAAAACAGTCAATATATCCGATTTCATTACAATGATTGTTCAGCAATTTGATCAAGATATAATAGAGCATGATATTAGAGATAGTTCGGATCATGAGATTCTCATTGATACACATGTTATGTTGGTTGCCTTATCGGCGATTATTGACAATGCGGTTAAATTTGGCGGCAATGAAAAAAAGCCTTGTTTAACGATCGAAACAAAAGATAAAGCGTTCCATATCTCCATAAAAGATTATGGGATCGGCGCCAAGAAGGATTATCTCAATAAAATTGTTCTATTATTTCAAAAACTCAATCATGAGAATGATTATAAAGGATTGGGTGTTGGTCTGACATTGGCGCATAAAATCATCGATATGCATGATGGGGACTTACGCTTTGAGAGTGAGCCCGGCGAATATTTCACGGCGCATATCACACTGCCCCTGCAATAAGATCACTATATTAAATTTATGCCTTATCTTGATTATAGCGATAATCATGCTAATTCCTTTCGCGTAATATAACCATACAAGGAGAGGGCGATGATGCATTATATATCGATTATTGGCTTTATGTGCTTGTTCTTAATAATGGCGATGCCCTTATCTTACGCCACGGAAGATACTAACGTTGTTATCGTATCAAACTATATTGATGCACCAACGGTCATTGGTGAAAAACGCCTGACTTATTTTATCTGGGATGTCTATGATGCGTCTCTTCTCGCGCCAGATGGTATTTTTGATGAAACAAAAGAATTTGCCTTGCGCCTAAAATATTTACGTGATGTGAAGGGGACGGACATTACCAAAATATCGCTAGAAGAAATAAAGAAGCAGGGTCTTGACGATGGCGTTACACTAGAAAAATGGAAGCAAGAAATGAATGCCATCTTCCCAGATATTAAAAAATCAGATATGATCACGGGTATTCGTGATGTTTCGGGGCATGCTGTTTTTTACTTGAACGATAAGCGTTTGGGCGCGATTAAAGATAAAGATTTCACCAAGGCGTTTTTTGATATTTGGCTAGGTGAAAAAACCACAATGCCCAGTTTACGTCAAAAATTATTAAATTTATAAAATATCATGTTTGGATTATACTGACGCTATGCGCCTTTTAGATCTTATAAAATATGGCTTTATTGCCTTTCCTTTGGCTTTTGTTGGTTTGCCAATTTATTTACATGCTCCTGATTTTTATGCGACCCATGTGGGCTTATCTCTGGGAATTATCGGCGTGTCTCTGTTGGTGATGCGCCTGGTGGATGCTGTTCAAGATCCTCTTATTGGTTTTTTAAGCGATAAATATCATCGTTATCGCCCGCTTATTGTTATTGGTGGTGCGGTCATGTTATCAGCGGGTTTATGGATGTTGTTTCATCCAATTGCTTCGGCGGCGCTCATCTGGCTTTGTGTCAGTGTTCTTATCTGCACAACGGGTTTTAGTATAGTATCGATTAATGTTAATGCGCTGGGGGGCTTGTGGCGGGTTGGTCAAAATGAAGTGACCAAGATCATGGGCACCAGAGAAGGAATAGGGCTGATCGGTTTGTTAGCCGCTTCAATTACACCACCGATTTTATTTGAATTTTATGATCATGCTACGGCGTTTCATTTTTTAACACTGGGTTTCATTCCATTGATCACTATTTGTGTTTTGTTGTTTTTATCGTGGTTAAAGACCGCGCCCTTACAGGCCGTTATACAAAATAAAGCCTCCTTATCATTCCGCTCAATTTTGCAACCGATACATAACAAGATTTTCTTCTCAAGCTTTGGTCTGTCATCAATCGCCAGTGCGATACCAGGTGTATTAATTATCTTCTATGTCCGTGATTATTTGGGCGCAGAAAGCTATCTTGGTTTATTCTTGCTAATTTACTTTGTCAGCGGTGCGCTGGCAATGCCGTTATGGCACGCAATATCGCGCAAAACATCGGTTATTGCGGCATGGCGTTTAAGTATGATTTTGGCGTGCGTTACATTTGTATGGGTTTTCTTTTTAAACCCCCAAGATATCGTTGGTTATGGTCTGGTCTGTTTATTCTCTGGCATGGCAGTAGGGGCAAATTTGGCTTTACCGCCAACAATTATTGCCAATATTATACGCCGTGAAGATCATCAAGATGGGGCATCACGTTATTATGCGTTAATGGCGCTTATTGCTAAAATGTCTTTAGCCATAGCAACGGGTGTTGCATTACCACTGCTTGATATATTCGGCTACCAAGCGGGCATTTCAAATGATAGTTTATTATTACCAACGGCTTATGGCCTAATCCCTATTATCTTTCAGATCATGGCGATTTATACATGTTGGCTTTTGTTAAAAAATGAAAAAGGAATGATGACATGACCGCAAAAACTAAAAAAACATGGATCATTGGTGCCAGTGCAGGCATTGGCGAGGCATTGGCGGAAAAGCTTGCGGCGCGCGGTGAGGTTTTATGTTTGTCTGCGCGTAATCAAGATGCGCTTGAAGCGTTAAAGGGCAAGATAGATTCAAATAATCAAGTTGGACATTTGGTCAGCCCCTGTGACGTTGCCGACATAAAGCAAATTCAACATAGTTTTGAGATGTTAAAACAAGAATGGGGACATATTGACCGTGTGATTTTTATGGCGGGTCTCTATAATCCGACATCTATCGAAGATATTGCGCTGGACGATATTGATAAAATTCTGCACGTAAACCTTCATGCGCCGTTTTATTTATTGCATACGATACTGCCCACGATGAAAGCGTACGCGATGGAAACAGGAGGCAAACCGCAAATAGTTTTATGTGCCAGTGTTGCCGGGTATCGCGGCTTACCAAATGCACAACCCTATGGTGCGAGCAAAGCGGGACTTATTAATATGGCGCAGAGCTTGCGCTGTGAAATGGGTGATCTAATGGATATTAAAGTCATTAATCCGGGTTTTGTTGAAACACGTCTGACCGATAAAAATAATTTTGATATGCCGATGAAAATTACCGTTGATCAGGCCGCCACAGCAATCGTAAAAGATTTAGATAAAAATATATTCGAAATAGATTTCCCCAAAAAATTCACTCTGTTGATGAAACTGGTTTCGGTATTGCCCGACTGGTTATATTTTCGGATGATGAAAAATAAATAGAGCTTATTGTTACTCTTCTTCTTTAGGGGTGTGAAACAATTTGCATGCATGCCATAAATTTTATGAATATCTTTTTCAGCACTTGACCCAGATAATATAATAACGGGAATACGTTTTAATGTTGGCTCTTCTTCGTCGTCTCTTGCGACAGAAATATTATTAACCAATTTAGAATGTTTAAATGATTGTTTGACAGGAATGACATCGGTTTGATTATCTTCCACGAGAAGGGTTTTTACGGGCTTCACTTAATCTAAGTCGGTTTAGATTCCCTTGTGCATTGTTCTGGTATGCCTTTAGGAATAGAGAAAAAGAATGTCGCACCTTTGCCTTCTTCTGATTCAACCCATATGCGTCCACCTCTGTTATTCAATATTTTAATACAAATGGCAAGACCAATGCCTGTTCCAGGATATGTCGCACGACGATGTAAACGTTTAAAGGGTTCGAAAATCTTTTGGTGATATTCTTTTTTAATGCCAATACCGTTATCTTTGATCGAGAATATCCATGCTTCTGGGCTGTCTTTGACATCAATATCAATAATTGGTTTAACATCTGCTTCTTGGTACTTCAAAGCATTGCCAATAAAGTTTTGGAAGACACGCATCATACGGATAGCATTCCCTGGTATGATGGGCATTTTACCAATATTAATGACGGCTTTCTTGCGGTCAATTATTTCTTGTAAATTATCAATGGCAAGGCCGATCGTCGCGTTAATATCAACATCTTCTAAATGTTCTTCTTCATCGCCCGCGCGCGAATATTCCAATAGATCATCAACAAGAACTTTCATTTGATTTGCGCCCTTGACGCAATATCCGAGGAACTCTTGTGCTTCGCCATCTAGGCTTGATAGGTGATTACGTTCAAGTAATTCCGCAAAGCTAACAACCGTGCGCAATGGTTCTTGCATATCATGGGCGGCTACATAGGCAAAGCGCTCAAGCTCTGTGTTAGAACGCATCAGTTCTTCTTCAAACTTTTTACGCTCTGTTATATCCATTATAATTGCCACATAAACATCCTTGCCTTGAAAGAATGATTTTTGCAAATGAATTTCAACATCATAAAGGCTTTTATCTTTACGTTGATGTGCAGTTTCAAAAATTATTTTTTTCTCGGCACCATTATTGAGCGGAGCCACAATTTCTTGATAAGATTCTTTTGTATAATCAGGCTTGATATCAATCGGAGTCATTTTTAATAACTCTTCTTTGCTGTAGCCGATATTGTTCATTGCACCGCTATTAACATGGACAAAAAGATATGTTTTGGCATCAAAAATGAAAACCTCATTCAACGAGTCTTCGATGATGCGCCCCATGTTTTTTAGATCTTCTGTTGCTTCTAAAAAATCCGTAAGATCACGTGACGTCCCAAGGATATAGGGCTCATCATCTAAGCCCTCAAAGCGTGTCTTTTTTGTTAATACGGTTCGTACCTTGCCATCGGGGAATGTGATGCGTTCCTCAACTTCCGAGAATCCCTTTTTAAAAGCGATCTTGTCTTGCTTTAAAAAGGCGTCCACTTCGTTTTTTGGGTATTCTTCTAATGTTGTATAGCCAATAATGTGGTCACGTTTTTCAGGCGGATATAGTTCTAGAAACGCATCATTGGCTTGAATAATTTTAAAGTCTTTGTCTTTAACAAAAACAAAATCAGGAATGGTCTTTAGAATGAGATCCTGAAAATTAAGCGCTTCTTCTATTTTTTTCTTATTTTTTTCTAATTCCGATGTTTGTTCTTTAACGGTTTTTTGAATAGCAGCCTTGCGACTTATGAGCTGAAAAACGATAACGGCGATGAAAAGGGTGAACAAAAAACTAGACCAAAAAATAAGGCTCGAAATAGAAGAACTTTCTTTATTATAAAGCCAGGCCGTGTCAGGAATTAGATTGATTTGCCATTGACGACCAGAGACGGTTATAAAATCTTTATATTGGAAGTCTTTATCAGTGGCTCTATCCGCGTTTTTATTAATAATATTGATTATATTGTTGGGGTCTGTGACGTCATCAATGCGAATATAGTTATCGTGTAATTCATTATATGTTTCGTTTAATGCATGGTTTATTACATCATAAATGTTTAAAGTCATTAGAACAAAACCGCTGATATTATTTATTGTCTTTTTTACATCAGTATTTGTGGCGGACGTTATATTTTTGTACACAGGTGCGAAAAACAAAACATGCTTATTTTGCATGTCATCATTTAGAAGTGTTACGGGCGGCGTAGCAATTTCTTTCTTCAGCTCTGATGATTTTATCAAAGCGTCCAATTTTATTTTACTCGATCCTAGATCATAGCCAATTTTATCTCGGTTCCCTTTCATGGGTTCCACATAAAAAATAGGGTAATAAAAATCTCTATCACTTTGTACAGGGACAATATCATTATTATAATAAGTCTCTGTTATCTCAAAGTCTGAAATGCCTTGTTGCAAGGCTGTATTTTTTAACGTCTCAAGCTTGTCTTTTGGGACTTTCAGAACCCATTCTAAGGTTTTTATATCGGTGTGGTTTTCAAGGAGTGGGGCTGTAAATGATTTGAACTCTTCTCTATCAACATAGGTAGACGAATTGTAAAAGGCTTTTAATGAGCGTAGAACGTCGATGTTTGTCTCTACTTCTTGACTGATTAAAAGAATGCGGGCTTCCGCATCTGCCAAAATAGCCTGTTTGATTTTACTCTGTTCAATATTTTGAAAAATATGAGACAAAAATAGCGCAACACCAAGCCCCAAGAGGAGGATACAAATCGGAAGCGTTTTACTGTTGTTCAGAAGGTTTTTAATCATGTTATTTCTTGGAATAATTTATTGAAGGATATGATAATCATCGTTGCTAGGAAAGTCTGCGCAATATCAACTTATTATGACTGATATTTGTTAAGATTTCACTATAATATATGCATCATTTATGATGATGTTTTTTTTGGTGATAATGCTGTTGCATTAAAGTGCATATATGCTAAATTCGATTTTATGTTGAAACGTCACCTAGATATCTACACAAATGCCATCCATGCGATGGTATTATTGGCATGGTTTTTTAGTGCGCTTATTCCGGCAGGCTATATGCCGTCTTTTAAAACAGACAATCAAAGTTTTGCTAGTTTTGACATTGTTATCTGTACGGCTTATGGCTTACAGACAATTACGTCGGATGCCCTTGATCGCTCTGATCAGGATCATAAAGAACAGACAAAAGACACACGCTGTGATTTTGTAAAAACAGCATCACAGACCGCTTCTGTGACCCTCTTTAGTCATGATGTAATCGCCTATGGTTATAACTTTGATCAAATCACCTTAAGTCAATTCATCCCCACTATTTCCAAAGATTGGTCTGCTCAAGGGCCACCCTCTAAGGGCGTTTAAAGCGCCTCTATATTAATTTACATTTTTACATTTTTAATATTTTTTCTAAGAGGGAAAAATCATGCTTACATTTTTAACAAAAAAACTACAAAAAACCGCCATCATGACATCATGTTTGGTGGCTCTGCCGATTGCTACGGCAAATTACGCTATGGCTGATGGATATTCGTCTGCCGATACACACGCCCCGATTGGTGTGATGGGTGATCATGCCCATAAAACGGGGGAATTCATGTTCTCTTATCGTTACATGAAAATGGAGATGAACGATAATTATAGTGGGGACAGTAAGGTCACAAATGCTCAAGTGCTGAATGACTTTATGGTTACCCCAACGGATATGACCATGGAGATGCATATGTTCGGCGGTATGTATGGTGTTAGTGATGATCTAACCGTTATGGCTATGGTGCCGTACATCGATAAATCAATGAATCATTTAACCCGTATGGGCGGCACTTTTCGTACCACGGCCAAGGGCTTCGGCGATGTTAAGTTAGGCGGTCTTTATACGCTTTATCAAGACGGTGCGCATAACCATGAGGGGCGTTCGGAAACCAAAACGTTACTCCTTAATATGGGCCTTAGTCTTCCAACCGGCAGTATTGACGAACGCGGTACAACGCCAGCGGGCACAGATCAAAGATTGCCCTATGCCATGCAATTAGGTTCGGGAACGGTTGATCCGACAATCGGGCTAACGTATACAGAGGCCAAGGCCGATTTCTCGTGGGGCGCACAGGCTTTAACAACGGTGCGTTTTGGTAAAAATGACGAGGGATATCGTTTGGGTAATGAGTATCAAATGACGGGGTGGCTTGCGAAACCTCTCAGTGATGCTTTTAGTATCTCTGCACGTTTAGATGGTAAGGCTTGGAAAGATATCAAGGGTGCAGACGGCCAGTTAAACCAAGCGGTTATTGCAACGGCACGTCCTGATTTACGCGGGGGATATCGTGTCAATGCGAACTTGGGCGTTAATTATCTTCACCTTGACGGTCCAATGAAGGGGCATAGATTGGCGGCTGAATTTGGCATGCCCGTTTATCAAAATCTTGATGGTCCGCAGTTAGGCACAGATTACAACTTCACGCTGGGTTGGCAATATGCATTTTAATCCGATGAATAAGACGTAACACAAAGCCCCTATTGTCACGATAGGGGCTTTTTATTTGATAAATTCTATTGCGGCGCGTTCATCAAACGTCTATAAAATAATTGATTATGCGGGGAGGTGGCTGAGTGGTTTAAGGCGCACGCCTGGAAAGCGTGTGGGGTGCAAGCCCTCGAGAGTTCGAATCTCTTCCTCTCCGCCATTATCTTTTATCCATTAAAATCAATGGTTTGACAGTGCAAAAAGCCCGCTAAAACGGGGCTTTCGGGGGGGGATTCGAACCTCGAATATTAGGCTAATCGTCGATAGTTGCCCTTTTCTGAGAGAATAGGCTTTTTCTCTCTGTTTGCGCATTTCGGCAGTGTCATTGAATAGCTTTATTCCCAATGAGTAATACTCATTTTATTTGGAACTGCAACATGAAATGATCTCGTAGCGCCGTCGCCAGCATATCCTAGTTGCCAGCCATCAAACTTGCCATCTTCACTTTTTGACCATTTTTTTTGTATAGAGCCATAAATACCTGAATTTGAATCCTTGATCATCTCCTCATCCATCTCAATATTCCATTTAGTGCTTTTAAATGGGTGATCTTCATCAAATGTATAGAGTGGAAGACGAGTTAGTTTAATTGCTGTATCTCTAAAGATCTTGGTACATGGTATAATATCGTTGTTTTGGTTTACTGCATCTATGCTTTCAAGATAATTTGACAGTTCTATTGAAGATAGTGATATATATGTCAAAATTTCCCATAGAATTGATGTAATAGAAATTATCTTTTTACCATTACTATGAAGTATATGATGCGGTGCAGCTTGCCCGTTTTTATAACCTTCAACAAAAAAGCCTAATAAGAAGATGGTGGCCCCATCATGATGAAAATCTGTTTCAAATAGTCTTATGCGCCCATGATTATGTTTTATTGTGTTGGTGTAGTTTGATATTTCATCTCTTAATGGTTTAAGGTTCCTTTTTAAAGAACGCAAACTTTTATCTTTTGATGCAGAGAAATTATTTTTAAAAAATGTTTTGGCCACAGTTTCTATATCATCATTATGCTCTGCTGCTGCGTATAAAGAAAGCTCCAAATAGTCAATAATCTCATCTTTTATAGCTTGATCTTTTGGCGTATCAATCCAGTGCTGTTCTAACTTATCTGCACATTTTTTTACCTTATCACAAATACGAGATAATGAGAGGTTATACACTCCGAGAGGATGACGCAGATCTCTTATTTCATGGTAAGATGCCATGGCTTTTAAGCTAGCTAAAGCCTTAATTGCTGGCAAACAATTTCCAGTATCCTCAGGATCAATTTTTATTTCGGGTTTCATTATTTAAGGTTCTTTTAAAATTCATATAATATTTAAGAGTAACCTGCCTCGTATCAGAAACCAAAGGTTTCTTTTTGTTCAGACCATGAAAGCGGTATGTTGCCCAACATCAAGCGGGCAAGGATAAGGGTATCAGGCTGACGTCCTTCTAAAATGGCGGTCTGAATTTCTGGCGCAAGGAAAATAAGGTTATAAATTTGGCGTACATAGCCTCGGCGCATATTTTCAGAATCTGCAACTTCTTTAAATGAATTCACTTCACCACTTTTAAGCATGCGATTCCACTTATGGGCGCGAATAAGCGCTTTGATTAGCGCAGGATCTTTTTTGGTTGTCGTAGGCTTTAGGTCTTTGCCGTTTTCATCAAGTATAAGTTTTTTACCGCCATACTTTCTAAATCCTGCAGGCAGATCATATTCTTGTAATGGGCCCTGAGCTGTTTTGATAACTATGCGGATTTTATCTGTAAAAATAACAACTTTTTCAATCAGCCCCTTTAAAACGGCACGTTTATCCAAATAGGTTTTGTCGTTCCAATTCTTCAATAATATTTTCTGCTCCTCATCCTCTATGTTTTTGTTCAGCTGATCCAATACAACGGCTTCGAGATCTTTTTGCGGGACGCGTGGGACGTCTGCTTTTTGCGCTCCTTCTTTAATAGCAACTTGGCTGATGTAATAATGGTGATAGCACCGTGTTCCATCTTTGAGCTTTTTACCACTATAGCCTGGTGAATAAGCTCGACCTTCAACATCAAAGACCATTCCCTTTAATAGAATGTGTGATCTATGATGATTACTCTCTTTTTTAGTGTTGTTTTTTGAAAGCTTGGTTTGAACAGCATCCCACAATTCTTGATCGATGATAGCCTCATGCAAGCCATCATATAATGTGCCCTTGTGATGTGTTTTACCGAGCAAAAGCGGATTATTAAGAAGCTTTGATAAATAGCCGCGATCAAAATAGCTTCCACCACGTTTATGTCCTTTTTCAGTTGTCCAACGTTTATTGATAATGCCTTGCTCGCGCAAATGATCAATGAACGTAATGATAGATTTAGCCTTTAAATAACCGTCAAATATATAGCGTACTTGTTTGGCTTCGGGTTCGTTAATAACGAGGTGGCGATTTTTAATGTCATAGCCCAGCGGCGGCGTGCCGCCCATCCACATACCCTTCTTTTTACTAGCCTCGATTTTATCGCGGATACGTTCGCTTGTGACTTCCCGTTCAAACTGAGCAAAAGACAAAAGCATATTGAGCGTCAATCGCCCCATCGAATCTTTAGTGTTAAAACTCTGCGTGACAGACACAAAGGTCACGCCATGTTCGTCAAACAGTTCAACCAGTTTGGCAAAATCATGTAAGGACCGAGATAGCCGATCAACCTTATAAACGACTACTACGTCAATCAATTTTTTCTTAATATCGGCGAGCAATGCTTTCAGAGCTGGACGACCCATATTGCCACCGGAAAAGCCGCCGTCATTATACTGCTTTTTAACGACACTCCAACCTTCTGATTTTTGGCTTTTGATATATGCCTCGCCAGATTCACGCTGTGCATCGAGTGAATTAAAATCCTGCTCCATGCCATTTTCAGATGACTTGCGGGCATAGATGGCACAGCGTATATTTTTATCATTCTTCATAACACCATACACGCTTCCTTTAGCGCGGAAGTCCAGTTATATTAACGAGCATGGAACAAAAGAATAAAAAGCAAAAAACAGCACAAGATCTATATGATGGCCTAGTTATCATTGCCGAGAATATTTGTGCTGAAATTAAATGGGCATACGTCAATTATGAGATTCTTGACGCATGCAATCAAAAAAAGATTACCGATAAGTTTACAAACACATATTCAGGTAATGTATGGGCTGTTCTACGTAGAAGCTTGCTAAATGAAACTCTTTTAGCTTTGTCTAAAGTTATTATAGATAAAAAGAATAAACCGTCTTCTTTCCACGCCTTGCATGAGCTTTTGAAGAAAGAAGAAGTAATAGAGCTGGTAAAGTTAAATTACACGCAAGCTGAAGATGCGTTTGATGATCGTCTTCAAGACTTGTTGGAAGGCTTATCTTCTTTAGATGAATTTTTGAAAAATCATGATGCTTTCAAAAGCTTAGCCGCCCACCGCAATAACTATCTGGTACACAGGTCACAGAAAGTTTCTAAATCTGTCAGAAACTTTCAATGGGGAGATGAAAAAACATTAATCAGTATTGTTGCTGATATAATGCACCCTATGGAACTTATGATTTTGAATGGTGGAAACATTTCTAATTCAACTAGGTCTGTTTACAGAGCATATGCTAAAAACTTCTGGGATAGCATCGAACCAGATGATGCAAGGTTTAAATATACAGACTAATTTCTCTTATCTTTCCTTAAGCCAAAAAATAAGGGCCCCGACCAATGAGATCCTGTGATTTCTTTAGCAATGGTTGTAAGGCTTGTATATTCACAACCGTTATACTCCAGCCTTTTCTTATCATGGACATAGACGATATAGGTCTGTCCATTCCATTCCCGCTTTAGGATCGTTTTTGATGGGAGTTCGTGTTTCTTGATCGGCGCTTTAACTTCACCGCTGATAAGTCGATTGAGCTTTGTACGCGTACGCGCAGGCAATCCGCCACACGCTTTTTCCTGCACATGCCACGCGATATGGCGCATGATCAAATCACGGCTAGATGGCTTTTCTTTATTGCCAAAACAATCAGCCCAAAGCGTGTGCAACGTTTTCTTGTCAGTTGTTTTTAGCATATTTAAGTCAGATAATATATGGCCCTGCATCTTCTTCATGAAGACAGTAACGCTTCCTTAGAGCACGAAGTCCAGTCAATTAGTCACCTAAATTAAATGATTAAGATTAGTTAATTTTCACTGCAAACGGTGCAAAGACCTGCTTTCCATCAATTTGAACCTGGGCGAATAGCTTTAAATACCCCGCTTGTTCCGGTTCAATATGAAAACGCAAGGTTGGGCCACCACGTTCGGTGTCTTCAGTTGGTTCTGCGCCCATAGGGTGAATATGCGCGATAGTTTCATAATCTTCATAAAAGCCAACCATGTGCGCAAAAGCCCCCATGACAGGCTCAAGGACGTTTACGGCTTGCCCATCTTTGGAAATACTCACAGTGCTCATAACAGATTCTCCAGCCTTTAAGTCACCCTCCAATTCAAGCTTAAAGTCATACCCTTGTGATGAAGACTCGAAGCTCACTGTTTTATCAATTGGCTCTCTGCATTCTGCCGCGCCTTTTAAATCAACAGGTACATATTGTTGGTCTGATCCTTTAAGTTGAACATCCACCCAAATACGATAAGAGCAAGTAGTTTGTGGTGTAAAATTAAAAGCATATTGCCCAGTTGATGTTTGAGTTGGATGTTCATGGTGATAATCATTCAATTCAGGGTCAATGATTAATAGGTGAACGGGTTTTGTATGAACAACCTTAAACTGCGACACATCCACTGGCTGTGCTTGTTTATCTTGAACAAACAAAACAAGCGCATTTTCCTCTCCAGCTTTCAATTCAGCTGGCGTGATAGGCGTGATAATAAGTTGAGCCTCTGAATGGTTATGTCCGTCATGATCGTGTCCAGGTCCTGCCCATGTGGGCTGAATAAACGCGACTAGTATAAAAATTGTAGTGAAAATATGCTTTAACATTGTTGAGTTTCCTTCCTTTGGTTATTCATTTCAAAACATTTTTGATGTTCAAATTCCAATGTTGAGTGGTCGATGGAAAAACGATCTTTGAGTATTTGTTTCAGCTCTCGCTTGACCTCATCCATTCGGCCTTGATCGTCTATCACGACATGCGCTTCTAGAGCGTTGCGATTTTCATCCAGTTGCCAGATATGAACATGGTGCACATTCTGAACGCCTGCTTGTGTTTCCATGCTTGAAATTACATCTTCAATCGCTATGCCTTTCGGCGTTCCTTCCATAAGCAAGTGAATGACTTTCGGAATCTCGTGCAGTCCGTGATATAAAACATATCCGGCAATCAACAACGTCATTGCAGCATCCGTCCAAACCCAACCATAAAGTAAAATCAGTGTTCCGGCGATAATTACGCCAACCGAGGCAAGCGCATCCGTCAAGTTATGCAGAAATGCCGCCCGCATATTCATGCTATTTTTGGATTGACTATAGGTCAAAAAGGCCGTGAACAAATCAACTACTAAAGCTATTCCAGCAACAATAACAATCGTCCATCCGGCAATGGGTTCTGGTGTAATAAAACGCATAATTGCTTCATAGCAAAGATAGAGTCCGATAATGATCAAAGTGATCAGGTTAATAAAGGCCGCTATAGTTTCGGCGCGTTTATAACCAAATGTTTTGAATTGATCCGGCGGTTTGCGGCCAATACGAATTGCAATCAAAGCAATAAGCAGAGAAGCCGCATCGCTAAAATTATGTAGGGCATCGGCAATCAACGATAAACTGCCAGAAATTATGCCGCCGATCACTTGCGCCAGTGTGAGCAGTATGTTCGCACCCACCGCCCACCATAGGCATTTTTCGCCTATTTCAGATGGATCTCCATGGTGATGATGGTGCTGTCCGTGTCCCATAATTTACCCTATGTATTGTGATAGTATCCAGAAAGACATTGCTATCATCATTAAATTTTCAGTTAAGGATACAAAACCAAGTGGCACGTTGCTATTCCCACCAACACATGCACATTTTAGTTCGCGTTTATCAACATAAACCGCTTTAAAAACAGAAATTGCGCCGACCGTTCCGATAAACAGGGCTGCGGGTGCGGAAATGATAGTGAGAAATCCCGAAATCATCGCCACGCCCGCGAGTGTTTCAATGAAGGGATAAACGTAGCCATACTTGACCCACCTTTGAGCCAGAAGATCGTAATTCAAAAATTGTAAGCTAAACGCTTCTAAGTCTCTTAACTTTTGGATACCCAATACGCACATGCTAATAGCAATAAAAAGCTCAATCATTCTAATGATATTCAGCTCACCAATGGCCCATGCCGTTGAGAGGGCCATAAGGAAAGTCGTGGCGAAAATTGCGATAATGGGTTTGTAGGTCGTGCCTTCCTGTTTTTTTCCGAAAAATTCTTTCAGATCATCATATCCACCGATACGTTCTCCATCAATGAAAGTTTGCGGCGTTGTCTTTACATCATGCTTTTGTTTAAACACATCTGTTTCTTCGCGGCTGGTCAGATGATTATCTTCAACCTCGTATCCTTGAGCTTTTAAAAGATCGAGTGATTTTAAACCATACGGGCATATATGCTTATCCATGACCATGCGGTAGAGTTCGGCTTTTTTTGTCATTTTAAAAAATCTCCTTTTTTTATAAAACGCGCTGCTTTGTTTGCTGTTCCAAATAACTTTGTGAAGCCTTCTCGCCAAATCTCCAGAACACCAATGGTGTAACGATGAGGTTTAGAAGCGTAGAACTGAATAGACCTGAGAAGATCACGATCGCAACAGGGCTAAGAATTTCTTTTCCTGTTTCACCAGCAGCCATTACGAGTGGTGTAAGGGCAAGCAGTGCCGTTAATGCAGTCATAAGCACTGGCACAAGCCGTTCTTGTGTTCCACGTTTGAGCATTTTAAGATCAAAGCTCTCACCCTCATGTTTCATGAGGTGGAGATAATGCGAGATCATCATAATGCCGTTGCGTGATGCAATCCCTGTGAGCGTTATAAATCCAACCATTGTAGCGATTGAAAACACGCCGCCTGTCAGATAGATACCAATCACAGCACCAATGAAGGATAGCGGAATAGCAAGCATAACTTGTAGGCTAAGGTTGATTGAACGGAAATGTGTATAGAGAGCAAGGAACATTCCCAAAAGCGAGAAAATACTCAAGATTAAGATGTTACGTTGTGCTGTTGCTTGGCTTTCAAATTGCCCGCCATAGCTAATGTAATATCCCGATGGCAGTTCCAGCTTTTCATCGAGTATCCTTTGAATATCTTCAACGACACTTACCACATCACGACCTTGCGTATTGGCTTGTACAACCATACGGCGGCTAACACCTTCGCGGTTAATCAAGTTTGGCCCTTTGGCTTCCTCAATGTCTGCAAAAAGTTGTAAGGGAACAACATTACCGCGCAGCGTTTCAAACGGGATTTTGCCAATAGCTTCTTTATCCTCCCGAGCCTCATCATTAAGGCGCAAAACAACATCAAACAAACGATTGCCATCAATGATATTGGTGACGGTTTGTCCCTGCATCGCAAGCTCCGCATGTTGCGCGGCCTCACCAATCATAACGCCATGTTGCTTGGCTTTATCACGGTCAAAATTCACATGAATTTGCGGTATTAGAAGCTGTTGCTCCATTTGCAAGTCAGCAATACCTTCAACGCCCTGAACCAAGGTCTGTACTTCGGCGGCCTTAGTACGCAATATATTGAGATCATCACCAAAGATTTTAATGGCAATTTGTGCGCGAACACCTGAGGTAATAAAATCAATACGGTGAGATATAGGTTGACCAATATTGATAATCACGCCGGGAATTGAGCCGAGCTTTTCACGAATATCCGAAACGATATCTTCTTTATGTCGATCCGATGATTTTAATGTTACTTCTAACTCTGTCGAGTTTACACCAAGCGCATGCTCATCTTCTTCGGCGCGACCCGTTCTTCGTCCAGTATCCGCAACTTCGGGAATTTCATGCATAAGGTTTTCTGCCAAAATACCGAGGCGATTACTTTCCTCCAACGATGTACCCGGCGGCGATGTTACATTGATTGTAAAACTACCCTCATTAAATTCAGGCAAGAATTCGCGCCCAAATGTTGGCACAAGCATTAACGCGCCTAAAAACAAAGCCGTTACAATTGCTAAAACAGACTTAGGGCGAGGCAATGCAAAATTTAAAACCCAAGCATGTCCAGATTTTAACTTTCGGACCATCCATCCATCTTTCTCGTCCTCCATACGCTTCATTTTGGGCAGAAGATACGAGCATAAAGCGGGCGTTACAGTAAGTGATACAAGCATTGAGGCCACAATTGCGGTGATGTAAGCCACCCCAAGAGGGATAAACACTTTTCCTTCAAGACCGCTCATCGCAAAAAGTGGTAAGAATACCATGAACACAATTATAGTTGAAAAGACAATCGAGTTCCTGATCTCCTTCGATGCTTTGAAAACAACACTTAAAGCGGGCTCTTTGTCTTTTTTATGCCTGTTTTCTCGCAATCGCCTGAATACATTTTCAACATCAACAATTGCATCATCGACGAGTTCACCAATTGCCACAGCAAGACCGCCAAGCGTCATGGTGTTGATACTCATCCCGAACCATTTGAAGATGATCAAGGTCACAACAATAGATAAAGGAATAGCAACAAGCGTAATTGCGGTTGTCCTGAAATTTAGCAAAAACAAAAACAATATAATCGCTACCAAAATAGATCCATCACGCAGAGCTTCGATGATGTTGTGGATAGCGTTTTTAATGAAGTCCGCCTGTTTAAATATCTCAGGATTGAGGACTACATCTTCAGGTAGTGAATTCTTGATAGATATTAGTTCTTTTTCAATTCGGTCAGTTAAGCCAATCGTATCTGTACCCGGTTGTTTTGAGACGGCAAGTAACACACCGGGCTTACCATTAACAGACGCGTCACCACGTTTAGCGATTGGTCCAGCTAATTTCACCTCGGCTACGTCTGCAAGAGTTAGGGCAGGCATATCAGGTGAAACCTCTTTCGCAATGACGGTTTTTTTTAAATCATCAAGAGATCGAATAAGCCCTAAATTACGAACGGAATGTTCTTTATAGGCATCCAGTAAAAAACCACCTGTGGTGTTTACATTTGCATTTTCCAATGCCTCACGCACCTGATGTAAAGTAATGCCGTGATTAAGCATTTTTTCGGGATCAACTAGCACGTGATATTGTTTTAAATCACCACCAATCGCCGTAATTTTTGATACACCACTAATGCCTAAGAGCCTTTGTTTTACATCCCAATCAGCAATCGTTCGTAAATCGAGAGGTGGTATATCAGGGTTTTCAGATGTGATGCCAATAAACATCACTTCTCCCATAATTGATGATACTGGCCCCATGATGGACTGAACATCTTCGGGAAGGCTCCCTGCGACTTGGTTCAATTTTTCGGCAACAATTTGTCGAGCGAGATAAATATCCATATCCCAGTCAAATTCAACATAGACAATCGAAAACCCAATCGATGATGACGAACGAACCGTTGTTACACCACTCGCACCATTCATGGCAGCCTCTACAGGAAAAGTTACAAGCGTTTCGACTTCTTCGGGGGCAAGCCCATGCGCTTCACTAATAATTGTAACTGTGGGGCGGTTTAAATCAGGAAACACGTCCACTGGAAGTGTGCGCACAACTTGAAAGCCGTAGACCGTCATGAGTGCGGCGATAGTTATCACCAAAAGGCGATAATTCAGGGCAAAACGTATAATTGTATCAAACATATCTAATTCCTCCCTTAATGCTTATGATCGCTGTTATCGTCATGGTCATGTCCATCATCATGTGCGTGACCTTCCTGCTCATCATGTGTGTCTTCTTCATCAATGTGTTCCTGAACTCCTCCAACAGACATATATTGAAGCTGATAATTTCCATTAGTCACAACACGTTCATTTGGGAATAGACCGCTTTTAATTTCAGTGTGATGACCTGTCTTTACCCCAACTGTCACCTCGCGCTTTTCAACCCCTTGGCCTTTCATAACATATACGAAGTAAGAGCCAAGCTCACCTAAAACAGATCGCTTTGGAACCGCCATAACTGGCGCATCCGACCCTGTGAAAATTTCCATTGTTCCTTGTAATCCGGGTTGAATATCGCGCTTTGGGGTATCAATCATGGCAAAGATTGAAAATGTACGGCTTTCAGGGTCAATAACGCGGTTAATACGCTGTATTTTACCCTCAATATGACGATCAGGTGCAATATCAAGATGCAGTTTGGCTTTCTGCCCTACCTTCAAGATTTGAATGTCTGGTGTCTCATAAGCAACACCGCGCACTAGCATTTGGGAGGCATCACCGATTTCAAGAATATCGCCACCAGCATCAATTATATCACCTACGCCTGCGTGCAGATTAAGAACAAATCCATCAATAGGTGAGGACAAAGCAACATTGCTACTTCCAACACTAAGGGGTTCCAGCGTGGCAAGACGTTGCCCTTTTTTCACTTCTTGTCCGACCTGAACAGCAATATCAAGAATCTTACCGCCAAACCTTGGAGAGATGGATGCTTGTTTCTCAGGCAATAATTCAGTGAAGGCTAACATATCAACAGCTTGTGCAATCGATAAAAACTCAACTTTTTCCGATTGAATATCCAGATTACTCATTTGTTGATTGGTTAAATTAAAATGGGTTGCAGGGCCTGCGCCGCCAGCAAAGGCACTTTCCCCATGGTCGTGTCCAGGACCTGCATAAGCTGGGGCAATAATTGCAATAAAAGCTATTAATATTAAAATTTTATTCATGATTTTTATTCCTTTGTGTTTGCAAGACTTTGACCAACTAAGCTTTCAAGCTCAATTCGCGCCTCGATAGAATTTAGGTATACTTGTAAGGCTTCGCTTTGCACATCCGTAATCCTTTCACGCATTTGAAAAAGATCGAGGATTGAAGCCTGTCCATTTTCAAATTTCTTATCAGTAATGGATTGCACATCATCCCAAGATGGAACGATTTTATTGCGATATGTAGAGGCCGAGATTTGCGTGGCCTTGGCTTGATCATAAGATGCTGCCAAAACATTCACAAAGTTTTGCTCATTCAGGGCATTAAGATTACTTTGTGCCAAACGGCGTTCTGCATTAGCTCTAGAAAGTTCGGCGTTATTTCGATCCCATATCGGAATGGCTATATTTACACCGAATAAAATTGCGGTGCTGTTTTCGTCAAGATCGCGCTCTATAACTGCACGAGGCGCAAACTCTGGAAAACCTGCATCTTGCCGCGCCACATTGTAGCGTCTTTCTGCAAGGGCTTTGCGGCTTTCCAAAAGACTTCGGATTGATCCCTCATTACCCGCGAGAGATGTTAAGGCCGTTAGATCAGGAATTTCAGGGCTTTTAGGCCGCTTAACATCAAAGCTCGTTTGATCCATGCCAGCCATCCGTAAAAGATTTGTCGCACCGTTTGTCTTTCTGGAGCGAATAACACGAAGTTGCTCTTCCAAACGGAGCGCTTCGGCTTTAAAGATTTTGGCATCTGCCGCATCAACACGTCCATCCTTTGCTGCACGCTCAATCAGCTTTTGCTTCTTACGTGCATAGCTAGCGTTTTCAGATAAAAGCTTTTCTTGTTCCTGCAAAGCCCAATAAGAAGAATAGCCACGCGTAATAGAGTGAATAAGTTCCAACATCTGAGCTTTCTGCTCAATACTAGCTGTTCTGCGTAGTGCGTTGGCGTATGAACCGCGCGACCCAAAATTGGAAAGCCTCATTGGCTGCTCTATCTCAATACCTACAGAACGCGAAGTACCGTCTTCAATCGCTGTAATATTGATTTCTGCTGTAGGGTTACTAAGCGTTTCAATTTCAAACGCCTCGGCATCAGCGTCTGCAAAATCATTTAAGATACGTGCAGTTTCTGGGCTGTTTTGAAGAGCTTGTTTAATAACTGTTTCTAGTGAAAGCGTTCCTGCTTTTGCTGCTTGAGTAGGCGCAAACAAAGCAACCAGCAAAATTATATATAAATATTTCATTGTTATTTCCGTTTTTAAATGTTCATAGAAAAACGCAGCCCTAAACAGAGCTGACGCAAAATGCAGGCACAATTAGCCTGCGAACATTAAATACGGGGTGGGCGACGCAATGCCGAGTGCTTGAAAGAATTATGATTATCAGAAGAAACTAAAATAAACGGCACGTTGACATTCATAGGTGTTTTTAAAGGGGCATTAAAAGTTGTAATTGTTTGAGAATGAACACAGCAACAATCAGTACATGAACCTTGCTCTTGATTTTCATCCTGATTGTGGCTCTGCCCTGAGTGGCAAGGTTCGCTATCTGTTTTGTTGTGTTGCTCCATTTGATAATGATCACATGCATGGTCAGCAACATAAGCATGTGCTAAATCGGAAAAACCTCCGACAACGAACATAAATAAAAATATGCATAAGGTGAAAACTTTCATGATTCGAGGATAGGCTCTTTTTCTGCTTAATCAAGAAAATAATTTAATAAGCTAACTACGAGGAGAAATTTTACAAAGATTAGCTTATTTATCTTTATTTTGATCGTCTACCCCATATATCGGAGGCATAGGCTCAACTGGCCCATAAGGCGGTCTAATGATAATAGTAGGTCTCTGCATTGATTGCTCAACGGGAGAGGCTTTTTCAAGATATTGCATTACAGTTTTTAAAGCCTGCATATTGCCTTTCAAGCTCTCGCTGTAAAGCTTGTTAATAAGGGCTTCCTTTAGTTCTATCTGTTCTTTCCTTCCACCTTTGTTAATTGTGACAAGTTGTTTGGACACTTCGAGAAAAGTATCCCAAAATTTCTTTTCTTTTTGTGCATTAGTTGGGCGCCCATTTTGATTGCCAGATTGTCCTTTTTGAAACTGCGTTGATTTTGGCGGTCTGCCGTAGCCCACTTCATAGTCATCGTTATTATCCGTCATGGTGCTCTCCCTTCTTTTGATCAAAGGTTTGTCCATCTTCGTGAACTGCAACTTTTAAAGTTTCTTCCTTGTAGCGTTGGATGATCACATCGACATATTTAGGATCAAGCTCGATTAATCTCGCCTTACGCCCAGCTCGTTCAGCAGCGATTAATGAGCTGCCACTGCCGCCAAATACATCGAGAACAATATCACCACGTTTAGTGCAATCGAGGATAGCATCTTCAATCATGATAACTGGTTTCACTGTAGGATGAAGCTCAAGATCTTTGTTGTTTTGGAATGTATTCACACCTGCATAGTCCCACACATTGGTGCGATAACGCCCATGCTTGCCAAGTTCTACATTGTTGATATGAGGTTCTGTTCCATTTTTATAAACAAACACCAATTCATGTTTAGATCGGTATAGCGAACCCATACCGCCATTGGTTTTGTTCCATATGCATAAATTCTTGAAATCATCATAAATCTCGCCGGCCTTGGTGATTTCTTTGATGTGACGCCAATCCATACAGATATAATGGAGTGAACCATTAATGGAATATTCCTTGAGATTCTGAAATGCGGTTTTCAAGAACCGTGTGAATTCTTCTTCTGACATCTCACCCGATGCCATTTTGAATTCATCATGTTTGACTTTGCCATTCCCACAAATGTGACCGTTTACAGGCACATTATAGGGTGGGTCTGTAAAAATGGCTTGGGCCCGTTCAGATTCCATCAAGCGTTCGTAAGATTCTGACTTGGTGGCATCACCACAATACAAAATATGTTCTCCCAGATACCACAGATCGCCTAATTGACTCACTGGGTTATTTGGAAGATTCAGAATTGATGGTTCTTCTGGCGATGCTTGATTACCCATCATAAAACCATCAATCTCAGCAATTTCAAAGCCAGTGAGCGTTAAATCAAGGTCGAGATCAAGGTCAGCAATGGTCTGAATTTCTGACTGTAGGATTTCAAAGTCCCAGCCAGCGTTTTCAGCGAGTTTATTATCAGCGATGATATAGGCGCGCTTCTGCGCTTCGGTTAAATGCCTCAGATAGATAATAGGTACTTGATGAATTCCAACAAGCTTAGCCGCTTCAAGGCGTCCATGACCAGCAATAATAGTATGATCTGCATCAATCAGAATGGGGTTGGTAAACCCAAACTCGTGCATACTATCGGCGATTTGCTGAATTTGCTTTTTTGAATGCGTACGTGCATTGCTTTTAAAGGGTTTAAGGTCACTAGATTTTAAATAATGGATTTGTAAGTTTTGCCCAAGATGGGCAAAAGCATCTGCTTTTTGCATGATAAGTCTCCTAGGAAAAATAGTTTTCCATTTTAATGTTTAAGGGGATGACCAAGAGGTGCCTTAGGCTCTCAAGGATGGTCCCCTTGGGACTCATCAATGTCTGAAAATAAAAACGTCGTTAACGCTTTCAAAGTATATTTTATTCTAAATAAATCCTGCAGTCAATAAATTGATCTTATGATTTACAAAGCTCGTTCCATATTTTTGCAAAATCATCAACTTCATCTTCAAAAAAAGTAAGTTCTGGCGATCCGGACACAAAGTATTTATAACCAACATACCCGCCATATGCATTTTTTGAATTGACCTGACCGCAGACTACATGCGTGCCACTAGCTTTACTATAAAACACATTTTTAAACTGTGCAGATGATGCATCTTTTAATCGTGATCGCACATAATCTTTTGTATTCCAAATGAAGATATCCTGTTTGTTTTTATCAAGCAGATAATCCTGTTTCTCTTGAGTAGAGGCTGCTTTATATTCATCTTCGTGCAGTTTTGCCGAAATGCTCCCAAAGACAAGAAGTACAATAAAAACCGAGAGCAACCCTAGAGCTATTTTTGAGATAATTGAAACAGGATCACGTTTCTCTGCACAATTGATGCACGTAATAGTACTTTTACTAACGCCTTGATTACATTTCTTACATTTGGGTAATGCCATCTTACAACTCCCGTTAATGTTAAAAGTCACCAGGCGCTTATCGCTCTGGTGACCGGGAGTTTGTAAGTTGCAATTACACAACCGCGACGATCTTTAGACCGGGGTCTTGGACATACATCGCCGCCTCCCGATCGTAAGAGATCGAAAGGCGACATCATGACGGCGATATCAGCCGGTAATTGCAGGGTTACAAAGCCCCGGCGAATACGCAAAACCGTATTCACAGCCATACGTTATCTCTAATAGCATTTTGTATCAAGGAGAAAGATAGTTTTGGAAAAGATCGTAAAAGCCTATAACCGCTTGGGTTAAAGCATATGATGTTGTTATTAAAACTGCTAATCCGCCAACGAAACTGATAATGTTTTTTATTTTTGGAGCCGTTCGGTCCCAAAATGCAGTTTTAGGGCTTCCCAATATTAGAAGATGCCTTTTATTTTTTGATAACCACCAATCGTGCGCGTAATGTTCTTCGTATACTTGAAACAAGCTGCTTTTGCTTAGCACTCTCTCGTTTATCGTGAGCGTAGAATTTTTTTCGTAAGAAAACCCATTACTTTTTCCTGACCATACACCACTAATATTGGAGATGTAATATAGAGCATCTAATAAGCTTGCCCCTTCGTATTTTGACTGCGCGATAATTTCTTCAACCGTAACGCCTTCTTTAAGTTTACTTGGATACATTTCTTTCAAAATATTAAAACACTCCTCCATAACCTCAATAAGGTTTTCCGATTTTTTAGACTTTATAAGTGGAGGGGCATACGGTGAAAATCGATAAAAATTATGAGATTTATCATGTTCAATCCATCGTTCTGTATGATCTAGTTGATCTAGAGTATCCATTTCGTCGGCATGTTGGGCGCGATATTTACTTTTATCAACTTGCGGCGGGATTCCTTGTAATGCGCTAAAAACATTTCGAAGGCACTGAACTTTCTCAGGACCTAAAACTTTAATCGCTTTTTTAATTTGCGTCTGATAGGTTTTTCTTACACTCAATATTTTGTCCTATTAAACCGACCAACGAGCTTCTTGTTCTTCATCTTCATCTTCATCTTCATCTTTAGCAGCGTCCTTTCGCAATCCTAACTGCTGAATCATTGTTTGTGTCCAGAATCGAACTTGTTTGATTGGATGGTCTTCTAGATCTTTAAGTGGGAGCTCATAGAGCGCGTAATATGTTGTTCTGGATCCGCTCCATCCATAAGTTCCGATATTTCTTGCAATACCATCTAGAACATCTTTTCTGTCACCAAAACTATCGAGCAATCTGCGCATGATAGGATGAAGTGTTCTTACAGCATCTTCAGGGTTTTGAGATGTTAAAACTGGCACAACAACAGCAACAAAAGCTGGAGCAACATCCGGGTGACCATTTTGGTCACAAATAAACAATGGGGTTTGCTTTATTTACGGCTCTGCGTAAAGTAGTTTTATGGCCGATTTCACGGTTGCACAAAAAATGATTGATAGAATCAATTATGCCTTACAGAATATATTATACATTACGTAGATATTTTCTTTCCCTGATATTTCCCTGTTAATTGTTGGTCATATAACGGTGCCTTTGTCGTAACTTATTGTTTTGCAATAGGTTACAAGCTCTTAAATGTCCGTACTATTAAATATTACTAAAATTTTCCCTGTAAATTCCCTGTTTAACAGGGAATTTGCTATGATCGTTTAGTGCTATTGAAAAGCACTACACCGCCATACAGTCTTGCGTTTTTCCAAAAATAGATATTTATCGTCCATGCCCGCGCTGTTTGCGGGCTTTCTAATATACGTCTTTAAAAGCCCTCATTGAGAATTGCTGAATAAAGCCAAATTATACCCATTCTCTCTTGGCCCTATATAGGCGAGGGCTCTTGCACAGTGTTTCAGGGTTTTAACACATTCAAATGACTTCTTAATTCCCTGCTAACAGGGAATTTTACAGGGAATTTTCTATTTTTCTAAAGCAAAAAAGCACCATAATGAAGCTGTTAGCAGTGTGAGCCTGGTTTCATGATGAATGACTCATTATATAATGCCAAATTAACAGGGAATTTAAAGACGAATTAGTGTTTCAAAACTATCAATGATTGATTGATGTATATGATTTTTACTATGTGAGCCTTGCTTTGCAATATCAACCAAGCTTTCACCGTCGAAATGACGCGCTCTCCAAGAGATGCCCTTTACTACCCGTTTTAATAAATCTGCGTTCTCGTGACTAAATAGATCAAGTTTTTCTTGGTTGTCTGGTTTCTTTAATATGATAGCGTTTCTAGATTGTGTAAAAATATAATCGTATATGATGCATTCTGTTTCTGCGTATTTATCTTCATGACTCAAAACATCTTTCCAAGAATAAGAAACTTTAATGTGAGAATGGCTTAGTGTTACACGTTGAATGTATCTCTGAATAACATCGGTATGTGTGTGGGGTCTCATATTGTCTGATGAAGAACTAAAAGCTAGTTTATCTATTGATACTTTGCTTAATTGTTCTTTGAGTTTTTCAGTTATAAAATCTTCAATTTGTTTTGCTGTGATGCGCGCGATAAGACCTTTGGGGTGATCTTTATATTGAAGTAGGTTCTGAGATATATAATAGCGATATTGCTTGGTCTTACCGTTCTTGGTTTTTTTAACAGTATATGTTGGGCTGTACGGTGTACCATCAGGATCAAAGAGCAAGCCTTGTAACATATATTTAGATTGTGTCGTTTGCTTTCTAGCCGTAGCGTTCTCTGTTAATAGTGTCTGTGCTTTGTTCCATGTTTCTTCATCAATGATTGCGTTGTGCAGACCCTCATAGATTTTATCTTTATGTGTTATCTTGCCGATATAAGCTTGGTTCTTCAAAATCTTATAAAGGCTTCCTCTGCTATAATATTTGTTACCATGCGTTCGTCCTTTCTGTGATGTCCGTATGGGGCTTTTTATGTTGTCTTGTTCGAGTGATGCCTTTAGCTCTTTGACTGATCTATATTCGAGATACCGTTTAAATATAAGTTCAGCTATTGGTGCCTCATCTTTATTAATCGCTAACTGCCTATTATCGATTGAATAACCAAGTGGTGCGGATCCACCCATCCACATGCCCTTAGCTTTACTTGCAGCAATTTTATCTCTGATACGCTCGCCTGTGACTTCACGTTCAAATTGAGCAAAGGACAGTAAGACGTTAAGCGTTAATCGTCCCATCGATGTTGTTGTGTTAAAGCTTTGTGTGACGCTGACAAAGGTAACGCCGTATTCGTCAAAGACTTCTACCAGTTTTGAAAAGTCGGCCAATGACCGTGTTAGTCTATCAATCTTATATACAACTACGATGTTAGCCTTATAGGTCTTAATGTCTTCTATAAGCCGATCTAAGGCTGGTCGCTCTAATGATCCCCCCGAATACCCACCGTCATCATAATGGACCTTGCTGGGTGACCAGCCTTCAGATTTTTGGCTTAAGATATAAGCCTCACATGCCTCACGTTGTGCGTCCAATGTATTGAAGGTCATGTCAAGGCGTTCATCTGTCGATTTACGGGTATATATGGCACATATTTTTTTAGCATTCGTCATGCTTACAGTAACGCTTGGCGTGACCGCTAAGTCCAGTCATATAGCTATAAATCGCCACATTTTTTTTTGCATAACAATTGACAGCCTGCTTGAAAGCTTTTAATCATGATAATATCAAACATAAAATAAAGAGGACTTAAAATCATGAAACTACTACCCAAGCTTTTTCTTGCTCCTGTATTTGCATTCGCTCTTTCAGGATGTGCGGATAATGATAGTTTAAAGCATCCTGAAAAACCCCTCAGTGAACTGGAGCTTAACTATACAACAAATCATGTCGAGATAGGTGATCTAGAGGCATCCTTGAAAGAAGTTGAGAATTTATCCGCTAAATTTTGTATGATAAGTGGTTATCGCCAAGGATTTTCTTTTCAGGTTGATACCGTGGGTCAATGCAACAACATTGCTGAAGGGTTAGCGCCAAATGGAAGTATTCGAGCGCATAGCTTTAATGAAGAAGGTGAAATTCTAGTAACCTACATTAAAGACACACGATCTCGTATGGATCATAGAATCTCAATCAGAAAGTATAACAACTAAACTATAAATCTTTAATGGGTATGATATGCAAGAAATAACAGAAGAGTATTTTAAAGAAAATCTAATGGAGATATTCAATAAGGTTTTTCTTGAGGATAAAAAGTATCTTATAAAAGTAAAAGACGGCGATGACTTGATCGTAATGTCTCCTAGAGCTTATAAAGCACTGACAGAATTTAAATCGTCAAATCCCAAGCCTTAATTCAATAAAATAGCAGTAGTTATTGTTTTCTCGTTTCACACCAACTTTTACGATACCCTTCATAGGGCCTTGCATCATCTAATTTGATCAGTTCTTCGCCTATGTTGAGGTCTTGATGATTATAGACAGTTGCTAATGTACGGTCGTATTTGTCTGTACCAATGTCTTTGAGGGTCACAGGCTTATTATCAATCAACGCAATGAGCGCTTTTTTAGATTGCTTTGCTTTTGTGATTTCGGATGCACATTTGCCTTCGATTTCTGGTGTATCGATATTGCGAATGCGGACACGATTGCGTTCGATAGTGCCATCTTCATGTTTAATATCTGCAGTGAATGTATCGCCATCATAAACGCTTACTACGTTAGCGCTATATTTTGGCATCATATAATCATTATACCAGTCATGTCAGATTAAAAAGAATTAGGCAATTTCAGGCAAGATCCACGGCCTCTATCTCATTGAAAAATAAAGAAAGGCCTTTTTCTAAATAGGGCTTTTTGTTAAAAATAACTTTAATCTGATAACGCCCATGAGTGGTATATATTATTGATGTTACGGGTTAAACTTTAAGTGCCACGTCGTGATATCCTGCATGCGTGTATCATGTTTGAAACCGATAGATTTCATGAGGGTGCTAAATTGTGGATCTGTATTGGCTAACTTTAAGTCCATCCAAATGTCTTTAAAAAAACGATCATTTAAGGCGATAATATCCTTAGTAAAAGATTGCTCTTGATCCGGTGGAATTTTACAACGATTTATTACTGATACATAAGGTAGAATATAGGGGGCGCGGCATGAAGAACCGTTAAAGTCTTTTGTCACAAGACCGCTATCTCTACTGCCGAATAAAAAGTCACGCGCATCAATGATGTCCCAGAAATAAAAATCTTTATTTGGATGATTCATCTTAAAGACTTGTTCTGCTAATGAAACGCTTTGACTAATATGCACGCCCTTTGGTAATCCTTGCTGAATCATACGTTTGGTTGATCCTGTTGCAATATCGTCATCAATAAATATATAGTCACCTTTTGGTAATCGTTTAATATCTTGAGTGCTCTTTGCCCTAGACTGTAAGAGATCTGACCTAAGCTGTGGAGCGCTAAGTTCAAAAAAACGAGACACATTGATTAATTGATCTGTGCCACTGGTCAATAAGTCATTATTGAGAACACGATTGGGGTTTTCGTGCATTATTTGATCAACGATCTTTTGTTGATCTTTAGCAGACAATAATAGCGCCTTAATATGATCTGGATAACCAGGGGTGTTGGAGCGCTCAAAAGCATTTTCTAGGGCACGAACAAGGCCTTTTTTAAAGGTCTCAAGAGCCATGTCTAATGCTTTATCATTTATCTGACCTCGCCATGGACGTGTTGCCCAATATAAATCGTTTCTTATAAGATAATTATCTGTTTCTGGTGTAAAGCCAGCTTGTCTGTAACGCGGAATACCATTGAGGAGTTCTTGGTAATGCGGGTCTTGTTCAAAAATTTTATTCGCCTTCATTCGTCCGTTCCTGACATCTGACGATGAGGCTTCCACGCCCTTTGTTTGAGAAAACAAAATACGTTCATTATTATTAAGTCCCATATCGCTAATAATTTGATTAAAGTCAGCGCTATATCCTGGACGTTTTACACAGACACTTAAGCCTTTAGAAACAAAGCTTTGAGTAAAGGCAATATTATCGGCACCACACACATAAGCAACTTCAATGGGGACATCACTATTAATATGCGCATGTAAATAGTCCTTCATGCGTTCACATGTATCTGTGAAGTTAATATCGGTTGGTGTATAGCGCGCAGCCCATGGATCAACGTTCAACCATGGTGTGTCTTGTAAAACTTTGTCGAGAAGCATAATGCGGTGTGCCGCGGTAAGACGTCTAGCATCATCACCCTTTGTCGATACATAATCATCATGTGCAGGTGAAAAAAACCCGCCCAAAACATGATAGCCGTTTTCTTCTAATGTTTTTTTTGCGGTCTCCATCATCGCGACATGACCATCATGAACAGGGGCGAAACACCCGCTCGTCATCAATACGACCAATTGTTTTTGCGGGGATATGTGATTGTCTTTTAGGGCCTTGATTTGATTTTGAATATGCCCTAACGGTGTTGACAATATATTGACATCTTTCAAGGATTCCAGCGTTCCTGGGGTGAGCCCATCGTCAAAAAACCCAGCATTTTCTATTGTCTCAAGGGATTTATAGTGCTTGAAGGCATTCCAATAATATGGATCCTGCGCTATTTTCCATGCGATCCTCAGATCACCCTTGGTGTAATCAGAATCTTTTTTTAGCGCCGCGTTATAAAGAGCGATTAAATTATTCTTGTTTGGTTCGCCAGTGAACCCCAACGCATCATGGATGTCGTCTGTGGTCTGTATTTTTGAAATAGGGGCGAGGCGCATGATGGATCTCTTACGGGGTTATTACTCTTTGATATACAATATCAGAGCGTATAATTAATTTTGGACGAGCATTCCCTTTCAAAGGTTCGCTCTCATGCAAAACGCGGTGGTCAAATATTAACGCGCTTCCAGACGTTGGCGGCACGGTCGCAATTATTTGATTTTTTGTGGCATTGCCTTCCCAGTCCTCAAAGTTCCTTTGGGATGGCGGCGTTGACGCTTGGGGGTCATGGATAAATCGCGTTGAGCCACCGTCGTTAATCGCCATATCATTGAAATATAAAATTAATGATTTTAGCGTACGACGACCATCGCCATAATCAAAAGGGGCGTCATAATGTGCAACTAAATTCCCCTTGTCATCGGGGCGATACATAATAAAACTTAATTTAGAATTTACGCCAACGGCCTTCCAAACTTGTGCATCTAATGCATCAACGGACGTGCCTGTTTCTATATATTCAAAGGCAGGTATTATTGGCTGTAAACGAGACCATATTTTTTCAGAGAAAGTCTTAGAAAATGTTGTTGCACGCCAAGAGCCAATTTTATCGCCTGACATGACGTTAAAATTCTTTTTCATACCGTCTTCACCAACGGGAATCCATGGCGCTATTTCTGAGGCTATTTTTTGAACTTGATCAACTTCATCCTTGGATAAGAGGTCATTGACGAGGATCGCCTGTTGTTGTCTATATGCGCATTTTTCGGATAAATCAATAATATCGACAGAAGACTTTTCCGTAGGGTTGATTATTTTGTTAGTCTTTTGCAGGATAAAATCTTGATCGGATGTTTCAAAGAAACCAGGCATTTTATTTTTTATATCTTGGCTAGGCACATTGTCACTTGGAATTACAACCGTGTTATGCCAGCCCCCTGGAACACCACTTCTTAAGATGTCCAAATGATAAGCGGGAGAGCCCGGCTGGTTACCCAAATATTTATGCCCATTATAACTATGTAGTTTTTCTAGATTGCTTTGCATGGCATCAAATTGGTGCATTGCGCCCTTGGATAATTGTCCCAATATATCTTTTTTTTCTATTTCTGATAGCTCAAGAAAATTCAAATATAGCTCTACAAAATCATAAGGCGCACCGAATACTTCTGTGTCGGTTCTATCGTCATACATGTCACCGCGCGGAATGGCATTAATAGTACTGCTGGGTAGATCCAAAAAATGGGCTAATTCATAAACTTCTGATTTATGCAGATCTGAAATGACCTGTAGATCGACAAGTCCATCAGAATATTTTCCGACATAACCGAGATACGCCCCTTCGTCGCGGTTTGTCGTGCCAATCAAGATACCAGAGCGATCTTGCATCTGCATTAAAGTCGCACAATAAGCCAGCGCCATCGTGCGCACATGTGCAACGGATTGTCCTTTCGCCCATTCATCACCCGTAACCCCTAGTTGTGCTTCGACTGTCTTTGTTAAAACATCATGCGGGGCGGTAATGTCAATGGCTAAACGTTTAGAACCGATAAAATCCATGACATCATAAGCGCGGTTCATTGCGTCTTCTTGTCGGGTTGCGCCTGCGACAAAAGCGGGGATGGTGGGCGTCAAAATATGTTCTATTGGTGAGCCTTCTTGTTTTTTCGCATAGTCGATTAAGCCAGCAACCACAGATGAATCAATACCACCACTAAGGGCGACGATTGCCGTCTTAAGGGGGGTGTCTTTGAAATATGCATTAATTAATGCGGCTTTTGCGTCTGCATAGCGCTTGGCATCAAAGCCTCTTTTTTGACGAAAACCACTTAAAAGATTTTTTAAATCCGTAGTGAGCTCTGCATTATGATCTGTATTATAAACTTTCATTATTTTATACCATTTTTCTTTTTAGGGAGGCTGTTTTTAGTGTCTTTTCAACGCCAGCTAATAAACAATCAACGATTGGAATATCGACATTCACTTTTGTTGATAACCATGTCAGTTCGGTGCAACCGCTTAAAATCGCCTGTGCGCCTTGTTGTTCGAATTCTTGTGCCAGCGTTATAAAATCGTGGCGGATCTTTTCTGAATTATCACCGCCCATGACGCGGTAAATAATATGATTGATTTTTTGTTGTTGATCGTCATTGGTCACAATAGCGGTTAAACCACAAGCTACGGCTTCATTGAAATGAATATTGGCTTTTTTAGAACTGTCTGATCCTAAAACGGCAACCGTATTTAGGCCGAGTTCTTTTACTGTCAGCATACCTTCACGGGGGAGGTGAATGATTTCTGCATTGGTTCGCGCTTTTATCTCTGGATAGAATTCATAAAGAGAGTTACAGGCAATTAAAACAACATCACACTGCCAATGATTGAGGAGATCAATTTGTTCAAATAATTTAGTTTTGACTAAGGCGGCTTGTTCGACACCTTTGGCGCCAAAACCATCTAATCCGATAGATAGGTGAAGCATGTCTGGATAGTCTTGATCTTTGACCGCGCCATAGCCATGCTGTGCTTGACGTATAAGTTGTGTATGCGCATAGGCAGACGCCCAAGGCCCCGATCCTCCTATCATACCAATCTTCTTATTGAACTTCTTTGTTTTCATAGAACGACAATATCATAATACAATTTATATGTAAATGTAAAATAAGCTCAATGTGAGTATTTACTTTTGGCTTTGTTTATTAAGAGAATAGTTAGGCCTAGGGGTTAGCCTTACATCACCTTAGCGCTTGTCTGAAAAAATATTGAAACACTTATTTATCAACTAACCGGAAATGGTTTGTTTGACATATTGATAAAAATTATCTAATATAGTTTCATAACTAATAATAAAACAGCAGGTATGATAATGAACAAACAGAATTTTCAAGACACATTTTTTGGTAACAGTGACCTAACACCGTCAGAAACAATTAGATTGGTTCAAGATGGCCTTAATGGTACTGACTTTGGTGAGTTCTTCCAAGAAATACGCGGTGATGAAACGATCGTGAAAAGCAAGGGTAAGTACACAACTTTTGATATGAGTGCGACATCTGGTTTTGGCTTTAGGGCAGGAGCAGGAGAGCGCGTCGGTTATTGTTACTCTGATATCTTTAATAAAGTAGCATTGAAAGACGCTATAAAACAATCTCGTCAAGCATTAAACGGTTATCATGGTTCTCAAGATATGTCTTTTGCGTGTAGTCCTGTGAAATTCTATCCGAACGTAAACCCCCTTCAGTCACTGGCGATGAGTGAGCGCGTTAAAAAGATTGATGAAATTGAGGCCTATGCTCTCAGTTTAAGTAGTAATATTACAAATGTTACAATTACATGCCGCGTCAGGGGGAAGGCGGTTCAAATTATAACAGCCGATGGTCAGCAATTACTTGATAACAGGCCCCTGTCTTCTTTAAATATAGCGATTACTTATAAAGAAAACGACACGATAACTAGTGCTAGCAAATCGATTGGCGGTCGTGTTGATGTTCATGAACTATTTGATGAAGATGGTTATAAATCAGCGGCTATAAATGCCCTTAAAGAGGCTCGAATTCTGCAAAATGCCGCAGACGCCCCTGCTGGTGAAATGGATATCGTATTATCGCCTGGCTGGTCAGGTGTTCTGTTACATGAAGCCGTTGGACATGGATTAGAAGGAGACTTTAATCGTAAGGGAATTTCTGTTTATAGTGGAAAAATTGGTCAACAAGTTGCGGCAAAAGGGGTTACCGTTATTGACCAGGGGAATATGATTGGCGAACGTGGCTCTCTACATTTTGATGATGAGGGCACACCGACACAGCAAAATGTTTTAATAGAAGATGGTGTCTTAAAGGGATATATGCAAGATCGTCAAAATGCTAATTTAATGAATAGCGCCTTGACGGGTAATGGTCGTCGTGAAACATATAAGCATGCGCCGATGCCGCGCATGACAACAACATATTTTCAAAATGGTACATATGAACCAGATGAAATAATTAAATCAGTTAAAGATGGCCTATATATTGCCTCTATGGGCGGTGGGCAAGTTGATATTACCTCTGGTAAATTCAATATGGCAGCAACATTGGCCTATAGAATCAAAAATGGGGTCATACGTGAACCAATAAAAGGTGCAATGCTCATTGGTGATGGATTAAAGGTTATTGAATCAATCAGTATGGTTGGTAATGATTTAGAGCTTTCGCGTGCCAGTGGCATGTGTGGAAAAAATGGTCAATCAATCCCTGCGGGCATAGGTCAGCCTACTATACGCGTAGCAAAAATGACCATTGGTGGCACTGGTTAGTATTAAAAAATATAGAAGATAATTTAAAAAAAGCCCTCGATAATGGAGGGCTTTTTTTTTGCGAGGAAGTTTTTTAAGCGCCTGCAATTTTGAGGGCATTAATGCGTGCCGTCGGCGCGACAAAGCTTCCTCTATTATAGGGGAGGGAAGGCGTGTCATTAGCTAGTCTTACATCCATGTACATTTCATCAAGATTACCAGCAACAACAAAACCACTAACGGCCTGATCTGTAATTTTACCATCTTTGATTAATAAACCGTGTGCAGGCCTAGAGAACTGTTTAGTCGTTGCCGAAACGCTTCCGCCTTGGAACCCAAGAACATAAATCCCTTCTTCAATATCTTGAATAAGGTCTTCAACGGTTACCTTACCTGGCAAAACTTGAACATTAGTTTTACCACCACTGCGTCCTATTGGTTCAAGCCCCAGTTGTCGTGCACTAACCATACCGAGTAAGTAGGTCTGTAAAATACCGTTTTTGATAAACGTAATAGCCTTACTTTCTTGACCTGCATTATCTGTAAATTGAGATGACAAACCTCTTTGAGTGCGAGGATCATCTATAATTGTTACATCTTTGTTCATGATCTGTTGGCCAATTTTATCTTTTAGAAATGTTGTGTCGGTGTGAACGGCCGCTCCACTAATCGCAGAAAAAACGGAGCTGAAAAAATTTGCGGATGCATCGGGGCTAAAAACAACATGCATATTCGCCGTTTCTGGCTTAATCGCATTTAATTTTAATACAGCACTTTTACCTGCTTTTTTCCCAACTTGTGCAGGAGGGGTCATGTCTGAAAAATGACGCGCGGTGCTCCAATCATAAGATATCTGCATTTCATTTGTTAGATCGTCTTCTGCAACGGCAGAGGTGACGCCCTGAACAAAAGAAGTCTTACCAAATTTATCGAGGCCGTTTGTTGCGAGCCTATATCCAAAGCTTTTTCCCTTAGATGCACTAATATCCCTTGCTGTTTTGACTTTTGGAACGGACATGGCAGCATTCTCCATGTCTTTTGCATACCGAATTAATGTCTGTTGACTGGGTTGATTCTCTTCGTATAAATCTAAATCGACTTTAGGTCCCTTATATAGTTTATCAGTTTCTAACAGTGCTAGATCTTCATTTTCTGGCGCAAAAGGCAATATTTTTAGTTGTTCATCAATGACATCTTTTAAGGTGTCTAAATCAAAGTCATTTAATGAAAAACTCAAAACACGTTTTTCTGCATATAGCGCAATAGAGACGGCTTGCCATGTGCCGCCGTTAACTGATACAACATCGCCGCCTTCAATCGTATTCTTTTGTTCTTCGCCCATAGACACTGAAACGCTAACATCAGTAAGATTTACGCCCCCCCCCTGCTTGAGGGCATAATCAATAATATCTTTCGCGAGTTGACGCGCACTAGATTCGAATTTTTTTGCTGAAATAGTCATATGGTTTATTGCCTCTGTTTAATTTTTTATTGTTCTAATTTTTAACATAATATTTTGCACCGGTCAAGAAGAAGTCTTCTCAATAAAAAAATAAAGAAATATATACGTGACGAGGTCAAATTCCTGTAGCTTAAAATTTGACGTAGTGCGATTTTTTTGACGTAGTGCGATTTTGGAGAATAGTTCGCGTTAGTCTGACATCAGCATTTACTGGAAGCTTACTAAAGTTTCAAAGATTTCTGACGACTTGTAATAATGAACTGTCCAACCTCAGTGTCAGCAGTAAAATGACCTTCTGCGCGATTGATCTCTGCATCATCGCCAATACCAGATATCATGTTGCCTTCAATTAATTCATAAGGCATTTCACCTTTTTCAAGACGCCCTTTGCCCAAAACAACGCGTTGTATTTTTTCGTCTTTCTTTAGGGCTTGATCGGCAACAGCATCTAAAAAAGCCTCTCTTAAGAAGTCAAAGTCGGCATTTCTGCGCTGCCAAGAATTTAGCACGAGATTGCCATCTTTTGATACCCAGCTGTGGAAAGCGCCAACAATTTGATCATTTTTGTTTTTAATGGCATAGGCGCTGGCTTCTTCGCCCTTAAACATTGCCAAAGCAAGATCGCGTCCTTGGTTTGCCAAATGAACGCATGAATTAACAAATTGCCCCATCCATAAATTTCGGTAGTCCCCAGGGGGGATGGTTTCTAACGTATAACCAGGTGCGCCAACATCTGATCCCTTTATAGAAATGTTGGGTAAGGCACGTTTGATTGATTTTTTAGCATTATTTTTAAAACCTTCTACAAAATCAAGACTCTCTTCGAAATATTTCTCATCAACACCATTATCAAGTAACACCCTTGCGAGGTCTGGGTTCTTGTCTTTATTCGTGTAAGAACAGTGTTTATGAACAAGCTCTCTAAGATCGGCTGGCTTACAACGAGAGAGGTCAATTTTATCAATGCCTGTTTTGTTTTTATTTAAAGAGACAACAGTTTTTTCTAGCTGCGGCGCAAAAGAAAGCCATCTTAGGGCGCCAGCACCCCATTTAATCGCTAAGTTCCCCCACAGTTCTTTATTCCATTGGCCCTCACTCGGTAGTGCGAAAAGGCAAGCATTATGCACGGCCTCTGGTCCTTTGGCATGATTATGTAGATATTTAGAAATTTTATTTATATCGACAAAGAGAGTCGATAATTTGAACGCGTGAAATTCAGCACTGCCATTGCTTTCTAGTTTGGAATAATAACGCATTGGTTCTAGAAGTTGTTGATATAGAGCCTCATTAAAATTCGTCGGCGGATTATAGAGAGCATCATCTGTTGGGATGGTTATTTTATTGTCTTGCCAAATGTCTCGATTTTTTGCAATGCGATCTAGCGCCTTATACATCGTTTCGAACATAGGTGTTTTTAAAGTTTCTATATCTTCGTCTGATAATAACATAGGAAATTCTCTTGCTAGTAAAAGTCTTTTTTTGTGATCTTCAGCGCCAAAAAGAAAACCCGAGAAAAAAGCTTTAGCGTCATCTGCCTTATAGTCTTTGATCTTTGTTATCATCTCAATAACATGATCCATCGATTCTGTACTCTTCCATGCTTTCAATATCTCATTCTTGAATTCATACGCGACGCGTCTCTGGTATTCTTCCTTTGGATAATAATCTCTGGCTGTTTTGTACCATAGATCAATAAGAGACGAGACCGCACCATGATTTTTTTCATCATTGGCTATTTTAAAGCTATCAGTAAACGGGGCGTAGTCGCAGTCTCTTGAATTGATAGAACCAAAAACAGACTCGATAAGGCTTTTTTTACTTTCTTTGGTCGACCGACGATCATATTCTTTCTGAACGAAGGCGTAGACCAAAGAAAGAGATTGACTGTATTCGCCTTCCTCGATTTCTTGGCCATTGCTATACAGGCTACATTGATTTTCGCGGCGGCGGTCTTCTCTGGTTGGTATCGTGACAAGTGTTTTAATCACTGAATTAATAATATATTCAGCTTCTTCCGTGTTCTCTTTTGGGCTGTTCTCTAAATACTTTAACAAAGTAGAAACAGTATTTTTGTCTCTTGTTAATGTCGCGCGGTGTAAAAGGTGGCGACGAATAACTTCATGATAGCCCCTGTTTTTTTGGTCGTCATTTTTTGGGGATCTTTGACGGTCTTGTTCTGTTGCAAAGCCACATAAGACCTTAAAGTCATCGGCATGACCATATTCTAAGGCTCTATTTAAAGCCGCTGTAAAATATTCTTTATTTTTTAAGGATATAGGATTAAGGACTTTTTTATTATGATTGCGCAATAATGTGAGGCGATCTTCAATGTCCGACCACTTTAATGATGTCTCAAAACGGCTTTGTATATCGTAGTATGATAACTCTTTTTTACTGCCATATGAGCGCTCTAGGTATTGTCTAATATAGTTAAAAAAATGTGTTTTATAATCGCGTCCATCTTCTTTTTGCCATTGCTCTATGATATCGATAAAGCTATTTAATGCGTCTGGATAGCGATTAAAAAAAACGTTAGAGGACATCCAGTGTCTAGTGTTTTCATTCTTGTTCTGAATATCCGTGTGCATACGATCATTCATAATTGCTTCACGGTCTTCGAGATTTAAGCTTAAAGCTTCATTCTTGAACATAGTTACAACATCTATATTCTTGTGTGCTAAAGCGGTAACAAGGTTAGCACGGATATAACGCCCCCAAGATCCAGTTGTTTGGCAGAGCTCATCTGCTTCTTGTAATAACGATTTAATTTCGTTAAAAATAGGGACAGGGTTTTCATTGTCTTGAATGTCAGGTAGAATCCCTATCTGAAAAAAAGCATAAGGCGTTTTATAGTCCTTTTTGGATTGATTAAAATAATATCTATAATTGTTCTTCATGATGGCGATTGATTTCACCATAAGATCACGGTCACGATTACGGATGGCTAAATGACAGGTCTCTTTAATGGTTTCAAAAACGTCATCTTTGCCCTGTCGCGGTAAGGGGTGCTTATCTTTATTGCTTCTATACCCGTAACTACCAAATTTTTTATGCCGTGCAGAAGAACGCCATTCTTCTTGGCGTTTAGTAAAGTGTGGGAATAATGGATTGTTGTAATGATCTAGAACCCAAGACAGAATTGATGTTTGATTGTTTCTCAGCGCGTGACGGCTAATTCGCCCTAATAAATGCCAATAGGTATCCTTCATTTTTGATGCATCAATCTGAAGTGTTTTTAGAAAATCAAAATGACCTGGAATATCCCAGCGTATTTTACTTGTATCGCTTTGTTGTGTGTTACTGGCAGCTGTAAAATTAAAAGCACTATGTAGGTATTGCAATGACGGTAATCCAATTGATACGGCCATATAGCGATTGAAGAGAGCATTTAATAAATTAACATCATTATGGCGCAATGCATCCAATATCATTGGTGCAGCCAAATCAATGTCTGTTGCTTTATCCGCGTTTAAAGTGCCCGTATAAAAACGGTGCATAAATTTTAGCTCATGTGAATGCATTTATGATCTCTATATTTTAAGTTGTCACATTATACATGACTTTATTTATTATGTAAATATTAAATAGCTAAAAAAACTTAGAATAGGATTACATAGGCAGTAAGTTGAAAATTAAAATGATGTTTCGTTTATGGATGCGGTGTGTGATATGATCAATCGCTATTTAGATAGTACATTCAGTAATGCAGGGGCTGTATAGGTAATGAAGATATATTTTAATCACATCGCTTTTAAAGATTCCAAGGGAGCGCTTAAGGGTTCTTTTAATATAAGGCGCCGTAATTTTATTAAACAGGCAGGGCTCTTGACTATCGGTCTTGCCACGACAATTCATGCGCCTTATGTGTTTGCTAACACACGAGAGACATTGCGGGTTCTGGGGACGCATGTGACCCTGCAAGAGGAGCTGCGTGTCAGAGCAGAAAAAGAACTTAATCTCAATATCATTTTTGAACCAGGCGGAAGCTCGGAAGTTTTACAAAAAGCCTCTAGCAATCCAGAATCCTTCGATCTGTATGAACAGTGGTCCGACAGCATGAATGTTTTATGGCGGGCAAGGGCCATTCAGCCGATAGAAATTGATCGGTTAGAATATTGGTCTGAGATTAATAATTTAACCAAAACGGGATACATACAAAAGGATGCCAAGATTGGTGCTGGCGATGCACCCCATAAATTATTATATGTTCAAGGTGATGGTCGTTTAGGTGACAATGAAACCAAAGAAATTAGTTTTCTACCCTACGTTCATAACACGGATTCATTTGGATATAATACAAATTATATTGAGGCTGGTATCCCTTATGAAACAGAAAGTTGGGGATGGTTGTTTGATGAAAAGAACAAGGGCAAAGTTGCTTTGGTCAATGCGCCAACAATAGGTATTTTTGATGCTGCGTTAGCGGCGCAAGCGCAGGGTATGATGACATTTGAAGATATTGGTAATATGTCTCGCAATGAAATCGATGGGTTGTTCAATATTATGATTGATTTAAAACAGCAAGGGCATTTCAGTGGAATATGGAATTCTGTTCCAGAATCGATCTCATTTTTTAAGAATAATCGCGCATCAATAGGGAGTATGTTTTCCCCTGCCGCTTCAGAATTAAATGGTCTAAACGTTCCTGTGCGTTATGCGGCACCCAAAGAGGGATACCGAGCGTGGCATGGCGTTATGTGTCTCTCGTCTAAAGCCAAAGGTAAGGTCAAGGACGCGGCTTATAAATATATGAATTGGTGGCTTTCTGGATGGCCAGGTGCATTTATTGCACGACAAGGCTATTATATTTCTAATCCACAACGGTCACGTGACCTTTTAAGTGAAAATGAGTGGGGCTATTGGTATGATGGACAACCAACGCAAGAAGCCTTGAAAAACACATCTGGCAATATTGCCGTTAAGGCAGGGAGTTCCCGTAATGGCGGTGCCTATGAAACACGGTTTAGCAATATTGCCGTTTGGAATACTGTTATGCCCAACTATGAATACACATTGCCACGTTGGCATGAGTTTATTCTGTCATAGATAAGAGATTGCGGTTAGATGTTTTTTCAAAAAATATTATCAAAATTTTCAATTCAAAAACAAATATTGCTAGGGCTATTGCCTATCATTTTGGTGCTCGGCGTATTGACCATGGTCAGTAATAATAGTTTTAAAAGCTTTATAAAACAATTGGATGAATTGAAAACTGTTACAGAAGAAAATGTTGTCTTGCTGGACATTGAAAAAGATATTATAGAGCTACAAAGAAACGTTCTGGTTTATTCTTATGTTGGTTATCGTGGTGTTTTAAGAAAAATTGAATATGTACAAGATAGATTGGAGAATAGATTTCGCCTTGTAAAGAAAGTGACTGCATCAGATCCTGAAATTAGCGATCATTTAGAACATATATATAAGAATTTTAAGAACTATAAGATTGGTTTTAAAGAAGCCGTCAAAGAAAAAGAAATTATTGAACGTTTGAGAAAAGAAGAACTAAATCCTACAATAAATGCGATAATTTCAGGAATCAACAAGGTCAATGATGACCTAAGAAAACATCAGAAATTCCAAGAGATGTATGCGTTGGAGCAAGTCAAAAACTATTATCTTAGTATGAAGCTTTACGCGAATAGTACAGAAATATTCAGCAATGATAGTCAGAAAAAATTAAAGGAAATTTCTCAGGAAGAAACTATTAATAAAATAAACGTTATTGCTGTGTTCTTGAATGAACAGATGGAGGCCGTCGATTATATCGAAATATTGAAGACTAATATCAAAAAACATAACATGATATATGGTGAACTAGAAATCGCCAATCGATCCTATTTGCAACTTGTTAACGTTGTTTTAGCGGGATATGCGTCAGAGATCTCATATTTGTCAAAGAGCCTTGACGGGCTCATTAAAGCGCGCTCTAATGTTTTGAATAACGCTATTTTTAGTAATGTTACGTCTGTGCGTAATTATCACCTAATTCTGTCATTCATCGCCTGTGTTATTGGTGTGCTAATGGCTTTGCTGGTCGCACGGGGTATATCCACCCCCGTTAATAAAATGGCGGTCACTCTAAATGCCTTGTCGCAAGGCGATTCAGATATTGAAATTCCCGGTAAAGATAGAAATGATGAAGTTGGCGAAATGGCGAAGGCGGCCCATTCCTTTAAGATTATGGCGGATAATCTTGAACGGCAAACAAACGAGCTTGAAGAATTTGCCTATCGTACATCACATGATTTACGTTCACCGCTTATATCCTCAATTGGTGCTTTAGCAGTTATCAAAAAGGCCGTTACAAAAAAAGATGTAAAAACGGCACATGGTGGTATAGATCTTGTTGAGGGGTCTTTAAGAAAATTAGAGATTTTGGTGCAAGACATTCTTAAGCTTACTGAGACTAAGAATATTGAAGAGGCAAAAGAGCCAATTATTTTAAGTGATCTTATTGATGATATCTTTAGCAGATTGAAAAATATGGACGGGTTTGAAAGACTCTCTATTTATAGTGATATAGCTGTGAAAGATTCTGTTTCTTTGGAGAAAAATCGTATCCTTCTTGTGCTCGAAAACTTAATTTCCAATGCCGTTAAATATCAAGACCCTAAAAACCCGAAGCCGTTTATAAAAATAAATGCTACATATATCAATCAGCAGTTGATCATAAATGTCAAAGACAATGGTCTGGGGATCCCTGAAGAATATAGAGATTCTTTATTCCAAATGTTTAAGCGGTTTCATCCGAAAACGTCATATGGATCGGGTTTAGGATTATATATGATAAAGAAATCCATTGAAAAAATGGGGGGTGATATATCTTACAAGCCCCTGACTTCTGGATCAGAATTCATTATTACAATTTCTGATTAACTGGAAATTTATTTAAATATGCTGTAATTATAAATTAACGGAAAGACATATAGAGAGACATATTATCATGGAAAAAAAGATTGTCATTATGCTTGTTGATGATAATGAATTGGATCATTTTCTTAATAAAAGTACGATCGCTGACTATAATAAAGATATAGAGGTGATTAGCGCCTATGACGGGAAAGAGGCTTTGGATATTTTGTCCAAAGCGGACCGCATGCCCGATCTTATTTTGCTAGACATCAACATGCCGGGCATGGATGGTTTAGAGTTTTTGGATCACTACAGTAAGTTTGGCGGTGTAAAGACGGTTGTTGCCATGCTCAGTTCTTCTGAACAAGAGGCGGATAAAAATAAAGCACTCTCTTATGATTGTGTTGAAACATATTTCATGAAGCCGCTATCCGTAGAAGATTTAGCAGGTATTCAGGCTTTTTCGTAGCTTTCAGAGGGCGGATTTAGATTAAATCACATGTTGTCATTAAAAGCATTTTGGCTTTGGGACCGTTGCATCGTGGACATGAATGCCATGCTTGATTATTCGTTTGGCAGAGCGTTCATGGATGGGCGCTAGGATTAGCCCAATAAGAGACATAGTTGCTAAATAGGTATGACCAAATGTATTGTGAACGAACCACGCTTGACGTGCCCATTTCATTCTAAGTCCTTCCAATGCGCTTGGCTTTAATAACATGAGTGCTTCGATGGCATGGACCCCCTCTATAATGTCTTCTTCTCCATCGCCATGTTTAACTGATATATAACGATCATCTAGTGTTGTTAAATCTATGTGGGTGATTGCACGAACAGAAATTAATCTGTCGGTGCTTGCAATAATAAAGTCATTACGGGCCGTTGATTTTCTTTTATCCATGGCGATATGCGGGCAAAATATTACCCCCAGTTTTCTGGCCAAGAGCAAAATTTTGTTCTATAAAATCAATTATATTTTGTGCTGATGCGTGGCGGTTAAAAACGATATTTGGTCCATGATTGTCCAACATGACGGCATGAATTCCAGGACGAATTTCCAAAAGACCATCGGCGGTATTTTGTCCGCATTCATGTGATCCACATTCATAGTTTCGCTGTGAGCGCACTGGTATGTGATCGACCATATTGTCTGCAAATGTACCATGAAAATGAACGATCGCATCCAAATCGGGGTTTTCATTAAAAATAATGCGCTGTGATTGTCCACCAACAGATGGTTTAGCCCCAAAAGCGATCACGTTATCATTGCCATATGCTTTTATACGCACCAATCCTGTTTTACTGAGTTTATTGAAATTACTTTTTCGGATCGATGTTAAGAACTCTCCGTCAAGTTCACTGCGCGCCGCAAAATGACCAACGGTTTTACCTCTAAATGGTTGATAGGCACCCTTGGCGATAAGATGATTTACAACGCTACGCAAATTATCTGGTATTTCTGAACTATTCCAAGAAACCAAGGGTGTATCATGTATAACTTTAGACCGCGTAAACGACAAGTTTGAACGTGCCAAAGACATATCTGTTAACTCTTGCAAGGCATATTGACGGTCTTGCGTGACACAGTATCGTGCCTCTTCTGGTGTGATAATCATATTATTGCGTGTGACGATATCATTGGCCAGTACCAGATTAACGCTATTCTCTTTCATCATCGATAGGGCACGCATATATTGCTCGTCTTGGCTTAAGCCGGCAGTAGCTTTAAAAGCAACAAGGAATATATCTTTACGTTTCTTTCGCACAAGCTTAATGATTTTTTCAGCTGTTTTAAGATTGATGGATGCTCCTTGTGCTTCTCTCGATTTCAATCTCTCTGCATATTTACCAGATTTCACATCATCTATCTGACCTTCAAAGTCAGCTAAAGCGACATTAAAAACAATCATTGATGTTGTTGGATCTGCCACGAGTTTTTCAACCAATGACTTCACATCGTCATTTGTTTCAAGATTGCTCTGACCTGCACTGGCCATTTTGGTTAAATGTAGGACAACATTCTTATCACATTGCTGATTAAACATGTCAAATAATGTCCGTGCCGTTGAGCCATATGCTTGTGATGATATAGCAACATGAGCGCGCACATGATTAACTGTTCCGCCCCCTAAAATATGTATTTTCTTTTGCATGGTAATTTCCCTTTCTGTGGTTATGAGAACCACTATGAAGGCAAATAATAGATATATAAAATATATTATTTATATGTTAGTAATAGCTTATGAGTATAAATAGAATTGATATTAAACAGCTTAAATATTTTTTAGCCGTCGCAGAAGAGTTACATTTTACCCGTGCGGCAAAACGCTTGCATATTTCTCAGCCGCCTTTAAGCATTGCGATTAAAGAGTTAGAAAGAGAAATGGGAGTTGCTCTTTTTCAGAGAACAAAAAGAGCGGTTTCTTTAACGGATGCGGGGCGTTATCTAAAAGATAAGGCGCCTCTTATCATTGAAAGTCTTGAACAAACACTTTTATCATCCCAAGCCGTCGCGAACGGTCAAGAAGGGGAGCTGATTATAGGCACAAATTATACGGCCCTTTATCATCCGATATTCACCAGATTAACTAATCAGTTTCACAAAAAATATCCTAAGGTTAAATTGAGCTATAAGGATATGCTTTTTTCAGAAACATCAAAAGCCTTGATGGATAAAACGATTGATCTCAGTTTTACATGGCCTGAAAAAAGATTGCGCTATAAGGATGTTGTATTTCATCCCCTGGCTTTATCTATGTTGCAGTTAACCGTCAGGTCAGACCACCCTTTGGCGCAAAAGGAAATGATATCGCCAGAAGAACTGCTGGATTACCGATTACTGTTTAGTCCACGCCAAATACACGGACGTCTATATAATGATCTTCATCAATTATTGATCAGTAAAAATTTATTATTAAGTACCGCACAAGAAGTTGTTATCTTCCCAATGATCATGCATTTGATAGAATCAGATTACGGTATTGGATTCATCCCTAAATTCATGGCAGAGCAAGCGCGAGAAAAGCTTGTCACGTTAAATATTGAGGGTATGTCTAACACATCCTATGGGCTTAAAATATCATTGGCCTATAACGCTATGCGATCAAACGTAAAGGTGAAAAACTTTATTGATCTAGCCAAGTAAGATCACAATAGATTGATATGAAGCTTTGAAGAATAATGAAACAAAGATTATTAATTTCGGTCAGACACGATATCAGACGTTACTTTTATGACGTGTATTTTTTAACGAAAATTTCGCCGCCGATATCATTTGTCGACATATCGACTGAATCACGTGCTTCATCCAAAAAACTTCGGCTGGAATAGAGCTTAGATTCGTATAAGCCCGTCTGTTCGATGCAATCAGATATAAACATGCCGCTTTTTATATCGCCACCATGCCATAAATTAGCGATAATCGATGGTTTGGTATTCTTAATCGCACTAACCCAATTTTCAGGGTTACGCGATAAATCGCTTTGTTTCATTTCTATATAACCATCTGGATAATCTCTAGAGCTACGAAGGATACAGCTAAAAACCAATAATTCTAGTTGGGTGCCGTTAAAAGCATTTTTTAAAAAATCTGCTTTATAATTTAAATCGCAGACATTAACACGCGTATCAGACGCTAGGCGATAATCGATATCTGCAAGATTTCTGTTAACAGCATTGAGATAAGACTCTTCAAATTCATCTAAAAGACCCTCATCATGTTTGTGCATATAGGCACCAACCATTCCAATATTAAAAAGGGGCTTTAGCCCATCATTTTCTGATGCATCTAAGAGTTCTTGGAATCTATCTGTCAATATGGCTTTAATTATAGGCATGGTGAACATACTATAACGAGGGCTTGATTATGTCATGTAATATCAGGCCTAACATCGAGTAAAAATACCAGAAAAAATGTTATTTTTCGTTTTTCTCTTGCGTCTGATAATGTTGTATTATGTTAAATAAATAAGGAGAAAAACATGTTTAAATCTAAAAAAGAGCAAACCGTAACGTTGGAATCATTGTCAGAGAGTTATAATTTTTTTATTGCTGACTATTGGGACTATGATTTTAGAGAGCAACAAAGAGAAGAAGATTTGTTGGCATTAATGGCACTAGAGGAAAAAGAGGGCTTACGAACAGCGTTCAATTTGACGTTAACGTCTAAAAAAGCGGGTGCCGTTGAGGTGGTCAATAACCCACGTGGCAATATTAACTTTGCCTATGATACACTCGAACCAGAAGCTGTTAGCAGATTATGTCAGGATTTCATTCGTTGTATCGGTGCAAATGCCAGTATATTGCTACGCAGTGAAGCAGATAGTGATGACTATAGGGAAGCAAAACAAAACTATACTGATTATCTTATTGAAACAGTTAAACTGTTAGCCGTGTGGCGCTTATCACAACTAAACACACGTGGCTGGACTGGAAAACATTCACCAACACGAGGTGATGTAGATTTCAAACATGGTGTGCATGTGCAGATGCGTAATGCATTAAAAACCTATAAAGCGTTATAATTTATTCGTATTGGTGAGAGAGTAATGCTATGGTTATTTCCATGCAATCACCCTTTCAACAGACTGTTTCCGTGCTCCGTGAGTTTGGCCTAAAAGATAACGATATTAATGTTTATCTGGCTTGTCTTAAAGCCAGTGAGGGATTATTTGTAAAGGAGCTCGTTGATCGAACCAATTTAAAGCGCAGTACTATTGATTTGGTTATTGAGCGCTTGCTTGAAAAAGATTACTTGGCAAAAGTTAAAATGGGCGCACGTTACCGGTATAAGTCCATTGCGCCTGAATCTATTTTATTCGCCCGTGAAAAAACCTTGGATGATTTTAAAAAGCTTGTACCATTGCTTTCAAATTTGCAAACCGACGATGAGGAAACCGATATACGTTTCTTTGACAGCAAGGAGGGCGTGCGTCAAGGCTATCGACAAGTGCTATTGTCTTTAAGGTTAGAAACAGACCCTGCTAAAAAAGAGCTTTTGGCGATATCATCTGGTAATGATGTTATGCGTTCTTTTCCTGATATTTATGATTTTTTTATTAGTAAAAGAATTAAAGAAAAATTATCGATAAAAATTATCACCTCACAAACGAACAAAAAGCAAAAGGGCTGGGATGATGATATTAGTGAACTGCGTGAGGTTAAATATTTCGATGAGAAGCGCTTCCCATTCAATGTTAGCTTTGAAGTGTTCTCTGATTCAGTGTGGATTTTCTCACCGCACCAGCCAATCGGTGGTGTTTTGATTAAAAATGAAAAAATTAGTAGCTCGCTACGTTCTTTACATCAACTTCTTTGGTCACTCTTATAATACTAGGGATGACACTATCCGAGAGCAATTCGCGTTTGCCTGATGTCCGCCCCTATTAACATATTTATAAAGAGAAATTTAACGTTCTTTTGTTATTATAAGGCGTGATATCAGAACTATATAAAATAACCCCGAGCGATGGTGGTGTATCAGTGATTATGCCTGGTTTGGTTGATTCCAAGACGGGAGATTTTTGTGGTACAACAAAGATCAAATATCCATCAAGAATCGAAGCGAAAAAAGCAATTTTACGCTCTCAAAAACGTGTCTTGGAACATGCTGAACTTCGTGATTTAAAGAATTATAATGGCGCATATCTTCGCATTGAAGCTATATTGCATGAAGGCCATATAGAATACCATGTAACAGTACCTGATATAATTCCCTTTGCTGACGGTCGGGGCGGCGGTATACCGCACAAGAGAGTTATTAAATATACCACTTGGGACGCCGCGAAAAAAACTCTTTTATCGTGTCTGCAACGATCAAAAAATCTGGAAGCTGAAAAATTACTGGCCATTACACTCCCTAGTGAAGAAACGTTCAGATTTTTTAACTTCGTTGATTTTGATCCGCAGGTAACGCCTTCATCGGGGACACGCGCTCTTTCTAATATAGTAGAGAAATATCTCGGCTATAAGGGAGAAAATACACTCGATAAAAGTCAGTATACATACAAGCAAACTATAAAAAATGAGAATTGGAGGACTGACTTATATAGTTTTTTGTCAGATTATCTAGATAATGAAGGGGCAGATATATTAACAGATCTCAATATAGAGAGACTAGATATGCTGACACCCAAGCAAGCTATTTCTTTGTCTTCAAGAATTGTTTTAGAGTTAACGGCCTATAATGAGGCGGATGATAGCGAGGCGGGTAACAAAAAAAACGACCGGTCGAAAGCCGATCAGTCAACTGCTCTTGATATTTTAAAAGAAGGCAGGGAGAATAAGACGAACGAAAAATGGCAGGGAAATGGTGTGTGCCGGAACTTTGCATGCTCGTTGAAGGCTGTGTTTGAGTGTTTAAAAAGTGCCCAAATAAACTTTAGCCGTCTTAATGATACATATTGCCATTATTCGTCCGATATCGCCAGTAATGCCTCTAGAAGTAATAGTTTTATGCCCAAGAGAGAACAGTTTAATGCACTTTCCTTGAGCGCACCAATTGGACATGCTTGGAATACCTTTTTTACAATTGCTGAAAATGGAAAAATTGATGTTTCAATTATCGATGTAACATGGGTCGCACGAAATCACGATGCGATAAAACAGACAGGAAATTTAGACCATACAGCAACAAGAATCTTGCCAATCATTAAAACAGTGGCCCAAGACATGACACCTGATTTTGATCTGTACGCTGAGCAGATTTCAAAGATAGCGTCATACTATGCTGATCGTCTCAAAAAATTAAATGAAAAAACAGATAGGTTTAGCGTAAATGAACAAGGGGCGTTATTAACGGATGCATTGGCGTTTGGGGGCCAGCAGCCAGATTTCTTCGCGTTTCCAGAATCTTATGTTTCTACGGTATTGGAGAGTGCTGTTCGCATAGCACCAGAGCTTATGATAGAAGAGATAGAGGCTTTACACCACATATGTGAATCTTCTGAGGCGTATCAGCTAGATTTTAATGGCGTCTTGACGGGTTTTTTAAAAGATAAGAGGATGTCTGATCGGCGCAATTATATGTTATCTCGCGATGATAAGTTGCAGGAGTTGATATTTGATATCCTAAAAAATAGAAAAGATTTTGATGTAAAAATAAAAGATCAACCAGCACTTTATCGTCGATTAATGGATATTGATCCAACACTATTTGTTGATTTTGATCCTGTGGCGAGTCAGCAAGATTCTAAAGTATTTTCGCACATGATAGAGCGTTCAAATGGTTTGCGCAGATATAGTTCATTGGCTATGTCCTCTGGTAACAGGACGCAAAGACCTAATAATATTCAGAAAATAACACAAACCGCAAGGCGTGCTCTTGAGGAGATAGATGCTCAGGTATATAAAAAATCTATAGCATCTGTAAATGACTATTATTTAATAGCAAATTTTGATTCCTTAAAAAAGGCTCTAGAAGAACCCGTGGGCCAAGATGTTCCTTTACGTAGATCATTGAAATCGATACCAACATTTCGATAAAAACTTCTTATAATAAATATATAATATTTGTGGATATTACATTATGTCTTTAGCCAAAAATGCTCTTAATTTATGCCGTAACATTTCAAAAAAACTTGATTTTGCTATGGAATATTCTCCTTTAAATGGCGTTAATTGTTTAGGTTATTCTGACAAGGAAACTGAGGCTATGGCTATTGTTTGCCAAGCAGCAAAAGAATTGGGCGCCAAGCCGTTTATGGATCAGGGAGGAAATATTATTGCTCTCTTAGAGGGTTCGAATCCCAAGAAAAAAGCGGCACTTGTTGGTTCTCATATTGATGCAGTTCCGAATGGTGGTCAGTATGATGGGAGGGCTGGCGTTTTATTGGCATTAGGTATCTTGCAGATGATGAAAGATCATAAAATTGAGCTTGAGCATGACTATGGTCTTGTTATTTTTCGCGCCGAGGAAAGCCCTCGTTTTGGTAAGGGATTACTGGGGTCTTTACTTGCAACGGGACAACTTGATATAAAAGATTTTGATAGAAAATGCATTTTGGGTACAGAAAAAACCGTGTATGAGGCTATAGAATCTCAGGGTTTAAATGCTCAAAAATTGATCAATAAAATGAAAAATAAAATTCCTCTTTTCCCTTTAGGGCATATAGGCGCTTTTTTTGAGATGCATATAGAGCAATCGGATATAATACTTAATGATCAAGCAGACTTAGGACTGGTTACCGCAATAAGGGGAAATCTAAGGTCTGATATAAAGCTTTTAGGGGTGGCGGGGCACACTGGCGGCACCAAACAATTCATTGAAATGCCGAATGGAAGCTTTGAAGATAAGAGATCAGAGGCATCAAGAGGTATTATAGAAATTGGTTATAAATTTTCTATAAAGTGCCAAAAGATAGCCGAATCTGGACGTGACATTGTTTTCTCTATACCTTTTATTGAAACGCCAAATGCATCTTTTACCAAAATATGTGCAGAGGCTTCGTCTAGATTTGAAGCTAGAAGCGCTGATATTGAGGTGCTGAAAGAACTAAAGGCTTTTCTTGAAACAGAGATATCAGAAACAGCGTCTTTAATGGGGTTAAAGATTGCTTCGGATGTACGGCATGCAATTAGCGCCCCAGTAACAGAACTTTCAGGGCCGCTTATTAGGGCCCTTGATGAAAGTGCGGAGAGTTTTAGTTTGAAGTCGCTTTATATGATCTCTGGCGCAGGGCATGATACTATGAATATGGCTCGGTCATCTATTCCATCAGCAATGATCTTTGTTCCTCACTCTGGCCCTAGCCATGTACCGCATGAAGATATGGTCCTTAACAAAGGAGACAAGCCTTATGCGGTAGGGTCTCCTTTCGAGAATGCATTAAAGACAATGTATGCTACACAAATAGGCCTTGATATGCCTTTCAAAAATCCAGAAGATGAAGGAAAATCATTTTTAGCTTCTATTATATCCAATGGTGCCCGTCTTTTTTAGGCATGCTCTATTGATTTTTAAGACCGTGCAGAGGTGGCAATAATGGAATGCTTTTTTCTTATTGTTAAGCTTCTCTCTTGATATTATGGTGGTGTTATGAATAAAAAATATATATTTGAGCAAGGGATCGCAGCCTTGCCGCGCTTCGTTTCACAAGATCTTAATATGCATGCGCTATTAGATCCTGCTATTAACGCTTTGCCAGAGCTTTTAAAAGAAGGCATAGAAAAATGGGATGGCATTTATATTGATTATGAACCTCCTTTTTTAATGCGCTTATATAAATCTATTGATGTTGTATCTTTAGCAGATGGCAGATCGCGTAAAGCGTTTGTTTCTCTTCATTATTTTTTTTCAGGTCGTGGTGATGGGGATTCTGATAGGGCGGGGTTTTTGAATCCATATAAAGAACGCCCTGATTTGATAGATAAAGAAAATGATAATAATTATCATCCACATCCTTGGGCCTCGGCTTTCTTTATTTTAAAGGGGTCTTATAAACAAGAATTAGGTCTTGCTACACGGCTTGGCTATAGCTCAGAGCCCGCGTCATTAATAAGACCAAAGCCTTACGCGTTAGTCATGCAACAAGCGGACAACGAAGAGCGGTGTTCTTATGCTTTTAATGATCCTTATCAATGGCACCGTGTATTACCAGACTCATTGCCATGCGGTGACGATGACATTGCGACAGTTATGATAACATATAAGCCCGAAGATTGGGGACAGGTAGGACCTAAGCCAGCTCAAAAACAGCGACAACTAAGTCTTTCAGAAAAAACGTTTATGGCGCAGCATTTCTCAAAGCTTCTAAGCGCAAGAACACTTAAGTTGAGGCTTCAAAACAATGCTAATAGAAGCGCGAATAAAATGAATTTGTGATATTTGTAGTTGTCCTAAAAGAGGCTTTAACGTTTGTATGCTCTCAAGCTTAGCGTATTTTAACTTAGAAACAAAAACTAGGAGATCTCATCGATTGTTCATATGCGGGTTTTTCGGATTCCCTAATCCAGTGTCCTGTTGTGAGAGATGATTTGTTCCCCTTTTTGTCAATATAGTGAGCAACAATATTTATTGAATGATGCGGTGAGGGTTGTGCACCAATATAATGTCCTCTGCCGTCTTCATATTCTTCTTTAACTTCAAAATGTGTGAATTTTCCGCCTTGGGCTATATAGGAAATACCATGGCTATAGCCAGCCCCTGAATCTGAGCTAATGGCAAAAACACTTTGTGAGTGTTTTTCTCGTTTTGGGTATTCTGGGTTGCTGCCATCTGTATTAATTTTTACAACATAATATTCTGGTTGCAGATAGTCTACTTTTTCATCGTATCCATCTGGGTTTTTCTTGGTAATGGTGAGTAAGCTGCCTGTCTTTTTTTCTACTACTATGCTGAAGCTATCAATTTTTGATACTACTTTGGGTTGGCTGTTTAACACTTTGTTAAAAAAAATACGGAAAAAACTCATTCTTATGGCTCCTGTTTTTCATAGATAGGCAATAATAATTATATCATTATGTATAATTTATGCCATTCTTGAAGTCAAGAATTATGTCAGATGAAAATCATGTTTCATTTTAAGGAAAATAGTTTTATTGTCCTCTCATGAGAAAAATTCATTATAGTATTTTAAAGCGTATTAATCGTCTTGTTCGTTCAGAATATAGTTTAGTTAGCCGTTATGGCGCGCGGTTTTTATTAAATAAAAATAACTGGATTGATAGCCGTCTTTTAAATTTTCAGCCTTATGAGCATAAGAACTTAAGATTTATTCGTCAGGAGCTTGATAAGAATTCCTATGATCGGTTTCTTGATATAGGCGCGAATATTGGTTTCTTTTCAACATTGGTGCCGCAGAAAAACGCTATTAAAAAAATCATGAGCTTTGAGCCTTTGCTGCGTAATTATATACAGCTTTCGTCACATATTTTATTGAACAAGCTTGAGACACGTGTGGATACATATCACTTCGCCTTGGGGGATGTTGCCGGTAAATCAATATTACATTTCAATGATAAGTCTACGGGTATAGGCACATTAGTGCCTGAGGCCAATGTACGTGACATAAAAGATTATGATCGTACAAACGAGATTGAATGTCGCGTTTTTGATGATGAGTTTGATATAAAAAATGAGACACTATTTATTAAAATGGATGTCGAGCAATATGAGTATCAGGCTTTGCAAGGGATGAAAAATTTGCTGTCACATAACAGAGTGATGTTATTGATAGAAATTAATGATCCTGAATCTCCTGTCTTTTCTTTTCTAAAAGGCAGGGGTTTCGACACTGCTGAAACAGATAGTGAAGACTATGTTTTTAAAAACTTCTAATCCTCTATATCAACATCATTCTTATGGTTACGGCACTGTTTGTCCTGTGTAATAACGGAATCCTGTACTTAATAAAGTACCATTAAAGGCTGTTGATGGTTCACCTACAGTAAGAGAACCTTGAGCATTGGTAAAGAAGGCACAATTGTCGCCGCCTGACCAGCGGTTGCCTTCGAGGGCGGCTGGTGATGTACCGCTACCCAATAGATTTTCATCTAACCATGCCCTTACACGTCTTAGGGTAAAGTCATATTCAAAGGTAAGCGTATAGCTGCCTGCTATGAAGGAGGCCGTCGGGACATCAAGGAAAGCAAGGTCAGTATCGGGTGTCGCGTTTCCACCTTCACCGCCGCGAATTCTAAATACATTATCAATGGCATTAAAGCCAACGAATTGTCCTTGCCCAGCGCCGCCACATTCAAAGATTAAACCAGAAGGGCTTACTGGGATGGTTAGATCAAGCGCCATAACATAAGTGCCCGCAGTTGGTATTGTTACACCACTTCCTTGAACATTGGCTTCATCAACATTGCCATCTGGAGCTGTGATATTGCGCGTTAATGTTAAGGTTCGTTCTAAGTTGACTGTTTCAAAGTTAAGGTCTGTTGATGTAAGGGCCGCGGCATTATTACTATTAAGATCTTGAATGGCACCCAGAGGCCATGTGATCTCATAATTCTCTGCATACTCTAGATCTGTGCTTGGATTAAGTGTAATCATAGTACCCGATACAGTGACCTCAGGTGAAGCCAATGTGTAAGAAACAGTACTAGAGCCATCATCGGTATCTGTTAGGGTAATTGTTCCAATTACGGCAATGTTTTCATCAAAATTCAGCACAATGTTGGCATTACGGGCAATTTGTGTCGCCCCATCTGCGATATTTGCGCCCGTAAAGAGCGGTGGGGTCGTATCATTTGACGTAGTGAAATTTAAATTCCCAGATGTGATGCCAGCAAAATCATTACTATTAACATCTTCAATGACACCAGATGCAATGGTCACATCATAATCGGTGGACAATTCTAGATTCGTTGTTGGGTTCAACGTTAGGGTTGATCCAACGATAGAAATTTGTGCATCCCCAATGGGAATAATGCGGTTGTCGGTGCCATCAGTTGTGTCTGTAATAAAGATATTACCAAGTCCTGCTTGTATCGTTTCATTAAATGTCAGAACAATATCACTGGCAGACGCAAATGCAGGATCATTATCAACAGGGCTAGACAGGGTCAAGCTTGGCGGCGTTGTGTCATTGATAGGGAGTGTCACATCCGTATAGGCAGTGACCGCATCAAGGCTGTTTGTTGTGCCGATAATCGTGCCACCATTGAGGTCTAAATCTTGAATGGTGAGGCTGGTTGATCCGACATCGGCGGCAATAAAGACATGACGAAAGACAAGCTGTGTCGGTGTACTTGCTCCAACATTATAAGCGAAGCTGCGAGGATTTGCCCCGACAAGACTATTAATGAAGGGGGCACCAGCAACCGTGACGGGCTGTGTAAAGGTTAGTCTTACATCGGCATTATTTCCTATAAATTGAGGACCTGTGATTAAGGCGGGCGTTACGTTGATGAAGGGCGCTGCCTCGGATCCAATAGGCGGATTGGGGTTGATTAAATCAAGATTTGTAAAGGCCTCTTCTTGACGTGTTTCAAGGGCTGGATTAACCAGCAATGAGGTCACACCACTAGCGATTGTCAGGCTGACGACATCGCTTTGGTTGCCACCAAGGGTCGCGACACCGACATCGGGTACAACATTAACCTGACCTGCACGGACTTGTATCGTCGTTGTTGTACCATCATCTGTGATGTCAATATCCGTTCCGATCAAGTTAACCATACCACCTGGAACATTAACGGTTCTTATACCGCCGCTACCTGATATGAATTGTACGAACCCGCCATTTGTTGCTGTGACTGTCAATGTCGTATTACTGAATTCTAGAATAACATCGCCGCCGCCAGATGCAGAAATATTCGCGATGGCACCGTTACTAAAGTTAATAATACTAAAATCACCATTAGGAACGGTTATGACAGTGTTAAAGGGTAAGTTCACGCCCGATGGTGTCGCGGCCCCGCCAACGATAAAGGGCAGGCCAATACTGGTGGCATCAAATTGTGCGCTAACAATAACAGTATCATCAACTTTTAAACGTTCTTCAACGCGGATACGGTTCTCACGGCGTACTTTTTCGAAAATACGTGAACGCATAGAATCGTTTCCACTAGCTGACCTAATATCTTCCAGAACAAGATTAGGATCTTGAGGATCATATAGTGGCATACGATATTGGAAGGCCAGTTCAGAACCATCACGTCCACCATTTTCATCTATTAAAGCCCCCCTAACAACGAAATTATCGTTTACGCTATATTCAGCACTTAGCTCAAGCCCCCGAATGTCATCATCGGTTTCACGGAAATAAGTATAGCCTTTGCCAAAAATACTAAGTTCAGGTAAGTACGAGAAGGTATAACCAAGTTCAATGTCATAGCCTTCAAGGGCGCGCTCTTCATATTTACGACCAGCACTATCAATGCGGCTATCTTTGAAATCACTTAAAGGGTAATAGTAATTGGCAGCAAAGTTTAAATCTTTTGCTTTTGCATCAATACCCAAACTCATGCGCGCATGATTATAGGGGAATTGATGATCATAAAAGATATTGGCACCAAGAAGATATTTTTCATCTTCTGTAAGATAACGATAGGCGGCACCGACATTGATTGTGTGACGGTTTTCATCGTCATCAATATCAACGCTTTGCTCGTTAACGATCCCGCCGCCTTGTAAGAAAATATTGTGACGTAGGTCGGCGGATTGATGAATGGGTTGTGTCAAAAGAGCACTAAAATATGAGTTCTCAAAATTATTGAGATTATATTCAAGCTCCATATGGCGCAGGGCATAAAGATCACTTTGTCTAGCCAATGCAAGGCCAGAGTCTATTAAACCTTTAGCGCCAGATATCATGAAATTATCAGCGGTGGTCATCAGAATGGCATCATCTAATATATCAGTTTTAGTACCGACAAACATTAAATCTTCAATCAAGCTGTCGATTGTTGCGCGCAACGCCTTATCCAAATTATTTTGAACATGACCAATGAAGCGTGCGCCCGATCCTTGTTCTTCTGCCTGTGCGGTAATTATTTCCCCGTGTTTAACTTTGCTATTCAGGAAAGATGTTAAATATGCACCGCCCGCATCTTTAAAGAGATCACGGCCTAAGGTTAAAAGCTCGGCGCGCAGGGTTTCCTCTCCTTCACCAGTATTCATGCCATTTCCAACATTGCGTAGGGCATCAATGAAACGCTTGTGCGCTTCGTCATATTCGGCGTTTTTAGGGGGCGTTTCTATAATATATTGCTCAGCCTGATGGGCTTGCTTGAGAATAGTGTCATAGTGTTGGTCATAGCTGTTTGAGTATCTATCCGGCACTATATTATAACCTGTGTCAGAGATAGGAATTTCTTCAAACTCTTCTTCTATTTGCCTTTCAAGCGGTTTGCCGAATATCTTGAGAACAAGAGGGTTTTCCTCTGTATGAACAATACGAGCAAGCTTTGTGTGTTGTGTTGGGGCTATAGCTGGCGCGTCCATCTTATCCATAGGCGCTTGCTGTTCAGTTTTCTGTATGTTAAAGAGCGACGCAGGTAGGTAATCTTTGCTGGTTATAAAACACTGCATATGATTTTGACGCACATAGTCACATAATTCCTCTGACTGTAGGCTTGATAGATGAGAAATTTCTAAGTTATGTTCGTTAAAACCTGACGGTGTTTGGTAGGCATTGACCCACAATTGATCGCGGCGGATTTCTTGACGCATGAGCGGTGGAACGCTTTCGAAGAAGTGCTGTGCCTGCATTAATGAATTAAACATGCCTATGCGAATTGAGATGATCTCATCTGAACTTTTAACGTGCGCACTTATCCCCATCACTAGTGTGATAAGTATAAATAGCATAAGCGTTTTTATTTTTCTTAAAACCAAGGTTCGACTTCTGTGTATTCTGGTTAATAAATGCTTGCGGCATTTTGGCCAAGAAACGGCCAGATAAAATGCGACTATAAGAAGTAACAGCAAAATACGTGCCAATTGAGAATTAGCACTGAAAAAGCGACCCTCTGGGCGCTCTGTAAATAAAGAGTGTTTTAATGTCAGAAAAAACCGCGATGAGAAAGATCGCAGAAGGTCTGTGCTTCTAAAATTTTTAAACTAACGCATTGAATTTAATTTATTATTTCATGCGGTTGCTTAATAAAACAAGAATTCGACCGCTTGGTTCATGCGTTGATCATGTGTATCTCTTGAATTCCAGTCTTCAAGCTGGAAGTCGCCTGTTTTAAATTCATTGAACAGGGAATTCACCTTGGTCGTCTTCATGATTTCAGTGAATGTAGAGGTCGGTGTGAACCAATCTTTGTTACGTTCTTCGAATAACTCTAGAGACTTCTCAAATTCTGACATCTCGGCGGCTATACGGGCACGATCTTCGGGGGCTTGGTTCGTGTAACGCGCACGACGTGGTGTCAGCATAATCAAGACTGATTTTCTAAAATCACGTTCTGCCTTGCTAGAGAACAAGTACTGTAAAACAGGGACATCACCAAGGAAAGGAACGGAATCTCTTGAGCTTTCTGTCTCTTTTTCACTCAGGCCACTTAAGATAAGTGTTTCGCCAAATTTCATGACAACATTCGCGTTTACGTTTGTGTTTGATGTATCTAAGCGGAATTCAAATTGAACAGAGCTGCTAGGTGATGTTAAGAAAGTACGCTCGGCCTCAACTTCTAATTTAATACGGTCACCGCTTAAAAATTCAGGGGTCACGCCCAATTTTACACCAATCTGTTTATTAACAGAAATAGAGGAGCCATCACCACCAGAAACCGCGGCGGCAACAACATCAACACCTGAGAAGAACTCAGATTTTTCATTGGCAAGTGCAACTAAAGAAGGGCTGGCAAGGATTTCATTTCTGCTGTCTAGTGTATTGAAGATATTCAATGAATAATTAACAGCAGGTACAGAAATTAAGCTTGATACCGTTCTAGAGTTTGTATCGTTATTTGTTGGTGTTCTGTCATTAACATTATTACGACCAAAAGAAAAACCAGGAGTGTTTGTTAATTGATCGCCAAATTGTAGCTCAAGACCAGATAAAAGATTTAATCCCTTGTTAGAGCTAACATCTTCTTGTGTTCTAACGATAACGACATCAACAACCACCATATCGTCATTGACAAAATCTTCTTCAAAGTCATCATTATTTGATGTGGGTGCGGATCCCGGAATTGTTGACGGCGATCCACTTGGCAGAGCTTGTGTTATCGATGCCATTTGAAGGAGCTCTTCTTTATCTTGTGCGTGGAAACGTTCCCATGACGCGATACGCCCATCCAAAAAGTCATATGTTTTTTGATCATCTTTAAAGCGATCAAGAAGCGCTCTGGCATCCGTTGGGTTGTCTAGTGCAGCATAGGTTAGGATAGAGGCACGATAGAATTTTTCTTTTTCAACAGGCCCTAAATCTAGATCTTTAATTTTATCTAATGATGCCTTGGTTGTTCTTGGGTCGCCCGCGTAATAAGAGGCGCGCGCCAAATCATATAGAATTTCTGGATCTGTCTCATCCATCATTGCCGCTGATGCTAGGGCTGATTGTGCTTGTTTAAACTGACGTTGATCAAGATGGGCAAGGCCTAGGTAATATTTTGACAATACATTGGTGTTATCAAATTTATAAGAAAGTTCATAGCCTTGTGTTGCAAATTCATAATTTTTTGCATCACCTTGTTTGGCCATCAAGTGATAGGTTAAGCCATTCATAAAATGAATGTGAGAATTACTGAGGTCTAGGCGTAGCGCCGTATTGAAAAATTCAGACGCTTTTTCTAGTTCACCATCATCCATTGCGGCGATACCTTCTGCGACAAGTAAACGGGTTTTACTATTCACCTTGTCATTGGGGATAAGGCTAGCCATTTCTGTCTGCAAGCCCTGTGTTTGTGTCAAGGCAGAATTTTGATACAGGCTGTTAGAAGACCACTTTGATTGTGTGCCAGCTGTTTGACAGCCCATCAGGCTGATTGCCAAAGCACTGCATGCGATAATAGCAAATTTTTTCATTGTGATTATTCCCCGTCATTATTCTAAAGCAAAATGGCTGTATAATTTAGAACATATTCGCTTTTGATTTCAAAGAAACTTATTGGCATCATGGATTTAGCGGCTGGAGATAGTTTTGTTCTTGTATGGCCAGGCACAATATTTTGTTTAAAAAGAGTCTCGAAAATAGTTGTATTATACAAACTGTTATATTATAACATCACACATGCACACGAATAATACATTGATGACGCTCGCAAAACAATACTGCGATGACAAGGGCTTGCGCTTAACACCGCCACGCTTGTATGTTTTGTCTATTCTTTCCACATCAAAAGAGCCGATGGGCGCTTATGATATTTTGGATAAATTAGGACAACATATTGATCGCCCCAAACCACCAACGGCCTATCGTGCCATTGATTTTTGGCGCGAACATGGTTTCATCCATAAAATTGAAAGCTTAAACAGCTATCTGACATGTTGTGAAGATCATAGTCATAAAAACGTCCACTTCTTGGTATGTGATGGCTGTAATGGTGTGCAAGAGGTGCATCAGCACGAGCATGAGGAAAAACATTTACCCGCCGGTTTTCTTGCCAAGAAAACAGTAACAGAAACGCACGGCACTTGTGGTACATGTGTCGATCAGGCGGCATAAATTATAGATAAAATATTGATCCATGTGATAAAGGAATTAAACAAATGAGAATTGCATTTTGTGGAAAAGGCGGCAGTGGCAAATCAACAGTATCGTCATTAGTGGCAAAATATATGGCTTCATTAAATAAGGATGTTTTGGTGGTCGATGGCGACATTAATCAACATTTGGGTGAAGCATTGGGCTTTACAACAGACGCGCTAAAAAAACAGCCAAAGCTAGGGATGGATTCATTGCCCTTAAGGGAGTTTGTAAAAGGCACAAACCAATATATCCCAGACGCTAATCATATAACAGAGTCATGCCCCGCTGGGCGTGGATCGGGTTTCATCCATTTTAATCAACCATCACCTATGTTTGATCACTATCAAATTGAAAAAAACGGAATTCGTTTCATGGGTCTTGGCGGTCATGATGAAGGTGATGTGGGCACAACCTGTTATCATAAATTTACGGGGGCTTTTGGTATTTTTCTAAACCATCTTATTGATGGTAAAGGGCAATATCTTATTGGTGATATGTGTGCGGGGGCTGATCCATTTGCTTCTTCTGGTTTGGCATCGCGCTTTGATGCAATCTTTTTGGTTGTTGAGCCAACATTAAAATCGACCAATGTTTATACGCAATGTCGTGAATATGCCGATATGTTTGATATAGAATTATTTGTGATTGGTAATAAGGTAGAAAATCAATCAGACATTGATTTTATTAATGAAAAAGCTGGCAATGATGTGATCGCCATGCTGCACAAATCTGATTATATCCGTAATATTGAAAAAGGTATAGTAGCGCCATTATCTGAGTTAGAAAATGTCAACTTAACGTGTTTACAAACGATCTTGGATAAAACAGACAGCCTGACCCGCGATTGGGATAAGTACCAAGAGATTGGTTTGAAATTCCACAAAGCCGCGGCGGAGGGCTGGGCGAATGCAATGTTTGGTCTTAATGTAATGGATTTCGTTGATCCTGATTTCTCTTATGACGATGTTATTGATATAACTGTAACAAAAAGAAAGATTGCTTAATGACAACGCAAGCTGTCCAAAATCACCCCACAATCAAAAGTAATGACGATGACGTGCCATATCGTCTGCGTCCACGTATGCATGCGATGGTTAAGGATGCTCTTGATAATAAAGCTTTGTTTTTTGATTTGGTAGAACAATTTGGTTCGCCGTTAAATGTTATCTTTCCTGAGATATTCTATCAGAAATATCAGCTCTTTGATGAAATGCTTGCTGGGGAGCATTTAAATTATCGTCTTTATTATACGTGTAAGCCAAACAGATCAAATGCCCTATTAACAGAGGCCGCATCTTTAGGGGCGTATGTCGATATCAGTTCTTTAGGCGAATTAAATGCGGCGCTTGATGCTGGCGTTAATCCAGAAAAAATATCGGCAACGGGACCCAAGAACAAAGCCTATATGGATGCGGTGCTTAAGCATCAAGCCTTATGCGTCATTGATAACTGGTTTGAGTTCGATTATGTCACGCAAAATGGCCAAGGACAAAACCCGATCATGATACGCTTATCATCGCCACAAGATGGTGGTCCCGCACAAGATGATAGTTTCGGATTTCATTTCAATGATGTGCCGCGTTTAATAGAAGCCATTAAAGAACATGAGATCTCAGATTTTCATGGCTTTGCCTGTCACTATAGCGGGGCATTTGACAAGACACGTTTACGTCATATTGATATGGTTTTGAAAGCCAGTTTGATGGCGATTGATAATGGCGTGATGCCGTTGGCAATCAACATTGGGGGCGGTTATCAAGTTGGATATGTACAATCAAATCAAGAGTGGCAAGATTTTACAACGGCATTGAAAAAGGCAGTCATCGGCGATCATTCACCCGTGACCTGGGATAATGCGAGCATGGGTTTTCGCCTGCAAAACGGTAATCTCTCGGGCAGTGCTAATTTTGTAGATCACTATCAAAGCCGTACAGCAGAAAACCATTTGGAAAAAATACTTTATGAAACATTTGATGTTCTAGACGGTGGCTCTTTATTGGACTTCATCCGTGACAGCGGTTTATCACTTTATGTTGAACCGGGCCGTTCTTTGATGGATCAATGTGGTGTCACGCTTGCCAATGTCAATTTTGTTAAAAAATCAGCTAAAGGGAACACATTGGTTAACCTTGATATGCATCACGCGAATTTAAATGCTCATGCGTTCAAATATATGGCGGAACCGATTATCTTGCACCGTCAGGATGATTTGCGTCAGGATGATTTGCCGATTAACACAGAAGGTGTTTTTTACTATGGGTCTTTGTGTTTTGCCTCTGATCTTATTACGTTCCACAAAACATATCCTGACCATCTGCCACAAAGTGGTGATCTGGTTAGTTTCATTAACACCGCTGGCTATCGCATGGATTTTGCTGAGTCTGAAATGTTACGCCATCCAAATGCAGAAAAAATATGTCTGACAAAAACAGACGGGGCATGGTCCTACTTCAAAGATAACGATTACAAGAAAGATCCAAAATAATGATAGCCAATCATATTACTGACCTTATTGGCAATACACCGCTTTTGAAGATCTCACCGGATGTTCATGGTCTTAAAAATGTGAATTTATACGCAAAAATGGAAATGATGAACCCGTTGGGGTCCGTCAAAGATCGTATTGCGTGGGCCATGATTAAAGACGAGCTAGATGATTTGATTAAAAATGATAAAATGATTGTTGAGAATTCTAGTGGTAATACAGCTAAAGCCATTCAAGCGATCGCTGGCTCATATGGTATTAAGTTCAAATTAATGACCACAATGGCAAAAGTAACTGAGCCAAAAGATGTTATGCGCGTTTTAGGGGCAGAGATAGAAGAGTTGAGCCAAGCCAGTACAGATTGTTTTGATCCGAATGACCCGAATGACCCCCAATATATTATTGAAAAATTCGTTCAAGAATCAGATGGCAAAGTCTTTTTCCCATCACAATTTACCAACCAGAAAAACGTCGATATTCACAAAGAAACAACAGGGCCAGAAATCTTGGAAGATTTGGCGCGTGTCGATTGGTTTGTTGGCGGATTGGGAACGACGGGTTCAACCCGCGGCATTATTGAAGCCCTACGTGAGCGCGACAAAGATGTAAAATGTTTGGGTGTTTGCGCCGAGAATTACGACTTTATTCCAGGGATCCGTAGTGCGGAACAAATGTGGGAAATAGGGTTATTTGATAAATCTCTTTATCAAGAAATTACAACCATGCCAGCAAAAAATGCAGTGGATGCAATGATCGAACTTAATCAAAAGGCAGGGCTTTTATGTGGTCCGTCGGCTGGCGCGCAATATGCCGCGATCAAAGATCATTTTGTCGCCAATCCCGCCACGAAAGAAACAAATGTCGTCTTTATCGCTTGTGATCGCATGGAGTGGTATATTTCGTATATTAAAAAATACCGTCCCGATTTGTTTAATTCACAAGAGAAGGCCGAAGACAGCTATACGAATTTCTATCCATCTGTAGAAAAATCACAAAATTGCCAGGTTCATCCTGAAAATCTCGATCTATGGATAGAACAACAAAAACCCATCATTATCGATATGCGCAGTCCTGCATCGTTAAAGGTTTTTCGTGTTGATGGTGCTATTAATATGCCGGAAAAAACGCTTGAAGAGATGATTGAAAAGACACAACCATTTCCTCAAGACACCACAATCCTTTTCATGTGCGCGGTTGGGCATAAATCACTTAAGGTGGCAGGCTATTTACGAGAGAAAAATATAACGGCTTTTTCCCTTAAGGATGGCATTGTTTCTTATCAAAAGATAAGAACTGCAAAGAAAAAGCGCGCCTAATACGATTCGATAGGATTTATTCATAAAGACGGTTAAAAGAATAGTGATTGTATCCTTATTAAAAGGTACTATCTGAATTGGCGTATAATTTTATAAACGCGCAGGAGCCTATCTATGATATTTAAATCTCATTCCTATAAAATCTTTCTTTCTGTTTCTTTGCTCACGGCATTTTTAGTGGCATGTTTCGTTTCAAGCGCGTGGGCACAAAAAAAGCCATCAAAGCCCATCGGCGTTATAATAGCCAAGGCCAGCGTTGTTGACTTTACTGATGAGGTTGAGGCGTTAGGGACATTAAAGGCTAATGAAAGTGTCAATTTAACGTCAACATTGACCGAACGTGTAACCTTGATTTCCTTCACTGATAATCAACGCGTGCAAAAAGGAGATGTTCTAGTGGAAATGGATGCCTCAGAAGAGCGCGCAGAATTGGTTGAACAACAAGCAATATTAAAAGAGGCCGAAAGCCGTCAAAAGCGCGTTGAAGCATTGATTAAAAAACGTGTTAGTTCGGAGGCAACGCGCGACGAAGTAAGGCGTGATTTAGACTCCGCCAAAGCCCGTATTAATGCAATTCAGACGCGCATAGCAGAGCGTCAAATCACCGCACCCTTTGATGGTGTTTTGGGCTTACGCAATATCAGTAATGGGTCAACCCTTCAGACAGGCACATTAATAACCACTATTGATGATGATACAATTATGAAGCTAGATTTTTCAGTACCAGAGATTTATCTCTCTAGCATTATTGTCGGCGATCGTATCACCGCGAAAAGCGAAGCATATCCAAAGCGTGATTTTACAGGAAGCATTCAGGCCATTGACAGTCGTATTGACCCAGTAACACGTTCTATTAATGTACGTGCTTTGTTGGATAATAAAGATGGCTTGTTAAAGCCTGGTTTATTAATGCAGGTCATTATTCAAAAAAACAATCGCAAGGCGCTGACTGTGCCAGAAGAAGCCATTATTGTGGATGGTGATAAAAAATCAGTCTTTATCACAAGCACCAATGACGCTAACCAAATGATCGCCGTTAGCCAGCCAGTAGAGATTGGTACACGCAAGCGCGGTACTGTTGAAATTATCAGTGGTTTAAATGATGGTCAGCCCGTTATAATACATGGCGGCATGAAAGTGCGCGATGGCATGGAGATCACCATTCTTGCAGAGGCGCGTGATAACGAAACATTGGATGAACTTTTAAAGCAAGCCACCCAAAAAGAAGAACAGGAATAATACTCAATGCTTATTTCTGATGTTTCTGTTAAACGCCCAGTCTTTGCCAGTGTTATATCACTGCTCTTGATTGCCTTTGGTTTAGTATCTTTTGACCGTTTGTCTTTGCGCGAATATCCCGATATTGATCCGCCAATTGTGACGGTTTCTGTGGAATATCCGGGTGCACCTGCGAATATTGTTGAAACACGCATTACACAATTAATTGAAGAGCGTATCGCAGGCGTAGAGGGCATCGAGTTTATCGAATCTTCGTCCAGTGATGGGCAATCCGACGTAACAATTGAGTTTTCAATCAATCAAAATGTCAATGAGTCCGCGAATGATGTGCGTGACCGTATTGCGGGTATCCAAGATAATTTACCCGAAGAAGCCGAGCCACCGGAGGTGCAGAAAGTTGACAGTAATGACGATGTTATTATTTGGCAGAATTTATCTAGTACGTCCCTGACCGTTCCAGAATTAACCGATTACGCCGATCGTTTTTTAGTTGATCAATATTCAGCCCTTGATGGCGTTGCGCGTGTTCGTGTCGGTGGTGGCTTGCGCTATGCCATGCGGATTTGGTTGGATAGACAGGCATTGGCGGCGAGGAATTTAACAACCAGTGACGTCGAAAATGCATTACGGGCAGAGAATGTGGAATTACCAGCCGGTAGTTTGGAATCAGAAGAACGGCTTTTTAAAGCGCGGGTGGAACGCAGCTTTAAAGATCCTAAAGACTTTGGGCGTCTTGTTTTGGCACGCGGTGAAAGTGGTCACTTGGTCCGTTTAGGAGATGTTGCACGCATTGAAAAAGGCGTTGAGGAAGACCGTATCATGTTTCGTGGTAATGGTATTTCCATGGTTGGTATTGGTGTTATTAAACAAGCGACGGCGAACACAATTGATGTGTCTGATGCAACCAAAGACTTAACAAGCAAGCTTATTAAAAGCCTGCCTGATGGTATGGCGATTTCACAAAGTTATGACGAGGCCGTGTTTATTAAGGCGTCGATTGCCGAGGTTTACAAAACATTATTCATCGCGATTGGCTGTGTCATTTTTGTTATTTATATGTTTTTGGGCAGTTTCCGCGCAATGATTATCCCCGCTATTACCGTGCCAATCTCGATCATTGCTTCTTTCATTGTTATTTATGCACTTGGATTTTCGATTAATCTTTTAACCTTATTGGCTTTGGTCTTGGCCATTGGTTTGGTTGTTGATGACGCGATTGTTATGCTGGAGAATATTGTGCGGCGCATGCAAGAAAAAGGCGAATCCGCCCTTGAAGCATCATATTATGGCGCGCGCCAAGTTGGGTTTGCTGTCATTGCAACGACACTTGTTCTTATCTCTGTTTTTGTGCCGATCACATTTCTTGAAGGTGATATAGGCAGTCTGTTTACAGAATTTGCCTTGACGATTGCCGCGGCAGTAGGGTTCTCTTCAATCGTCGCATTAACTTTGGTGCCCGTTTTAACGTCTTTTTTGTTGAAAAAAGATAGTAGCAAACAGAAAAAGAAAAATATCGTTTTGGAAAAAACCAATAATGGCGTTCAGCTTTTAAGGCGACTTTATGTTCGTGTTTTGGTTAAGTCGTTGCGAAAACCACTTATCATGATTGTCGCATTTTTTGTTTTGATCGGTGGTACGGCGTGGCTGTATCCTAATGTTACACAAGAGTTCACACCCAAAGAAGATCGCGGTGCTTTCTTTTTAATTGTTAATGGTCCAGAAGGGGCAAGCTATGATTATATTTCCGAATATATGACAGAGATCGAAACACGTCTTATGCCCTATGTGGAAAGCGGAGAATTCAAACGTCTCCTTATTCGTGCACCGCGTGGCTTTGGAAATATTGAGAATTTTAACAGCGGTATTGCCATCATTATTATGGAGGATTGGTCACAGCGCCGTTCCGCCTTTACGATCATGGGTGAGATAAGACAGAAACTCTCTGATCTTCCGGGTGTTCGTGCATTCCCTGTTATGCGTCAAGGTTTAGGTGGCGGGACAAACAAACCTGTTCAATTTGTGATTGGTGGTTCAACCTATGAAGAGTTGGCCGATTGGCGTGATATCTTAATCGCCAAGGCAAATGAGGATAATCCTGGATTGTTGGGGCTTGATAGCGATTATAAAGAAACACGACCGCAACTAGATATTCATGTGAATTACGACCGCGCCGCCGATCTGGGGGTAACAATCACAGAGATAGGGCGTACCCTAGAAACATTGATGGGTGGACGCAACGTTACGACATATCTTGAAAATGGTGAAGAATATGATGTGGTGGTTGAGGGTGAACGCGATATCCAAAATTCAATTACAGATATTGAGAATATATATGTGCGTTCAGATCGCACAGGACAACTCATTCCGCTATCAAATCTGATTGATATCAAAGAATATGGCGCTGCCGAAACCTTATCACGCTATAACCGTATTAGGGCTATTACGCTTGAGGCTAATATCGAAGAGGGCTATGCGCTTGGTGATGCTTTGACTTATTTAGAAACGCTTGCACAAGAGCATTTACCAGATGAAGCAGTGATTGATTATAAAGGGCAAAGCCGTGACTTTATGAATTCGAATAATGCGATTATCTTTGTCTTTATTCTGGGTTTAATCGTTGTGTTCTTGGTTCTTGCCGCACAGTTTGAAAGCTATATTCATCCTTTCGTGATTATGTTGACTGTGCCTCTGGCAACGGGTGGTGGATTATTAGGTCTCTATTTAATGGATAATAGCCTGAATATTTATTCTCAAATTGGTTTGATTATGTTGGTCGGATTGGCGGCCAAAAACGGCATTTTGATCGTTGAGTTTGCCAATCAATTACGCGATGAGGGGATGCGTTTCTCTCGCGCTTTGTTACAGGCTTCGTCTGTCCGCTTTCGTCCTATCGTTATGACGGGTCTAACAACAATTGCGGGAACCATCCCCCTTGTTTTGACCAGCGGTGCAGGGGCGGAAACACGGATCTCAATCGGGATTGTTGTTTTATTCGGTGTCTTCGCGGCAACGATTTTCACCCTATTCATTGTGCCTGTAGCATATAGTCTGATAGCCCGTAAAACGTCATCTCCAGGGGCGCGTGCCAAGCAACTGGGGTCATAGTTTTAAAGATAATATAAAAATGCCGCGCTCTTTCATAGGGCGCGGCATTTTATTTAAGGACTACTTTTTTTTGAGGGTTGTTATTTTTTCAAATCAAAGCGATCTGCATTCATAACTTTAACCCATGCATTCACAAAATCAGTGACGAACTTGTCTTTTGAATCGTCATAGGCATAGACCTCCGCCAATGTACGTAACTCTGCGTTAGAACCAAATATCAAATCAACAGGTGTCGCCGTCCATTTAACATCTTTTGTTTTGCGGTCAACGCCGTTATAGATCATCTCATTATCCGCTGATTTCTGCCAGATTGTTGACATGTCTAAAAGGTTCACAAAGAAATCATTCGTCAATGTACCCGGTTTATCGGTGAATACGCCGTGGGTTGATCCATCAGCATTTACATTAAGGGCGCGCATGCCGCCAATAAGAACCGTCATTTCTGGTGCTGTTAAACCCAATAGATCGGCTTTATCAACCATCATTTCCGTTGGTCCGACATAGCTGGCGTCATTAAAGTAATTACGGAACGCATCTGCTGTTGGCTCTAAGGCTTTGAATGATTCAATGTCTGTTTTCTCTTGGCTTGCATCCATACGACCCGCTGTAAATGGAACAGTAATGTCATGTCCTGCATCCTTAGCGGCTTTTTCGATACCCGCAGACCCAGCCAAAACAATGATATCTGCCATTGATACAGTTTTACCAAAATCTTTTTGAACATCTTTTAAAACAGAAAGTGTTTTTTCTAGCTCTGTTGGATTATTCACAGCCCAATTTTTTTGAGGCTCTAACATGATACGTGCGCCATTGGCACCGCCACGCATATCGCTTGCACGATAGCTAGAGGCAGACGCCCATGCAACATGTACGAGGTCAGAAACAGATAGATCTGTATCTAGAATTGCAGTTTTTAACGCCTTCGCATCATTATCGTCAATCAATGCATGGTCAACGGCAGGGATTGGGTCTTGCCACAATAATTCTGTATCAGGCATGTCCGCGCCGACATAGCGCGCGCTTGGCCCCATATCACGGTGTGTTAATTTAAACCATGCACGGGCAAAAGCATCTTCGAATTGCTCTGGGTTTTCTAAGAAACGCAAACCAATCTCTTTATAAATTGGATCAAATTTCAGGGCTAAATCCGTTGTGAACATAATTGGTGCATGTGTCTTGCCTTCGATATGTGCATCAGGAACTAAGCCAGACGCATCTTCGTCCGTTGGGATCCACTGAATTGCGCCAGCAGGACTCTTTGTTTGTTTCCATTCAAAACCGAACAGATTTTGTAAATACATATGTGTCCATTGTGCGGGGGCAGATGTCCATGCGCCTTCTAAACCACTTGTTACGGTATCTTCAGAGTGACCCTTGCCACATTTGTTCTTCCATCCCAGACCTTGATCTTCGATGGGCGCTGCGGCTGGTTCTGCACCTACACAATCGCTTGGTTTATGTGCGCCGTGGGCTTTACCAAATGTATGACCACCCGCAATAAGGGCGAATGTTTCTTCGTCATTCATTGCCATACGACCAAATGACTCGCGGATATTTTTCGCCGAGGCTAGCGGGTCAGGAACACCGTTTGGTCCTTCTGGATTCACATAGATTAGACCCATTTGAACCGCACCTAGGGGGCGCTTTAATTTGCCGTCTTTATCGCGGCGCTTGGCCTCAAGAAAAACCTGTTCAGGACCCCAATAAACCACATCTGGCTCCCAATCATCGGCGCGACCACCGGCAAAACCAAAGGTCTTAAAGCCCATGCTTTCCATGGAGACATTCCCCGTTAAAACCATCAGGTCAGCCCATGAGAGGCTCTTGCCGTATTTTTGTTTTACAGGCCATAAAAGACGACGTGCTTTATCTAAATTACCATTGTCAGGCCAGCTGTTTAAGGGGTCAAATCTGAGTTGTCCACCAGCCGATCCGCCACGTCCGTCGGTTGTGCGGTATGTTCCAGCACTGTGCCATGCCATACGAATAAAGAACGGACCATAATTGCCATAGTCAGCAGGCCACCAGTCTTGAGATGTTGTTAAAATCGCTTCAATATCTTTTTTTACTGCTTCTAAATCAAGTTTTACAAATTCCGCCGCATAATCAAAATCGGGACCATAGGGGCTAGATGCAAGAGCTTGATCACGTAAGGGTGCAAGGTTTAATTGTTCTGGCCACCAAAAACTGTTTGTCTTAGTGGTTGTTTCTGTAACGGTTTTTTGTAGCATCGTTGTCTCTGGACTAGCTTCTTTAGCTGTTTTTTGTGCAATTGCTACACCCATTAAAGAGATGCTGACAAAGCCAGTGATTGCCGTTGTTAGTAATAATTGGCGAAATTTCATGATGTGTTTTCCCTATTAGGTTTTGGTTATTATTTATCTGTTAAATTATTATATCATCCATATCATAGTGATAGATCTATGATTTGTATAATTGTTTATCTCTATAGTGCTCATAGGCAAAAGCTATTACAGAACCAATTTTTAATTTATTCTGCCGATTGTTTCGCCACAATATCTTGCTTTTTATGATGATTGGTTCTAAAAAATAATCATGGAAAATATCAATCAAAATATCATTCAGAATCTATCAGATACTGCGCCTTCACCTGCCATGTTACCTCAACAAGCGCGCGGCGGTTTTCAGCCTACAATATTGCAAATCATCCCACATCTTGGTGCTGGCGGCGCCGAACAAGGATGTATTGATGTGTCAAAAGCCATCGTTGCGGCGGGGGGGCGATCAATTATTGTGTCTAATGGCGGTTCGCGCGTTGCGGAACTAAGGCGTCACGGCGGAATACATATTAATATGCCCGCCCATACAAAAAATCCGTTGAAAATGTGGCGTAATATTACGCGTTTAAAAAAGATTATCCGTGATCAAAATGTTCATATCATTCATGCCCGAAGCCGCGCCCCCGCATGGAGCGCCTATCGCGCTGCAAAGGCGATGAATATTCCTTTTGTGACGACCTGTCATGCGGCCTATAAATTTAAAAAACCGATTAAGCGTTGGTATAATAGTGTGATGGCAAAGGGCGACCGTGTGATTTCTATTTCTGATTTCATCAGTGGATATTTGGCCGAGAACTATCAGACTCCCCCTGAAAAAATACGCGTTGCCTATCGGGGGACAGATTTTAATAATTTCCAACCACAATCCGTTACTCAAGAACGTATGATTGCTTTGGCCAGTACGTGGCGCATAAAAGACGGCGCCCCGATTATATTTATGCCAGGACGTTTAAGCCCAATTAAAGGCCATCATTTCCTCATTGATGCCGTTGAAAAGCTTCTTGAAGACCCCAAATTTAAAGATGTTATTTGTGTTTTTGCGGGCAGTGATCAAGGGCGCACGGCGTATCGTCAAAACTTGTTAGATACAATTAAAGAAAAAGATTTAGAAGGTCATGTTTGGTTTGTTCCTAATTGTACCGACATGCCCGCGGCCTATATGCTATCAACCATTGTTGTCTGTGCCAGTATGGTGCCAGAAGGGTTTGGGCGCGTGCCCGTTGAGGCGCAGGCCATGGGACGACCAGCCATTGCGACGAGTCACGGCGGTGCAGGACAAACAATCATTGACCGCGAAACGGGCTGGTTGGTTGAGGCCGGTAATGTTGATGAGTTGGTTGAGGCCTTAAAACAGGCTTTGTCCTTAACCGAAGAGCAACGTAATGGTTTGGCCATGACAGCGATGACGCATGTACGTGAGAAATTCTCGGTTCAAGCCATGTGTGATTCTGTGATTGAAACCTATGCTGAGCTTTTGTAAATCATGCCGACACCCACAGCCGATAAATTGATCGACCTAAAAGGCTTTCTTTGTCCTTTGCCCGCCCTTAAAGCCCGTAAAGAATTATCGATGATGGGGAAGGGTAAAGTTTTGGCTGTTGAAACAACAGATCCAAAAACCAAGATTGATCTACCCGATTTGTGTCAAACAATGGGCGCCGATTATCTGGAATGCATTCAAATCGAAAAAATATTCATTCATATTATAAGACGTTAATCATTTTTCATGATGGGTTTTGATGGCGCATTTTTCAATAGGCGATCACTTATCCATGCGGGTAATATTGATATAAACCAACTGCCCAATCGTGTTGGCCACGGGAAGGCGATGACTTTGTGCTTTTTGGCTAAACGATTGACGATTAAATCCGCGGCCTTTTCTGCCGTTATCATTAAGGGCATATTAAAGCCATTTGCATCGGTCATGGGCGTTATTACAAAACCCGGCATGATACAGCTGACGTGAACATTGTCTGATTTTAAGGCAACGCGCCAACTCTCACAAAAACTTTTCACTGCGGCTTTACTGGCACAATAAGCGCCCGCACCAGGAAAACCATGATACCCAGCCAAAGAGCTGACGGCGGCAATATGGCCCGACTGTCGTTTTGTCATGATGGGCAGTAGTGGTTCTATCGTGTTTAAAACGCCGTAAATATTGATGTCTAAAATGGCTTTTGTTTGTTGATCTGATTCAATATTTTTATCACCTGTACCGCCAGAGATACCGGCGTTGGCAATCACGAGATCAACGGGCGTAAAATTATTCTCTGTCAGAATCATTTTACGCATGGCGTGTTGATCGGCGACGTCAATTATATGATCATGCGCTGTCGCTCCAATTTCTCGGCACTTCTCAGCAACATTTTTTAAACGTTCAGCATTGCGCCCTGTTAAAATTAGATGTTTTTTATCTTTAGCGTAACGCAAAGCCAAGGCTTCGCCTAGTCCACTGGACGCGCCAGTAATTAAAATAGTTTTCAGGGCTTTATCTGTCATCTTAAAATTACCATTTGTTACCGTTATCAATCTATTTTAAGATAGTGCCAATAAAGAATAAAAGAAAGATGAGAATAAATAATGAGTGATTTTAAATCCTTACAAAGACGTGGTTTTATGTTGGCATTCGCATCGCCCTCCGGTGCAGGTAAAACAACCATTAGCCGTGCCATCTTAGAGAGCGATCACCGGGTCTCTTTATCTGTTTCGGCGACAACACGTCCGCAACGCCCTGGCGAAATTGATGGCGTTCATTATTTCTTTAAAACCGAAGATGAATTTAAAGCCATGATCGATACTGGCGAATTTTTAGAATATGCCAAGGTCTTTGGCAATTATTACGGTACGCCGAAAACGCCTGTTTTTGAGGCTATGGCACAAGGCAAAGATATTTTATTCGATATCGATTGGCAGGGTGTCCAACAATTAAAAGAAGCGGCGGAGAATGATGTTGTCACCGTCTTTGTTTTACCGCCATCACGCCAAGAGCTAGAGCGCCGTTTGCGCAGCCGTGCCCAAGACACAGACCGCGTTATCGAAGAACGCATGGATAAAGCCAATAGCGAGATTTCGCATTATACCGAATTTAAATTCATTATTGTGAATCAGGATCTTGATTCGAGTATCCAAAAAGTCGAAAGTATTATTCAAGCTGAACGCCTTAAGCGTCGCCGCTTAACAGGCCTAAATACCTTTATCAGAGACTTGACAGAGCAAGAGTAATATGTAATATATTATGCCTAATCATTTATCATTAAGAGAGCTTTGATCTGTTCTAAGATCGTTGCTATTTCTTAAAAGAATAAGGCATAGAGCTGTTAATGACATCGCTTATCCATTTTAATGACTTTGGCTTAAAGCAGGCTGACCTTGCATTTGTTGCAAATGGTTTGATTGTTGAGTTATCAAATCCGGCAGATGAAAATCAAGATATTATTGTTGAAAATATAGCCTTGCTTGATTATGTGACCAAGCGTCACAGCGGTGCCGTTGATACTTATCGTGCGCTAAATTGTCTTAATCGTTTCATACGTGTCGATAATGATGATATTCGCGAGGCATCTTTACGGGCAATGATGACATTAATTGATTTGAAAAAACCGTTTTTGGATAAAGATTTCGTACAGCCCTTAATCGATTGTCTGGATACAAGAAAAAATTCCTCTGATATTGTGCATATTACATGTCTTTTATTGCAGGCTGTTTATCGTAATAGACGCCCGATTGATAAGAATGATAAAACGCTAAAAGCCATCGTAAGTCATGAACAGCGGGCAATTGCGAGTAACGTGAGCACTTATATAACGGCATTGGTTAAAACGGCGATTACTTATAATCCTCATTTAGCAGAGCATCTAAAACCAATAGATCGCCAATTTTATCAAAATGGCATTGAAGATGAGGCGCGAGATCAAAAAATCCGTGATTTTTATCGAGAGCTGAAGATTTAGAATAATATAAATAATAAACAAGTAGAAAAGTATGCTCTTTATAAAAGGCCTGTTTCTAGCTATTGGAGTGAATTTAGCGCGTTAATCGCCTAAGAGAGCATCTGTCGCAGGCCAAGTTGGCGCTTTAATGGGCTTTATTTTTTTTAAATAAACACTTGAAATATTTTCCATATTTATACATAGTGCTTTTATGCAAGATAATAGACGATATACGGGAAAAATTACGTATTATGAAGATAATACTCTTTTTGATGCGCCAGAAGTGCGTTTTTCTCTGCAAGAGAATGAAGGCATGTCGCGTGATAAGGTTACGCCGAACAGTCCTGTTTATAGACGCGCAAGAGAATGTTTTAACCAAGAAGAATATATGTATCCTGCACCACCTCTTTATCTAGGGGGAAAGGATATCCAGACGACAGAACATGAATCTTATTTGTTAAGATTATTAATTAAACAGCCTGGATCTGACTTTGTTTTACCGCAAAAAATCGGTTATTTGAAAGATTTTATTCAAGATTGTTCTGCTTATCAAAGAACACATTTTCCAGAGTTTGAAAATCGTTTTGTTTATATTACAGTGCGTTCAGGACCCTTGAAATCAACAAAAGAGGATGAATTTCACACGGATGGCTTTCAAGGGATTTCCGTACCACGTCATATTCCAGAACAAAATTACGTATGGGTCGATAATAATCCAACCTTGTTTTCTATGTAGCCTTATTTTGTAGAACAGCTAGATCCGGCGATCCATGACTTCCATAATTATTTTAATAGAAAAACAAAGAGAAATAATGTCTATGCCGTGAATGCGCAAGGCATTTATATCATGGATCCATATCATGCGCATGCACGCCCAGAAATTTTGGCGGGAACACAGCGGACTTTTATTCGTATTTGTTATTCGCCTGTTGAAATTCGTGATGACACAAACACTTTTAACCCATACTTGCCGCGCGGCCCATATAATCGCCAAGATATCCGGAATAGATTGGTTTCTTATCGTGAACCAGCCAACAAGCCAAATTCGTCGCGATATGGTTTAGTATAGCTATTCTGGCAAAAGATTGGGCAACTGATATTCTCTACTGCGCAGTCTTCAATAGACGTGCCTTGTTCACTTTCCATTCACGATCTTTAACCGCGGCGCGTTTATCGTGTTGTTTTTTACCTTTGGCAAGGCCGATAAGGGCTTTGACACGGCCTTTGGCATTGAAATACAGCTTTAGGGGAACCAGCGTATAACTTTTTTGTTTAGTCAGACCAATAAATTTATTTATTTGGCTGCGCTTGACCAGCAATTTACGACGGCGTTTTGGTTGGTGTTGCAGATGTTTGCCCGCATTATCATAGACGGGAATATAGCTGTTAATCAGATAGAGTTCATTATTTTCTATCGTAGCATAGCATTCGGTGATGCTGCCACCACCATCACGCAAAGATTTGACCTCTGTGCCCGTTAAAACGACCCCAGCTTCAATTTCTTCTTCAATGAAATATTCAAATCGCGCTTTTTTATTTTGGGCGATAAGACCATCATTACTGCTATTTTTTGTTTTTTTTGCCACGGTTTAGTCTATCTTAGTTACTTAATCTATATATGAATTAATGCGGGATGAAATGTCGAGCCCATGAGACCATACTATCATCTTTTATCGGATATATCCTTAACATACGCCATAGGCGCAAAAAAACAATCAGTTTTCATCCTTGTGATGGTGATGATGTTCTGCTTTTTCTCATTACCGGCATTGGCATCAAATGAGGCAATTTCAAAGGTTATCTTAAAGGCTGCTGATAAACAGAATTTTGATCATGCCTTCCGCGTTCTTAAGAAACAAAATGCATCAGACCCCGTCATGCAAGATACAAAACGTGCCCTTGAATGGGTATATTTAACGCGCGCGCGCGTGGTCGATCGTTCATTTCAAGATATTACTAATTTTTTACAAGACCCTGAAGCCCAACATTTTCCAAATAGATCCACATTGTGGCGTGAGGCCGAAAAACGCTTACCCGCGAGTTTTTCACATCAAGAGATTTTGGATTGGTTTGGTGATCGCGAACCATTAGAGCCTATTGGTGCGCGGCGCTATGGGATGGCTATGATGGCGATCGGTGATAAAAACAAAGCCAAAGATTTTGTACGTCGTTTTTGGGTGAAGACATTATTTGATGACAAAGACATGTCCGATTACCGCGATAGTTTTAACAATATTCTGCGCGCGCAAGATCATGCTGATCGTCTTGATTATTTGGTGCGTAACAAAAACTATCAAGCGGCGGAGGCTTTTGCCAAAAATGTTCCTTTAGAGCGACGTTTATTGGCGCGTGCTTCAATGGCTTTGATGAAGGGGGAGGCGGGTGTTAACCGACTCATTAATGACGTTCCCAAACATTTACAGATGGAAGAAAACTTTCTTTATGGGCGTTTATATTGGCGCCGTGTCAAAGATAATAATGACGGTATGGTTGAGATATTAGCGCAATTGCCAGAAACGTTGAAAGACCCGAAGCGTTTTTGGAGCGAGCGTCACATATTGGTGCGCCGTTATTTAGAAGAAAAAAAATATAAGCAAGCCTATGACATTGCCTCAACACACAAGCAAAAAACAGGATTCCCACAAGCACAAGCAGAATGGATGTCTGGTTGGATCGCTTTGTCTTTCTTGAACAAACCAGATGTGGCTTTTGGGCATTTTAAAGCGCTTTATGATGCGGTGTCGTCACCGATTTCTATCGCCCGCGCGTCTTATTGGGGCGGTTTGGCGGCATTGGGGTTGCACGATGAGGCGGTAGCACAAGAATGGCTGGCGGTGAGTGCCCAATTCTCGACGCTCTTTTATGGGCAATTAGCAACGGCAAAATTGAAAGAGCTTAATCCTGATTACCCTATAAACCCACTTCCTTTTGCGCCAGAGGTCAACGAAGGGGATAAGGCGCAATTTGATCAATTACCTTTGGTTCGCATGATTAAATTATTTGACCGTGCAGGATTGGATGACACACGCGAACGCTTCTTTGCGCGCCTTATTAAACAAAAAGTCGAGATCGCGCCTAATATTGCGGGCTTTTATCGATTGGCGGATGATTTTGCGGTTTCAATGACGGATACGCGGTCACAAATTACCATCGCTAAAGAGGCGTTGAAAAACGGCTATATGATGATTGAGGCGGGTTATCCTGTATTATCCGCAGCCGAAAAATTAAACGGCGTGGAATCACCGCTTGTCCATGCGATTATTCGTCAAGAAAGTGCCTTTAATGTTAATGCGCGCAGTCCCGTTGGTGCCTTGGGTTTAATGCAATTAATGCCGCCAACCGCACGTGAAATGGCAGGAAAACAAAAACTATCTTTTTCAAAAACGAAACTAACCAGTAGTCCCGCTTATAATATACAGCTAGGGTCTGCTTATATGGCGGAATTATTAGAGCGTTTTGATGGATATTATATTCTTGCGATCGCCTCTTATAATGCAGGACCAGGGCGCATGAACCGTGTTATGGCGGATATTGGCGACCCACGAGAGGGTAATATAGATAGCGCACAATGGATTGAAATGATCCCAATTTATGAAACACGTAACTATGTTCAACGTGTTCTAGAAGCCCTGCATGTTTACCGTATGCGTGAAACGCTTGTTCATGAAAAGCGGACGAAATAAATCCTTCCTGCATAATCATGTATGTTTGAAATATAAAACATATCCCATTTAAGTCATTGATTTATAAATATAATTATTTAAATTTTAAGATGCGTTAATTATCTTGATGCCTCTTATCGCGTAAAATGATCTCAACACACATGTAACTGTATGGTGAGACATAAAATGATAATGACCAAAGAGCGTAAACCCAGAAAACGGACAAAGAAATTAAGCCAACGCCCTACATTCGAAGATGCAATAAGGCATTATCCACTTTTATTAGAAGATCTACGTTTTCACGATATCGATCATGATCTACCACGGCGTGTACGAGAGATGTTAGCACCAATCTTTGATAAATTATCGATCCGTAAAACCGAATTTAATTGGCTGATGTTATCAACTGCAGAGATTATCAGTAATCTGTTAAAGCACCCTGTGAAGAAACCGTCCTTTGTTAATGTGCGTTTTTATGCCGCTGATAAGGGAGCTGTGATGTTGGATATTAGCGATGATGCTACGCCGTTTTTGGACTTTACACAGAAAAAAACCGAATCTTTGGCAATCATTGAGAATAAACGTTTGACCGATAGCGGGCGTGGTTTGGCATTGATTACTAAAGCCCATCCAGACCATGATTATCGTCCTGCGGATTTAAATGAAGACGGTCTTAACCATTTTACAATTTGGTTTCCGCAACGCGCCAATATCCAGCATATTTTTCAACCAGAAGGGCTTGCCAATCAAGGCTGCGTTCCTGCGGTTGTTAAGGGGCGTTTTTTATCTAAGAAACAGAACGGTCAATTGACCAAACCAACCTTGATGTTGGTTGATGATGATAAAACTGTGCGCCTTGTATTGGAACGCACGCTACGGGATAATTACGATATTCATCTATTTGATTGTGGACAAGAAGCCTTAAAAGCCTTTGATGACATTGACCCCGATATGGTGATTTCTGATTTAAATATGCCGGGGATGGACGGCATTACATTGCGTAAGGAATTATCTAAGCGCCCCAAAGGGAACGTTACACCTTTCATTTTTTTAAGCGGCGATGCACAGGCCGCGACAAAACAATATATAACAACGCTTGGTATTGATGATTATTTGGTAAAGCCCGTACGCAAAGAAATGTTGATATCTGTTATTGAGCGCCTTTTATCACGATCAAAACAGGTGAAGAATGATATTCAAGGCCGCGTTGATATCAATATCACAGAAATTCTAAAGCCCTCACTACCGCCTTATTTAGCAGGATGGAAGACGGCTGTTTGTACCAGCTCTGCGTCAAGCGGCGGTGGTGACTTCTTGCTGTATGAAAGCGGTGATTTTGGTGCGGCAATGGTCTTATCCGATGTTATGGGGCATGGATTAGAGGCAAAATTTTTCTCTTATGCCTTTGCAGGTTATTTCCGCAGTTTATTTAGTCATTTTTATCACAAAGAATTACCCCATAAGATGTTAACTTTTTTTTCCAAAGCGATCAAAAAAGATCCCGTGTTGGAGCATGTCGCAATTAGTTGTCTGGCGCTTAATATAAAGCCAGAAGGCGCATTAAGTATTGCGGCGGCCGCTCATCCAAAGCCTTATTTGTTGCGTGCAGGAAAGAAACAGATCGAACAAATTAATGTTGCTGGCCCCCTACCAGGGTTGGCGGGAAATGCGTCTTATATAGCCAAGAACCTAATCTTAGATGAAGGTGATAGATTGCTGTTATTCACTGACGGCTTAGTAGAAGTTAAAGCGGATTTTGAGGCAACATTAGAAAATGAACATATGTTTTCTCAATTATTATTAGAGACCGCATCAATGCCGATTGAGCAGGCGAGCCAACGTTTATGGCATTATTATACACATACAATTAAAGGATTTGCCAATTTTGATGATTCGACATTGGTAATTTTAGAATATGCACCAAACGCATTAGAGCAAACAAGCACCGCAATTAAAGGAGATGGATAATGACAGATGTGATTAATCAAGTAGGAACGGGTTCATTTGATATTGATTATAAAATTGAAATGCATGGCGATGCGTGGGTTATTTCTTTTAAAGATGATATTGATGCCGTTGCTGTGCCTTTTTTAAAAACAGAGATTGATCCGTATCTCAATCAAGATTTAAAACATATTATTGTTGATTTGTCTGAGGTGAAGTTTTTAGACAGTACAGGGGTTGGTTTTTTTGCGACTCTATTAAAACGTGCTCATGCCAATGGTGGTGATTTGATTTTTGCAGGTGCCATCGCACAGCCACGTGCGGTATTAGAAATGGTTGGCTTTGATGATTTAGCCGTGTATCAACCATCGGTTGAAGAAGCCGTGCTCCATCTTTAAAAATTGCTTTATTTGCGAGAACAGATTGTTTAATGTGTGGTCATAAACAACCACATATTCAAGGAATTAAAACCGTGAAAATAGGTCAATTAACGCAAGCTGAAAAAGAACGAAAAATATTGCGTCAAACATTCGTTGAAAAACAATATGCATCTTTAGATAGCGCGGTGAAGATGGGCAATGATGCCTCTTTTCGTAGCTATTATCGTTTAAACAAACCATCGCAGACGTTATTAATGGATTCGCCAGCCGCGCACGAACCGGTAGCACCCTTTGTTAAGATTGCCGAACATCTCTCGTCAATGGGATTGCGCGCACCAGAGATTAAAGCGCAAGATTTAACAAATAATTTTCTTCTTATCGAAGATTTTGGTGATGATACATTCTCACGTCTGATGGATGCAACGGATAGCGCAGAAGAGATAGAAGCGTTCTATCGTTTGGCTGTGGATGCTTTGGTTAAAACCCACAAAGACGCCAAGGCAACATGGGTAGAGATTGACCGCTATACAACCGATAAATTTATTGATGAAACGGGACGTACAATTAACTGGTTTTATCCGTTGATTGCGGGTAAGAAACCCGATGCAGTGCTAAAAAAACGCTGGGTTGACGCATGGCGCACTGTTTTAGATGCGTGTCCTGATGTTAATGATACGTTGGTTTTGCGTGACTTTCATTGTGATAATCTGATGTTAGTGAAAGATAAAAACGATCAAGATGTTTGTGGTCTTTTAGATTTCCAAGATGCTTTGCTTGGCCCAAGCCCTTATGATCTTGTTTCTTTATTAGAAAATGATCGCCGCGCCGTGCCAGAAGATATGCAGGCGCGTTTACTTGCTTATTATAAATCCGAAATGGGTATTGATGTTGATAGTGTTACAGATAAATCTTTTATGCATTGGTACCGTGTTTTAAGCGCGCAACGTCAAAGTAAAATTCTGGGCTTATTTTATCGTCTATATATGCGCGATGGTAAACGTGTTTATCTGAATTTTATTCCTCAAGTCTGCAATCTTTTGAAAGAGTCTCTTAAAGATCCAATCTTGAAACCTGTTGCTGATTTATACACTGAGATTTTTGGTGAACTGCGCTATATCGATATTACACAAGATGAGGCAACCGCGCTTATAGCTATCGGTTTAGATGATGATTTACCTCTTAATACAAACTAGAATTTAAATTTTCAAACACCTAAAAGGACGATAACTATGGCTTTACTTTCACAACGTATTTTATCAATTAAACCATCACAGACATTTGCTGTTGCAGATAAGGCGCGAGCGTTACGTGCACAAGGGCGTGATGTTATTGCCCTTAGTTTGGGTGAACCTGATTTTGATACACCAGATCGTATTAAAAATGCGGCGATTAAGGCACTGAATGAAGGGAAAACTGGTTACACACCAGTACCAGGTATTCCTGAATTAAAACAAGCCATTATCACCAAATTCAAACGTGACAATGATATTGATTATACAACCGATGAGGTCATGGCCAGCGTTGGTGGTAAACAAGTCATTTTTAATGCTATGATGTCTAGCTTGGACGCTGGTGATGAAGTTATTATTCCAGCGCCGTATTGGGTATCTTATCCCGATATCGTTGAAATCGCCGAGGGGACACCCGTTATTGTTCCTTGTGATGAAAGTCGCGCTTTTAAGATCACGCCTGATTTACTGGAGGCGGCTATTACACCCAAAACGAAATGGGTTATTTTGAACTCGCCCAGTAACCCAACCGGCGCGGCCTATACAACAGAAGAGTTACGCGCCTTGGCGGATGTTCTGTTAAAGCACGATCATGTTTATATTATGTGTGATGATATTTATGAGCATCTTGTTTATGACGGTTTTATTTTTAAAACATTGGTTACCGTTGAGCCACGCTTGAAAGACCGTGTATTGATTGTAAATGGCGTGTCAAAAGCCTATGCGATGACGGGCTGGCGTATTGGCGTTGCGGCAGGCCCGGCGACATTGATTAAGGCAATGGGAAAAATTCAAGCACAAGAAACATCTTGTCCAACATCTTTCGCGCAATATGGCGCGGCAGAGGCCTTAAGCGGATCTCATGACTTTTTAGCAGAACGTTTAGATATGTTCCAAACGCGCCGCGATATGGTTGTTGATTTACTAAACAAGACACCGGGGCTCACATGTTTGAAGCCAGAAGGTGCTTTTTATGTGTATCCGTCATGTGCCGGCATCATTGGTAAAAAAACACCAACAGGCAAGGTCATAGAAAATGATCTTGATTTCGTCTCTGAATTATTAGAAGCGGAAGGTGTTGCCTGTGTTCATGGATCAGCCTTTGGTTATGGACCTAACTTCCGTATTTCATATGCGGCATCAACGGAAATTTTGAAAGAGGCTTGCCTGCGTATCCATCGTTTTTGTGAATCGCTTAGCTAGATTTCATTCATTTATTTATTATAGTAAGAGCCCCGCAATGATATGCGGGGTTTTTTATTAGCGTTTGAGTTTTTTGTAATAATTTTTAGATTTTTGTCTTTGTTTCTTAAGACGTTTATAATTGTTCCCAAGGCGTTTTTTAGCAATGGCTTCAACAGTTTTGCCACCGTCTTGTTCCTGAATAATGGCAATGAAGTCATCAAGGTCATCTTTATGCTCGGGGATAACTGTTTCACGCGCAAATTTGACTAAGCGACGCATGTTTTTCCAGCTTGAATCCGTTAGGTCTAATGATGGATGCTCGGGGTTCTGTTCTGGTCGCATAGTGCTTTCTATACGCATATAGAGATCGCCGCTACGGTTTATTTCTTCTTTAAGTTGTTCACGGTCAGCACGATATTGCAGGGCCATGAAGACCTCAAATGTTTTGGCAAAATCTTTATGACCGCGGAACATACCTTTCGATTTGAAATCATCCAAAGTATTTTTTATCTCTTGTGCGCCTGTACCAATTGACAGCAGCACAATACGATAATTTTCTTCTTTCAGCCCTTGGGTATCAAGTATCTCTTTGGCACATTCATAAGCGTGCTTGTCTGGTGAGGGCGCAAAATAGGCGCCGTCTGTTGGGATACTTGTTTTAATCTTTGTGACTTCATTATTATCATCATCAAAAACAACATGTTCAAATTCAAGATCGGTATAATCGAACAGGAAATTAGGACGTACACAGGCGCCGATCAATTGATCCATCGGCATATTGGGCACATAATACGTATCGTTTTTATTTCTAGCCAGAACGGGACTATTTGTAAACCAGATTGGTTTTGCATCGCTAAAATTTGTTGTGTTAAACGCAAAGGGTTTTTTGATGTCTTTTGCGGTTAGGTGCCCAAAACGTTTGTGCAGGACGCGTTCTAAATTCTTTGACGGAAACATTTCATCGTTAAATACCCAGCGATATAACCGTGAGTCTTTTAGTCCCATCGGGATTTTCACAATATCAAAGGCGCGCTGCTTAAAAATAGTCGATAAAGATTTATCGTCTTTTACAATTTCAGACCATATTCTGCGGCGGCTAGGGAATATAATCGCGCCATCTTCAAAATAAGAATCACGCACATGCTCGGCTGAATAATAAGGGTGGTTGTTAATTTTGGTGTTCACAGAATTTGGATCAAGACTGTTCAGGCCTGTTAAGGCGATTGTCGCTGTTGAGGAACCAGTAAAGAACATGGCAAAATCAGCGGTGGCCTTACCTGTTTGTTTTTCAATATAGTTCAAGACTTCTGTGGAAATCAGCCCCTTAATACCGCCAGCATCACCAGAAACGACGATAATCGTTTTCTTTGCTGTGTGTTCATTATCGTCTACGTCATTTAAATGTCGCATTTATACGGTTTATCCCTGTCTGTATGATTATATAAATTACAGATTCTATTTTTAAGTATATATGAATAATAGACGCATAGACGGTTGTGACGCAACCGAAATAAAGATTATTTTAAAGAAAAGAAGAGGCGGAGAAATTTTCAGCTATGGGCATTTAGGGCATGCTCTTTTTTTATTGTGAGAGCGTTGTTTCTTGTACGTTTTATTGTCGTTCGAGGCATGGATTTTATTCGCATCAAAGCCAAATAATCTATTTACGAAGCCTTTAAGGCCTTTTTGTGGCTTGGCTGCCGTGTTGATAAGTGGACGATAGTCTTCTTTTAGACGTCTTCTTGCAATATCTTCGATTGATTCATCGTTAAGAACACGTTTTGCAATCTCTATGAATTCTGCGAATTGCTCTCTATTCTCGCCGATAATATTATTGTGGGTAAAGGCGATAAGCTTGTCAAAATTATCTTCTGAGGCATCCGTTAGGCCGGCTGAGGGGTGTTTAGGGTTTTTCGCATCGATTTCTGCATCAAAGCGGAAATAAAGATCTCCATTACGTCTATGTATTTCTTTGACAAGGTCTCTATTAGCGCGATATTGAAGTGTCAGAGCGACGTCTAGCGTAGATTCAAGCGAATCTAAATGTCCTAAGGCGCCAATTTTCATACCTAAAAATTTTGCTTTTTTACCATTAAGTCGGTCTAGGTCGTTTTCAATTTTCTTCTTACCTGTGCTAAGAGACAGGGTTACGATACGATATTCATCTTCATCATAGCCCTTTGCTTTTAACAATGTTTTGGCGTATTCGTAGGCGACAAGCTCTGGTGATCCAGCGAAGAATGTCCCATCGGTTGGGAATATTTCTTTTTCATGCTTTGTGAATTCGCCGTTTTCATTCATGCATGGATCGTAATATGTAATAATTTTACTGTCTTGTTGAAAGTAAAAGGGCGGGCGCGTGCACATGCCGATAATATCAGACATTTTCATTGTCGGAACCCAGTAAGCATGTTTGTTCTTTAGCGCGATTTCACGCTGATTTGTAAACCAGATAGCTTCGTTATTCTTAGTACTGGTTGTTGGAAAGGCGAATGGCTTTGTTACTTCTGAGGCTTTTAGATCACCAAACTCGTGATGTAATACAGCTTCTAAATTTTTAACGTCATAAGAGTGCCCTTTGCGTATAAAGCGCATCAATTTGTTGAATCTGGTCGTTAGTCCAGCATCATCAATAATATTCTGTTGTTTCTCTGACCAGCTTTTTCTTTTGAAGGGGAAAATGATAGGGCTGTTTTCTAGATATGTTTTTCGTACATCTTTAGGGGTGCGTTTTGATTTTTTTGACCCTATTTTCTTTGGGATCATTAGGCCCCCAAGGGCAAGACAGCTTGTGGAGCAACCAACATTAAGAAAAGAGAGATCATGCAGGGCAATACCTGTCTCGTGGGATAGTTGGTCAAGCACCGTTAAGGGTATAACGCCTTTAACGCCGCCACCATCACCAGAAATAACAATAAATGTTTTCTTCTTGGTGTCGTTTTTTATATCTTTGTCTTTTGATTCGGCATTTTTCATGCTTTTTATTATTTAACGATATAGGCCATAAGAGAAGACTCTCTTTGACGTTTAACCTATAAAGCGTACTCCCTGAACTTTTTTATGAACTTTTTTATTTAACGCTATAAAGAATCTAACAAGTTTCAAAAGTAAAATAAAGGAGTTTATTCTGTAACATTATATCTCCTTTTTATAGTGTTTTGTAATTTTTGAAAAGTAAGGGCTATCTAAGGTTTTTGACACCTGTGGATAACTACTGGTTATGTTAATAGTCATTGCTGATTCGCAAGGCTTGATATTACCGCCTCTCTAGGGTTGTTGTACATAAAATGCAGACAAAAAAAACCGGACTCGAAGGTCCGGTTAAGTTGAACAGGGAGGCTTAACGTCTCTTGCGAGACGGGGGCACTAATGAAAATGCCCCGACACCCAAACTGGATGTGATTGGAATATACAATATTTGGAGGGCTTTGCAAAATAAATCTTTGTATATCTGTTATGCGCATAATGCATAGCCGTAAAATTATTATGAAAATTTTAATTTTGGGTGTTATTTAAAAAACTTTGTTGCTCTTTTTATAATATAGTCCCGAAATGACTGTACGCGGGCCGAGCTTTTCAATTCTTCAGGGAAACAAAGATAAGAGTCAACGGCGGGGCGCTCTATGTGCGGTAAGATTTTTACTAAATCATCATCTTTTTCCGCAACGTAATCGGGCAAACAGCTGATACCAACATTATTTTTTGTTAATTGATATATTGAATAAAGGCTGGATGTGACCGTAAGGCGTCGATGTGTATCGATATCAATGCCTGTGAGCTTTAAAATCCAGTTATCATCATGGAAGGGCCCGTTTGCGTCTTTGGGGTAGCAAACAAGGTGGTGGTTACGGAGATCTTCCATGGTTTCTATATCGCCATTTTTGATAATATATTTTTTCGATGCGTAAAGATGAAATGAGAATTTAACAAAATGGCGTTGGATAAGATCTTGATGCTTTGGTGACTTCATGCGAATGGCAATATCTGCTTCGCGCATCCCTAAATCTAGCTCTTGAGATGAAAGCTTCAGGTTCAGATGAATATCTGGATAGTCCTTCGCAAAGTCGCTCACCGCTTCTGTTAGCCATGTCGCGCCAAAAAAACGCGTTGATGTAATAACGAGTGGCCCCTCTGTTTCATGCTTAAGGTCTGTTAAGTGATTTTGTGCCGTTTTTAGTTTGAGATAGACATCGCCCGTTGTTTTAAAAAGATATTCCCCTTGTTCAGTCAAGCTTAAGCCTCTGGAGTGTCTATGAAAGAGCACTGTGTCCAGGCTTTCTTCTAAACTTAAGATATGACGGCTAACGGTGGATTGCGTGAGGTTGAGGTGTGTGCCAGCTAGCGAAAGGCTACCAGCTTCGGCGACGGCATGGAAAATGCGTACCTTATCCCAATCCATTTTTATTGCTCCTGTTTTTTATCATGTGATGTTTTGCACAACACATATTGTAATGTCTTGTCGGTGTCATCCGTAAAAAATACATGCAAATTCTTAACGCCTTTTGGCAAAATAAACTCATTAAAAATGGCATGGTTTTTCTTGCTAGCAATTTGGTATGAGCTTAGGTCTTGTGTATCTTTTTGTTTTTGAAAACTATATTTCACATAGAAGTCCTGCGTGTCTTCATCATAAAAAGTATCTTCTTCCTTTATCTGTTCTATGTCACTCTCTGTTTTTAGCAGGCCCGTTAAAATATACCTCTCTTTATCACTGTGGCGTACTGTGAAGGGTTTTGTATTACAGGGATAGGCGATACTGCCCGTTTGTGCATATGCAGGCGTTGATAGTCCTTGGGTGGTACCAAAGGCAAGGCACGCGATGAGAGGTAATATATATTTCATTTTTTTACACAATCTCTAGTGCCAATGCAGTGGCCTCGCCGCCACCAATGCATAGGGAGGCAACGCCTTTTGTTTTTCCTGTATTTTTAAGGGCATATATAAGTGTGGCTATAAAGCGCGCACCTGTTGCGCCGATGGGGTGACCAAGAGCACACGCACCGCCGTGGATATTGACCGTTTCAGGATCAAGATCAAAGGCATTAATCGCCGCCAGCGTTACAACGGCAAACGCTTCATTAATTTCATACAAATCAACATCTTCTTTGGTCCAGCCGGTTTGCATGAATAATTTTTCCATCGCACCAACGGGTGCAAGGCAAAATTCAGATGGCTTGCGCGCAAAACTACTGTGACCATGAATTTTTGCTAAAATAGGCATGTTGTGTTTTTTGGCGATACTCTCGCGCGTTAAAATCACCGAGGCCGCTCCATCAGAAATGGAACTGGCATTAGCTGCCGTAACTGTACCATCTTTACCAAAAGCTGGGCGCAAGGTGGGGATTTTATCGGGGCGTGCGTTCTTTGGTGTCTCATCTTCGTCAATCGTAACTGTGCCTTTGCGTGTTTCGATCGTGATCGGCGTAATTTCTTCTTTAAATAGCCCATTCTCTTGTGCTTTTTGTGCACGTGATAGGGATTGTAGCGCCCAATTATCTTGATCTTCACGTGTAATCTTGCCGTCTTTGGCGGTATCATCGGCAAAGCACCCCATAAGCTTGCCTTTATCATAGGCATCTTCTAGGCCATCAAGGAACATATGATCTTTCACCTCGCCGTGTCCCATGCGAAAACCGCCGCGGGCTTTTGGTAGTAAATAAGGCGCATTCGTCATGCTTTCCATACCGCCGCATAAAACAATATCATTCGTGCCTGCGACCAAACTATCAATGCCCATCATGATGGCCTTTAGACCAGACCCGCACATTTTATTAATCGTCGTGCAGGGCACAGATTCGGGTAGTCCACCTTTCAGCGCCGCTTGGCGGGCTGGTGCTTGCCCAACGCCAGCGGGTAAAACGCATCCCATATAAACCTCGTTAATCATATCGGGTGAAATGGTTGCACGCGATACGGCTTCTTTTACTGTAAAGGCCGCAATTTCTGGGCTTGAAAGTGGCGTTAAACCTCCTTGGAACGCACCAATGGCAGAGCGCACAGCAGAGACAATAACGATGGGATCTTGTTGATTAAGCATAGAGATTTATCCTTTATAAATTTTAAGTCGTCTCTTTAAATAATTCACGGCCAATAAGCATACGGCGGATTTCCGATGTGCCCGCACCAATTTCATAGAGTTTCGCATCGCGCAATAAACGCCCCGTTGGATATTCATTAATATAACCATTACCGCCCAATGTTTGGATGGCTTGTAATGCCATTTGTGTTGCTTGTTCTGCGGCATATAAAATCGCTCCAGCGGCATCTTTGCGCGTAACTTCGCCGCGATCACATGCTTGCCCGACGCTATAAATATAAGATTTTGTTGTGGAATAGGCGACATACATGTCCGCCAATTTTCCTTGCATCAATTGGAACTCGCCAATGGCTTTACCAAATTGTGTGCGTTCATGGACATAGGGCACAACAACATCCAAACAGGCACGCATAATACCGAGGGGGCCAGCGGCCAAAACGGCGCGTTCATAATCTAGACCGCTCATGAGAACGGCAACGCCCTGATTAAGGCGTTCAACACCACCTAAAATATTAGCCTCTGGCACACGACAATCTTGGAAAACTAGTTCACAGGTATTAGAGCCACGCATGCCAAGCTTGTCCAGTTTTTGCGCCGTGGAAAAGCCAGCCATGTCTTTTTCAATGATAAAGGCGGTAATGCCGCGCGATCCGGCATCCATATCTGTTTTTGCATAGACGATTAACACATGGGCATCGGGGCCATTGGTGATCCACATTTTATTGCCATTTAGAATGTAATCCGAACCATCTTTGGTAGCGCGCAACTTCATTGATACGACATCTGATCCTGAGTTAGGTTCTGACATGGCAAGTGCACCAACATGATCGCCAGAACACAATTTGGGAAGATAGTGTTTCTTTTGCTCTTGTGTGCCATTTAATTGGATTTGATTTACGCATAGATTTGAATGTGCGCCGTAACTTAATCCCACACTGGCACTGGCGCGGCTTATTTCTTCCATGGCGACCATATGTTCTGTATATCCCATGCCCGATCCGCCATATTCCTCATCAACCGTAAGGCCTAGTAAGCCCATATCACCCATTTTCATCCACAAATCAGCGGGAAATTCGTTCTTATGATCGATTTCTTCAGCGCGAGGCGCGATCTCATTTTGAGCGAATGAAGAGATGCTATCGCGTAACATATCTGCCGTTTCGCCAAGGTTAAGATTAAGCATTGGGAAGTCACAATATTGGGTCATTTAGAAGGCCTCTTATTATTTGGGGATAGATTATAAGTTTATGCCTCCCGACTATATCGCGCAATCAAGGGTGATGCAAGATGAAGAAGAGTGGTTTTATAGCAGATTATTATTGACATAATATAATAAATATGGTTTAATGCTTTCAATTGAGAAACATGGAATAGTTTTATTTAAGGAGATTATTATGAAGAAATTAAGCTTGGCATTAGCTGCTGTCGCAACTATAGGTCTATCGGGGTGTGGAGCAGATGGGCAATCAAATGTAATTGACGATACCGGTTCATCTGTGCACGTTCCAACGGCTACATATACAATGTCTGATTTAGAAGCGGTACCTGCTAAGACATGTATGACCTACCGTAATCATGGTTATGGAGACGTGTCTGTTGCCGCTAGTGTGGACAGCGTCGCTGAATGTTATAATCTGGCGGTTCATGCACCGAATGGTATCTCTGACAAGGTCACGGTATCTGATAACAAAGGTATCCCTGTTGCTACAATGAAAAGAGACGGCCGCAGTCTTGTGGTGAAAACACTCAAGCGCTAAATTTTGAATTCATTAAAATACAAAGCCCTGTCATTGTGATGGGGCTTTTTTGTGTCTTAAAATAATATAAGTGCGGCAAGGCCCAAGAACGCCAAGAACCCGATCACATCGGTTACGGTGGTCAGGAAGACACCTGATGCAAGGGCTGGGTCGATGTTTAGACGATCAAGGACGAGTGGAATCATAATCCCGAATAGGCCGGCGGCGATCATGTTAATGATCATGGCAGCACCGATGATAACCCCCAAGGTGGTGCTGTCGAACCAGAACCATGTCACAAGCCCAACTAGCACCGCGAATAACAGGCCATTTAAAAAGCCAATCATTGTTTCCTTGCCAATAAAACGCAGGGCATTGGCACTTGATAACTCTTTGGTGGCCAGCGCGCGCACGGCAATGGTTAATGTTTGCGTCCCAGCATTACCGCCCATGGACGCAACGATAGGCATGAGGATTGCGAGGGCAACAATTTGTTCTAATGTTGCCGCAAACATGCTGATTACCAAAGACGCGATAATAGCCGTCATAAGATTTAAAACGAGCCATGAAAAGCGCGATTTTGTACTATCAAAGACAGCTTTGTAAATATCAGAGGACGAACTTACACCCGCCATTTTCAAGATATCTTCTTGGGCTTCTTCTTGAATAACGTCCATGACATCATCCGCAGTAATTACACCAATCAGGCGCTCATCCGCGTCTAAGACGGGCACAGAATATAAATGTTCTTTACGGAATAAAAATGCCACATCTTCCTGGTCGGTTGTGGCAGATACACAATGAACCGTGTCTCGTTTTAATTCGCTGATTTTTTGTGATCGTGTCCCCGAAATAACACGGCTTACCAAAACCTCACCAACCACATGATACGTTGGGTCAACGATGTAAATCGATGTGAAGTCGCCGGGTAAATGTTCCGCTGCGGCGCGTAAATAATCGACGGTTTTTCCAACCGTCCAGAACTGTGGAATCGCAACGACTTCACGTTGCATTAAGCGCCCGGCACTTTCTTCTGGGAAAGTTAGGCCTTCTTCTACTGCCGCACGCGTTGTGCTGGATAATTTGCGCAATATTTGTTGTTGAATCTCTGGATCCAAGGTTTGGATCATATCAAGCGCATCATCGCTCTCTAAATCTGAAACAATACGTGCAATATGTTTGGGGGAGAAGTCATGGAGTAAGTTAAGGCGTACTTCAGAGTCTAACTCAGAATATAAAAGCGACTGAATACCGTTATCAGAGCTGTTCGGCGGTGTATGCTGATCGCAATAATTGATCAAGGCCACACGGTCTTGGTGATCTATTTTCTCAATTAAATCGGCTTGATCCGATACGCTTAACTCTAAGAAAATATCTTGGGCGTGGCTAAGGTCATCATTGGCAATGGCATCAATAACAGACGTAATAATGTCATCACGAAGTGCGAGATTTTGGAGTGTCTCTTCTTCGAGATTGATTATTTCTGTTTCTGTTAACGCTGTATTATTCACTTATTGCCTTATTTCTTTTTTGATTTTTTCACAGTTTTTTTCACAGTATCTTTTTCAGTTGCTTTAACAACCGTTAGTGCCGCCATGTTTACCAGTGTACGCGCGGTGGCGGACGGTGTTACGATGGTTGCGGGACTGGTTGCGCCTAATAAGATGGGGCCAACAATAATGCCCTTACCAATCATCTTCATCATATTGATGGCGATATTTGCGGAATCTGCATCTGGTGTGACCAGAATATTGGCGTCATCTGTGAGGCGGCAATTTGGAATTAGCTCATCACGTAATTCTTTGTTAAGAGCCGCATCAACGTGCATCTCGCCGTCTACTTCAAAGTCAGGATTTTGTGCAAGAATGATCTTCAATGCCTTTTGCATTTTGCGCGTATTTTCACCACCACGACTGCCGAAATTAGAGCGTGAAACAAGCGCCACGCGCGGTGTTATACCAAATTTCTTTACTTCCTCAGCGGACATGAATACAGCAGAAGCAATTTCTTCGGCCGTTGGGTTTGGTACAGAATAACCATCACTAAAGAACAATGTACGTTGATCCGTAATAACGCCTGTTAATGTTGACAGGCGGGGTACGCCGTCGGCGCGGCGAATAATTTCTCGGATTGTCATGCGGTGTTCTGGATAATTGCCAACTGTCCCACAAATAAGACCGTCACATTCACCACGTTTTAGCATGATAGCGCCAATAACGGTTGTGTTACTTCGGACAACTGATTTAGCAATTGATTTCGTTACGCCTTTGCGGTGCATGATTTCCCAATATGTTGTCCAATATTCATTGTATCGTGAGTCATTCTCTGGATCACAGAGATCAAAGTCTTTACCGAGCTCAAGGCGCAAGCCGAGTTGCTCAATACGTTTCAAGATAACGCCTTTGCGTCCGATCAAAATAGGCTTAGCAATTTTTTCATCAACAATCACCTGTGATGCACGCAGAACTTTAAGCTCTTCACCATCGGCAAAAGCAATGGTTTTGTTCGCTGCCCGTGCGCGCTCAATTATAGGACGCATCAGCATATTTGTTTGATAAATATGGCGCTCTAATTTATGACGATACGCATCCCAATCTTTGATTGGGCGGCGCGCAACACCACTATCCATGGCGGCTTTGGCAACGGCAATGGGTAATTCAACGGCAAGGCGTGGGTCAAAGGGTTTAGGGATCAGATATTCAGGACCAAAGCTGAGGCGTTCATCACCATATACGGCGGCAACTTCGGCGCTGCCTTCTTGCATGGTTAGGGCTGCGAGTGCTTTGACACAGGCAATCTTCATCGCCTCGTTAATTGTTGTCGCGCTTACATCTAATGCGCCGCGGAAAATAAAGGGGAAGCATAGAACATTATTTACCTGATTTGGATAATCCGAACGCCCCGTGGCGATTGTTGCATCTGGGCGTACTTCAAGAACGAGTTCAGGCATAATTTCAGGGGTAGGGTTCGCCAAGGTCATAAGAAGTGGGTTTTTACCCATTAATTTCACGTCATCTTGTGAAATGGCACCTGGTCCAGAAAGGCCAATAAAAACGTCGGCATCTTTCATGACATCGGATACGGTGCGTGCTTTGGTTTCTTGTTCATATTTGGCTTTTTTAGGATGATTTTCTTTGTCGTCGCGGCCTTTATATAAAACGCCAGAGCGATCACACACGAAAATATTACTCCGCGGTAAGCCCAAATCAACCATTAAGTCCAAACAAGCAAGGGCAGATGCGCCAGCACCAGAACAAACCAGTTTAATTTTCTTCAGGTCACGACCCGTTAATTTAATCCAGTTATAAAACGCCGCTGAAACAATAATCGCTGTCCCATGTTGGTCATCGTGGAAAACGGGAATATCCATACGTTCACGCAGGCGTGATTCAATTTCAAAACACTCAGGCGCCTTGATGTCTTCTAGATTAATACCGCCAAAGCTTGGCTCAAGCGAAGCAATGGTATCAACCAATTTATCAATATCTTTTTCATCAATTTCAATATCAATTGAATCAATATTGGCGAATTTTTTAAATAAAACCGCTTTTCCTTCCATCACAGGCTTGGAAGCAAGGGGGCCAATATCACCAAGGCCCAAAACGGCCGTTCCATTGGTAATCACGGCAACCATATTGCCTTTATTTGTGTAGTCATAGGCCTTTAAAGGATCTTTTGCAATTTCCTCACACGGTACGGCAACACCGGGGGAATAGGCCAGCGCCAAATCGCGCTGTGTCGTTAATGGCTTGGTCGCCATAATGGACACTTTGCCCGCGGGTTCTTTGCTATGATAATCGAGGGCTGCTTGTCTAAACTGATCGGGCATTTGCGATGTCCTTAATGCTATGTTGGGGTTATCTATACGCCATTTTATGTCATGTTTCTGGCAGATGTCTTAAGGGTCATTTTATAGGTTATTTGAGATGGAATGGCAAGGTTTAAAGGGTATTTCTTCTGCAATGCGAAAATAAATTATTTATATATTATGAAAATCAACCTAATGATCATGAACTCTTTTGAGGGGGGCTTCTACTAAGGCTAGTTCTGATAATCGGGTGCTATTCATAATAACGCTTTATTCCATATTTTCAGCATAGCTCTTGGTCATTATTTTACAGATGATTTTTGAGGGTGAGGCAACATGTAATGATTAGAATTTTTTAGTTAACATAATTTTAACGCATCTGTTTTATGCTAAGGATATAAATTAATATATTAAAAAGGTAATTGTTATGTCTTCACCTGCCATAAAAAAAGAGTTTAAATTAGCAGATTATTTTAATCATAAAGGGTTTCTGGTCAAAGGAGAGTTCCCTCTGCATAAGCCAAATGGTGTAGAGGTTGTTTTGATTGATACGCCTATAGACTTACCTGTTAATGCCACAATAGAGCGTAAGAAATATGAAGAGATCAAGGCTGCTCGTGCAACATTATCGACAGACGATAAAATAAAATTAAAGGACTATTCTGCTTATCAAATGTATCCTAGACATAAGGCCAACCCGCTAGACAAAATGAGCGCAGAGGCTGCAAAGGGTTTTAGGGCTCGCATAGAAAAAGTAGGTATTGATATGTCATCTGACATAGATCGCTCTTGCGTATATGATGCATCTCATAAGAAGCATGGTGACGCAAAAGTTTATACTGTAGGCGTCAATGCAATGCGAGAGACGTCAATGACTCCTGCTGAAATATCAATCGTCAAGGGCGCCAATTCTTTTCCGATAAGGCGTTTGGAAGCTGCCCATAAAGGTGGGGACCCGAAGCGTATTGAACAAGTTAGAAAAAATAACTTCGGTGGCTAGAATATTCCAATATGGCCGAGGGTTTCTATGGTTCTGTAAGTATGAAAGGCTTTCGCTCACCAAATGTTTGATCTTAAATTTTCGTCAGTCTGACTGCTACCATAAAAGATTTGTTTACGTCCTAGCTCAGTAGCGATTTATGGGGTTAAATTAAAAGACTTTTTGGCATTTTGCGCATGTAGTGCGCTTTTAACCTGTGCCGCAAAGTCCTTCATAATCTCGGGATCGTTGAAATTTTTTGATGCATCTAGATATATGATTTTTTGTTTGGAGCTAGCGTTTGCTAGTTCTTTTTCTATGGCGGCGTTAAGTTTTTCCAAATAGATAAGGGGAACACTGTCTTCTGCAAAGCGTGTGCGTTCGTCAATGCGCTGTTTTTATCATTATCATTTGGTGCGGCCGAGAGGACTTGAACCTCCACGGGCATATACTGCCCACAGCGACCTCAACGCTGCGCGTCTACCAATTCCGCCACGGCCGCCCATGATATAAAAATATGGTATAAAACATCATATTTTTGAAAGGTAGTGTTTGATTATATAGCCAAAATTTATGAAAGACTCAAGGTTAAAAACGCGCTAACATCCTTTTCATGATACAGGTCAAAAAAGAGCAGGGATTAATCAACTATCCAGACGCGGTGGCAAGCATGGAGAGCCATGTTGCCGATATGATTGCGGGTCACGAATCTGAAAAATTATGGTTGTTAGAGCACCCCTCTATATATACGTCTGGCACGTCGGCTAATCGGGCTGACTTAATTAGTGCACAATTTCCAGTTTTTGAAACGGGGCGCGGCGGTGAGTTCACGTATCATGGCCCCGGACAACGTGTCGGTTACGCGATGATGAATTTGGGAAAGCGCAACCAAAAAGATTTACGTTTATATGTGCAGAAGCTTGAACAATGGCTGATTAATGCCTTGGCGGAATTTGATGTCCGCGCCGAACGTCGTTCTGGACGCATTGGATTATGGGTTAAGGTGGGCATAACAGAAGCAAAAATCGCGGCTATTGGTGTGCGTGTCCGTAAATGGGTTACGTTTCACGGTGTTGCGGTTAATAACGCGCCCGACCTTAGTCATTTTAATGGCATTGTGCCGTGTGGTATCCGTGAATACGGCGTAACGTCCCTAAAGGATTTGGGCGTTGACGTGTCTATGGATGTCTTGGATGCTGTCTTGGAAAAACATTTCAGGGATATTTTTAAATCATGAACACCATCATTCGTACTTTACAAGAATTTCCGCGCCAAGGTGCAGCATTAGATACCGTAAAGCTGGTCGCTTGTCTTTTGATGGTTGTTGATCATATCAATCTTATTTTTTTAGATTTACATCCTGTCTTGTGGTTGTTGGGGCGTATGGTTTTCCCTCTTTTTTGTTTTATCGTGGCGGTGCATGTTTTGCGGGGTATTGAGCCAAAGCGTTATTTGTTGAAATTACTGCCCTTTGCCGTTTTGTCACAGATTCCCTATGTTTGGATGTTGTGGGACGTTATATTCTCTGGTAATCCTGCGGCGATTGTTTTGAATGTCATTTTCACCCTAGGCATTGGTGGTGTCCTGGCGACCTTGTTCAGGGATAAAAAAAATGTCTTTGTCGGGCTGTGTTTGTTTGTTGCGCTTATCGGTGAGCTATTTATGCCGTCAACGATTTTTGAGTTTGGGTTGTTCGGACTATTGTTGCCTTTGGTGACTGTGCGATTGCTTCAAGGATCTGTTAATGGCTTTAACCTCATGGCTGTTTTAATATGTTTGGGGCTGTGTAATGTTCAGCTAGACGGCAGTATTCTTTTGTCTTTTGGGGGTGCGTTTGTTTGGCAAGACTTTATGGGGTCTTTCGGCGTCTCCTTTTTTGCCTCTCTGTTTATGGCTGTCGGGTCTTTTCATGTTTTGCGTCATATATCGGAGGCTGATCTGGGTGAGAAGTCACGTTTTATGCCGCGTTATTTCTTTCATGTTTTCTACCCCAGCCATCTGGCGATAATTGCGGCGCTAAGTTACTTTTCAGTTTTTTCGTAAAAAAACATAAAAAGCGTGTCTCAGCTATTGATATTGGCATATCACTGTGCTAAATCACCATTATAGTATTTTTTTAATTCATAGATAAAAGCGCTTAAAAAAGTAATGTCATCACACTCATTGATTGCGAAACGTTATGCTAAAGCCTTGTTTGAGGCTGCATTAGAAGTAAAGAAAATCGATTCTGTCGATAAAGACATGCGTGCAATTTCAGAGCTGTGTCAGAACAATCAAGAGTTTTATGATTTTACGCAGAATCCATCCATCTCAAGAAATGATCAATCTGCGGTCATGGCCGATATTGTTAAAAAAACAAAGCCAGACACATTAACAACAAATCTATTCAGTGTTTTGGCAGATAATGGGCGTATTAGTCTATTGCCTCATGTTGCTACCCATACGATTGAAATGATTTTCAGTGCCCAGAGCAAGATGAATGTTTCTGTTGCATCGGCAACAAAACTGACGGCAACGCAAGAAAAGAAAATTATCAAAATTCTGCAAAAACAAACAGGCAAAACAGTTTTTGTAAACAGTCATATTGATGAAACGCTTATTGGTGGTGTTGTTATTCGCTATGGCTCAAATCAAATCGATACATCTATTAAAACAAAATTAGACATTATAAAACGTGAATTGAAAGGGGCTGCATAAGTAACGCAGTAAAATATCATGCAAATCAAACCATCTGAAATTTCCTCTATTTTAAAGAAACAAATCGCGAATTTTGATGCTAAGGCTGATTTAGCCGAAGTTGGTCAGGTTCTATCTGTGGGTGACGGTGTTGCCCTCGTTCATGGTCTTGATAATGTTCAGGCCGGTGAAATGGTTGAATTTGACGGCGGCATCAAAGGGATGGCGTTAAACCTTGAGCAAGACAATGTCGGTATCGTTATTTTTGGATCTGACCGTGGTATCTCTGAAGGATCAAGCGTCCGTCGTACAGGAACAATCGTTGATACACCAGTTGGTAAAGAATTGCTTGGCCGTGTTGTTGATGGTCTTGGTAACCCGATCGACGGTAAGGGGCCGATTAAATCTACATTGCGTTCACGCGTAGAAGTTAAAGCCCCTGGTATTATTCCACGTAAATCAGTTCATGAGCCAGTACAAACGGGAATTAAAGCGATTGATGCGCTTGTGCCTATTGGACGTGGTCAGCGTGAATTGATCATTGGTGACCGTCAAACAGGTAAAACAGCTGTGGCGGTTGATGCGATTTTGAACCAAAGAGCCGTGAACGCAACAGATGATGAGAGCAAAAAGCTTTATTGTGTTTATGTTGTTATCGGTCAAAAACGTTCAACAGTTGCACAATTGGTTAAAGTCTTAGAAGAGCGCGGCGCAATGGAATATTCTATCGTTGTTGCAGCAACGGCCTCTGATCCTGCACCAATGCAGTATCTAGCCCCTTACACAGGCTGTGCGATGGGTGAGTATTTCCGTGATAACGGCATGCATGCACTTATTATTTATGATGATTTGTCAAAGCAAGCTGTCGCGTATCGTCAGATGTCATTGCTTCTACGTCGTCCTCCAGGACGCGAAGCGTACCCTGGTGACGTATTTTATATTCACTCACGTCTTCTTGAGCGCGCGGCGAAGATGAATGATGCCCAAGGCGGCGGTTCACTAACGGCTCTACCAATTATTGAAACACAAGCCGGCGATGTATCTGCTTATATTCCAACAAACGTAATTTCGATTACTGATGGACAGATCTTCCTTGAGACAGGTTTGTTCTATAAAGGTCTTCGTCCTGCGATTTCTGTTGGTTTGTCTGTATCACGTGTTGGTTCTGCCGCACAGATTAAGGCGATGAAACAGGTTGCAGGTTCTATTAAGCTTGAATTAGCGCAGTATCGTGAAATGGAAGCCTTCTCTCAATTCGCGTCTGATCTTGATGCTTCAACACAGCAATTACTTGCCCGTGGTGCGCGCTTGACTGAATTGTTGAAACAGCCACAATATTCACCGCTTCAAGTTGAAGAGCAAGTCGTTGTTCTTTTCGCTGGTGTAAAGGGTTATTTGGACAGTGTTGAAGTAACAGATGTTAATCGCTTTGAAAAAGAATTGCTTGATGCGGCTCGCACAAGCGGTGCTGATATTTTAACGGCTATCCGTACAGAACAAAAAATCTCTGATGATCTAGACAAAAAGCTTCATGCCTTTGTTGGTGACTTCGTTGCTGGTTTTACTGGTACACAAAAACAAGCTGCATAATCTTAGATAAAAGCCCGTTTAAGGACACATAAATGCCAAGTCTAAAGGAATATAGAAATCGGATCGCCAGCGTAAAGTCTACGCGTAAGATTACGTCTGCTATGAAAATGGTTGCGGCCAGTAAGCTTAAGCGCGCCCAAGATCAAGCCGAAGCTAGTCAGCCTTATGCGATTAAGATGGCCGAGATGCTAGGGCGTTTGGCTGTTGCGGCGGCGGATAATCCTGATGCGCCTAAATTGCTTTCTGGGACTGGCAAGCAAGATGTCCATTTGCTGGTTATCATCACGTCTGACCGCGGTTTATGTGGTGGTTTTAACACCAATGCTGTGCGTCATGCGGTTCAAAAAATCCGCACATTAACGGCTGAAGGTAAGCAAGTTAAGCTTCTGTTCGTTGGTAAAAAGGGTTATGACGTACTTGGCAAGGTCTATAATGAAATGGTCTTAGCGCACTTCCCAACGATGGAAGGTAAGCGCGTTGCTTATGCTGATGCTGACAAAGTCGCACAAACCGTTCTTGATGGGTTCAATAATCAAGAATTTGATGTCTGTACGATTGTGTATAATCGTTTCCAATCTGTCATTGCGCAAGTGCCGACAACGATGCAATTGATCCCGTTTGAGGCTGAAACAGTGGCTAATGAAAATGAGCAAGAAACATCTAAAAATGATGTGCCTGCCCTTTATGAATTTGAGCCAAATGAAGAAGAAATTTTGGAAAAATTATTACCGTTTAATATTGGTGTGCAGATTTTTCGTACTTTATTAGACAGTGCCGCGGGTGAACAAGCCGCGCGTATGACGGCGATGGATAATGCGACACGTAATGCCGGTGATATGATTGGTCGCCTAACATTAGAATATAACCGTGCGCGTCAGGCCTTTATTACAACAGAATTAATTGAGATTATTTCAGGTGCGGAAGCGCTCTAACAAAAAACAAAAGAATTAAGCATAAGATTTAAAAATCTAAGGAGAAGAGAATGACAAAATCAGTTGGTAAGATTGTTCGTATTACAGGACCAGTTGTTGATATACAATTCGACGGCGCACTTCCTGCAATTTTGAACGCTTTAGAAGTTGATAATAATGGCAATAGACTAATTCTTGAAGTTGCACAGCATTTGGGCGAGAGCACTGTGCGTACAATTGCGATGGATACAACAGACGGTCTTGTTCGTGGTCAAGCCGCTAATGATACTGGCGAAACAATTACTGTTCCAGTTGGTCCAGAAACATTGGGTCGTATCATGAATGTTATTGGTGAGCCAATTGACGAACGGGGCCCTGTTAATGCTAAAAAATCTTATCCAATTCACCGCGAAGCGCCGCCTCTTGTTGATCAATCAACAGAGTCAGAAGTTCTTGTAACAGGCATTAAGGTTGTTGATTTGATCGCGCCATATGCCAAGGGTGGTAAAATTGGTTTGTTCGGTGGTGCCGGTGTTGGTAAAACTGTAACAATTCAGGAATTGATTAACAATATTGCCAAAGAACATGGTGGTGTATCTGTATTCGCCGGTGTTGGTGAGCGTACACGTGAAGGTAATGACCTTTACCACGAGATGATTGAATCAGGTGTTATTAAGTTAGGCGGCGAATCAAAAGCTGCCCTTGTTTATGGTCAGATGAATGAGCCTCCAGGAGCGCGTGCGCGTGTTGCCTTGTCTGGTTTGACAATGGCTGAATATTTCCGTGACGAACAAGGTCAGGATGTATTGTTCTTCGTTGATAATATTTTCCGCTTCACACAAGCGGGTGCGGAAGTATCTGCGCTACTTGGTCGTATTCCTTCTGCCGTGGGTTACCAGCCTACACTAGCGACGGATATGGGTGCGCTTCAAGAGCGTATCACGTCAACAAACAAAGGGTCGATTACATCTGTACAGGCCGTTTACGTTCCTGCGGATGATTTGACAGATCCAGCGCCGGCAACATCATTTGCCCACTTGGATGCGACAACGGTATTATCACGTGCGATTTCTGAATTGGGTATTTACCCTGCGGTTGATCCTCTTGATTCAACAAGCCGTATTCTTGATCCATTGGTGGTTGGTGAAGAACATTACCAGGTTGCCCGTGACGTACAGCGTATTTTACAAACATACAAAGCTTTGCAAGATATTATTGCTATTCTTGGTATGGATGAATTGTCTGAAGACGATAAATTGGTTGTTGCGCGTGCGCGTAAGATCCAACGTTTCTTATCGCAGCCATTCCATGTAGCGGAAATCTTTACTGGTACACCGGGTGTATTCGTGAAGTTGGAAGACACAATTAAAGGCTTTAAAGCTATTGTAAATGGTGAGTATGACCATCTACCAGAAGCAGCCTTCTACATGGTTGGTACAATTGAGCAGGCTGTTGAAAAAGCTAAGAAAATGGCAAAAGAAGCGGCATAATTTTAGCGGTTTAGGAATTTAAAATGGCGAATGTACAGAACACATCAAACGAGAGTTTCGTTCTTGAATTGGTATCACCAGAAGCGGTGATCTCAAGTGATCCTGTAACATTGGCCATTCTTCCTGCTAGCCAAGGCCCATTAGGTGTCATGGCGGGTCACACGCCTTTATTGACAGCACTACAGCCAGGTGTGATTGAAATGCATATGGCGGCAACAAAAGATGTGCGTAAGATCTTTGTTTCTGGCGGATTTCTTGATATCTCTGCTGAAAAAGTAACGGCGTTGGCTGTAACGGCTAAGGACGTTAGTGAAATTGATTCTGATGATGCGAAAACACGTTATGACACTTTCTCTGCCGAGTTACCATCTGCTTCAAATGACAATGATCGTTTGGCCTTAGAGGAAAAAATCTTGATTGCGCGCGCTGAATATCAGGCCGTAACGGGTAAAATTTTAGCATAAAATTCTTGCTTAATTTTCAAACACATTCTATTATTCATAATACATAAAAATAATAATGGCGATTCTGGGGCGGGTATCCTGTGTTTTGAATCACACAAAGGACAATAACATGACAAATAAGAATAATAAAAACAGTCAGACTGTCATCGGTGATTTTGATTTTGGTATTATTCAGCACGAATCTATTGACGACATTAAGGGGTTTCGTAATGTTTTCTATTTTATCGATCATGTGAATGATCGTGCCTATCCGTTATTTTCTTATAATAGACCGTCTATTAATGTCGTACGTGACGCCAATGATATTGATGCATTTAAGGTTGAATATAAGCAAGCATTGGCTTTGTTAAAAAATATCCGTGAAACAGTTTCTGAATCTTTGGCGCGTTTCTTTCCAATCAAATATGGTGAAATCTCTAAGCATGAGTATGACAGCCATATTGAGTTCATTAAAAGGGACCTGACAGAAGCTTTGAATGAATGGCGCGGACAGATTAATAATGACGATAAAAAATGGTGTGAAATTATACTTTATGACACGACATTCTTTGAGCTGAAATCAACCAATGAAAAGCTGGCAATTTTCTTAAATTATAAAGACAGGTCTCAGGCGCAAAACAAGATTGCCGCATTGAAAGATGGTAAAGGCCCACAAGGCATAAAGCCCCTTATTCCATCTGTTCATTAATCGTCTAAAAACGCTTTTACTTTCTCTAAGATGTCTCTCATGCCCAAGCGTTCTATTTCAACGCCGTCTGGGAATGCCGATAACATACGTGAAGGTAGGCGCGAATCAAGCATCACAAACACACCTTTATCTTCTTTTGTCCTGATAAGGCGACCAAAGGCTTGCTTTAATTTTAATTTGGTCAAACGTTCATCATAGCGGCGCGAACCAAAATTGGTACGGCGTGCCTTGTGTAATAAATCAGGGCGTGGCCAAGGAATTTTATCAAAGACAAGTAATTTTAGCGCTTTGCCGGGGACATCAACGCCGTCACGAATGGCATCTGTTCCTAATAGACAACTACGTTCATCGGCGCGGAATAAATCGACAAGGGTGGCAACATCCATTTTATCAAGATGTTGAGTTAATAATGGCAATCCTAGTTGTTCTAAACGTGGTGCTAAATATTGGTGCACGTCCTTAAGCTTTTGGATGGAGGTAAACAACCCTAATGCGCCACCATTTGAGGCCTCAAATAAAGCCCTATACGCTTGTGCAACGCGTTTGGTATCACGTGTATTAAGGTCTGTAACAACAAAAATTTTGGCTTGCTTGGGATAATCAAAGGGCGATTCTACGCTGATCCAATGTGGATTTGGTTTTGTTTCAAAGTGGCGTATGCCTAGGAAATCTTGAGAATCATATTTATCTTCTGTTAAGCGTTGTTCTTGTTCTGCTTCTTGCGCTTTTATGTCTTCTGGTGATAACCCCGTCTTGTCTATTTCGTATGGTTTTATTTGTTCCGATAATAGGGTAGCGGATGTCATGACCATACCATGTGTTGGCGCCTCTAATGTTTTGACGAAAGGCAATGTTGGATCAATCCAATGACGATAGAAACCTACATCAAATAACTGTCCTTCAATGCGCTCCACAACGAACCAATCAAGAAACTCAACGGGGGTCTGATCTTTGATTAAAGACAACATATTACCCCAATTTTCTAAGGCGTTGATAAGACGACGTTTTAAGCCTTTGGCAAAGGCGTCAATTTTTTGCTTATCAATTGTATCAAGTGTGTCTTGGTTATCGGTGCTGTATTTTTCTAAAGCAAGATGCAACGTCTTGGCTTTTTCACAGATGTTTTCAATTGACATCTGAAGTGCATAAGCCGATTTTAATAAGGGCTCTGGCAGATCATTTTTTGCGGCTTCTAAAGAATGAAACGCATCTTGTCCTTCGGCGCGAGCAGAGACAAAATCAAAACATTCCTTTAAAAATTTCTCATATAGCCCATTTGGATTTTTATCTTGTAGACGTGATAACCAATCGTAAGAGGTCAGTTCACGTGCGGTCATCAAGATATCCGTAAGCTGATTACTCATGTCGCTATGCGTACTGTTCATAAAGGCATCATCATTATCATAGTCATGTGCGGTGTCATCGGATACGTTATTATCAAGCACAAGTTCATCAAAGCGTGCCTTTAATCCGCGTGCGCGACCGGGACGGAAACTATTTTTCTGCTCTGATCCCAATATCCAACGTCTTAGTTCTAATGTCTCGCGCCCTGATAAATGAGATGCAAATGCACTATCCGCCGCATCAAATAAATGGTGGGCTTCATCAAACACATAACGATTTGGTAGGCGGTCGCGCTCATCCATTAATTCACCTGATAAGGCATTTTGAATCATAACGAGCGCATGATTGGCAATCACTAATTCTGCATATTTTGAGTGACGTACAGATTTTTCAATAAAACATTTGTTATAATGCGGACAGGCGGCATGAATACATTCACCGCGTTTATCTGTCAGGGCGGCCAAATAACCATAGCCTAAAATTGATTCAAGCCAGCTCGGTAAATCGCCGCCTTTCATATCGCCATTTTTTGTCTTCCCGATCCAGCGTGCAATTAATCCCATGACAATCTTTAGCTTTTTTTGACCGGGCATTGCCGCGCGCTTGCTTAAATCTTGAAAATTCAATAAGCACAGATAATTTTCTCTTCCCTTGCGGACAACTGTTTTAAGGCGTTTTTCGACGACATCGGGATAGAGCTTTTCTAATTCTTGATCAATTTGACGTTGAAGATTTTTGGTATAAGTGGAGATCCATACCTGACCCTCATTCTTTTGCGCCCAGACTTGTGCCGCGGATAAATATCCTAATGTTTTGCCTGTGCCTGTGCCTGCTTGACCTAAAACAATGTTTGGTTTGTTCTCTTCTTCTCTGGGGGTGAAGGCATGAGATGTTTCTGTGGCGTAATGGCTTTGTTGCGGGCGTTTTTCCGCATCCATGCGTGATAAAATTGTATCTAAATTATGTTGTATTTCATCGGACGTTACCCCAAATTGTGCGGGTGGCGCTTCTGGGGCGTGGGTTGACCATTCTGGTAAATCCTTCCATGCGGAAAATGCACCGTTGCGCGCCTGATTGCTGAGGTCTAAACCAAGTGCACTGGCGACAAAAGGCGTCCAAATCCATTCACGCATGGCTAATAAAATATTACAAGCCTCGGCTGTTTGATAAATTTGATCTTCAAAAATATCGCGCAACATACGCTCACAAGCGGCCTGTAATAAGATCACTTCGTCTTCGGCTGTTTCTGGGCGTTTAAAGGCAAAAAAATCAGCAAGGCCATAAATGCTGGGCACAATAAATTGTGCAGGGTAGGTAAAGGCAAAAAGTTCCAAAATATCAAAGGAAATAAAGGGTTCAACCCCAAGTTTTGCAGCCGTTGTTGGCATATGGCAGACAAGGGGTGCAAGGGCGATATGGGCTTTGATACCATTGCCTGTTTGCTCAATAATTTCACCGTCTGTTGTTAATATGATGGCTTTGCGATAACGTGATGTCATCACAGGAATATCCGGCACCATAAAGCTGGACGCTGTATCAGTTCTATCTGTGTTCATATTTCCAGTCATTTAGGCAGATTAGCATGATTCCGATTGGGTGGCAGGACAAGTTTCAATAATGTTTATCGCAAATAATACTTGATCTTTTATGATTCGCGGGTTAGAAATAGGGCATTACTTACAAATTACTGATAAGAATTTAGTTACCCAGAAGGGGTGTTTAACGCTAATTTTTTGATTTTAAAGAAGACTCTATCATAAGGAGTAGAACAGATATGTTCACGAAAAAGACAACAACACCGACACCATCTAATGAAACTGTGGCTAATGAAACGTTAGCTAATAAAACCGTAACCAAAGGAGATGCTTCCATGACATCAACGGACACAACAAATACAACTGAAGATACAACAACAACTGTTGCTGAAAAGAAAAATTTAGAAATTCCTGCAAGTGCACGCCGCCCAGGTATGTTTGGCGCAATGTCAACAACACCAGCCGTGACGACAACACCAAATATGGGTTTCTCACAAAGTACAACGACAACACAATCTGGTCTGGGTCAAACGGGTCTTGGCTCTAATGCTAAAAAACTTGTTATTGGCGAAGGCATCACAATTTCAGGTGACATTAATTCATGTGAATATCTTGTTGTCGACGGTACTGTAAAGTCTGACTTTAAAGGTAGCGACCGTTTAGACATCACAAGTACAGGTGATTTCACGGGTTCTGCGGAAACAAACGAAGCCGAAATTGCTGGTAACTTTGATGGTACTTTGGTCGTTAATGGCCGTTTGACAGTCCGTGAAGGTGGACGCATTAAAGGATCTGTTTATTACCGTGAATTAGCCGTTGAAGCTGGTTCAGTTCTTGAGGGTAAATTGAATTACCTTAAAGAAGGTGAAAAAGTTTCTGCGACAACAGCACGTAAAACCAAGAAAACATCTGCACGTTCAACAAAAAAAACTAAAACAACAACAGCCACAGCATCTGAAAATGTAACACAGATGCAATTAGCAACATCTTAAGTTGTCGATTAGAAAACGCATTGATATTTAAAAGAGATAGAAATGACGTCTTCTACGCAAAAAATTAAAAAGCTCTGGTCATTGTTTATGACCAGAGCTTTTATTTTTTTATTGGCTATTTCATTTTTCTTTTTGACCTCATGTCAGACGACACAGTTATCCGAGTTTGAGACGCAGTCTTACATTACGCAATATGTTTCTTATGCAGAAGGGCAACCTATAGCCTTGCCTTTTTCAAAGCCTATTATGGGTGGGTATAGCGGTAATGTTGAAGCGCTTCATGAGTTGGGTGAAACAACAAAGAAAGACGGTTCTGATATCGTGCTTTCCAAATCATTGTTGCGTAATAATTTGAATTATCTTGTCGGGGAAAATGAGGATGTTTTGAATAATTGGTTGGGTGTTCCGTCAATGAAACGGCGTGATGCTGATATCCGTATTTATCAATATCATACGTCACTATGTATCGCGGACATTTTCGCACAAAAGACAGACGATCATATCATTGTAAAAGATATCATTCTGCGTTTCCCTAGAATTGTTCAAGGGCGCCTTGATAAACGTGAAGCAACAGAGCAAGAAAAGCGTAGCTGTGTTTCAAGTCTTCTTAAAAAACGCGCCAAATCAATTAATATCTAAGCTGTCTTTTCTTTAAACTTACACAAATCAATAACGGGGCATTTACCACAATCTGGTGTGCGTGCCTTGCATATATAGCGCCCATGCAAGATAAGCCAATGATGGGCGTGTAGTTTAAATTCGCTAGGTATTTTGCGGACTAATTTCTTTTCGACCTCATCAACATTTTTACCCCGCGCCATACCGGTACGGTTACCAACGCGGTAGATATGGGTATCAACGGCAATGGTAGGCATTTTATAAACGATATTCAGAACAACGTTGGCAGTTTTGCGACCAACACCCGGAAGGGCAACCAAAGCTTTACGGTTTTTTGGTACGGTACTGTTATGTTTTTCTATCAAGATGATTGAGAGTTTATAAACATTTTTGGCTTTGCCGTTAAACAAACCAATTGTTTTGATGTAATCACGGATACGGTCTTCACCAAGCGCAACCATTTTCTCTGGTGTATCTGCAATTTTGAATAAATCTTTTGTTGCCTTGTTCACTCCAATATCAGTTGCTTGCGCCGACAAAACAACCGCGACCAATAATGTATAAGCATTAGTATATTCTAAATCGCTTTTGGGCTCAGGTTCTATATCACGCAACCGCGTAAAAAATTCGGTGATTACTTCTTTGTTCATATCATTACTATCTCATTTTTGAAGAGAATTTTGAAGCGCCAATGTTACAAAGACATCTCGACATAATTAAGCAATGTTGTTAATTTGGTCATATTAGACAATTATATAAGGATTAGAAAATGAGAGAAACCTTTAATTATATAGATATTTTTACTAATGTGCCTATTGCCAAACTAAGTGAGAGATCAGATACAGAGCGTTTACGCTGGTTTTATAATCGCCGTGAAACTCTCAAAAAAGCTGAAAGGCTAGTAAATCATTTTGAAAAAAATGCCTTTGTGATGCGTGCTCAAAATGCTCCCGAGTATAAAAAGGCTCTTGCAAACCCCCTTCTTTTGGAGGCGTGTTCTTTACAAGATATCAAATCTACGGAACCTAGTATCGCGGAACTGATGGAAAAGGAAGAGATCACTTCGTCTAGGGTTTATCGTGCAAAAAAGCTTATAGAGAGAACTAAGGCTAGTTTATCACTTGTTCGTCTCTAATCCGTTAAATCTTCCCAGATTTCACGTACCTTAGAAAAGAAACCGCTCGAACGGGGGTTGTTCTTTTCTGATCCACCTTTTTCAAATTGAGAGAGGAGATCTTTTTGCTTCTTCGATAGATTGACAGGTGTTTCGACTTGTACTTCTAGGAACATATCGCCGCGTGTTTTGCGATCATACTGGCTCATGCCTTTGCCTTTAAGGCGGAATTTATGACCGCTTTGCGTGCCGCCAGGAACGGTGAATTTTGACCGTCCGCCTTCAATATTGGGAACTTCTATTGAACCACCAAGTGCAGCAGTTGTTAACGGGATAGGGGCGCGACAATATAAATCCGCACCGTCACGTTTAAAGAAATTATGGGGACGAATTGAAATAAACAGATATAGATCGCCCGATGGACCGCCACGAAGCCCCGCTTCACCTTCACCTGTTAAGCGAATGCGTGTGCCATCCTCGATTCCTGCTGGAACGGTTACGGCCAATTTCTTGTCTTTACGTACACGTCCGGCACCGCTACATGTTTTACACGGATCATTGATGACCTCGCCAACACCACCACATTTGGGACAGCCGCGCTCAACGGTAAAGAAGCCTTGTTGCATGCGCACGCGACCCACACCGTTACATTGATCACAGATCTCGGCTTTAGCGCCTTGTGCAAGGCCGTCGCCGTCGCATGTGCCACAGCTTTCATGTTTGGCGAGGGATATTGTCTTTTCAATGCCGTTAAAGGCATCTTCTAGGTTGATTTCAAGATGTTTGCTGAGGTCGTTACCACGGAAACTTTGTTCAGATCGTCCGCGTCCGCCGCCTTGACGTTGACCATTGGCACCCATGAATTCGCCGAACATTTCTTCAAAAATATCAGAGAAACCACCAGCACCACCAAAGCCAGAAAATCCGCCAGCGCCAGCGCGCGCGCCACCAGAACTACCCATACCGCCAGATGTAAATGCCGCATGACCATATTGATCATAGGCAGCACGTTTTTGGTCGTCTTTTAGGACGTCATAGGCAGCACTAATTTCTTTAAATTTTTCTTCGGCTTTTTCATCGCCTTGATTTTTATCAGGGTGATATTTCATAGCCATCTTGCGATAGGCTTTTTTTAACTCATCTTGAGAAGCGCCTTTATTGACACCAAGTGTTGAATAATAATCAGCGTTTGACATGGTTTATTGTCTTCATGTTTGTGATATGTGTTATGCCGCAACCGATTGGTTTGTGCTATGTGATGATCCGCCAAAAATAGGGGCAAAACGTTTACCAATGACGCGTTTCCAGATCGGTGTTACAAGACGATCATAATAAGCGCGTTTTTTGGGATTAGATAAAATCGTATAAGCGCGCGTTGAAAGCTTGAAGATTTCTGTCTTCTTTGAATCGGCATGGTTAAGGTCAGGATGGCATTTCATAGCAATCAAACGATAGGCACGTGTAATGTCTCGGTGTGTCGCATCAGCGTGTAATCCGAAAAGGGCGTATAAATCTTCGGTGGGAAGATTTTTGATTTCCTGCTTTACGTTCATAGCCGACCCTAAATCTGAAGCTGGCGCCTCATTCATTAAATATATTATTTTTGAATGATTTATCATCTCAAATCCTTACGCTTTCCTCAAGCAACAAAGGTGTTAATTACGGCCTTATGCACAACTTAAACGTCTTTATCCACAATTTGTGGATTACATATCGGGGTTATGGGTTAAATGATGGTAATTATAAGTGGGGCTATCATTGAAAAAGAATCGACGATAGCCCCATTTTATAAATCATATATTACGCAGATTTTTTGTCTGCTTCTTCATCATTAGCGTCATTAGCAGATGTATCGTCATCACTAATGTCTTCGAAATCAGCATCGACGATAACATCTTCACCATCATCTTTGGCATCTGAAGTCGTTTCGCCCTCTGCATTATCGGCTTGTGCCGCTTCTGCTTCTTGTGCTTGACGATAGATATGTTCGCCCATTTTCATTGCCGCTTCGGTCAATGTTTGGGTTTTCGCCGTTAATGTTTCAGGATCTGTATTTTCATCATCCAGCGCTTCTTTCAAATCAGCCATAGCCTCTTCGATAGATGTCTTTTCGTCTGTTGGTAATTTATCACCAACATCTTTTAGACTGCTTTCTGTTGAGTGAAGCAGGCTTTCGGCGCCGTTGCGTGCCTCAACAGTTTCCTTCTTGTTCTTATCACTTTCGGCGTTGGCTTCTGCATCTTTGACCATTTGATCAATATCGGCATCACTTAAACCACCAGAAGCCTGAATGCGGATCTGCTGTTCTTTGCCTGTTGCCTGATCTTTGGCTGATACTTGAACGATACCATTGGCATCAATATCAAACGTCACCTCAATTTGTGGCATACCACGTGGTGCAGGGGGAATACCAACAAGGTCAAATTGACCCAAAGGCTTGTTATCTGCCGCCATTGGACGCTCACCTTGGAAGACGCGGATTGTTACCGCATTTTGACTGTCTTCCGCCGTAGAGAATGTCTGTGACTTTTTCGTTGGGATTGTTGTGTTGCGATCAATCAGCTTGGTGAATACACCGCCCAATGTCTCGATACCGAGTGATAATGGCGTTACATCCAATAAAAGAACGTCTTTCACGTCACCCTTAAGGACACCACCTTGGATAGCAGCACCAGCCGCAACAACTTCATCAGGGTTTACACCACGATGAGGTTCTTTACCAAAGAAGCCTTGCACTGTTTCGATGATTTTTGGCATACGCGTCATACCGCCAACCATAACAACTTCGTCAATGTCACTGGCTTTAAGGCCCGCATCTTTTAAGGCTGCCTTACAAGGATCGAGTGTTTTTTTGACTAAATCTTCAACGATTTTCTCAAGTTGTGAACGGCTCAGTGTTAGGTTCAAATGCTTAGGTCCAGAAGAGTCAGCCGTGATAAAGGGCAGGTTAACTTCTGTTTGTGTAGCGCTTGATAGTTCAATCTTGGCTTTCTCTGCGGCTTCTTTTAGGCGTTGTAGGGCCATTGTGTCTGTGCGCAGATCAATACCATTTTCTTTTTTGAACTCGTCCGCTAAGTAATCAATGATACGTGTATCAAAATCTTCACCACCGAGGAATGTATCACCATTGGTAGATTTCACTTCGAAGACGCCGTCACCAACCTCAAGGATAGAGACATCAAATGTACCACCACCAAGGTCATAAACAACGATTGTACCGCTTTCTTTTTTGTCCAAGCCATAGGCGAGGGCAGCAGCGGTAGGCTCGTTAATAATACGCAATACGTCTAGGCCTGCAATCTTACCGGCATCCTTTGTCGCTTGGCGTTGGCTATCATTAAAGTAGGCAGGAACGGTAATCACGGCTTCTGTGACTGTTTCGCCCAAATAGGATTCGGCCGTTTCTTTCATTTTCTGTAGAATAAAGGCACTGATTTGACTTGGTGCGTATTTTTCGCCGTCAATATCAACCCATGCATCACCATTGTCACCTTTGACAACTTTGAAGGGGGCTTTTTTCGCTAATTCTTTTGCTTCTGGGCTGTCGAAGCGACGACCGATCAGGCGCTTAATACCATAGAGCGTGTTGTGGGGGTTTGTGACTGCCTGACGTTTTGCTGGCTGACCAACAAGGCGTTCATCATTTTTTGTAAAGGCCACCATTGATGGGGTTGTGCGTGTACCCTCCGCATTCTCTATAATGCGGGGCTTATCGCCGTCCATAATTGCAACACATGAATTTGTTGTACCGAGATCGATACCAATAACTTTTGACATTTTGTAACTCCTTAAAATAGTTTTAGTAGCAAGTTTTTAACCAATAAAAGCCCTGCATTAGGCACCTTCATGGTGATTTACATTGAACGTAAAGTTTAACGTTCGACATATATATTATATAGAACGACCCGTTAAAAAAGACAAGTCTAAAAGCCATATTTGTCGCTAATTTTCTTTTTTCGTCTTTTATTTTTATACAATAATAATATTTCTTACGAAAATTGTTGACAGTTCCTTTTAATCCGTTAATCTTTAAATATACTCACAATGAATATAATAAAAGAAGGGCTGTAGAGAAAATGAGCAATAGATTTATAAAAAAAGATGAATTAACGGTAAGCGCCGCGGTTATAAACACGAAAGTGCGCGATATTGAGGGTAACGTTAATAAGATTAAGGAGGCTGTTCTTAAGGCTCAATCTGAGGGTGTGGATCTAGCTGTAACACCCGAATTATCAATTTCTGGTTATCCTTTGGAGGATGCCGTTAACAACCCTGATGTTCTTATGAAATCGAATGAAGGCCTTGAACACCTTATCGAATTTTCAAGAGGCATAAAAACCGCCTTTATTGTTGGTCTGCCTGTCGGTGAGGCAAAAGGCAAGGTCTTTAACACATCTGTCGTTATTCAAGATGGCAGGGTTATTGGCTTGGCAGAAAAAACCGAACGCCCTAATTACGGTGTGTTTGATGAGGTGCGTAACTTTGCTCGCGGCCAACGTAATAAGGTCTTTGTGCTAAACGGCGTTAAAATTGGTTTGATGATTTGTGAGGATACATGGCACAAAAATGTCTCTGCAGATTTGAAAGCACAAGGGGCAGAGTTTTTAATTTCTACAAATTCATCACCCTATGAAACAGGGAAATATCGTTTACGTGACACAGAGGTGGTAACAAAGCGTGTTGAAGAAACGGGCTTGCCGATGTTGTATGTCAACCAAGTTGGCGGTCAAGATGAAGTCATCTTTGATGGTGGCGCTTTTTTCAAACCTGTTCCAGAAGAAGGATCTGAGGCTTGCACAATCCCACTGATTGGTCTGTTTGATGAAGATCAGCAGGCCATAACCGTTGCGCGTAACGATGCGGGTAAAATTGTCGCGATGGATGATAGCGTTACCTATGTTGGGCCATATCCGACCGACCAATCTTCTTTTGCCGATATTGATCTGCATAATGACTATGCGACATTGGTCATGGCGGTGCGTGATTATTGTAACAAGATTGGTATGAAACGCGTTTGCTTAGGGATGTCAGGCGGTGTTGACTCAGCACTTGTTGCGGCAATCGCGGTTGATGCATTGGGGGCTGATAATGTGAAGTTAATTGCTATGCCTTCTAAGTTTACCAGTGATATGAGTAATAATTTAGCCTATGAAGAGGCCGAGCGTTTAGGTGCAGAAATCGATACAGTACCAATTCAGGGGATTGTGAATGAATTCATGGTGGCATCAAGCGAAATGTTTGAAGCAGAGTTAAAGCGTGTTGCTCTTGAAAATCTTCAAGCGCGGGCGCGTGGTATCATTTTAATGCGTGTGTCCAACAACAACTCCGATATGATCGTGTTATCAACGGGAAATAAATCTGAGAATGCTGTTGGTTATGCGACGTTATATGGGGATATGAATGGTGGTTATAATCCGCTCAAAGATGTTCTTAAAACGCGTGTGTTTGAATTATGTCACTGGCGTAATCGTGATAAGCCTTCATTTGCGTATGGTCCAGATGGCGAGGTTATTCCCGTTGGCATTATTGATCGCCCACCAACGGCTGAATTGTCAGAAGGGCAGGCAGATAGCGATTCTTTGCCATCTTATGATATTTTGGATGATCTAATTGTGCGTTACGCAGAACAAGACCAAGCCTTGGATGATATTGCATCGGAAATGGGGCAATCTATAGAATTTGTACGTCGCTGGGCGCAGGCCATTGATGTTGCACAATATAAACGTGATCAATCATGTCCAGGGCCTAAAATACGTCCGCGTGATTTCGCGCGTGACCGTCGCTATCCAATTGCATCAACACCAATTGGCTCTTTACATAAGTTAAAGCTTTAGTGTATAGTGTCTTCTTTATTATCTAATCTTTTAAAGAAGGCACTTTTTCTATGAGTGATAACGACGATCAGTTAAAGTCAGCGCAAGATACGGTGCAGCCATTTAAATTCTTGCCTAAGTCTAATTTGCTATCTGAGGCACAATCTCGTGCTTTGCTGGCCAAGCACGGCGTTGAGAATGATCGTATCGTTTGTTTCAATGACATTGTTTGCGGTATTACATATGAAGATGTGCAAGATATTGTCCCATACGATCAATATTATACGGCTGAAACGTCAGAGTATATTCTGGATTGTGTTGATGTCATTAAAGCCGAATTACTGCGTGAGATGAGATATAATAATATTACAGTCTTAAGTGATGGTTATTTCACTGTGGAGGGTTTTGAAGACCCTATGATGGATGCTTTTAACACCGAATCCAGCCCTATGTCTTCTGCTTATGTACGTTTGTCGGACATGTTATATTTGGCATACAAGACATTGCGTCATCCAAAAACACAAAAACAATTTCAAAAAGAAATCTATGAAACGATTTTCATGCTGTCTGTTGATGCCGATGATAGAGCAGATTGGTATGAAAATGGTCGTTTAAAACCAGTGGTCAGGGCAAAGAAGATGAGTTTCGTACTGTCCAAAAACTGGGCAGAACGCCGTGCAAAGAAAATAGCTGAAGAAAAAGCTCAAAGTAAGGTTATCCCAGATCGGTTAGAAACGGTTGCCGACACAACGGTTACCAACACAACGGTTATCGATAAAAGCGTATTTGCTAAACGTCTTGCTGCGCGTAAAGCAAGAAAAGAAAATCCTGAAATTTAATAGTTAGAAATATTTTTGTTTAGGCAACGGTATCAACCCTTGATGCTACTGCTTCGCCTTTGGCAATGCCAACACGGGCGGGACGTAACAGACGCTCATTGATCTTATAGCCTGTTTCAATAACTTGCATGACTGTGCCTGGTTCTTGACCTGCGGCATCCATTTCAAACATCACTTCGTGGAAGTTGGGGTCAAATTGTTGTCCAACAGGGTTAATCTTTTCAATTTTATTTTGCTCAAACGCTTTTAGTAATTCGCGTTCTGTCGCTTCAATACCGATCATCAGATTGCCCAAGGTCTCATTTTCTTGCTTTTGTTCTTCGGTTACGGAATCGAGCGCGCGTCTAAAGTTATCCAAAACGGGCAATAAAGATTTCGCGAAATTTGAAATGGCAAACTTGCGCGTGTCATCTTTGTCTTTTTCCGCACGGCGACGGGTATTTTCGGCCTCTGCCAATGCGCGCAATACTTTGTCTTTTAATTCTATGTTTTCGGCCTGAAGCGCGGTTAAAACTGCATGGGCATCAGCATTAGACGCTGTGTTCGTTGTCTCATTGTTTTCAGGAGTGGCGTCTTGATTGCCGTAAAATGCATGAATTTCTGCATCCTCTATATCTTCTTCGGCGGCGGCTTCTTCTACTAAAACATCGTCCATGTCTTTCATGGCGTCATCAAGGGCTGCTTGGTCCAGATCATTCAAATCAGTATTTTGTGTCATGATATTTCTCTTTAACATAGAAGTGATTTTATATTTTAAATTATCCCTATTGATGTATAGAGTTTTTCGTCTTAGTCAAGTCTATAGCGCTTTAAATGCTAGACCAACGCCAAAAAAAGCGTATAGTGAGGCATATCATAAATCATAATAAAGGAAGCAAGAAAATGACCCCTAGCCAAAAAAGACAGCAGAAAAAAGACGGTAATGTAAAATCAATATCCCTTCGCCCCTCTGGGCGCGCAGTTGACCAATTACGTGATTTCTCTTTTGAAATGGGCTATTCACCACAAGCCGAAGGGTCATGCTTCATTAAATGTGGAAATACCCATGTTTTATGTACCGCATCTGTTGAAACACGTGTACCGCCATGGTTAAAAGGCCAAGGTCAGGGCTGGGTAACGGCAGAATATGGCATGTTGCCACGTTCAACGGGTGAGCGCATGGACCGTGAGGCCGCGCGCGGTAAACAGTCGGGTCGTACGCAAGAAATTCAGCGCCTTATCGGTCGCTCATTGCGCGCCGTTGTTGATTTGGTTAAGCTAGGTGAGATCCAAATTAAGGTTGATTGTGATGTTATCCGCGCTGATGGTGGCACGCGCACCGCCGCTATCACGGGTGCTTATTTGGCATTAGAACAAGCTATTTTACGCAGTATTGAATTGGGTCATATCAAAGAAAACCCCATAACAGATCAAGTCGCCGCGATTTCATGTGGATTATACAAAGATACGGCCGTTCTTGATCTGGATTATGATGAAGATAGTAGCGCACAGGCCGATACGAACTTTGTTCTAACGGGCAGTGGTGGCATCGTTGAAATTCAAGGCACAGCCGAAGAAAGTCCGTTTAGCGAAGAGGCCTTTATGGAGATGTTGCGCTTGGCACAAAAGGGAACAAAAGAATTATTCGTGATGCAAAAAGACGCACAAGACAATGCTTAAGAGATAAGGTGGAGTTAAGATCATGAGCCGTATATTCGCGGAAAGTTCGCTATTAATTGCCAGCCATAACGAAAAGAAGATCGCTGAGATTGCTGGGTTGCTTGAGGGCTATGTCCCTAAATTCACGTCCTCCTTTGCGCTAAAACTCGAGGAACCAGAGGAAACCGAAACTAGCTTTGAAGGTAATGCGGTTTTAAAAGCACGGGCCGCCGCCAAGGCTTCTGGTGTTGTGTCACTTGCCGATGATAGTGGTTTTTGTGTCTTTGCCTTGGGCGGTCGCCCCGGTGTTTATTCTGCGCGCTATGCGACGGTGACCGATGGTCATACGGGCGAAAATTATCGTGATTTTGATTATGCGATGGATCAGATTGCCAAGGAATTAGAAGATAAAGATGATAGGGCGTGTTCTTTTGTTTGTGCGTTGGCCATGGCGTGGCCAGATGGGCATGTTGAAACGGTTCTTGGTGAAGTGTTGGGACAAGTCGTACATCCGCCGCGGGGGCCGTCTGATTTTGGTTATGATCCTATATTCTTGCCTGATGGGCATGACCAAACATTTGCCGAGATGGGCTATGCCAGTAAGCAAAAAATCAGTCATCGCGCCATTGCTTTCCAAGCGCTTCTTGATAAGTGTTTTGCTTAATAAGTAAGTTTAGAAAAACAAAATAAAGCCATGTTTAAAAATAGTAATAAAAATATAGCGCTTTATGTGCATTGGCCATTTTGTAAAAAAAAATGCCCTTATTGCGATTTCAATTCCCATGTCACAACCCAAGCAATTGACCATGATTTATGGGCTGATTCTTTGATTGCGGAACTTGACTACACCATCAAACATTATGATTGTGACCGTACGCTAGAATCCGTTTTTTTTGGGGGCGGCACACCATCCTTAATGGCGCCGAAGACAGTCGAAAAAATTCTTAATTATGTGAATAAAAACTTTACGGTAGCGGATGATTTAGAAATAACGCTGGAGGCTAATCCGACCTCATCGGAAGGGCAAAAATTTAAAGATTTTAACATGGCGGGGATCAATCGTGTTTCCATCGGCGTGCAATCTTTGCGTGATAATGATTTGAAATTCCTTGGGCGTGAGCATAATGCCGCAGAGGCCAAAGACGTTATTACCATGGCGATGTCAATTTTTGACCGTGCCTCTTTTGACCTTATTTATGCACGCCCCGAACAAACATTGAAAAATTGGGAAGCGGAATTGGATGAGGCACTTGCGTTCGGTGTATCCCATATATCGCTCTATCAGTTGACGATTGAGCAGGGCACGCAGTTTTTTACGCGCTATAAGCGCGGTGATTTTAAAATGCCGCATGATACATTGGCGGCTGATTTTTATGATTTTACTTATGATCGTTTAGAGGCTGGGGGGCTTAAGGCCTATGAAATATCAAACTTTGCCAAATCGGGCGAAGAGTCACGCCATAATTTGGCATATTGGCGTTATGGCTCATATATTGGGGTCGGTCCCGGCGCACATGGCAGGCTATATGGCGGTCAACATGTGGGTACCGAAGGAGGTATTCATCAGCCGAAGGCTGCGACACGAACGCATGCATCACCAGAAGGGTGGCTGAAATCTGTTGCTCATGCGGGGCATGCTTATAAAACATCTGATATATTAACATCTAAGGATCGTTTATTTGAGCAAGTCATGATGGGGCTGCGCCTGAAAGAGGGGCTCTCTTATCAGGCTGTCTATGATGAAACAGGGTATGATTTAGCAATGATACTCACATCGGATGCCAAGACCAAGTTGGTCGAAAATTGTGACTTGTATGACGATCGTGCGTCGAATATGGGGGCACTAAAACTTACCGACCAAGGGCGCAAACGTTTGAACCTTATTCTTTCTTATTTATTCGAGTCATTTAATCTTGACAATATTATGTAAATATAGTATTATTTATTTCTTGCATGGATAGGTGGCTTACTATACCAAAGTCGCTTTTATGATGAAAAATATCATGCAACATGCTATATGATATCCTAAACGTACACTTAAAATAGTGACATTAACAGGGAGAGACGCATTGATTAACAAACAAATGGAATGTTGGATTTTATTCGATGGAGACATTGAGGGCACAGACCCTGGTGCATACGAAGCACGCCGCCTAATAGAGGCTGGTCGTCGCAAAGAAATCCTTGTCCGTGTTCTACGTCCAGAACAGTTTGACCTCATTGTTACGCGCGAAGACCGTAAATCCGTTCTTGTTAATGGAACGGTTATGAATTTACCTGATTTTGTTTTAACGCGTATCAGCGGCGATGTGAATTACTTTACATTAGCCGTTATTCGTCACTTGGAAAAATTAGGCGTGCCAACTTATAATTCAGCGGCCAGCATGGATGCCGTGAAAGATAAACTACATTCACAACAAATTTTGGCTGAGAGTGGTCTTCCTGTACCTGCGACAATGTTGGGTAAATTCCCCGTTGATGTTGCTTTGGTTGAAAAACAAATTGGTTTCCCCGTTGTTGTTAAGACATTGGTTGGAACCCATGGTAATGGCGTTTTCTTGTGTGAAAATGACCGTAATTTTGATGATCTTATGCAGTTGATCGGTCAGGCTGGCGGTGGTCGTGAGACACAATTATTATTTCAGCAATTTATTAGTGCCAGTCACGGTCGTGATTTACGTGTTTTCGTGATTAATGGTCGCGCCGTTGCGGCGATGGAACGTCGCGCCAGTGATGATAGCTTTAAGGCTAACTTCTCTCGTGGTGGTCATGTTGCGGCTTTTAAACTCACGCCAGCCTTAGAGCAATTAGCCATTGAAACCGCGCGCGTTCTAGATTTGAACATTGCGGGGATCGACATTCTATTCGATAAAAATGGCTATAAAATCTGTGAAGCGAATAGCGCCCCAGATTTCCGTGGCTTGGAATCATGCTGTGACATCAGCGTCGCCGATGAAATCTTGGATTCAATGATTAAGTTGGTTCGCGAAACCCAAGACCGCAAAGTCGGTAAGATTACAGATATATCACTATTACGCCGTCGTGCTTTTCTCTCGCGCAAATAATAAGTAAATATAGCAATAAATAAAAAAGCGCTCTATTTGAGCGCTTTTTACTGTTCAACAATATCTTTTTAAAACTGACGTGTTTGGAACGTTGTTGAGGCCGGTGAAATCTCTTTGACCTTGCCGCCTTCATTAATTTCTAGAACGGCTAGCCCGCGCTCTGCTAAACCATCACGACCAAAACGGAAGATGCCATCAACGCCAACAAAGCCATTGGGGTTGGTGATGAGGCTGCGGGTGAATAAACGACGCGCGCTATTATCAGCTTGATAATAAGGGTTATTGGAGAGGGCTTGGCGTGATAAAACCGCGACCAATGCTGTTGCGTCATACCCAAGGGATGCGATGCGTGATGGTTTTGATTTGTAAACAGATTCATATTGGCGCACAAATTTATCCCAGTTACGCGGCGACGGTGCGGCGTACCAACCACCAACCATAGATAGTTCATTTTGTACGGCGGCATCATCCCACAGGCCAGTGCCTAAGAAACGTGCTTTTGATAGATCAACATCATAATATTGCAGCAAGCTGGTGATTGTACGCACATCATTGCCGCCCATCGGAAGTAGAACAGCATCAAAAGGAAGGTCTCCCTTTGTGTGCATAATTTCTAATCGCGCTAGTTCGTTGCGCTGATAGGCATTGCGCTGGCTAGCTGGAATGGCTTTAATCTCATCAATTTCTTGTTTTAATGTTCCACGACGTTCTTCGAAATTGGTAAATTTACGGACTAAATCATTAAAGTTTTCATCACCAGCACGATAGCGTTCGACCATGACATTGTTGATTTTATAATTACGCGCAACCGCATTAAATGCCTTTGTCACATTGTCACCATAGGGTGTGTACGGGGCTAAAATCGCTTGCTTTTCATATCCTTTAGAGGCTGCATAGGCCATAACGCGGCGCACTTGATCAAAGGCGGTGAAGCCCATTACAAACGTATTATCATCTGCCAATGTCCAGTCGGTTGAGAAGGTAATCATCTTTAGGCCAGCATTGCGAATTTCTGGTTTGATGGCACGCACAGACGATGCAAAGAGAGGGCCTAAGACCAAATCGGCACCACTATTGATGGCATCGCTTATTGCAACTTTTGCGCCTTCTGTTGTGCCTTTTGTGTCGCGTGGCAGTAATTCAAAATGATCACCAGCAATATCAAATAGAGCCAATTGTGCGGCGTTGAAAATGGATTTCCCAACACCTTTATGCGCGCCACTGAGAGGCAAAAGAATAGCTACTTTAATCTTATTGTTCTGTGTAATCATATTATATGGCATAACACGTCCTTGGACGACTTGATCATTTTGGATATATTGTGTCACAACACCCGCTTGATCGCTGTCCGTTACAAAAGAACTAAGGCTTTTACTGTCTGTTGGATCATTAAGGACATCACGTTGAATTTGTGCCAAATCTTGGGTGCTAAGATCACCAACAAATTGTTTAGAGGAAATGAGTGTCCCATCTTCGGTAAACCATAAATCACTGGCTTGACCTTGATTAATGATCTCTCTCTCTTGCAATAGATCAGCAGGGGCTTGTTGTGATGTTGCGCCAGAATCTCGCCACGCAGAGGTTGACTGACAGGCTGTGATAAATAAGAATAATCCCATTATCATCAGTGTCGTTAGGCGCGTGCGGTTTTTTTTCAATATCATCGTCATATACCTTAAATAATAAAGATCGTATAAAGAGATTTCTTAAAACAATGACGGTCAATCACTAGCTTGCTGCAATCTTGGTCAAATGTTTTATTTTGTATCTTTAGTGCGGCTATAGTAATGTTCGTTAAATATCACATATAGCCAAACTCTTAAACAAGAAAAACCTAAATTCATGCTCTATATCGTTTCAACCCCTATCGGAAATCTTGGCGACATCACTAGTCGTGCGATAGAGGTTTTATCATCGGTTGACATCATATATTGCGAGGACACACGCCACACAGGAAAACTGATGGCGCATTTAGGCATAAAAAATAAACTTTATCCCTATCATGATCATTCTGCGGATCAGGTGCGCCTCCATATTGTAGCCTTATTAAAAGAGGGGAAGAGGATAGCACTGGTGTCGGACGCAGGCGCGCCGCTTATTTCTGATCCTGGTTATAAACTAATTAAAACTCTGCAAGAGCATGGTTGTTCTTATACGTCTGTGCCTGGTGCTTCGTCTTTGATTGCGGCGCTTCAGTTATCGGGACTGCCATCGGATCATTTTCAGTTTGTTGGTTTCCTACCGACAAAAGAAAAGGCCCTCGAAGCGCAATTAGCCCATTTAACACATTATACGGGCACCTTGATTGCCTTTGAGAGTGCCAAACGCATCGATAAAACAGTGAAGGTCATTCGTAAAATATGCGGTGATGATACAGAGGTTACCATTGTGCGTGAGATTACTAAGAAATTTGAAGAAGTCATTAAGGGCAGCGCCCTTGAGTTATCCTTGAATGACCGCATAGATAGCCTAAAGGGTGAGATCGTTTTATTATTTAAAAATGCTACACGTTCTGAGGGCATTATATTGTCTCAACTGGATGCTGATATCGCCGTTCTTTCACCGCATATGCCCAAAAAAGACATCGCGAAATATTTAGCCAGCAAAACCAATTTTTCGAAAAAAGACATTTATGATTATTTAGTTGAAGAGTAAATGATGAATAGTTATGTGATCGGCGTATTTTTTGAAGCTATGGCGGTGGCTATATTAACCCTTAAGGGGTATCGTATCCGCGCACAGCGTTATAAAACCGCAATGGGTGAGATAGATATTATTGCCAGCAAGGGTAGGGTACTTATTTTTGTTGAGGTAAAGCGTCGACGGCGTGGTAATGATGTTTTTGAAACGATAGGGCATATAAATAAAAAACGTATAGAGCGCACCGCCCAGCATTTCTTAACCACGAAGCCACAATTTTATGACTATGATATGCGCTTTGATGCAATGTTATTTAAGGGGTTTTTGTGGAAACATGTGAAACAAGCATGGATTTCTAGCCTATAATTGCTACACTATAATAATTAATGATTCGTTTTATATCAGGAGCCATTTCATGCGCCACACATCACTACTTACCCTTTGTTTTCTTATCTTCTTATCAATGCCTGTTTTACAAGGCTGTACGGGTATCGGTCTTGCCGCGGGTGTCGGTGCAACGGCGGGTGTTGCCGCGGCCAAAGAGGGCGGCTTTAAAAATGCAGTACGCGACGAAGGAATACGTTTTCAGGTTCTTGATTATTATTTCAAAGAAGACGTGAAGATGTTTTCAAAAGTGGGCATAACAGTGCAAGATGGTCATGTGTTATTAACGGGTATTGTTGAAAACCCAGATCACCGTGTTGAGGCCGTACGTCTTGCGTGGCAGGCAAAGAATGTTGAGCGTGTTATCAATGAAATCCAAGTGAAAGAAGAGCGTAGCTGGGCTTCGTTTGCGCGCGATGGATGGATCACAACGCAATTACGTGGTCGTATTACATTTGATAAATATATCCAATCAATCAATTATTCAATCGATACAGTTGAAGGCGTGGTCTATCTTATGGGGATAGGCCAAGACACAGCAGAGATTGCACGTGTCGTCGATCATGCGCGTAATGTCGCCTATGTGACACAAGTCGTCAGTTATGTGCGTGTGCGCGGTCAAACACCAGATAATTTAAAGACACCCGTTATGGATGATAAAGCCGAAATCATGAAGACAAGCACGGATGATAAAATCTTTAATGATACAGGCTACACGGTGTTTGGGCAGCCGATTATGAGACAGCCCGATTATGATGAATATAACAATTAGTGATCATACTATATGACAGATTATAAAGCGCTTTCAGATATTGGTGATTTAGTCGATTATGATATAAATCTTGTTTCTGCTAGTCTTTTATTGTCAAAAATATTTTTTAAAAGCCCGGATGAACAGTGTAAGAAGGCGGCCTCTATATTCGCTCAAATGTCACAATCATTGACAGATAAAGTGCAATCAACCCCTGATGAGATTTCCATTGAAGAACGCCTAGAGATTCTTAATCATATTTTCTATGATAAATTCTCTTTTGACGGCAATCGTGATTCCTATGATGATTTAGATAATGCCAATCTTGTCTATGTTTTGAATAATCGTAAGGGCTTGCCCGTATCATTAGCCATCATTTACATTGCCTTGGCAAAAACACAAGGATGGATTATTGAGGGATTAAGTTTTCCTGGTCATTTTGTTGCCCGCCTTATGGGTGGTAAAACCCCATTGATTATTGATGTTTTTAATCAGGGGGCGATCCTCAATGCCCCAGAATTACGTGATATTTTAAAACAAACAATGGGTGAGGCGGCAGAGTTATCAAGCGCTTTTTATGAGCCGATAACAAACCGTGAAATTCTGTTGCGTCTTCAAAATAATATCAAGGCACGTCTTATCCGTGATGAAGATTATGAGCGTGCCTTACAGGTAACACAAATCATGACGGGCATTGCCCCCGAGGAAGAACGTGTCTTGTTCGACGCCGGATTACTCTATTTTCGTTTGGGGCATCTTAAGAAAGCAATAACCGCACTGTCCGAATATAAAGAACGGACTGACGGTGTAGAAGACAAGCAAGAGGCCTCCTATTTGATTGCCGATATTGAGGCGCTGATTACCTAATATTTATTTTTAATGAAATATTTTATAGCCGTGTATTGCGTCAGTCTCTGGAATTTCCAAAGGAAAGGCGGGGATGGTCACATTGAATGTTTTATCACTATCTAATGTTGGTTCGTTTTGGTCATTGTAACCATCTGAAAAAACATAATGCCCATCCATGATGCCAGAACTCGTACCAAGCGGTGTACCGCTTGTATATTCATAGCTCTCATTAGGGTTTAAGATAGGGTATTCACCGACAACACCGGCACCGCGAACTTCTTGGATCATACCGTTCGCATCACTTAAACGCCAATGACGCGCATGAAGCTGGACTGTTTTTGTGCCATGATTAACCATCTTAATATGATAGGCCCATACGAAATGATTATCTTCTGGATCGGATTGTTGTTCTAAAAATGTTGTTTCAACAATGACCTCAATATCATGGGTTGTCGCGCGATAGGCGTTGTAATCATCTTCTAGGGCTGTGTCGCCTTGTGTGTGATTAGAGGCTGTTATATTTTTAGTATTCAAAAATTTCATTATGTTGCTCTTTATATATCTTTTTTAAATAAGGTGGCTTATCTCAATATTGCTATTATTTTTTATATTTGAATCGCACCGATTTTCGTTACCTCAATATTGCTATTTCGACAGCCCTATTGGCTGGCTCTTGTACTCCGTCGGGCGTTTTAATGCGTGTGTTTTGTTCGCCAAAAGCCTCAATCTTCACAAAAGCGGGGTTAACGCCTTGGCGGATAAGATAGGCCGCTACGTTTTCTGCACGATTTTGTGATAAACGCATGTTGGCGGCGCGTGATCCTGTTGTATCTGTTGTGCCTTTTAGGGACACTTGTTGAATGGGTGTTTGCAAAATATCTTTAACGATATTATTTAAGACTTGCTGGCTCTGACTATTCAGTGAGCTTTGTCCATTGCCAAAGAACACAATGTAATTCTGTGTGACATCGGCGGTTTCAATAGATTTGTCGCCAAATTTACCTACATAGTCGGTTTTTTTGGTCAGGCCTTTTTCTAGGAAAGTCATTTTATCAAGGAATGTCTGCTGACAGGCCGAAACCATATTGGGTTGTTTGTTTTCTTCTTCTTGTTCAATCCAACAATCATAAGCACTCTGCGCTTGTGCTGCTTCTAGCGGGCTTAATTCTCTGGCACCTTGATCAAGGCTGCGCATAAGGCGAGCATGTTGAAGAGCGAATTTTTCTTGGGCAATGATATTCAAGCTCCATGCGTTAGGGCTTTCGGGTGGCAAAACATGGCCTTTCGCACTTATGATTGCTTTGCGTGCAAAAAGATTTGAATCAACAAAATCGCTCATGGCATTGGCTTCAAAGCCAGATAGTTTTTTATATTCGGTATAAAGCGCACGGGTGAAGGGCGATCCAACAGGATTCAAAGCATCTGCTTTTTTTAAAATAGTTTTACCGCTGATATGATCTACATAGCCGGTCACTTGGTTGGCTTGTAAAATATTCATAGAGGCAATAAAGCACATTATAAATAATGTGATCGCCATGATCTTTAGCACATGTGTTTTTAGATAAGGCATTTTTCTGATGTGATCCTATTTTAATTCTTGTCTTAAGAATAACACCATATCAACTTCTTACACCGAATTAAACAGTGAAATGAGCCATTTCGCCGAAGAAACAATAAAAATAATCTTGACAAACTTACCCGAAATATGGAATAAAGCACTATGATTTTTTCATAAAGCTTTTTAAACGTTTTTCTTGTCGCGAGACATATTTCGGACAAGCCAAAACCGTATCTAAATAAAAAACTTTAACGATAAAGCGCGCGATAGATTTCTTTTATATTGCGCCACACGTTTTTTTAACGAGATTATAATAATAAGAAAGGAACAATCTCATGACTTCACAAATTAACTCTCTACACGGTAAAAAAATTGGCCTCCTCGTTGCTAACGGTTTCAACGAAATGCAATTCGCTGACATCCAGCGCACAGTAATGGCGAACAAAGGTATTGTAACAATCCTAAGCCCTGAAAATGGTCTTGTAAGCGGCGTTAATGATACGGGTTGGGGTTTGAACTATCCTGTGACAACATCTGTTTCGGATTGTCTGTCATCTGACTTTGACATGCTCATGGTTGTTGGTGGTCAAGGTAATTTGACACGCTTACAAAAAGATGATCATACGGGACGTATTTTGCGCGCTGCTGTTGATGGTGGTATCCCATGCATGATCGTTGGTGAATCTGTTTCTATCTTGTCTGTGCTTGAAGATACATCTGGTATCTCTGTTGCAACGAATGATGATAACCGCGAAGCAGTAACAGCAAATGGCTTAACAGCTGTCGAGGGTGAAGCTGTTGTGGTAAGTGGTTCATTGGTAACGGGTTGGTTAACGGCCGAAAACCAAGATCTATTAACAACTGTTTGCGAAATGATTTCACCATCTGTTGAAATCAAGCAAGCTGCATAATTAACACATCTTTATAAAATTTAAAGCCTGTACAATAATAATTGTGCGGGCTTTTTTTATCATTTCTCTTTGTCCCGTTTTATATTATATTCAGATTATTATGAGAGCAGACATTCAAACAATGGCAGATACGATCGAAGCATCCCTCGTTTTGCTAAGGAGGCATCTTTGACTGGGATGTTGCCCTGTCACGTTTGAGTGAATTAAATGCCTTGAGCGAAGATCCTGAATTATGGTCTGATCCAAAAAATGCTCAAAAAATAATGCGGGAACGCACACGCCTTGATGATCAAATCTCTGCCGTACAATCAATCACCACGGAAATGAATGATGCGCTTGAATTAATCGAGTTGGCTGAATCAGAAGATGATCAAGCCATCATTGATGATGCTATAAAAGCCCTCGAAAACATCCAAGCCCGAGCCGCGAAACAAGAGCTTGCCTGTTTATTATCAGGCGAGGTTGATATGAATGATGCCTATCTAGAGGTGAACGCGGGTGCCGGTGGTACCGAAGCCCAAGACTGGGCAGAGATGATTTTACGCATGTATGTCAGGTGGGCGCAAGCGCGCGGCTATAGCGTTGACGTCATTAACCGCAGTGACGGCGAAGAGGCAGGCATAAAATCCGCGACTATACAAATTAAAGGCGAAAATGCCTATGGCTGGTCAAAAACCGAAAACGGCGTTCACCGCTTGGTGCGTATTTCGCCATTTGATTCAAATGCCAAGCGTCATACCAGTTTTGCGTCTGTCGCCGTATCCCCAGTAATTGATGATGATATCGATATTGTGATTGATGACAAAGATCTACGCATTGATACCTATCGATCCAGTGGGGCGGGTGGACAGCATGTAAACACTACCGATAGTGCCGTACGCATAACCCACCAACCGTCGGGGATTGTTGTGGCCTGTCAAAACCAACGATCGCAACATAAAAACAAAGATGAAGCCATGCGTATGTTAAAGGCGCGCTTGTTTGAGGCAGAGATGCGTGAGCGCGAAGAGCAAAAATCGGCTGAACATGGTGAAAAAACAGATATTGGCTGGGGGCATCAAATTCGTTCCTATGTTTTACATCCTTATCAAATGGTCAAAGACCTACGCACCGCCCATGAAACATCCAACACAAGTGCCGTTCTGGACGGTGCCCTTGATCCATTCCTTGAGGCCGCTTTGGCTTTAAAATTGGGCAAGAAATAGCCTATTATCTGCGTTTTTTTAGATCTTGTGTTGCATTTTAAAGCCGCGTTTTTTCTCTAGCGAAGCCGTTTTTTTGATCTCGTTAAGAAGTGTTTTAAATTTTGATGCTAACAGAATTTTTTGATCACCCTTTGAAAGGTCACGCTTGTCTTTTACTTGAAGATAAGGAAGCGCAGCTTCTTCATGCTTTTGTAATGCCGATAATTTTCTTAAGTCTGTAAGTGTTAAGGTGATTTTTGATCTATGAAATGATGTTTTATCTTTTGCAAAGAAACAGACATTGGCGCATTTCGTTTTTTCATCGTGATAAATGCGTACTCGTTGAAAGTCTGAATCCAATAAAAAATCGCTCTGGGCTGTTAAGTCATCAAGTGAGATAAAATTATCTGAAAACTCATCTGGTCTAAAGTTAAATGTTGCATAACCAAAGTTAGGGCGGGCGTCTATACGATGTTTGTATTTACGGTTTGAGGATTTCGTATAGGCTTGACTTGCTTTATAAGATGCTGGTTCTTTGTTCATGCCCAGTGATGTGAAGACGGCTTTTAATGCTTCCTGATAATCTATGGATGGTGTCGATTGTATAGTTAGTTCTTGAAAGTTTGTCATGTGTATATTTCCTTTTTATTGATTATGTAAATATAATATCACAAGCTATTGGGGGTTGAATAGATAGAAAATAACAAATAAATAGTTATTATAACTATTTTAATATATAATATTAGCTATGATAATTAATTATAAGCAGATAAAAGCCGCGCGCGCCTTGCTGGACTTGAAACAGGGCGAATTAGCAACCTTGGCGAAAATATCGATCGCTAGTTTGGCGGCGATAGAACAGAATAAGGGAAGCCCTAAAAACGCGACACTTAATAAGATTAAAAAAGCCTTAGAAGCCACGGGTATAATATTCACAGATGAGCCGGGCGTTAAAATGCGCCGTGATATTTTTGATATACAGATATTAAAGGGTCATGAAGCAATTATCCAAGTTTGGCGAGACATAGAGTATCGTCTTAAAAAAACAAAAGGCGGTGAAGTTCTATTAAGTGGCGTAGATGAGCGCATTTGGATTGAGAGATACCGCGATGATTTGAAGGATACGCTTAATATCAGAGACGACCTTAATATAAAGACACGTTTTTTAATCGCTGAGGGGGATAGTTTCCTGACATGCCCGCGCGAATGTTACCGTGCCATCCCAAAAATGTTATTTCAACAAACGCCGTACTATGTGTACGAAGATCATGTCGCCTTTATCAATTGGGGCCCACCACAAACGGTAATTTTGATACAAAGCCCGGCGATGGCGCAAGCCTTCCGCAATCAATTTGAGTTTAACTGGTCACGCGGTCGAGCGCTTGATCCATCAAAAGTTGTTATGGCAGCGCTATAGTGTTGGTTACAGTCCTATAACTGCTTTTAAACTATCAAATGTTTCTGGCATACGATTGCTGAGGAGTAGGTAGCCTGGAAGCCATGCGGAGAAGATTGCTGTAAAAAGCGTAAAGCAAGCAACAAAACGGGTTAATCCCACCTTTTGTAAAGCGCCTAGGGCGAAGAATAATCCCCATAATATCGCCCATGATACCCAGCAACCGAATAGCCAGTAGTCCCAGAATAAGTCGCTATTATGTGCGATAAGCCATGAATCATAAGAGATAAAGATCGCTGTAACAGACACAAAAAAGCTGAACCATCCAAGGCCGCGTCCATCTTGGTCGGTTAGATTATTATAGCCCACCCACAAATAAGTGAAGGCAAAGAGTAGGCCGTACGCGCATGATTGTATGAGGGTTGGCTCAAATGTGGACATATTAAAAACGCCAACCAAGAATGCTATTACACCCGTAAATACATTCATAATTGCCGCTTCCTTTGGGGCGATCTTGCCGAACATGGCGAGGGCATTAATAAAGAGAACTGCGCCAACGTAAAGTAATACTAATCCAAGCATCATATAACTCCTTGTTTTGTTTATTTCTAGGTAATAAAAAACGAGGCCGTAACCTCGTTTTTTTTAATATAGTTATTTTAATTACTTAATCTCATCAACAGATCTGATGATTTTACCGACAAGGCCGTAATCAACGGCTTCGTCCGCAGGTAACCAAAAATCACGATCCATATCTTTTTCGATGCGCTCTAGTTTTTGACCAGTTGCTTCAACAAAAATTTTGTTCAAACGGGTGCGCATTTTGATGATTTCTTCTGCTTGGATAGCAATATCAGATGCTTGCCCTTGCGTCCCGCCACTTGGTTGATGGAGTAAGAAGCGTGTGTTCGGCAGGCAGTAACGGTCTTTCTTATCAACAGAAACGAAGATTAAAGCACCAGCGCTGGCAACCCAGCCCGTACCTAGAATGCGTACGCGCGGCTTAATAAAGTTAATCATGTCGTGAATCATATCGCCCGATTCAACGTGTCCACCAGGGGACGAAACAACAACAGTGATTGGATCATCGCTGGACTGTGCCATCGCAATCAGTTGCGCGCACGTTGCATAGGCTTTCTTATCATCGATACCACCCGTGATAAAAATTGTGCGTGAATCAAATAAAAGCTGTTGAACCACGGATGGCGCATCATCTTTCTTTTCTTCGTCTTCGTCTTTTTCATTGGTGATTTTTAAGTTCTGAATCATGATTTAGCCTAAATTTTTCAGTAAAGATTAACTTTTATAAAGATTTTAACAGCGCAATATAGAAAATATTGATGTTGTGTGAATAACTATAATGCTTCTTTGCCGCGTTTCAAACAGATAATTTGCCTTTTTGACATCTTTTTCAAGAGGGGTCATCTGATGTGTTTTGTGCGCGCTGTTCACTGTAATTTCCCTTAACTTATTGTTTTATATATAAAAATAAGTATATGGTTATAGCTTTTAAAAATAGATAAAATTTTAGGTAAATTTGCCCTAAAAACACCCTTAATTTGTTACTTAAATAGCTGAATTATTTAAATAAAATTCAATCTAAAATTTAGAACTTCTTATATCTATATATGTAAACTAAAGGTATAGAGTTTACAGATTTAGAGGACTAATACAGATGAAAAAAGGTTTAACACAACAATTCGCAAGCTACGTTAAAATGCAGGATGTAAAAGCATTATTAGACGTTGCGCCATCTAAGTATGATGTTGCCGCGAAGAAGGCAGATGTTAAGCCATTAGCAATGAAGGATGCTTTTTCAATTGCTGCCAAGGATAACACATTTACTAGCAAAGCGGCCGAGATCAATGTTGATGTTGTTTTAGATACATTAACAGCAGGTGCGGGTGCTGGGGCATCACTATTTAGCCTTGGTTTAGAGATGATGGATAATTTTTCTGGTGCAGATGTATTTGTTGAAAATGCAAGCGCATTACGTACAGCATTCAGAGCTGGTGTTGAATTGCGTGATAACGCGGTTAAAACAAAAACTGAAATGGTTAAGCAAGTTGAGACGGGTGTTGAAGGCTTTAGCACCGTTCTTGAAAATGAAACAAATGTAAAAGCTGACAAGAAGATCGGCACAGTTGTTCAATTACAAACACAGCAACGCCAAGCACGTAAAATGGCCTTCGGTCTTGCTGCTTAAATTACGGCCTTTAAGGTACAAAGAACAGGGAATAAAAAGCGCCTCCGTCATTAGATGGGGGCGTTTCTTTGTTTAGGATTGTATATAATAGCGCGACGCCGCGTGTCCTAAACCCATTCCGACACTACTAAAGCTATTTTGTGCTGAGATGTCGATGTTGGGGAAGTGGCGCTTTATGATGTCTTTAACTGTTCTTAATTGGCTACTGCCACCCGTTAAGATGACCAGATTAATGTCGCTCTTTATGGTGTTGGCTCTTTGGAGTGTTTCTGTCAGGCTGTTTTCTATTTTATCGCTTAATTCTTTGGTTTCTGTTTGCAGTTCGCTTTGTGTTGCGGCAATGCTGATGTCTATGCCTAAGGTTTTAAGATCAACGATGGATTGCTCTTTGCTGGAAAGGGATATCTTAAGATCTTCTATTCTCTGTAGAAGGAGGTGTCCTAGTTGATTTTCTTGGATATGGAGCAAGTGCTCAATCTTTTGTGGCTCATGGGCGGTTTGTAATATCTCTTGGGTCTTTTTTATAGCTTGGGGTGTTTGTGCAAAATTCACCTTTGCCCACTGCGACAGCTCAACATAGGTAGAGTTCGGTGTTTGTAGCGTCTTCTCTTGGTTGAAACCGCCATCATAAAAGCTGCTATAGCCCAAATGTGGCATCATTTTTTTTAACGACAAATAATGATCAAAATTTGTTCCACCGACACGCACACCGTTTGTTGCTAATATATCTTGGCTGCGATCGGGAGATGTTAATCTATCTGGGGATAGGCGGATGATCGTAAAATCCGATGTACCGCCCCCAATATCCACAACGATGGCAAGGCGCTCACGGTCAATTTTTACTTCATGGGAAAAGGCGGCGGCGATGGGCTCGTATTGAAAGGTGATATCTTTGAAGCCGATACTCAAGCCAATTTCTTTTAATGTATGTTCAGACAGGGTGTCGGCATCTGGATTATTATCATGAAAATGCACGGGGCGACCAAAAACCGCTTGTTCAATGACTTGATCAGCGGTTTCTTCCATTGTGTCTTTTATATTCTTTAAATAGAAACCAAGAATATCTTGAAATGCATAAGAACGGTTGTTCACGCGTGTCTTTTCTTGCATTAACGATGTGCCTAAAATGGTTTTTAAACCACGCATAAAGCGACCTTCTTCGCCATTAATATAATTCTGGATAGCGGTGCGACCAAAAGAAACAGAGCCTTTTTCAGGAAAGAATAGCGCGCTAGGCAGGGTATCGTTATCCCCCTCAAGCGCAACAAGCTGAATGTCTGTCTTTGACGCAATCGCGCAGGTCGAATTAGATGTCCCAAAATCAATACCGCATGCAATAGTCATGATAATCCGCCCTTTTAATAAAAACACATAAGATGTGATTTGTTATAGGCGGATTGATCTTATTTTTCTAGTGTTGGTTTTGTCTCTTTTTGCTCTAATGATAAAAACCCCTTTCAGCATGGGTCTAATGCTAAAAGGGGATAGTAGGAGGTCGTGTGTTCAACGTTAATCTAATCTATTATTTACTATGCAAGGTGCCATGCTTTGACGATTTTGTTTTCTGCATAACTTAGGGCGCCTGCCGACCAGGGGTTATAGGCGGCATGGGTTTTTAGATGATTGATATAGCTGGTTGGAAAGGCATTTAAGGGTGCTTTTAACCCCATATCAACTAAGATTTTAGCCGTATAATCTTGTGAATAATCCAGCGCCATCGCCGTTTCAGCCAATGATTTTTTAATCCGACGGACGGGGTTTGTTTCTTGGTGATGAAATTTTAAGAATTTGAAAAATGTATAAACGATCTGCGATGCTTGGCTGTCATTTCCTGTTTGGGCGCAATAGGGATAGGTGATTTGCTCTGTTGTTTTCTCAGCTATTTGTGCGCTGGATGAATGGGTTGAGATATGTTGATAAGTGTCATGGGGTGTGTAGGGCATGTGTGTATCCTCATTCTTTTCAAAACAGCCATCTATCGGCTTAATATCTGTGCTGTTATTAATAGAATTTCGGATTCGTGTTAAAGAAATATTAACGACGCAATATGTAAAGCTTAAATATTGTTGTTAATAATCGCATTGCGGGCAAGCTCATCCGCGCGTTCATTTTCAGGGTGACCCGAATGCCCCTTGACCCAGTGCCATGTGATTTTATGGCGCTTTACTGCGATATCGAGGGCTTCCCAAATGTCTTGGTTCTTCACGGGTTTTTTGGCGGCTGTGCGCCATCCGCGTGCTTTCCAGCCCTCCAACCATTTTTCAATGCCATCTTTGACATAGGTGCTGTCCGTATAAAGATCAATTATGCAAGGCTCTTTAAGGCTATTTAGCGCCTCTAGAGCGGCCATCATTTCCATACGGTTATTAGTCGTATTTTCGGCATAACCGCTGAGTTCTTTTTCAACATTTTTATACCGTAATAATGCGCCCCAACCACCAGGGCCCGGATTGCCGCTACATGCGCCATCAGTGTATAGCTCTATATGTTTTGTGGGTTTATCCATTTTGATTTTTGGCTTTAAATTTTTGTGAGGGCATTGGCGACAATTTCATCGCCTTTATCAATAAAAAATTTCAGACGATCAACCATATCAAAGGGTGATTTCTGTGCACCCAAGACAGGAACGCGCCCTAAGGCATGATCGCGAAAACGACTGAGAGAGAAACGCAGTGCCGCTGCCCTTAAGAAGAAGGGTAAATGTTGGTATTCCATTATTGACCAATGCGGCCACTCTTGGCTATAGCCAATCATAAGGCTTTGGAAACATTCTTGATCAAAATCATTAAATTCATCAAAGGACCATGCCAGTAAAAGAATTGCCAAATCAAACATATAGGGATCATGATTCATAAAATTAAAATCAATAATACCTGTTAGCATATTATCAATGAATAAGGCATTTTCTGGGAATAAATCACCATGTATAATACCGTATTTTATATCTTTAGGCCAATTTGTGAGGCTGTGATCAATCTCTGTTTTTAGGAGTTCTTTTATTTGGGGTTTTTTTTTAAAAAAGTCAGATATCCCATTGATTTCATTATATAGCTTTGGCCATCGCTCTTTGTGGTAGCGCCCGATATGCTTTTCAGGATAGCTCTCTGATGCAACATGAACCTTTGCCAAGGCACGTCCAATTTCAAAGCAATAGGGTGAGGTGATATTACGCGCTTTTAAAGAATAGCCATGAATGAATTTTGTAACAAAAGCGGGCTTACCGTTTAGTGACGATGTAAGTTCGCCGTCGATCGTTTTCATTGTTCTGGGCGCGCGAATTTTTTGATCTAGCAGATGGGTCACAAAGTTTTTTACGGATAATAAGGCCTCTGCATCAAGGGCTTTTTCTAAGAGAGTAAAAACAAACTCACCCTTTTCACTGCGGAACCAATAGTTTGTGTTTTGTGTTCCTGTATCAATGGCAGAATGACGAAAAAATTCACCTAAATCATAGTGTGTATCTATGAAGTTTTTCAGTGTTTTTTCGTCAATATTAGTGAATATACCCATAAACCAGAGAGACCCGAATAGATGATTAAAGTGCGCTAGGCAAATAATGAACAAGACTAACGAAACAAAGTATATAGCGTTATTAAAATTCTTCAAGCGGAGGCTGGCGTGATTTAGAATTTATTAATAAATATGATGCCCAAGTTGCAAATCACTGTATTAGGCGCGAAGAATACGCGGTAATTTAAAAACGACATCTTCGTCGCCAATTGAAACGGTTTCAAGGGTCATGTCGAAATGTGTATTGAGTGTGTCAATGACCTCTTCAACAAGGATTTCTGGCGCACTTGCCCCCGCGCTTAATCCGATGGTTTTACAATCGTTAAGCCATCCCCACGGGATTTCAGTTTTATTCTGGATCAGTAGGGCTTTCTCGCATCCATAAGATTTTGCAACCTCAACCAAACGATTGGAATTTGATGAATTTGGCGCGCCGATGACAAAAAATACATCACATCTTTGCGCCATTTGCTTAACCGCAGCTTGACGATTTGTCGTGGCATAGCAAATATCTTCTTTAAAAGGCGCTTGAATATGGGGGAATTTTTCTTCTAATGCGTTAATGATGTCTGTCGTGTCATCAACAGATAGGGTCGTTTGTGTGACATAGGCCAGGGATGCACCATCGGCGATGTTAAGGTCTTTAACATCATCAATCGTTTCAATCAGGGTCATGGCGCTTTTATCAATTTGTCCCATCGTACCGATAACTTCTGGGTGTCCTGCATGACCGATCAAGATCACATGTGCGCCGTTACTATGGTGGCGCTCCGCCTCGCGGTGGACCTTACTAACCAAAGGACACGTCGCATCAAGATAAAAGATATTTTTTGAATCGGCATCATTGGGCACCGATTTTGGTACGCCGTGAGCAGAAAAAATAACAGGGCGGTCGCGGTCTTTCTCGGGGATATCGTCCAGTTCTTGAACAAAGATCGCGCCTTTGTCCTTCAGGCCGTTAACCACATGTTTATTGTGCACGATTTCATGACGCACATAAACCGGCGTACCATATTTGGTCAGCGCGCGCTCAACAATTTGAATGGCACGATCAACCCCCGCACAAAATCCACGCGGATTGGCGAGTAATAGCGTCACAGCATTTTTATCTGATTTTAAAGCCATGCTCTTTTATATAAGATGAGGGTGATTAAAGACAAGAAAAATCGATTTATTTACGCTCTAGCTAATAAATACGTTTCTGCCCCTAATAATGTTCCGACAAAATCATGGCTGTTATCAAAAAAGGCGATGTCGTGTTCGGCGCATTCTTGTTGTAATTCTTGGCTGAATTTTATGCCGTAATCAATAACGCCATAGATACGTTCTTCGCTTTCATGGCTTAACCAGTCACCCGGCAGGTACTTGTGGGTTTGGATGGCGGTGTATTTTTCGTCTCTGTCGGCGGTGGGGTATCCGATCCAGCAGGCTTTTACATGATTGGGGAATTCTTGCCTTAATTGTGAAAATTGTTCGGGGGTGATAATGACACCGTCGATAATGTAATCAACGGGATTTTTTGTTTCAAACTTATCAGTAATGCCATCATCGCGGATGATGCCGTCTAGTATCTCTTTGACGACTGGCCACATAAGATGGGCTTTTTCACGGTCATGTGTTTCGCCCTCACAACCAAAGTCTTCAATGCCACGGATAAGCCCCAGCATTAAGTGGTCAAGGTTAAAGAAGCTGATTTGGTGCGTCTTTGACGCATGTTTTCGAACCATTTCACGGGTTAGGTATGATTTGCCGCTCCGTGTAACGCCACCAATGATATAGAGCATCAAATATTTCCTCATAATTGTTACATTATTATATAGTTTAGGCTGTTATTTTAGATAAAGTCATGGCATATTAATAGGCGTAAATAATAAAAATAATCCCTTTCAACACGGATATTCATGGCTTCTCAATCAGTAACATTAAAACAAGATGATATTAATAAACTAAGTTTTGAAGATGCATTAACGCACCTTGAAACGCTGGTTGATGATATGGAGCAGGGGGCGATTGATCTTGAGGGATCAGTTAAAGCCTATGAAACGGGTGTTTTGTTAAAGAAACATTGCGAATCAAAATTACAAGAAGCACAATTAAAAGTAGAAAAAATTTCTATCTCTGACACAGGCGTAATAACCAAAGAGCCTTTTGAATAAGAATTTTAGAGTAATAAAATAAGCCAATAACATATAAGGAATACATCAAGTGCCATCGTTAAAACATGCAACCCCCGAACTTATGACTGCCTTGAACGAGGCCTCTGATGCGGTTGATGACGCGATTTATGCGCTCCTTCCTGAGACAGATCTCCCTGAAAAACGCCTCTTTGATGCAATGCGTTATGCGTGCACCAGCGGTGGTAAGCGCTTCCGTCCTTTCCTTGTGTTGGCCAGTGCGAAATTATTCGGTGTTGATAAATCATGCGCGGTACGCGTTGCTGCGGCGATTGAGTTCATGCATTGCTACACATTAATTCATGATGATTTACCGGCGATGGATGATTCTGATTTGCGTCGCGGAAAGCCTTCTGTTCACAAAAAATTTGACGAAGCCACAGCAATTTTAGCAGGTGATGCCTTACAAGCACTTGCGTTTGAAATTCTGGCTAACCCTAAAACACACGAAGATCCACGTGTGCGTATTGAACTGGTTGCTTTATTGGCCGGTGCTTCTGGGTGCCATGGTATGGTTGCAGGTCAAATGCTTGATCTATTGGCGGAAACAGAGAATTTTGATATTGGTGAGATTAGTCGCCTGCAACGCCTTAAGACAGGCCGTTTAATGGCATTTTGTTGTGAGGCGGGTGCGATTTTGGGCAAGGCCAGTCCTGCTTATCGTATGTCACTGCGTAATTATGCCCATGACTTAGGTCTTTCATTTCAGGTAACAGATGATATTTTGGATGTGGAGGGTGACGAAGCCGAATTAGGCAAACCTGTTGGGCAAGACTTCGATGCAGGTAAAGCAACCTTCGTATCAACATTGGGATTAGAGGAAGCCAAAAGTAAGGCCGAATTATTAAGTAAGCAGGCGATTAGCCATCTAAGTATATTTGAGCGTCGCGCCGATACGTTGCGTGATGCGGCTTACTATATTTTAAGACGTAATTCTTAAGACTAAAAATAACGATTAAAGATAATGCGACTAAATAAGGGCGTGCCAGAACTGTTGAGATACAGATTCTAAAAAAACAATGCGCCGAAAAATATAAAAACTAAAATAATAGAGGAGAGCGACAATGCGTATCGAAACTGAAATTAAATTGGGCTTTAAAGATGTGATGTTCCGCCCAAAACGTTCAACGTTGAAGAGCCGTTCAGAGGTCTCTTTGGAACGAACGTTTAGATTTATGCATACCGACCAAACATGGACGGGTATCCCGATTATGCCGGCGAACATGGACACAACGGGGACGTTCGAAATTGCTAAAGTTTTATCGTCACACAAATTATTAACGCCGCTTCATAAGCATTACACAATTCAAGAATGGGCGGACTTTATGAAAGATCTTCCCAAAGATCGCCATGATTACATTGCGATTAGTACGGGCACGTCCGATCATGATTTTGAAAAAACAAAAACTTTGGTGCGTGAACATCCATCAATTCGTTTCTTATGTGTTGATGTGGCCAACGGCTATACCGAACATTTTGTAGGCTTTGTTCGTAAAATGCGCGAGACATTCGCTGATAAAATTATTATCGCTGGTAATGTCGTAACGGGTGAAATGGTTGAAGAATTACTTTTATCTGGTGCAGATATCGTCAAGGTTGGTATTGGTCCGGGGTCTGTTTGTACAACACGCGTCAAGACTGGCGTTGGTTATCCGCAATTATCCGCGATTATTGAATGTGCCGATGCGGCACACGGCCTTGGTGGTCAAATCATTGGTGATGGTGGCTGTACCGTTCCTGGCGACGTATCAAAAGCATTTGGTGCAGGCTCTGACTTTGTTATGTTGGGCGGTATGTTTGCTGGCCATGATGAGAGTGGCGGCGAAGTGATCGAGGTTGATGGCGAAAAACAAGTCGAATATTACGGTATGTCTTCGGAGGCGGCAATGGATCGCCATAGTGGTGGCGTTGCCAAATATCGCGCGGCAGAGGGTAAAAAAGTTTATCTTCCATACCGCGGCCCGATTGAAGGAACATTACAGGATATTTTAGGCGGTGTACGCTCAACTTGTACTTATATGGGTGCCAGAACTTTGCGAGAATTATCAAAACGCGCAACCTTCATCCGTGTGATGGAGCAACATAACCGTATCTTTGGTGATGAAGATTTTTAATCTAAAGTTTTAATATAAAAAAAGAGCGCTTAACAAAATTAAGCGCTCTTTTTTTATTGTACTTATATTATTGATTAATCGTTGTTTTATCTAAAACTAAAGAAGAGCTGTTCATCTGATTGATCTGGGTTTTTAGGGAGCTCATCCATTGTCCAATATCAATGTGGACAGACATCAGTTTTTCTAAAATGGATAGAACTTGCTCAATCGCTGTTTTTTGTTTTGGATAACGGATCAGGGATAGCGGTGCTTCTTGATTAACATCAAGATCGTTTTTTACACGGGCTATAACATCCAAGAAACCACCGATTTCATCGATCAATTTAACATCTTTGGAGGCACTGCCTAGCCATACGCGACCTTGTGCGATTTCTGTGTCTAGCTTTTGGCGGTCTATGTTTCGTGCGTTTGAAACGCGATCAAGAAAACCATCATATGTATGTGTCATCATTTTTTGTAACATAGCGCGGTCTTGCTCTGTCATCGCTTGGAAAGGGGTGTCTAAGAAACGCTGTGGGGTGTCTGAATCATTTTGGCTAGATTGCGCATACCAATTCACACCAATCTTGTCCATCATCTCTTTCAGTGCAAATTTACCACCATAAACACCGATAGACCCTGTTAGGGTGGCTTGATTGGCATAGATCACGTTACCTTGCAGGGCTATCCAATAACCACCGGAGGCGGCGACATTCGCCATTGAGACATAAAGAGGTTTGCCTGATTTTTGGATCATCTCTAGGGCGCGGCGTACCGTTTCAGAACCAGAAGGCGATCCGCCGGGGCTGTTCAGACGTAAGATAACAGCCTTGATTTGTTCATTTTCAATGATCTCTTCGGCAAGATCTTCAAAATCATGCGGGATGATCATGGCTTCACCACCTAGATTAGCTTGTCGTACACTGCTTATGAATGTTGGATCGGGGATAACGCCCTCTGCTGTGATTAACGCAACAATGGGTGCCGCTTTGATTTGTTCTTTGCTATAAAATTTAGCGCGGGCGGTGTACTCGCCAAAGGGCAGGAGTTCGGCTTGTTTCGCTTCGGCGCGTTGTTCGACATCACGTTTAAACACATCGCTGTAATCTAATACATCAATGAAGCCCATATCGAGGGCTTGCTTATCTGTTAATGGCGATTCCACCATTGCGGCCTTTATCTGTGCATCGGTTAGTTGTCCTCGTTTTTTTATGATTTCTGCGCGTTGGGTTTCTAGCCCATATAGGATGTGGCTCAAGGTCTCTTTATTCTCCATTGTCGGCTCATCAAATAAAAAGCTTTCAGGAGCAGATTTGTAAGCGCCTATGCGTTCAAATTCAGGGGTGATACCAATAGTATTGAGTAATTTTTTGAAGAATGGGATCTGTGCTTGGGCGCGGTTCATGAAAACAAGGCCTGTTGGTTGCATCCATATTTCGTCAAAGAGGCTGGCGAGAAGATAATCACCATTACCACGCCCCATACCACCATAACTCTCTGAATAGACGGTGAGGTCTTTGTCCGCTTGCTTCATTTTGCCAAAAATGGGCGCTAATTCTTGAATTTGGCTAAGGGTAATCGTCGGCGCATTGAGGCGCAGAGCCAAACCCTTGACGCGTGCATCTTCTGCGGCTTTATTCAGGGTAATTAATAGATCGGTAAAGGCAACGCTGGGTGCTTTATTGAAGCTGAAAACAGAGGTTTCTAGCAAGGGCTGATCCAGTGTTAATGTCAGATATACGGCATCTGGTAACGGCGCGGCGCGCTGTTTTAAGCCTAGCACGCCGCCAATAATAGCAGAGCAAATCATCATGAACATGACAACGCCGAGGGAAATGAACATATATTTAAAGAATTTTTTCATAGTGCCTATCCTTACAATCTATTGATGATTAGTAAGATAGGGCAAATGGCTTTGATTATCTATTGAAATAAATATCCTGCACGCGGGGTGCGTCTTGTTGCATATTTACGCTCAAGGGGTGTTTGTGTGATGGTGTCTTCAATATTTTGTGCATTGCTATTAGAGCATGGTAAATATCGTGCGTTTTCTTCAAAATAAGGAAAGTGACGTTTGCCGTTTTTGAGATATCTATCAGCGGCTTTTAATCTATGATCTGGAATGAAAGATGATAGATAGGCATCGCGCATCGCGAGTCCGAAATAGACAAATCCAAATTTAAGGAGATGATCGCTGGCAATGCGTCCTGCCGATGTTTTGGTGATTTTGTAACCAGGCATATGTTTGTCCGGTCTACCGCGCCATTGGTTTTCTGATGTTTCCTGTGCGGCATCATTGAAATTTAAAGTATTTTTGTCACTGACTAATTTAGAAAAAAACTGGCGGTAGGTTGTATCAACTAAAAATTCCATAGTTTTTTTCTTCTTTTGATGTGAAACAGGAAGTTTTACGATTAAAAATCCGTGTTGATGTTCGGCATTCATGTTGTGTGCACTATGCCCACGATAGAGGTCTTGAACACCCATTTTCTTTAATAATAGATAGGAAAACATCGTAGCTTCAATGCAGGCAAACCCAAAATTATTCATATTATAGTCAGGGATATTTTGTTGAAATTTTATAAAGCGCTGGCTCTTTTGTTTTTTGAGCTGATCCATCATAAATATACGCGTTTCAGAGGCAACATAATAGAGGAGGCGATGTGCTTCGTTTAGTGTCAGGGAGCTTTGTGGTATAAGCCGCATTTTTTCTTCAATACGTATTATTTCATGCATATCTTGATAGTGCATGATTGGATCTGGCCCAGGAAAACGGTAATCATTGCGGTTAAATAAGTCGCCAAGCATATGGTATCTTTCTTTAAAATAATAATTTACATAATTTTTGGGCGAGATGCAAGCTAATATTTAAAGAAAACGACTAAAAAATAAAGGATAAGGGTGCGTGGACAGCATGAGTATTTATTTAGTGGACAGCATGAGTATTTATTTAAAAGGCTTCTCTTATAAGCATTTTTATTATAAACACTGCGCTTTGTGGCGTAAATAATGATCAGCTAAAGTAACGGCCATCATGGCTTCGCCGATTGGCACGGCGCGGATACCAACACAAGGATCGTGGCGACCTTTGGTTTGGATATCTGTTTCTTGACCGCTTTTGTCGATAGTCTGCTTGGCGGTTAAGATAGAGCTGGTCGGTTTAACGGCAAAACGGGCAACGATTGTGTCGCCATTTGAAATACCGCCTAAAACCCCGCCTGCATTATTGGTCACAAAGATGGGATCGCCATTTTCGTCCATGCGAATTTCATCGGCATTTTCTGAGCCTGTTAAGCTGGCGGCGGCAAAGCCATTGCCGATCTCTACGCCTTTAACGGCATTAATGCTCATCATCGCTTTGGCAAGGTCGGCATCAAGACGGTCATAGACTGGCTCACCCAAGCCAACGGGCATGTTCATAGCACGAACTTCGATAATCGCGCCGACACTATTGCCACTTTTACGAATGTTATTTAAATAGTCTTCCCATAGTGGCACAGTTTCAGGGCAAGGACAGAAAAAAGGATTTTGATCAATGGCGGATAAATCCCAGTCTGTATTCTTTATTCTATGTGTGCCAATTTGGGTCACTGCGGCAATAATCTGAGGCGGGGTGATTAACTGTGTTTCAAGTATGCGTCTTGCAATCGCGCCAGCGGCAACGCGGCATGCCGTTTCGCGTGCAGAAGAACGACCGCCACCACGATAATCGCGAATACCGTATTTTTTAAAATAAGTATAATCGGCATGGCCGGGGCGAAATTTATCTTTGATATCGCTGTAATCTTTGCTCTTTGCATCTTGGTTGCGAATAATAAGACTAATCGGCGTGCCTGTGGTTTTACCTTCAAAAACCCCAGATAGGATTTCTACGGTGTCTGGTTCTTTACGTTGCGTTGTAAATTTTGATTGGCCTGGACGGCGTTTATCCATGAAGGGCTGAATATAACTTTCATCTAAATCAATATTTGGCGGTACACCGTCAACGACACATCCAATAGCAGGGCCGTGACTTTCGCCCCATGTGTTGAATGTAAAGATGTCTCCGAAACGATTACCAGACATGATTTATATAACTATTATTTCTTTAGATTATTAAGAAGCTCAGCTGTCTTTTCCGCACCATTGATTGATACCATTCCAACAGAATGATAACCCGCATCAGCATGGATAAGCTCACCGGTGATACCACTACCCATATCAGAGAGTAGGAACAAACCAAGATTACCGACTTCTTCAATGGTTACATTGCGTTGTAGGGGGGCGTTATATTCATTCCATTTCAAGATATGGCGGAAATCACCAATGCCGCTGGCTGCCAGTGTCTTGATCGGCCCTGCAGAAATCGAGTTTACGCGGATACCGCGTACACCAAGATCGGTTGCAAGATATCGTACAGAGGCTTCAAGAGCCGCTTTTGCAACACCCATGACGTTGTAATGAGGCATCACCTTTTCAGAGCCATAATACGTCAGTGTGACCATAGAGCCACCATCATTCATGATTTCAGAGGCTGCCTTGGCAACAGATGTGAATGAGAAAACCGAGATATCCATTGTTCTAAGAAAGTTATCGCGGGTTGTATCAAGATACATCCCGTCTAATTCGCTTTTATCAGAAAAGGCAATCGCATGAACAAGAAAGTCAATCTTGCCCCATTTTTCTTTTAATGTCTCAAAAGTACGTTTTACGGATGCTTCATCGGTGACATCACATTGTACAACAACATCAGACCCAACAGATGCAGCCAAGGGTTGAACGCGCTTTTTCAGGGCATCACCTTGATAGCTAAAGGCAATCTCTGCGCCGGCTTCGTGTAGCTGTTTCGCAATGCCCCATGCAATTGAACGATCGTTGGCAACGCCCATAATAAGACCGCGTTTGCCTTTCATAAATGATCCAAATCCACTCATGCTGTTTATCTCTTTGTTTTAAGGTTATTAAATAATTTTATATCTCTATTTAATACGCAATCACAAGGCAAATGCCAAGTGTTAAATCATCTTAATCTCTCTTAAATACCTTAGTGTTACATTTAAGATAGATAGGATTTTATCTAAATTTTATTAAAACACACGCTGAAAGCCGCCAAAAACTTGCTTATGTAAACGTGTTTGCGGTATAATGGGGAAGAGTTAAGAAAAGAGTTTTTAAGGGGATTAATTTTAGGGCAATGAGTAACATTACCGATACATTGGTAGCATTATTAAAAAAACAAGGCACAGATGCTGTCTTGTTGCCCTTGTGTGCACAACAAGAATGGCTACAGACATTAGATCAATTAAAGCAAGAGTTTGACCGCCATCCCGCACAAGATGGCTTAGATGTAATGCTTAAAGAGCTGCGCGATGCTCCATCAAGAGGTCTCAGTGAAGTTGGCTTTAAGGGTATATGTGAGGGTAAATCAACGAAATTATTTACCGTTGGTCCCCGCATAAAAAAAATAGCTATTGTTATTTATGATCCCTCATTAGAAAAGCGAGATCTGTCTTTCACTTTACTAAAAGATATTGCCGAGATCATGATTGAGAATGATCCCGCGTTGAAGAAGAATCTGACCGTTTCTAAAAACCCGCTAACGAATAAAGCGTTTACAGCACTCTTTAAAACGGTTTTTGCGCTTTATGCAGATGCTAGTGTTGTTGGTCTTGGAGCCCTAAAACAAAAAGTTATCGGACAATCAAAACAGGTATTTACAATTAAAGCAGGTTTTAATCCAGCCGAGGATTCGTTGCCTGTTTTTGCCGATGCTCTTTTAAAGTCATTTAAAGAACAAGGTGCACGCACGCTTAAAAATGAAAAATCTCTTCAAGCCATCATTGGTGTTGCCGTTGGCATTGTTTCAGATATTGATACCAGCACATTATCAAGCTGGCGCAGTTTTTGTGCCCATGCCCAAGATATGGCATGGCGCGGTTATTCACCGCGTGAAATTTTGACGGCGGCTATTCGTGGCAGTGAATCACCATATTTGCAAGCGATTGGTCGTAAATTATCACGTTATTGTGGCGTTGATATTGGAAAAGGCCCCGTTAAGGATGTCGATTTTAATCCTTTTGCGTCAGAAGAAGAAAATCAAATGCGCCATAAGCGTGCAATGAATGGCGCGTTTAACAATGTTCTTAATGACAGTATTGATAAACGCAATGTTGATATATTCTATCAAGAGGCTGATGCACAAAATATGCGCATGTTGGATGGCACGTTTACTGGTTGGTGTGCCAAGGCTTTGCAAAAAACGGCGTCACTTCTTGATTCTTTATTCTTAAAAGAGGGTGTTGATGATATTGAAATGAAAGAACGAGCGCGCCGTAATTTCCGTGATGAAACAAGTCGCAGTGGTTATGCATGGGGCAGTTTGAAAAAATTCAGTGATAAAATTATTGATGAAATTAAAGAGGGGCATACAGTCACCCATTCACAGGCGTTAAAAATCGCTAATGACAATAATATTGGCTTAATGGCTGACTCTTTATCCTTAACTATGTCATCCGAAGCATTAAAAGAGAAGCTGGATAATGTTGCGGCGTTAAACAAAGCGCCAGCGCCAGATGCACCAGCACAAAAACAAGCGCCAAAAGCACCAACACCGAAAACCCCCGCTATGAAAATGTCGGCACCTGGCTTGGGTGGTGGTAATAGCGGTATCAGGCGTCATGTACCTGTTAACTCAGAACATCATAAAGGTGCGAACACGCAAGAATTTGAAAGAAACGATGATTAAATCGTTTGTATTTTGATTAACCAAAGCGCTTTTTGATTAACTGACGCGCAACATGTTTGTTTCTGTCGTCAATCGGACGGCGCAGGTCATCAGCGATAAAATTAGGTAATAAAGGCACTTCGTTTTCAATATAATTTGCTAAACCATTAGTGACGCGCGGATAATATTTTTGCGCACCTTTCACCGATGCATCAGTTAAGCGCCAAACGCCGATGGTAATCATAACAGGCCATAGCGCAGGTGTAACTGTGCTAGCCGCGCCGCCGGCCATCAAAACCAGATGCGCACCTACTAGTTTATTTGCAATTAAGGAAAATTTACGCCCTTTACTCATGTCTTCGGCTATTTGATCGACAAATAATGCGACATGCGCTTCGTTTTGAGGATCAAAATTGGCTTCCATGTGATCTAAATGTTTAGAAACATTATTGTGATAACGTACAGTCTCCGCCGTTTTAACGCCAATTTTTACAGCGCCTTTTTTACCAGCTTCAAAAATATGTCCTGCTCTTTTTTTAAATTCATTTATCATTGTTTTTATTCAAACTTTTTCGGGGTTATTCTCAATTATTGCGATATCACTTTTTTTTTAATAATTATTTATATGTATTTTTACAGCATTTTTATTATTATGTCAATATTAAAGCGGGGCTAATCATCGTCAAGCTTGTCCAGCTTATGCCCATCCAGAGTATTCTTGGCCTTTTCGCGGGTGACTTCATCGCGTTTTTTTTCATCTTTTGTACGTCCGAATTTGGCACGGTTTTGATCGGCAGATTTTTCTTTATCTTGCCTCTGTTTTTGTTTGCGAAACTGTCGTAAATTAATAGGGTCTGTCATATTAACTATGATAGCAAAAATTATAATAGAAATAAATAAACAGATTTGGTTTTTAAAAAATGCGCGTTTTATATATTGCTCTTGGATTATGTGTGTGCTTGTTGGCGTCCGTTATTGTGTTCTTGCCCAATTTTGTTGATTGGAATGATTACCGTGTTCAATTAGCGGATTCTATTGAACAATCAATGGGGCGGGATGTCACGATTGCAGGGGGCTTACATCTTGAATTAGTACCGCGCCCAATCATACGTATTGAAGATTTAAAAATTAAAAATCGCTTAGATGCGAAACACGAAGACTTCCTTAGAATTAAAAATATCGAGGCGGATTTATCAATTAAAGATCTTATTTTTGGTAATTTGGTTATGCAGAATATAATTCTTAAACGTCCAGCCATTTATTTTGATGTTTTGCCCAATGGAACAAAAGCATGGGATGTGCAATCAGAAACCAAGGCAACGCAAAAAATATCTATGTTAGAGGGTTTAAGTCAAAATATAGCCTTTGATGATATCCAAATAGAGGATGGCACAATTTCTTTTTATAATGGCGTTTCGGACAAAAGTTATATTTTCGAGAAAAGTAATTTTAGCCTGAATACCGATAGCCAGTCAGGTCCGTTCAGCATTACAGGTAACGGCCTATATCAAGGAGAAGACCTTGATTTTAAAATGACCAGCAGTGGTATTAAGAAAGAAGGCACTGCCTTTAATGCATCTGTAACGCGCGCCGATAAGGCCTTGGATCTGGTTTTAAACGGTATGTATCGCAATAATGTACAGGGGGTTTTTGTGGATGGTGATTTAGATATTGCTATGGATTCTGTTCAAAGTTTTGTTGCGGTTGATGCACCGCTAAAAGCAAAAGCCAAGCTGAGATTTATTCATAAGAAAAACGACCTGAGTAGTATGGATCGCTTTCGTTTAAACACCCAAGAAATCAACGGTACATTGGGCGCAAGCAAGATTAAAGGTCAAGTGGTTCTCGATTATAATGGGGCGCAATCAAACAGTAAGCATCTTTTTAATCATGATTATACAATACAATTTGATCGCGTTGCATTTGATGCAAACAAGAAAATTGTCACGCTTATTGATTTAATACCGCAAGGCTTTGGTAAGGGATTTGTTAAAATTGATGAATTAAGCATGTCGGACAATCAATTGTTCAATAATGTAACAATGGATTACGGTCGACAGGTGATTGATAATGATCAATCTTTGATCACCGTTAAGGATGCGCGCGCATTATTGCCTGATAATGGGGCAATATCAATATCTGGAAATATTTTATCAGATCAAGACATTCATGATTATACCTTAAAATTTGATGTTGATCTTAAGCAAGGGGCCGTTCTTAATCCTTACTTGAAAAATCTACCAACCATCCCGGACAATGCAACGATTCAGGCGGTGCTTGAGATGAAATATAATGAAAACGGCGTAACGCACTTAAAGACAGATGCAGTTACCATTATTGACAGCGTTGATCAATCGGTGCTCGCACAAACAGGGTTTAGCATAAGCGATGATAGCTTGAACGTTACTGGGGATAGTTTAAATCTTGATGCTTTTTTCGAGGAAGATAAAGCATCGTCGATGATACGCGGGTTGTTTGCAGGACAAGACAAGACAGTAAAGAATAAGGCTACACGTGACATTAAGATTGACGTAAAAGCAGTAGTATTGAATGAAGTACTGATCACGGGGCTTAATCTGGACATGAATATTGATAACAATGAGATCGATGTCACACAGCTAAAGTCAGACAATATTTTTGGTTCTGACATTGACTTAAATGGAACATATACACATCCAAGCACACAAAATGTGAATGCCGAAATTGCCCTTAATGGGACGATTAAAACTGACAATATGAGCAATTTCTTAGATCAGCTTGAAGCATTAACGAAACAAGATATTACGAAGATACTGGGCGATAATCAAATATCGACTTTGTTGCAAAAGTCAGCAGAAGCTGAACTGGTGATTGATTTAACAGATCAAAAACCAGAAGGGGCGAAAATTGCGTTATCAGGTATAGCTTCAGGTGCCGATATTCAATTGAATATGACGGCAAAAACACGTGATTTCAGTGATAAAATTGACGGTGTTTTGCGGATAAAAGGGGATGATATTAATACGTTATTTCCATTGTTAAATATTAAGGGAACAGAAACAAAAACCCCTTATGATCTTTATGGCAATATTTCTGGGGACAGCAACGATATGAAGATCGAAAATGTCAAGGCAACCTTAAATAATCGCGCCTTTACGGGATCGGTTCGTCATTTGTCGGATCGTTTGCGCTTTGATTTAAGCGCCGATACGTTGACTGGGAATGACACTGTTCTATTCAGCCAAGCGCAATCTATTATTACTGAAAAAGAACTAGAGGGCGATATATCACTCAAGATAAAAACAATGAAAGACATATCTTTGTTTGATGGCTTTAAACCGCTCACGTTAAATAAGCTTCACATAAAAGGGCGCTTTGATGAAAAAGAAATCACCCTTGATGACGCCCGGTTCGCGCTTAAAAATGCAGTTGGAAAAGGCGACCTTGTCTTTGCCGCTAATGGTGATAAAGAAGCTAATTTTTCTTTTGATGATGTTGATTTGGATGACTTTGGCTTAACGCTGCCGATTAAGAGCCAAAGTGCGGATATTGATTTAGAAATCACACAAAAAACAGATGATAAAATGATAGAGGGTAAAGGCGATTTCACCATGCGCAAAGGCACGTTAACCGGGGTCGATTTGGGTGATGTCATGAGTGGTCTTGCAACCTTGTCATCATCGGATCAATCACGTGTTGTGTTGCGTGAGGCCTTCGCAACGGGGGAAACCGAATTTAGTCGCGCCAAGGCATCTTTTTCAATTGACGGCGATGTGACGAATTTTGAAGATATCGATATTGCGGGTGATTTTGGTAAGATCTCGGGACAGTCTGGAACCTATAATCGTAATACTGAGGCTTATGAGTTACCACTTGATTTCTCATTAGTGACGCCAGTGAATCTACCACAGTTCAGAGTATTTATGCGTGAGAGCGGTAATGAAACCGATGCGTCTGATTTGGAAGCGTTCTTTAGCAAATCAATCAAAGAACGTGCAAAGCCGAGCAGTCAAAATTTTGACGAACTCTTGAAAAATATCAAAGACCCTGATCAGCCTCAGTAATAATTCCCTCTAAGTGGCGCAGGATATAAACCCGCAAGGTACTGGATAGACCATTGACATCAGATGTATTGTCTTTGAATCGATCCTCATCAATCTGTGCGATTAACTTTGGCACAGTCATGTCTTTTTCTAAGGCAATTTTTTTTAGCCAATACCAAAATTCATCCTCTAAGGTGATGCTGGTTGCGTGACCGCGAATGGATAAAGAGCGTTTTTTAATCATTATTAATCGCTCTTTTAATCCCTGGGCTTGATCATTGTTTCAGGCTTTAGATATTCATCAAATTCTGCTTCTGATAAAATCTCTAATGCTAGTGCTGATTCTTTAAGGCTGAGGCCTTTTTCATGGGCGTTCTTAGCAATTTTTGCCGCATTGTCATAGCCAATATAAGGGTTTAATGCGGTTACCAACATCAGACTGTTTTTCATCAGATCATCAATACGTGCTTCATCGGCTTCAAGCCCTGCGATGCAATTATCGGTAAAACTGCGTGCGCCATCGGCGATCAAGCGTATCGATTGTAAAAGATTGAAAATCATGACGGGCTTAAAGACATTTAATTCAAAGTGACCGTTACTGCCAGCGATTGAAATCGTTGTGTGATTGCCCATGACTTGTGCACACACCATTGTTAGGGCCTCTGATTGTGTTGGGTTAACCTTGCCTGGCATAATTGATGAGCCTGGTTCATTCGCTGGTAACTTTAGCTCGCCAATGCCGCACCGTGGGCCGGAACCCAGTAAACGAATATCATTGGCAATTTTCATTAATGAACACGCAATTGTATTTAAGGCGCCAGACACTTCAACAATCACATCATGGGCGGCCAGCGCTTCGAATTTATTGGGGGCTGTTTTAAAATCAAGGTCTGTAATTTCAGAAACTTTTTGTGCAAATAACTCTGCAAAGCCAGCCTTTGAATTAATGCCAGTACCAACCGCCGTCCCACCTTGGGCCAACATTGACAGGCGTGGTAAGCATGTTTTTACGCGTTCAATGCCGTAACGGACTTGTGTTGCATAGCCAGAAAAAACCTGTCCTACGGTGACGGGGGTGGCATCTTGTAAATGCGTGCGCCCAATTTTGATTAGATCTTTATAGCGTTCTTGTTTTTCTTCTAAACCAGCGGCTAAATGTTCTAGGGCAGGCAGTAATTCATGGTGAACTTGTTCCATCGCCGCGATATGCATGACGGTGGGAAATGTATCATTGGATGATTGTCCCATATTACAATGATCGTTTGGATGTACGGGGGATTTTGATCCAACCACACCGCCCATTAATTCAATGGCACGGTTTGCAATAACCTCGTTGCCGTTCATGTTGGTTTGTGTGCCAGAGCCCGTTTGCCAAACAACAAGGGGGAAATGATCATTTAAGATACCATCAATTACTTCATCTGCGGCTTGTGTGATATTAACGCCTAAATCTTCGTCCAACATACCAAGCGCCATATTGGCCTGTGCGGCTGCTTTCTTTTGTATGCCCAGTGCTTTGATAAGAGGAAGGGGCATTGTTTCGCCGCCAATCTTGAAATTATGCAGAGAGCGCTGTGTCTGTGCCCCCCAATATTTATTGGCAGGAACTGATAATTCACCCATCGTATCTTTTTCAATGCGTGTCTGTGTTGATGGTAATTGTGTGATAGATGTTTGATCAGTCATAATAATTTATGCCTTTATATAAAATTCACATGTCATGAGATTTTGGATTTGATAAATGTTTAAGCAATAATGTCAGGCACTAACATGTCCTGTATCTTCATAATAATATCTTTTAAATAGAGTTTTCTTTTTTTCATGCGACGCATGGCAAGCTCATCAATGAGGGGCTGTTCTGCTAGGCGATCAATTGCACCATCTAAGTCGCGGTGTTCTGCTTGTAATAAAACGAGCTGTTCTTTTAATCGTTCTTCGTCAATCATGAGTATTAAATCTATTCTTTAAAGCATCAATAATACGGTATAGTATTATCTCTTATAATATTTACGATGTTTACTATAGCAAAAAAAACAGGAAAAATCGCATGAAAAATCAAGATATACCAAAAAAGAAGATTGCAATAATGACCAGTGGCGGTGATTGTGCGGGTTTGAACGCGGCTATTCGTGCGGTTGTGCATGCATCTGATCAATTAGGATGGGAAGTTTACGGCATACGCCAAGGTACGCATGGATTACTGACAGAGCCTAAAATGGTAGAAAAATTAAGTGTTACAGATTTTGATACAACAATGATGCGCCGTGGCGGGACGGTTCTGGGGTCAATGAGTAAGGGTAATCCTTTCTCGTCGAAAATGCCTGATGGGTCTGTTGTTGATCATATGCAAAAAATTATTCAAGGCTTTAAAGATCTGGACGTAGAAGGGATCATCGGTATTGGCGGCGATGGCAGTTTCGCAATTTTGAATAAGATCGCCAAAGCTGGAAACTTAAATATTGTTGGTATTCCAAAGACCGTTGATAATGATGTTGGCGCAACCGAAACAGCAATCGGTTTCGATACAGCAGTGTCGGTCGCAACCGAAGCCTTAGACCGTTTACAGCCAACCGCGGCAAGTCATGATCGTGTGATGGTATTAGAGGTTATGGGGCGTGATGCTGGGCATGTTGCCCTTCATGTAGGGGTTGCCGGCGGTGCCGATATTATTTTATTGCCAGAGATTGCTTATGACATGAAGAAAATCGCCAAACATGTGAATGAAATTCGCGCAACGGGACGTGGTTTCGTTCTGGTTGTTGTATCAGAAGCCGTTAAAACATTAGGCGGCGATGATGTGATGAAGGAATTTGCCGGCGGACAAAAACGTTATGGCGGCATTGGACAATATATTGGTCATCTAATCGAGGAAGAAACAGGGGCAGAAACACGTGTGACCGTTCTGGGTCATGTACAACGCGGCGCGGCGCCAACACATTCTGATCGTGCCTTGGCATCCGCCTTTGGTGTGCATGCGGTTAAATTGATTGAGCAGGGGAAATATGGGCGTATGGTTGCGTGGACAAAACGCGGTATTACCGATGTGCCAATTGAAAAAGGAATCGAAAGTTATCGCGCCGTTGAAATGGACGACACAATGATGGAAACGGCACGTGCCTTGGGCATTTGTTTTGGTGATTAAGGCAATAAAATTGCACTAGATATAAAAAACAGGTCTCTTTTTAAATAAAGGGGTCTTTTTTTGTTTTTTGTAAATCGTTTGTTAAATCTTTCACGGCATAATTTAAATAGGGTTCGGTCATATTAACGATAAGGAAGCACATCATGTCACTGTCATCACGCCTAGAAATTTTAGAAAAACGCCATCGTAAATTGGATACAGAAATTGCACGCGAAGCTGCGCATTCTTATGCGAATGAGCTGGTGGTTATTCATCTTAAGAAAAAGAAATTACGCCTTAAGGAAGAAATCGATCGTATTTCCGATCTTCTCTAATAGACAAAAAAAATAGTCGAACAAACTAGAAAAACCCAGCCTTAAAACGCTGGGTTTTTTAATGAAATAGTTTTAAGATTATACAATAGAGGAGTTAACACCATGTCACGTATCATTATGGTCTTTGAAGATGAAATGAATAAACGTCTTGAGGCCTTTTCCCAAGAATGCGCACAGGGAATGATTTCAGAATACGTGCTAGGGCATAACTCTATCCCGCATATTACAATATATAGCTGGAAGCCATCGGGTGATATTAATCAAGAGATTGATATGGTGCGGCAAATAATAACACCGCTTTTGCCATCAAAAATCCATGTTGATTTGGATGGTTTTTATCAATCGCCTAGATCCACAAAGACATATTTTGGTATGCGTGTTCAGCTAACACAGGAGTTGGTGGATTTGAATGCTATGATACATGAAAAACTGATGTTAGAACAAGATAATGGTGCCGGGGTTGGTTACTTCCCACATGTTACTTTGGGCTGTGCCTATCATCAGAACTTTAAGCCCAACGCCCTGAAATTTGATATAAAGCTAGGGCAAGAAAACACAGTGCCCGTTAAATTTATGGTTGTCCCAACATCCGAGCATGGACGTGTGATTGTACCGTAGAATACGCAATAATCGTTAACGTTTTAAGAAGCCCACAGTTTTGTGTTGCGTGCGTAGGGCACGTTTCTCTTCTTTGGCTTTGGCATTGATTGCGTTACGTAGAGATTGTGCCCCTGGATTATTTTTAAAGGCCTCTTTATTCATGCTGTTTATAGTGCTTTGCACTGTTCCATAACGTTTATAAGCATCGCCCTTAGTGTCGTTTGTTCGGGCTGTCATCTCAAACAGGCCAGTATCAAAATATAATTGTGCGGTTTTCCAGTTTTTATAAAGAATATGTGCCTGTAGAATATTTAAATCAGCTGTATATTTTTTATGGCCAAAGTTGTCGCGCACAACCATTTTGGAAACTATGATTCTATTTGCATTGACTGTTGGTAAGTTTAGAATGTCGATCACATCGTCCGTTTTGTTTTGCGATTCAAGAAAGATGATTATCGATTGAGCTGATTTTGTATCTAGGTTGGTTTTTAAATAATGTTTCAATAAATAAATATAAGAGTGATTTTGTTTGATCACATCTAATGGTCCCTTATCGATCGACCAACGACTACCCTCATTCGTTAATTTATAGCCATATAGTTTATCAATAAAAAGATCATTCTCTTCATGTAAAAAGGCAATAATATTATTGGCATCGTGGTGTATTGCCCAAGATAAGATATTCATGTTTTCATGTCTCATATATGGACTGAGGAAAAAGTCGCCTTCTTCTAATAATGTTTGTAAGAGATCAACATTATCTCTGGCTATAATGGGCCATACTAAATCATCCATGGCATACCCACGTATAAAGTCCCAGAGGGGCATCAATGTATCAATCCGTGCTTGAACGGCTTGCTCTAATGTTTCCTCGCGCATTGTGGCGTTTAAATCCTGTATGCGTCTTTTTAGGTCATTACTATTTGTTGTCATGCTTCTATCCTAATCTTAGAAAGCGTTTTTTCTTTGGTGAGGCAGTTTTTAACTCTCTTGCTGCTTCCGCATTAATACGGTCTTTTAATATTTGTGCTTCGGGGTATGCAGATAGTGTATTTTTATATAAGTTGTTTATAAGGCTTTGAACCGTTCTTTGTTTTTTATGATTGCGTTTATTTACGATTTCGGTCATTTTAAAAATATCCATATCCAAGAAAAACGCTGTCATCTTCCAATCACGGTTTTGTATAGCCTGTTGCAAGGCGTTGAAAGTAGGAATTCTCAGCTCACTCTTAAACCATACGATTGTAGCACGTTTTAAGGTTGTTATATCGAAGGATGTATTCTTTTTTATGAGAGTTTTGACAACGTCTTTATTCCCTCTATCAATGGCTTTAAATAATAGATATGAGAACTCTGACTTGCCTAAGTTCTTATCAGCATAATAAGCAATCATACGACTATGTTCATCGCTACTTAAAATGATGGGGACGCCGTTGTCAATGTCCCACGAGGCATCTTCTTGTTTACCGTAAAGGCGATCAACGAAATCAGTATTTTGTGTGTGTAAAAAACTAATAACTGTGTCTGATTTACAACCTATCGCCGCCCCTAAAATATTGAGTTCTTCTGTATTATCGTCTGTTTTAATCTCTCTTGTTTCATAGGGATCAACTGTGAACATATCATTATCACGGAGTGCTTCTAAAATATCTGCACGATCATCCTTAACGGCTTTCCAGATAATATCATTCAGACATTCGGCTTGGATAAAATTCCAAATGGGCATAAACGTGTCAATGCGTGCCTGAACTTCTTGCTCAACTGTTTCATCGTGTATAGTTGAGTTCAAGTCACGTATGCGTTTTACGAGATCGTTACTATCTGTTGTCATGATTTTATCCTAATCCTAGTTTCTTTTGCTTTTTACGCATATCTTTAGGGCGCTTAACGATTGGTTTTTCAGCACCTATCTTTTCTTCAAAGGCAGTAATGAATTCCCACGCTTCGGGGGGTAATGTATTTTTCTTGGCTATCATTTTGAGGACATCAGGCAGGGGTCTATGTGGGTTTCCGAATTCTCTAGGTTTGTAAGCCGTTGCCGAAGGATCGATGCCTTTGATTGCTAATAATTGAATCGCGGTACGCCATTTTCCAGTTAAAACAGAATAACTAAGAGGTTTGGAGTTGTAATAATAGGGAAATGGTTTGAGGTATATTTCGTTGTTTTCTCTATTCCTTCGTATGGGGCTATTTAAATTCTCGTTATTGAAGTTATAAAACGCCAATCTTTTCTGTGAATCTTTATCAATTAAATGGCTAATTGATGTTGCAGAAATTGTGGGCTTAACCTTTTCCCATTCGGCTTCTTCTAAGAAGCGATTATAAGGCGCATTTTCTAAATTATCGAATTCCCAACACTCATTAATGAGGTGTAACATGGGAACATATTTTTCTTTGGGAAGATCTAGAATGCGTTTTACCAATGCGCTTCGTTTCTTGTCTAAGACCGTTTGGATAATGGGGGTTGTTTCCAATAGTGTATTAATAATCTCTAACGGCTGATTGAGGAGCGCCATTACAACATCATCACTATTATTATTAAGGGCATAGGTGATAGGATCCTGATCATCGATTCTTCTTGATGGATCCAATTGAAAGTCTGGTAGACTGACTATTGTTAGGGCGGCCGCGTTATCACGCTGTCTCATCGCATCGCATAAAACATCATTCATTTGACGACGTTTTATATAAAGATCGATTGTCGCCTGATCGTCGGCATTATCCGTAAAAACAGGTGATAGGGGTTCATCAAGCCAAGCGCCATCTTTAGGAGTTTGATTTAATTGGGTTAGCTTGTCTTTTAATGTTTGGCTTTGATCGGTCATGGTTTTTCTTTCGGTTATAGTAAATTTCTTTTGATTTAATTTGGTCCTGGGTGATCACTTGACGATCGTTTTTTTCTGGCTTGTCGAACAGCAATGGTTCTTTTCATGCCTAATTTTCTTTCAACCGCATCAATGAAATCATAGGCTTCATCGGGCAGGGTATTATGCTTTGCAACACGTTTTAGGGCCGTGGGAAAAGAAATCCAAATAATACTATTATTCAGCGGATTTATTTTTGTGCTATCAATTCTTAGTATTTTAGAGGCATCAAAGTGGGTGCCTTCGAGTGTTTTACTCGCATATTCCCACTGATTCGAGAAAGCCAGATATGCGATCAAAGGCATATGTTTTGATTTTTCTAAGGGTTTGAAATCTAAGGATTGATTGCTCCACAGGCGAACCTGATTGTTTACTCTGTGCGAGTGATTACAGAAATAATCAAAGCGTTTATCCGTTTTATCATCCCGCAAAATATTCAAAAGACTTTCAGTGTCTGTTGTGCATTCAATATTGAATGATGAGGCACAATCCAGTAAATCGCTATAGGGTGCTTCTTCAAGGCGTTTATTATACATGTTGTCATTAATTTGCCCTAAAATTGGGCGGCGCAGGTCCTCGGGTAGCGCAATAATCCGTTCAACCAATGTCGTGCGTTTATTCTCTAATATAGATCGTATAATTCTTGTATTTATTAAGTCTTCTTTTTTATCATCTGGAACATAGCTCAAAATCTTTATTAAAAAATCATCGCTAAAATTAGGACCAAAACAAACATTGATTAGGTATTTGTGATCAAGAGTAGGGTTATTAGTTAGATCAACATAGCCATTATCTATGAATGACAGGATAGATTCTTCGTCTTTTGCGGCGATCATGTCTTTGAACATTTTACTAAGAACCATTTCTTCATAATCGGCATGAAACTGTTCTTTGTAGGCATCAAAATTTTGGGCGCCTTTGCTGCCTTCAAGAAAGGTGATGGAAAGTCGTCTTGGTTTAGGAGGCGTTGACACTGATTCAACATCCTCAGATTCAGTATCCAACATTTCGTCCTCAATGAAAGGCGTAAATAAAGAGCTATTCTCCGCGTTCATTTGCGCGCGAATGTCTCTTAATCTTTGTCTAATATCCATGTTTTTATCGGTCATTTTACCGTTCCTTTTATTGTTTAAGGTGTATTTGTACCAAGCCAGCTTTGTTGTGGTTTCTTTGTTCTTCTTGTTTTATTGTCAGGACTTATCCAGCCAGATCGCCCAATTTTTTCTTCTAATTTTTGTATGAAATCATGGGCTTCTTGTGGGAGTTTGTTTTTCTTCACAATCAACTGCATTAGTTCACTAATCGAGATATCTCTGTCCATGCCCTTGGGTCTTGCATTTGCGCGTTCAAGGTCAAGGTCGTCTCTGTCTAAGATCTTGGACGCATATTCCCACTTGCCGTATAGAACGCACGAGACAAGGGGGGGGAACTTGACGGTATTTTTATCGCGGAACTTTATATTTTGTAATTTTACATGAAAAGCCCCAGGCGCATGATCTATATTCATCGCATCATTAATGTTTTTGTAAAGGCGTATATAGAAGTCAAAAGTTTCCGCATGTTCGCTTTGGTTTTCATTGATTAACGTGTGTAGGCGGCCTCCTGACATATGAATCTTTACGTTATTTTTTGTCGCCACATTCATAAATTGGTTATAGGGAGGCTGCCTTAAATCTACTAAATTAATCCAGTTTTCAAGATCGTTTAAAATATAAGCCTGCTTCTCTTTGGATAAAGATATGATTTCTTTTACCCAATGTTGTTTCTTGTTCAAAACGCAATATTTAACAATTGATGTGTCTTCAATCAGTGATTTAAGGCTATGCGCAGGTTGTGTTTTTAATAAATGAAAGAAAGCATCTTTGTCATGCCGCATTGCGAACGCCAAAATATTTTGTTCATCAATTGACCTATTTGGATCTAGTTGAAACAAAGGATGTTCAATGATTTCCATACTGGCTTCTTGGTCTCTGGTTTGAAGGGCCAGGCATAACGCATCATTTAACCCCACGCGTGTGTAAAGGCGTTTTAAAACATCTGAATCATCCACAAGTGAATTAAATTCACTTTGAATTTCAATCATTCTTTGACGCAGTTCATTGCTCATCATTTCCACAACATCGCTTGTCACATCATCTACTTGCGCTTGACGTTCGGGGGCATCAATACGCGTGCCACCTTCACCTGGTACTGCATTAAGATCTCTAATTTTCTGATGCAAAACATCAAGGGGGTTTTGTTGTGGGTCACTCATGTTTTTATCCTATAATGCGAGGCGCTGGTTTTGATCGACCACGCATGCGTCGTTTTTTAATAATTGGTTTTGTCGCCCCAGTTTTTTCTTCATAGGCGGCAATAAAATCATAGGCCTCGGCAGGGAGTTTATTATATTTTGCAATCCCCTTCATGAGCTGAGGGATTGACACAGACTTAGATCCGTTGTTGTACTTCATCAATGGGGTGGCGTCTATTGTTTGTGACCCTAGCAATTTTTGTGCATATGACCATTTCCCTAAGAAAATAGTATGAAAAATAAGCTCAGCATGTAGGTTATTCCAGCTATTTGTATCTTCTTTCAACAGATCTGATCGTTTTGCGATGTTTGTATTTGTGCCCTTATTAACATTCTTATTATTATGAATGAAGAAATCAAAACGACGATCTGCATTTTGATCCATTAACTGGGCGATTTTCTTGGCACTGATTTTTGATTCAATGTTGCGTTCAATCGCGCGGTCTAATAATTTTGTATAGGGGTATTTATCCATATATGTTTTATCGTAATAGATATCCAAGGTGTTTAAGACCAGATCACAAGCGCCATCAGGTAGTGATAATATTTTATCAATGAGACTTTCTTTTGATAGTCTTGAATAAATTCTACTCTCAATGGTTTTGATCACATCTGCATTTTTCAACAGTACCGCAACAATAGAGAAGGGCTGGTCTAAAATTGTCATGATCATGGATTCATCTAAATAGCATAAAGCATGCGTTAACATGTTCTCGCCCTCAACCACGCGCGAGGGGTCTAACTGGAACTCTGGATCATTCATAATATCCTGTGCGGCATCAATATCATGGGCGGATAACATATCAACCAAGGCATCATTCATGCGCTGGCGGCGTTCGAATAGGCGTGTATTCGGCGTATCAACAACAATATCCGCGGCATTTATATCAAACTCATCTGATGGTTTCGCCAATATTGCGACTCTCTTTTTAAGGCTTTCAACCATATTAGGTGTTTGTGTATCTTGTACAGGCTTTGTCATACTCATTTGTCTCTTTATATAAGGATTGCAAAATTAATACCTATATATAACTATGTAAAGTAAATATGTCAAGTAAATTCAATTGATTTAAAAGAAAAACACATAAAAAAACGCGCTATAAAAGCGCGTTTTAAAATAGGTAAGATCTAAATCAGATTAAGCCGTTTTTAGGCCAGCTTCTTGTGCTGCTTCAACAGGCGTTGTCTCTGTTTTTGTTGCACCTGCTTTTTTAGCATTTTTCTTTTGGCTACGCTCAACTGCTTTATCAATCTCATCTTGCTTGCATAGCCCCAGTTCTACAGGGTTTCTAGGTTTGATATTACTGATGTTGATGTGCGTGCGTTCACGAATATTGTTGATCGTGTTTTTTGTTGTACCAATCAAGCGAATAATTTGGCTGTCCGTAAGGTCAGGGAAGGTTTTCAATAAGAATGAAATGCCATCTGGCTTGTCGCCGCGCTTTGAAATAGGTGTATAGCGTGGACCTTTTGTACGGTTGCGTGGTTTTGGCAAGCTGTTCTTTGTCATTTCCATACGATAAGCGGGCTTATCTTGTGCCTTATTGATTTCTTCTTGTGTTAATTCACCTGTCATAAGGGGATCAATCGCACTGAGGCGCATATTCACGTCACCATCGGCAATCGCTTGCACTTCGATAGGGTGTAAACCACAAAAATCACCGATTTGATCGAATGTTAATGTCGTATTGTCGATAAGCCATACGGCTACTGCTTTGGGCATCAATGGATGAGCCATGATGTTCTCCTTAAGTGAGGGTTAAAATATAATGGAATGCTCAATTTAAAAAATAGGATTAACAATTAGCGCAAAAAAAAGCCTAAGTCAAGCCTATAGGCGTTTAATGGATTAAATCTTTAGGACAATTTTCCCCATATGCGTGCTTTCTTTCATCAGGGCGTGGGCGGCATTTGCATCGTTAAAATCATAGACCTTATGGATGTGTGGTTTTATATCGCCCGTTTCAAGCGCCTTAAATAATATTTTATAGATATCATCGCGTAATTCTTGTTTTTCTTCTAAGGATCGCGGGCGCAATGTTGATCCTGTGAAAGTCAGGCGTTTACGCATAATTGCGCGTATATCAATAGTTGTCTGGGCACCGCCCAATGTCGCGATATTGACATGATGACCAAACGGCGCCAATAATGCGCAATGATCGATAATATAATTGCCTGCAACCATATCAAGGATGAGATCAATTGATGCTTCACCCCATTTATCTTCTATGACAGAGCGAAAATTGTCTTTTTTGTAATTGATAACCAGATCGGCACCAAGTTCTTTACAAAAGCTAATTTTATCTTCATTACCGACGGTGGTCGCAACATCCATCTTAAAATGTTTTGCCATTTGAATGGCAATATGCCCAATGCCTGATGAACCACCATGCACCAATAATTTCTTGCCTGTTTTAAGATATGTTCCGATATTTGCCCAAACGGTGAATACTGTTTCTGCCAAGGCACCTGCCTGTTCGAATGTCCATCCATCTGGTATCGGTAAGACTTGGCCTTTTGGCGCGACAACATATTCGGCATAACCGCCACCATTGACTAAGGCGAGAACTTTATCGCCGACTGACAGGACACGCCCACACGGAAGGGTGACATTACCCTTTTCTATAATGCCGGATACTTCAAGTCCTGGTAAATCACTGGCATCTTTAGGTGCGGGATACGCGCCCGCAACCTGAAATAAATCAGGGCGATTAATACCAGCATAAGCCACCTTAATTAAAACTTCATTGTGTTTTGGTTCTGGAACCGGCCGCTCACATATGCGAAGCGCTTTATTCTTAATTTCTAATGCTTTCATAACAATCTACTTTGTTCTCATTTTTTTATGTTTATTTTATGACTTTCATGGTAAATATAACCATCATAAACAAATTAATCACGTAATTTTCGTATCAGACGATTAACACAGTAGAAAAAGACTTATAAATCATGACGACTGAATCAAACACGCTTGAACTAAAGACGCTTAAAGCCAAACCTAAAAAAGAGAAAAAACAAGAGGCTACGTTAAGTGCTGAAGATTTACTGGCGCAAGAAAATGCCGAACAAGCAAGTAAGAAAAAAGCATTAGCCCCAACAACAGAGCGTTTTGATGAGGCCGTTAAAATGTGTGTTGACGGTTATAAGGGGTGGGTTGGCGATAAGACCGATCCTGATAAAGGTGATGCAATGCGCAATGCCGTACAAGTTTTAAGAAAAGTATTGGTCCGTATGGAGGTTGAGGTCACAGCCTCTGAATCTGACATGCGTGCACGCAATCCTTTGCCTGTGCCACATGCCTATGTTGATCCAAAATTAAAGACGGATAAAATTGTAATTCCTGCCGAAATTCTTGAAGCCAAAAAGCGCCGTAAAAAGCGTTTAGCAGCGATGGCAGAACAAGGTGAGGTTGAAGAGCGTGATGAAGATCACCGTCAACCAGACTTTGACGATGATGATAACTCACTACCTGAGTTTATTATGGCGGGTGGTGTTGATGTTTCTGAAATGGCGGAAAATGATCCTGCTCAACCGAAAAGCAATGATGGGCGCAACCTTACAAATCGCCGTGAAGATCGTTCTCGTTCTCGTCGTTCACGCGGCGGCACGTCTGCGCGTGGCGGTAAAGGCGGTTCATCATCTAGGGGTAAAGGCGGTTCGTCACGTGGTGGTCGTTCTTCTGGATCGAAATCATCTAATGCGCCAAAATCTAGTGCCCCAAAATCTGATAAACCATCAGAATAAAATCTAACGCATTTTCTTAGAAATTATCTTTGGCTGTCCGTAATCGTTCAAATTCGGTTGCATCCTTAGCACGTAAAAATACATTGGTTTGTAATTCAATATCGAGAGATGTTGGAATAGTACGTATATCTTTAGTGCGCATGTCTTTGACAGCCTCAAAACGTTTGGCGATGTCTGTGTTATTTGGTTCTGCGGTAAGCGCAAATTTAGCGTTACTAAGCGTATATTCATGCGCGCAATAAATGGTTGTTTTGGGGGGTAGTTTCTTGATTTTTTGTAGGCTATGAAACATCTGTTCATGTGTTCCCTCAAAAACACGACCACAGCCCATAGCAAACAGGGTGTCGCCGCAAAATAAAAGATGTTCGTCTGCACAATAATAACCAATATGGCCTAATGTATGGCCGGCAATGTCAATCACTTTAAACGTATGACTGCCTACTTTCATAACATTGCTGTCATCAATTAAATGATCATAATATTTGATCCGTTTCGCATCATTTTTCGGCGCATAGATAGGACAATTATATTTGTCTTTCAATGCTTTATTGCCGCCTGTGTGATCCTTGTGGTGATGTGTGTTCCAGATTGCAGTTGGTGTTTTTTTATGTGTTTCAAACCAGTTAATAAGCGGTTCAGCATCACCTGGATCTACCAAGACAATGTCATTTGTGGTTGTGTCTTCTATGATGAAAAGATAGTTATCATCAAAGGCGGGGATAATATGAATATCTAGGGTCATGATTATCTCTCCAGTGGATTTTCTGTAGTTTTTAAGGCTTCGGATAATTTATTTTTGGCACTGCCAGGTTTTAAAGGCTTTTGTTGGGTCTCTGATGGTGCCCAACCAGTTAGGTAAACGAGATCAAAACTAGCGGGAATGCGATTGTCTGTGTCGCTATATTGGCGCGCATATTCAGCGCATAAATGAGAGAAGAATTGACGTGGTAACGTTTGTTTACTTTGGGTATTTAAAATGTTTGTCTGCCCCATAGCACGCAGATCATGCATAAGGCGCACGGCATCCGAATAATGGACGGTCAGTATTTCTTTATCGGCAACAGGCAGGGCCAAATTAGCACGCTGTAATAACCCACCACCATCACGAATATCAACTAAAGGCGAGAAACGTGGACTAATACCTCCTGTCATTCTTGTTTCCACCTCGCGCATAACATGACGAAATTCTCTAAGGGTCTCTGCGCCAAATAATGAAATAAGTAATAAGCCATCTGGTTTAAGGGCGAGTTTCGCCTGAATAATCATACCGATAATATCATTGCAGTGATGAAGCGAGAGGTTCGAAATAATAAGATCATAGCTGTTTGCCTCAATGGGTAGAACTTCATCATGGCCTATTGTTTTTACAGCCATGTTATCATCTTGGATGAATGATAGGGCATCATAGTTAATCGTTGCTGATATATTGCTTTTAATTTTCAAAGCATTGATTAATTTATCTTTTAACGTGTTGTCCCGATAGCCAATTTCTAAAACATCCGAAAAATCACGTGTAACATCACGCACGCGATCTATTAATCTATCCGCGCAATGATCATATAAATAAGACGCATTTTTTTCTTTGTCGTATGATATTCTGCACGCCCTTTTAAGGCGCATATCACGAAGTTTTAAATTGAAAAGGGGCTGTTGTTCCATCGTAAAATTAAGATAGGGTTTTACCGAGATGATGTAAAGCTTTCGGCGCTTTTAACATGGCTAGACTTAATATTTTGGCTTGCTTGCCGAGAGGACTTTTTTCTTTTCTTTGCTAGAAGAAGAACTGGCACTGCTCATGTTGCCCGTCCCGGATGTTTTGTCGTCTTTGCCAGAAGATTTTGTTGATACAGGACGTTCAATTTTTGTCAGTTTTGGTTTATATTTAGATCCTTTGATAATGTTTTCGCGCCCTGGTGTTGCGCCAATAGCATCAGTTGCACCAAGACAATGAAGCGTTTCACATGTCAAAGAGATAAAGTTTTTAGGCTTACAATATTTAAAGGTAATTTTGGCAATTTCTTTGATTGGGGCATAAATAAAATCGGCTAAGAATGCAGGGCCTTTAGCGGGTGAGGCGACAACAAATGGATAAACGCGTTGCGGAGTTACACCCGTTTCACAAAAATAACTGGAGCCCATTTGACCGACACGGTCGGGTTTCACGCCAAATTGTTTTGCAATGAAACGCTTAGCGTCAAAAATTGTTTTTACTTCGCGCGGTAGAATAATTGCTGGCGTATCCATTTGGGTGGCTTGGCCGTCAATGCGTGCGGGTACTGGATAATCAATTAACTGAAAACCAGCTAGAACTTCGCCTGATTTATCTTGTGTGAGTGGCATAACAACGGCGACATTAATGGTCTCGTCTTCTGGAACGGCAAATTCCATTGTCTGTGCCTTCAGTCCTGTTGTTTCATTGCCGCGATAGCCTTCTTCAACAAACAGCGAGCGATGCACATTTAATGTGCCACCAGAGCGCATGGTTTGTTTATATGTCTTCTTCGTTTTATCGGTGATGTCACGAATGATATCATCCATCTCCACACGTCTTTTGGGGGTATGATACCCAATAGACATTTCGCCGCCCATCCATACTTCGGGGGTGATGTGTAGTGTGGTCAGAAGATTGTAAATCGCAATTTCTAATTTACCATCCGCTAATAAGCCGACATGAGAAGCTTTTAAAATGGCCTGTGCATCAAAGCCCTTAATGTGACCTTCTTTGTGGAAGCCAGCTTCGAAATGTTTAACGGTGAAGCTGTTTTGTTCTGGCTTCTCAACTTCGACAAAAATCGTTTTAACTTTTTCGTCAATCATTAATGGGGATGGATAATATTCCGCGCCATGAATTGTTTGTCCGCCTTCTTTTAATGACAATCCAGTTGATGTTTCAACAATCACTTGCAGGCGTTTATCGTCTTCTTCAATGGAATCGGTTTTATCAATTTGAACGGTGATGGGTTCAATTAAATGACCTGACCAATATTTTCCGTCTAAGCCACGTCCTTTGCGCGGGACTGTATTAACAAAGGGACGTGCATAGTTTTCGCGTGTAAAGACGGTAATGCGTCCTTCTTTTGAACGGACAAAAGGAATAATATCAATCAATTTCTGGGGGCGTGAGACAAGGTCATAAATACGACCACTTGTTTCATCAATAACATGATCGACTTTCAGGTAATTTGGTTTTTCATGGCTAGGGCGACGCTCATGAATCTTGACACTGCCTGGCTTTTCAATTTTTTGGACAACGGCTGTATAGCTTGTTGGTGGGAAATCTAATAAATTATACTCTTCATCAAAGATACGACATTTTGGTTCATAACGCTCTTCCAATGTTTTCTTATCCCAATAAGGGGCGTAATAGACAAGGCGTCCGCCTAAAGTTGTGATCTCTGCTTGCAGGCTCTCAAAGGTGAAGGGCGTGTATTCTTTATTAATTTCCTCATCCCAACGCTTGCGGTTGTCCTTGCGCAACAAGAATTCATTCGCCCATTTGGCGGGCAGGCGGAATAAACGCGTGTGATCGATGCGGGCGGTGATTTCTTCTAAATAAAACCCCTTACAGCCACTTTGGTCAAGCGGGCGGGCGGTTTGTGCAAAGCGGATCAAGAGCTCAGCTTCGGATAATTTACTTAAAGACTGATTGTTGCTTTTATAATCAGACAGCTCAAGCAAGACATAATGATTCTCGTTATTGTCAGGGCTGATATAGCCTTGAATAACCAATGTTCCACCCAGTTTTAACTGTGATAATTGTGTTGCTAAATATTTGGTAATGCGTGACATGCTGTAACCAGCGATTGAATAGAGATAATGCAGATTAAAGCTATTCAAAATCGCATCATAAGGACTATGTTCAGATTCTTTACCGTCTGGTGTAAAGTCATGCAGGATCGGTGAAAAAGATAAATTTGTAAGGGTGGGAACGTCTGTGGCTTCTTTGTCGGCGAAAAAGCGTGCATTGGCTTGCTCGATGGCTTTTTTATTGTGGCTGAGACCAACAATATTTAAATGGGGGTTCATATGTGCCAGCATATTTGCGCGCGATCCGCGTCCACAATCTGCCATGGCAACGGTCGATCCTGGTTCTAAGAGAAAGTGACTTGATGCCCATAAAATTGATTGGGGTGATATACCCTTGTTAGTGCGCGCATCAATGGCATCATTTTGGACTGTTTGATTAATATCTGATGTATTCGTCTGGCGCTGCTCATCCCTTTTTGATTCTGTTGCTCTTAATTCTTTTGAGGGCGCATTTTGGATGTCCGCAAAGTCAGGGGACTTTTTCGGCAGAGGCGCTTTTTTTACGTGTGCGCTAGCGTTCGTCGGTAAACGCTTTGATGTGTTTTTTTCTTTTGCCATTTATATAATTAAATATGGTACTTTATTCTATAAGGTGTGCAAATTTTATAATTGATTAGTTATACATTGTTTACATAAGTAAATCAAGGCTTTTTACCATAAATAATACATATTGCCCGAAAAATATCATCTATGAAACAATTGCAACAATATAGCCGAATAAGCCGATTATTAAACAGCGTTTCACGCCAATTTTTAGACATTTTATTTCCGCCTATATGCCCAATTTCGCGCGAATCCGTCGATCAATGGGGTGCTTTGTCACCAAAAGCATGGTCAGAACTCTCTTTTTTAAATGGTCCTGCCTGTTCTATCTGTGCGTTTCCGTTCGATTATGATTTTGGCAAAGATGCTATATGCGGGGCATGTGAGGCGGCGAAACCAGCCTATGACGCGTCAAGAGCTGCCCTTATTTATGACGATAAAAGTCGTCGTTTAATTTTACCCTTTAAGCATGGGGATCAAACTTATTTGGCAAAATCATTGTCAAAAGCGATGTTTACCGCGGGCAAAGATTTGTTATTGCAAGCTGATATCCTGATTCCTGTACCGTTGCATCGCCGTAAATTATGGGTGCGCCGTTATAATCAAGCGGGTATCTTAGCAAAACATCTGGGTGTATTATCGAACACAGCTGTGATGAATGATCTCTTGTTACGTACACGGTGGACAGGAACACAGGGTTATTTGAAACGTCAACAGCGCCATGCAAATGTATCAAATGCTTTTGCAGTTGATGCGGATAAAATTGCGATGGTTAAGGGCAAAAATATTTGTTTAATAGATGATGTCTATACAAGTGGCGCAACTCTAAATGAATCGGCAAAAGCTTTAAAAAAAGCGGGTGCAAAGCATGTATCAACGGTTTGTTTTGCGCGTGTTTGTAAATAAAGCAATTTGTAACTATTTTGACCTATATCTATAAAACTAGAGTAGAAGATAATTAATTATTAAAGGAAAACTATCATGGTTAAAATAGAAATTTATAGTAAAAATTACTGCCCTTATTGTACAAAGGTTAAGGCTTTATTTGACCGCAAGGGCGTTAAATATACAGAATTTGATATTCAAAATGACGCCGAAAAACAGGCTGAAATGATGAAACGGGCCGAGGGGCGTCGTACTGTTCCCCAAGTCTTTATCGATGATATTGGCTATGGTGGCTGTGATGATTTGTATGCCCTTGATTCTGCTGGCAAGCTTGACGCCATTTTGGGCTAACATTATTCTTTACATATAGCTGAGTCTCTTTTATATATATGGTATCTATTTAAAGGGAGAAAACGCTTATGAGATTAATTCAAGACATCGTTTATGATATTGCGCAAGCATCAAAAATCAACAATGGCCGCGTTTTAACGGCACTAACTGTCATGATGCGTGATACAGGTTATGTTTGGATTGATCAGCAGGATTTGCCAGAAGAATTAAAGGCTTATTCCCATTACGCGGAATCTAAAGAGGATGACCATAATCTTCAGCAGGCATGGAACAAGGCTACGGCATTTAAGTTATGCCTTGAGGGTCGCAATTCAGAAGTCTTTACGAAGATACGTCAAAATCTATTAAATTCTGTTATTAACACAGCAGAAATTTTTCCTTTGCTGTCCGCCCTTGAACGGGTCGGAATTGGTGCTGTACCAAAACATATGGTGTCTGAGAAATCAGTCCTCAGCTTTGTTGAAACATTTCACGCGAATGATGACTTCATTAACCGTCGTTTGATGGCTGATTATATAGTAGAAGCCAGAAAAGCGTTGCGTAGTGCGTGCGGCTCTGTAATTAATTCAAAGCCTGCGTAACATTAGGTTTTTATTGCCGTCATAAAATAATTAACGCCAAAATCTGTGTCCGTTAATTTAAACCGTGACGTTAATGGATTGAATGTCATGCCTGTTATATCTGTGGCAGATGTATTGTGTTTTTCTAGAATTCGTACAATTTCAGATGGTTTAACGAATTTCTTCCAATCATGCGTGCCTTTAGGGACTAGATTTAAGATATATTCCGCCGCAACAATGCCCAGTGCGAAAGATTTTGCCGTACGGTTTAAGGTTGAGACTATTAAAGTACCGCCGGGTTTTAGGCAGGCGAGAGCTTTGGATAAAAATAAATCAATATCCGCGACATGTTCAATAATTTCCAGTGCAATTACCACATCAAATTGTGTTTCTTTTTTTGCCGTGATGAGATCTGCGAAATCTTCGACAGGGATATCAAAATAACGCAAATTATTAAAGGCGGGGTCTTTTTGTAAAGTGGCATGATTTCTCGCGGTTTCAATATTTTCTGGTGCCGCGTCCAATCCAGTTACGACCGCGCCCATGCGTGATAAAGGTTCACAAAGTAATCCGCCACCACAGCCAATATCAAGAATTTTCAAGCCCTCTAAGGCTTTTGGCGTATTGTCGTCTTTTGCTATTTGATCTTTGATATAGCGCAATCGTATCGGGTTCATTTGATGGAGGGGTTTAAACGGCCCTGTCTCATCCCACCATTTGTCAGCAATAGTTGAAAAGCTCAATAAATCTTGATCATCAATGGTGGTCTTTTTGTCTGTATTTGTATCCATATGCTTAAAATGGGCTAAGTGGCGTTATTTTTCAAGGGCTGTTTTATAAAAACTAATCATAAGAATCTTGTGAAATAGCGAAAAATTTGCTATCAATCAGCTATGTCAAATTATGATGATGATCTATATAACGAGATGAATGAAAACGTATCGGGAATTTCCCAATCGGCGGTTGGTGCTCAGCTGAAAAAAGTCAGGGAACAACATAATGTTTCTTTGCAAGATGTGTCTGATTATCTGAATATCCGTAAAACAATTTTGATGGCGATTGAACAAGGTGACCGCACCAAAATGCCCGAAGCTGTTTATTCGGTTGGTTTTGTTAAAAGCTATGCACAATATTTAGGACTTGATACCACGTTACTTGTGAATCGTTTCAAACAAGAAATCGGTCAAAAAGACATGCCGCGTGTTGCCGTTCATGATATTGAAACGCCGCACCCTTTCTTAACCATTTTAGACAAGGGCTTACCCGATATAAAGGTTTTGGGCGTTGCAACAGCTATATTTATTTTACTTGTTTTGATTATTTCTTGGATATTTTCTGATGATGATGTTGAGGCCGTAATTAATGAGCCTCAAGAAATAACCGATGTTTTTAATGCTGAGCAAATCAGGGCGGCGGGTATTGATATTGATTTAGATTTCAAAGAAAAAGCGAGTGCTCTTGTTGTTACACAAGACGCAGTGATAGAGGTTTCAAATTCTACCTTAAAAGAGGCCGCAGATAGCGGAAAAACATATGGCGCACAGAAATCTGATGCACGTGTTTATATTAAGGCTGTGCAAAATAGCTGGACTGAAATTAAAGATGAAAACGGCAAGACATTATTAAGCCGTGTCTTAAAGCCAGGCGATACATATCAAGTATCACCAGAGGGACAAGCTATTTTAACAACGGGTAATGCTGGCGGTCTTGAAATCTATATCGATGATGAATTGGCAGGCGTTGCCGGCAAAAGTGGCGAGATCTTAAAAAATTACGCGGTAACCGCCGAAGGTCTGATTAAGCAATAATAGATCAAGCGTTGCTGCACTATAAAAAGTGGAGGAAGTTATCATGAAATCTAAAACGAACTCTCTCCATGGTATTCGTCCTTGGCGCGATATTGTACGCCGTAAATCAAAACAAATTTTTGTTGGTGATGTTCCTGTCGGTGGTGATGCGCCGATCTCTGTCCAGAGCATGACAAATACCTTAACCACAGATATCAAGGGAACAATTGAGCAAATTCGGGCTTTAGAGGTTGCGGGCGCAGACATCGTTCGTGTTTCATGCCCTGATGCGGAATCCTCTTTTGCCTTAAAACAAATAGTCCCCGAGGTCACCGTACCGATCGTTGCTGATATTCATTTTCATTATAAGCGTGCGATAGAAGCAGCGGAATCTGGTGCGGCATGCTTGCGCATTAATCCAGGCAATATAGGATCAAAACAACGTGTGCGCGATGTGATACAGGCAGCACGTGATAATAATTGTTCCATGCGTATTGGTGTCAATGCAGGATCATTAGAGCGAGACCTCTTGGAAAAATACGGTGAACCATGTCCCGATGCTATGGTCGAAAGCGCCCTTAATCATGCCCGCATTTTAGAAGATGAAGATTTTACCAATTTTAAGATTTCATGCAAAGCATCGGATGTATTCATGGCCGTTGCGGCATATACACAACTGGCCGATGCCTGTGATTATCCTTTGCATATTGGTATTACCGAAGCAGGAGGGTTGCAAACGGGTACGATAAAATCTGCGATTGGCATGGGTAATTTATTATGGGCGGGGATTGGTGATACGATCCGCGTTTCTTTATCTGCCGATCCCGTTGAAGAAATAAAGGTCGGCTTTGATATTCTCAAATCATTGGGGCTACGCCATCGCGGCGTGAATGTTATTTCATGCCCATCTTGCGCGCGCCAACAATTTGATGTGATCAAAACCGTTGAAGTCTTAGAAAAACGCCTCAGCCATATCATAACACCGATGACTGTATCGGTTATTGGCTGTGTCGTTAATGGCCCAGGTGAGGCCTTGATGACAGATATTGGCTTAACTGGTGGCGGTAAGGGTACGCACCAAATCTATGTTGGTGGCCTGCCGTTACATCGCCTTGAAAATGAGGACATCGTTAATCATCTGGTCAAAATGATCGAAGAAAAAGCCGCCATCATTGAGAATGAGGCGGCTTAATTATAATCAAGGTCTTTAATTACTAGCGACGATATGCATGCTTTGCTTTAGCCCCAGCAATACGCTTTCCTAGATTCTTGCGTAACATACTCCCGACCTTCATGGCTTCTTCGCCTTGAAGAGATTCGAACATTGCGATACCTTCGGCGAAGTCTTCCCCAGAGATATCTGTGTTGTTTTCGATTGCGCTAGTATTGCCAGATTTTAGTGCACTATTAATTGCGTCTTGGAATGGTGTGTTTGTAGTCATTGTGTAATGTCCTTTTATTGTGTTGCTTTCAATTGTGCGGTCATTATGTCAATTTTTATCAAATAAGTCAACATCTTTATTCTGGAAAATACTTGTTAATGTCATCTTGTCTTTTGGCGGATAATATTTTACAAAGAAGTTAGAAAATTTAAATGATCATTATTGGATAAAAACCATGAGCAAGACAGCCTTTGAAAAGAAATTACAAGCCATCACCGCCCGTCATGAGGAACTCTCTCATTTGATGTCTTCGGGGGATTTGGACGGTCAGCAAATTCAAGAAATGTCGATTGAGTATTCGGAACTGGAATCTATTGTTAAGGTTGTTAAAGGCTTTCAAAGCGCCAAACAAGAATTAACAGATATAGAAGCAATGTTGGCGGACCCAGACCTTGATAAAGATATGAAGGCAATGGTTGAAGAAGAGCAGCGTACCCTTACAGAAAGCCTTCCTAAGCTTGAACATGATATTCAGTTAGCCCTTATTCCAAAAGATGCGGCAGATACGAAAAATGCTATCCTAGAAATTCGTGCGGGAACAGGGGGGCAAGAAGCCGCCTTATTCGCCGAAGATCTGTATCGTATGTATCAAGCCTATGCCTCGACACAAAAATGGAAATTTGAATTAATGGAAATGTCGGAAACCGATATTGGTGGTTTGCGCGATGTTGTTGTTAATGTATCTGGCACGAATGTGTTTGAGCGTTTGAAATTTGAATCAGGTGTTCACCGTGTACAGCGTGTGCCGAAAACAGAAACACAAGGGCGTATTCATACGTCGGCAGCAACCGTTGCTGTTCTGCCTGAAGCAGAAGAGGTTGATCTTCATATCGAAGATAAAGATTTACGTATTGATGTTTTCCGTGCCTCTGGTCCAGGTGGACAATCGGTTAACACGACCGATAGTGCCGTGCGTATCACCCACTTACCAACGGGAGTGATGGTGTCACAGCAAGATGAAAAATCACAGCATAAGAACAAGGCCAAGGCCATGAAAATCTTGCGCTCTCGTTTATATGAACATGAACGCCAGAAGCTGGCCGATGAGCGCTCTGAAAATCGTAAGAGCCAAGTTGGTTCAGGCGATAGGTCAGAACGCATCCGCACCTATAATTTCCCACAAGGGCGCGTTACGGATCACCGTATTAATCTAACGCTGTATAATTTGGACAAAATCTTATCGGGTGAGGCTTTAAACGATGTTATCTCTCCGTTGATATCCGAAGACCGCGCCGAAAAATTGGCTGAGATGAGTTGGTAAGACAGGTATGTCTATTTTAGATAAATATCCACGTCTAAAACAAACATCGGTTTCAATGCGTGATCTTTATCACTCTGTTTCTAAAATTTTTAAAGATCAAAACCTACCAACTGCGCACTTAGATGCTCGTCTTTTATTGTGTCATGTCTATGATATGAAAGAGGTTGATTTCATCACGCAAAAAGAGCGCATGGTTGATCCGTCGCTTTTTGTGCCTTTCCTCAAAAAACGTCTTGATGGTTTACCTGTCTCAAAAATTATTGGCGTAAAGGAATTCTTTGGGCGTGATTTTATCACAAATCAAGATGTACTCGATCCGCGTCCAGATAGTGAAGTTCTTATCCAAGCTGTGCTTGATCATTATGATGATAAGGAAGAGCCCACAACCGTGCTTGATTGTGGCACTGGGTCTGGTTGTTTGATTATTACACTGTTAAAAGAATTTCCAAAGGCGCGCGGCCTTGCGATTGATATTTCCGAGGCCGCTTTGTTAACCGCTAAAGAAAATGCCGTCAAGCATGGTGTGGCAGATCGTTTGACATTAAAGCAATACAGCTTTCAAGACATTGAGGGCGGCGTGTTGAAGCAATCCTTTGAGTGTATTATTTCCAATCCGCCTTATATCCCCAGTGCCGATATTGTGGGTTTAGCGATAGATGTAAAGCGTCATGACCCTATGCTGGCTCTTGATGGCGGGGTTGATGGATTTGCGCCGTATCATATTCTCTTTTCTACTGTAAAGCGTTTTCTTCAGCCAGATGGATTTTTTATTTTTGAATGCGGTATTGAGCAAGCGTCGATTCTATCGAATCGCGCCACCGATTCAGGGCTTACAATTCAAGGGGTGAATCGCGACATACAAGGCATAGAACGTGTCTTTTACGGGACTATCTAGAGTCGTTCGCGGATTAACCTGTGTCTTTTTTGACTCACCTCCAAAAAAAATAAAAAAAGGGGTTGCCCCGATTCAACGGCTTTCATACACTAAATATATACAGAAGGAAGACGAACGGTCGTTCAAGACACTTATATGTCCGGATTTAAGAATTAAATTGAATCCAACGCCTAGGGGGAGTCCATCTGAATAATAAAAATAGACTAAAAAATAGATATGTAACTTGATATAATTGACAGTGAAAAAGTAAAACTTAGCCCGTTAAACTTTGACGTCACAAAGGAAAGAATAAAATGAAACAAGGATCAAGACGCCGTTCTCGTGGTGGCAATAGAAATAACCTCAGGTCAAAATCATTCGATAGTAATGGCCCAGAGGTCCGTATTCGTGGCACAGCCAGCCAAGTCTATGAGAAATATTGCAATCTTGCGAAAGATGCCGTTGCCGTTGGTGACACAATCATGGCGGAAAATTATTATCAACATGCAGAACATTACTTACGTGTTCTTAATGCGCATAACGCAGCCGTAGAAGAAGATCGTATACGCAAGGAGCGCAACAATGAAAATCGTTCACGCAACACGGCGCGTCAGCAAAATACAAATGACATGACAACAGATACAGGTAAAGATGTTGATGTTGTTCCGGTAACAGCAGAGACATCACAAGAGAGTGCAACTGCGTAATATCTGATTGATAGACTGTATGAATTAAAAAAGCCCCGCCATTTATGTGCGGGGCTTTTGTTTGTCTCTCGTCTATCAATTTATAATATCGTGAATTTATGATCTTTTTTCTTTTGATCACGCAGGTAAGCAAGGCCGTGTGATGTGACTTTATATGAGCCGTATCCACCCAATAGGCAAAGATATATCAACGGAAAATATTCGTCGGGCTCTATGGGGGCATTATTTTTTATGCCACTAAAAACTAATGCACTTCCAGATGCTAATCCTATGGCGTAATCCGTAAAGCTTCTTTTGATCGATTTAGTATTCGTTTTGCTTTCAGGCATAATTCATTTTCCTTATCTATATTTTTGTTCAATATAAATAACTTAATAAATATGTCAATTTTAAAGCGGTAATATTAAGACGGAATGTTATTCATTCTTTTGCCACGTGACCGTGCCATTGACCTGGATGTTTTATCAAAGGTGAAATAGCCAATACCAGCGAGAATGGGAAGTAATATGAAAGCAGCCACCAATCGATGGTCGGAACTTTTTACGGCGGCGACTACACATGATGTAGATAGGGTAGTGAGGGTCGTTGTTATCATTCCGCTTATAGCCAGACCGCACGCTAATTCCCACGCTGTTCTGTGGGGACGTTTGGATTGTATGGGGTCATCTGTTTTTACTGTCTCATCATGTGTCATGCTGTGACTATAGCAATACATTTAACATAAGTCAATGAAATGATGCGGATAGAAATATGTGAGACTATATTTATTCAATACCCATGAATAGGCGGTTCCAACGGATAGCGCTTGGCCATTTCCAGAATTCATGTAAACCGGCACTGCCATCATTTGAGAAAAAGACAAACTCAGCACGTCCCACAAGATTTTCATAGGGAATAACGCCGACAGCGTCTGTTGCACGACTGTCTTGGGAGCTATCACGGTTATCACCCATGGCAAAGTAATGAGCCTCTGGAACGATGAATATGCCCGTATTATCATAGCGTTCTTCATCACTGCGTTCGATCAGCATATGTTTCTTTGTCTCGCCATCTTCTTTAATCAATGTTTCTTGATATTTCACATAGTTTGCAAGGCGGCCAAAGGCATCATCAACCTGCTCAATACCAATGCGTTCGCGTGTTACTGGGGTGTCATTAATATAAAGAATGCCCTCTGATACTTGTATTGTATCGCCAGGTAGACCAACAATGCGCTTGATGTAATCAATAGTAGGTTGTTTTGGTTGACGGAAAACGGCAACATCACCGCGTTCTGGTGTGTCACCCAAGATGCGTCCTTCAAAATCTACAAAGTCAAAAGGGAAGGAATATTTGCTAAAACCATAAGAGAATTTAGAAACAAATAAATAATCACCAACCATTAATGATGGTATCATAGAGCCAGACGGAATATTAAACGGTTCATAAGCAAAGGTACGGATTGTGAGAGCCAAAACAACCGCAAGGACGGCGGTTTTTACCAATTCTAAGATATCGCCAAACCCTTCGGATGGTGTATAGCCAGGACTTAATTTATCATTGGGTTTATCGCTTTTATTATCATCAGTAGTCATAGGTGTTCTTCGCTTTTCTTTATTGTTATGCACTTATGGTGCAATAGGCAATCGCATAACGTTTCTCGTCACTTAAGGACAAATGAGTAATGTAATTTTCATGTAATGCTTTTGCCCTTTTATCGGCTTCGGCATATAAAATGATTGAAGGCTTACCCAATTCATCATTGCGGATTTCTATATCTTTTAACGCAATCCCGTCACGAATGCCAGTGCCAAGTGCTTTGGCGACGGCCTCTTTTGCGGCAAAGCGTTTCGCGATAAAGGCGTTTTGATGGCTTGGTACGGTGTTTTTAAAAGCATCTTGTTCATAGGGGGTAAAATGTTTTTTAACCATTGCATCGCCGATATTTTCACGCTGGGCGCGAATGCGGTCAATCTCTATAATGTCTGTGCCTATACCAAGGATCATTGTTCTAGCCTGTGATGTCGTCTTTGTTTTTATTTTTTTTATAATTAAGCGGGTTGAGGGCTTTTAACATTTTACGTGCATTAAATGCTTTTTTATTCGATTGACGTTTTTCGTCCAATCGTTTTCTGCGTGCCGTTTGAAATTTATAAACAGTTTTATCGATTAGAAAGTAAAGCGCAACCCAACTGAGTAAGCCAAGCACTAATCCTCCAGCGATCATGGGAACAAAAATAGTTTCTACATTTGCTTGTAATTTATCCATCGATAACCCGCCATCAAGGGCTTTTAAATCAATATGATTGCCCAATAAAACAGAACCAATCAAATAGGTAATTAACCAAATAAAGGGAAAGGTAACGGGGTTACCGACCAAAGACGTTAAAAGCCCTGCTACGATATTAGCGCGCAATAAAAAACACAGCCCTAAAATAATAATCACATGAAAACCAATAAAGGGTGTTAAAGAGATAGCAATACCCGTCGCGGCGCCCGCGGCGATGGCTTGTGGTGTGTCAGAAATGCGAAAAAGACGTTTTTTGTAATAATAGAGCGTGCGCTTCCACCCAATTGTTGGCCAGAAAAAATCAGTGATTTTCTGTTTAATCGCTTTCTTGTTTTTACGGGAGAGAATAGCCATAGGGTTTATATGTTCTTTATAATGGGGTGTCGCTAGCGCCCTCTGGCACGGTTAACGGAAACAACTTCGGGTGTTGCGCGTAGGGCGGCAATGATATTATTCAGATGTAGAATATCATCAACATAAATATCAAGGCTCATATCCCAAAAATCAGTACTACGATTTAAGATCTTCAAGTTCGTAATATTACCACCATTTGATCCAATAACGGTTGATAATGTTCCCAACACACCAGCTGTATTACTAAGGGTCAGCTCAATGCGTCCAATATGTGTTTCTGGACTGTCTGGCCCATCATCCCAACCAACATCTAACCAGCGTTCTGGCGTGTCGGCAAAGCTCTCTAATGTTTCACAGTCAATCGTGTGAACGGTGACACCGCGCCCTGTTGTAACGATACCAACAATGCGATCACCAGGCAGTGGGTGACAGCAGCGTGCAAAATGCATGGCCATACCGGGGATAAGTCCTTTGATAGGGACTTTGCTGCTACCTTTTTGCGCCGATGCCTTGGCTTGTGCACCTTGTATGTTTGTTTTTTCGATTGTTTCATCGACCTCGGGGGTCTTTGTCTCTCTCTTATGATCTGGAAAGACAGTCGCAAACACTTCTCTTGATGATACGTGCCCCGAACCAATACCCGCGTAGAGATCTTCGATAGAATCAATCTTCATTTGTTTCAGAATGCCGCTAACGGCTTTTTCAGCAAATTTATAACCCTCTTGACGGAATTTCTTCTCAATGATGGTTTTACCCAACTGAATATATTCATCGCGCTGTTGTTGGCGAATGAAACGACGAATACGTGATTTTGCTTTGCCCGTAACGACAAAACGCTCCCATGCAGGAGATGGCGTTTGGCTCTTTGATGTTTGGATATCAACTTGGTCGCCATTTTGTAATTTTGTATTAAGCGGTGCAATGCGACCATTGACCTTGGCGCCAACACATGTATCACCAATCGCGGAATGTACGCCATAAGCAAAATCAATCGGCGTTGAACCACTTGGTAATTCTATCAAATCACCTTTTGGTGAGAAACAAAAAACACGGTCATGAAAGAGCTCGAGTTTTGTGTTTTCTAAGAATTCATCAGGCTGTCCAGCATTCTCCAAAATATCTAACAGCTCACGCAGCCAACGATATTGTTGGGCGTCTGATTGATTGCGTCGTCCACCTTGTTTATAGGCCCAGTGTGCGGCGACACCCAATTCAGACTCGTTGTGCATGTCTGTTGTTCGTATTTGGATTTCAATTTTCTGTTTCTCTGGCCCTAAAACGGTTGTGTGCAAACTGCGATACCCGTTTAATTTTGGCGTGGATATATAATCTTTAAAACGCCCAGGCACCACAGGGTATAACCCATGTAAAACACCCAGCGCATGATAACATTCACCAATATCAGGGATAATAACGCGGAACGCCATGATGTCTGATAATTGTTCGAAGGTCACGTTCTTACGCTGCATTTTACGCCAAATTGAATAGGGCGTTTTCTCTCGCCCTGAAATTTTGGCATCAATGTTTGATTCTGACATATTGCCATTAAGCTGGTCCAGGATTTTATCGACCAAATCATTTTCTTCGCTACGCAAGAATGCAAGGCGGTTTAATATACTGGCGCGTGCTTCTGGTTGAAGATGCATGAATGACATATCTTCAAGCTGTTCTTTTAAATTATGAACACCTATGCGTTCTGCTAAGGGGGCAAAGATCTCAATTGTCTCTGCCGCAATACGGCGGCGTTTGGCGGGCTTGCTGATATGATGCAAAGTGGACATATTGTGGGTGCGATCAGCAAGTTTTACAAGTAAGACACGAATATCTTCAGACATTGCCAAAACAAGTTTACGAAAGTTCTCGGCTTGTTTTGTTTCTAAGCTTTGTAATTCAATACGCGTTAATTTGGTTACGCCATCAACCAATTTTGCGACTTCATCGCCAAATTTCTTTTCGATTATTTCGATCGTGGCATCTGTATCTTCAACCGTATCATGAAGCAGGGCCGTGATGATTGTTGCTTCATCGAGCGACATATCACTTAGGATTTTTGCAACCGCAATTGGATGTGTAAAATAAGGTTCACCAGAAGAGCGTTTTTGTTCTGCGTGGTATTCAATACAGAAATCTAGCGCATCGGACATGTTTTGCTTGTCTATGTCGGGGCGGATTTTAAAAACATGATCCAGAAAATCTTGTTTTAAGGCAGGAACATCAATATCAATCTGGGCTGGTTGATTGATTAATGCTTCGGTTTGTGTCGGGACGGTATCGCGTAATTCAGACATGTGTTTTTATTATTATGGCGCAAAATGTGGGAGGGCGTTTAATATCCCCTGAAACTAGATTACTTAGTATAGGCGAGAAACGTAAAGAAGTCATAAAAAAAGAGATCAAATATAAGGCCTCTTTAATGTTTTTTACCGTTATTTATAATAGTGGGGTAAATTATCAAAAGCTAAACAGCATCCACCCTTTGGCATTTGGGTGTGTTTTTCAATGACGGGAAATTCATTGCTATACACAAAACACAGATCGCTTTCTAAAAGCCATCGTGATGTATTCTTTAAAAATGTAGAGGGACGTAAAAGGTCGCCTGACATTAGTCTTCTTTAAGGAACTCGGCAGGAATCTCAGATGTGTCAATCGCTTGACCAACCATGAACTCACTGTCTGCAGCAGTTGGTTGTGGTGCGGCTTCTTTTGCTTTTTCAGTAGCCGCATCAGTTTCAGACATACCTGAACCAATAAGATTTTCATTAGAACCAAAAGACGACAGGCCAGACCAGTCATTTTCGCCATCCATAAGATCAACCATGTCTTCTTCGTTTTCGTCGTCATCATCCATAAATGTTACTTTTTGGAAGCTTTTAACAACATTCTCTTTTAACTCCTCTAAAGGAATTGTTTCTTCTTCGATTTCACGTAGAGAAACAACAGAGTTTTTATCATTATCACGATCAACAGTAAGGGCAGCACCAACACCAATCGCTTTGGCGCGTTGAGCGGCCATAAGAACAAGTTCAAAACGGTTAGGGACTTTGGTTACACAATCTTCAACGGTTACGCGAGCCATGATTTAGATATCCTTACTTGTAATTATTAAATTAAGTCACTTGTTTATAAGAAGAGTTCGGGTTTTTTTCAAGCTCTAATCACTGTTTGAGCGTTATTTTTTATCTTTTTTACCGTTTTTACCGCTCTTAAAGGTCTCTTTGCGTGATTTGAATTTATTTGCCGTATATTTCTTGGTCTTTTTCGGCTTACCTGTATCACGCCCTGTATTGCCAGAACGCTCACGTTTTGGTGTTCGACTACCGCCGCCTTTGCGGTCATCTTGCGCGGGGAATTTGAATTTAAAGCCTTCCAGGACCGCCGATTTTTCATCTTCTGGCTGAAATAATATACTATTTAAAAGGGGATCAATTTCCAGTAAGCGTACACGCATTGTCGCGAGGAATTGATAAATGCGCCCTGAACGACGACCGCGTAAACTCTTGGTTTTTTCATCGTTCACATAGTAATCATTGGGTAATTTACGCATGGGAATGAGGCCTTCTGCGCCAAATTTAGGCAGACGAACAAAGAGGCCAAAATCACTAACCCCTGAAATTTGTGCATCAAAGACTTTCTCATCTTGGGCTTCAAGATAAAGCGCTGTCATACGCGATGTTGTATCACGCTCACAGCGCGATGAGGTACGTTCTGTCGTTGATATAATTTCTGAAACGCCCTCTAATCGGGATGCTTGTTCATCGGTTAAACCGTCTCGTTTGCCATCTTTCTCATCCAGCCTATAGGCACGCACAAGACTGCGATGGACGATTAAATCGGCATAGCGACGAATAGGGGACGTAAAGTGAGCATAACGATCAAGCGCTAAACCAAAATGTCCGATATTGTCAGGGGTGTATTGTGCCTGACATTGTGTTCTGAGGACTGTTTCATTGATGGCATGTTGCTCAATTTTACCGGCTGATTGCTTAAGCACGTTATTAAGGGTACTCGGTTGAATATCTTCTTTAGCATCAAAATTATACCCGAAACCATCAAGAAAAGTCTTTAACGTATTAAGGCGCTCTGCGGCGGGTTTGTCATGAACTCGGTATATGCAATGCGCTTGTTTGGCCTCTAGTAACGTTGCCGCGGCGACATTGGCAAGGACCATACATTCTTCAATCAGTTGATGGGCTTCTAGTTGAACACGCACACCCAGTTCTTTAATTTTACCATCATCACCAAAGATAATCTTTTGTTCAGAACCATTAATATCAAGCGCGCCGCGTTTTTCGCGCGCTTTGCGTAAAATCTTATAAAGCTTATGGAGGTCTTCGATGTGGTTTTTAACCTGTGGCACATCGCCAATCATATCTGCCGCGGTTTCACCATTGATGAAATGCTGAACTTGGTTATAGGTCAGGCGGGCTTTGGATTTCATCAAGCCGCGTTTAATCTTTTGATTTTTCAATTGTCCATATTCATCAATAGACATCACAATCATCATACAGGCACGGTCAACATCAGGGTTGAGCGAGCAAAGTCCGTTTGATAAAGCCTCTGGTAACATCGGGATAACACGGTCGGGAAAATACGTAGAGTTCCCTCGCTTAAGCGCCTCTTTATCAAGTGCATCATTATAGCGTACGTAATAAGAAACATCGGCAATCGCCACGTGTAAGCGCCATAATTTGGCGTCTTCATCAAAATAAGCATAAACGGCATCATCAAAATCACGGGCATCTTCACCGTCAATGGTAACGAGCGGTAGATCACGGAAATCTTCGCGTGTTTTACTTAATGGTGGCAGGTCGGCTTTTTCTGCCAGCTCTACAACATCACCGGGGAATTTAATACGCATGCCATGTTCGTGCATGGCGATTAATGAGACATTCGAAATATCGTCACTAGGCCCTAGATTCGCAACATATTTTGCACCATCACCATCGGCGGCACTGATTGTCACAAGATCACGGTTTTTAATCTCTGGGTGGTCACTTTGTTTTAAATAAAATGTGTCTTTGATGCGACGATTTGTTGGCGTCAACATAATCAGATCTGCGATGTCCGCTTTGTTGCTATGGGCTGGTTTTACATTTGCAATACAAACGATTTCTTCCAATTCTGGAAAAATGCGCTTAAGGGGATTGCCCCAATATCTCTTGTTTTTCTCTTCTAAGCGGACCAAGAAAAAGTCGTTTTCACGTGCCTTGGGCAGGTCTTTTTCTCTGATATAAACAAATTTTGGTGCATCAGCATGGGCGTCATACGGCTCTGCGACAAAACAAAAACGATCTTGATTAAATTCCAAAATCTTAACGCGGATAATTGCAGGCATTTTGCCCGCATCACCAGCAGAGAAGTTGCGACCTTTTTCTTTTTTAATCAGGTCTTTTTTGACCAGCGCAAGAAGTTGTTTTTTGAAAAGTTGTCTGGGCTCACGCCCCTGTATCTTGAAAAACTTGGCTAATTCTTGCTTTGAAACCGACGACGGTCTTTGGGTCAAGTAAGCGATAATTTCTTCATCAAGGGGGAGGGTGTCTTTAGGTTTATCATTTTTAGTGGAGGGTTTCGTTCCCTCAATAGCTTTATTATTCATGTTATCATTATAGGCGATTTGATTAGATATGTCATGTTTATTATGCATGATAAGAAACAATAAAGCCGACATATTTATATGTCGGCTTTATTGCTTTAAAAAAATATTTTCACTTATCTCGGGTTATGACCACGATTGCCTTTTGTACGGCGACTTTCTCCGCGTGTTTTCTCTTTCTTACGGCGGCCCGAAGATGTTTTACCCAATTCGGCACGTAACGTATTTTCAAAACGTTGTAAACATGCACCAACCGCAAAGCGTGGTTGGAAACGCAATGTACTGGTTGTTAGGTCAACATCGGCAATGGTGACTTCCATTTTACCACCACGTTGATACATGTAATCGGTATATGTTTTATTGCCATTATCATTGGAGGCCACTCGTGTCACAAGTGCTTTATACTGCTTCACATATTTATAGTTCCCAAGGCCTGGGAGATATTCAATTGGAATCATGCCGCGCACGCCATTTTTGTCCAATTCAACGATCACACCATTTTCTTCGATGTCAACAATCGTGACTTTGAATGATGGGCGACTGTTTGGATCAACACCGTCTTGAGACACATGCTCACGAACTTGTTGTTCCATCCAAAGCGTCATATAGCGTTTGCGTGCCTCACGTTCTGCATTCTTGGCTAAACGTTCGCGGTTTGAGATATGATCTGAAATGCCTTGTAATTGTCCAATAGACGCATTTTTTGGCAAGCCATCTTTGCCTAAATTACAGGCATCAATCAACAGACGGTGAACAACCAAATCAGCATAACGACGAATAGGAGAGGTGAAATGTGCATATTGATTTAAGGCTAAGGCAAAGTGGCCTAACTCTTCATCAACGCCGTAAACCGCTTTTTGTTGCATGCGGATGACCATTGGGTGAACAACTTCAGCTTCTCCGTTTTTGCGGGCCTCTTCTAAAATCTTCAACATTTCTTTGCGAATGTCTTTTTCTGGGTTAATCGTATATCCCATGGCTTCCAGCTCTGGTGCCCAGTTCTTGATACCTTGCTCGCTTGGCTCTTCAAGGAGGCGGTAAACCCCAGGATAACCTTTATCGATCAGTGTCTTCGCGGCGGCAACATTGGCTAGAACCATAAACTCTTCGATAACAGCATTAATTTCCATGTAATAGCGTTTTGAAATATCGACATATTGACCCTCTGCATCATATTCGATTTTCTGTTCGGCAGAATCTATGCCTAACTTACCGCGTAGCAAAGCTGCTTTTTTCATAGGTGCATAGGCTTTGTATAGAGCCCTAACTTGATCCATATAAGGCGCAATTTGATCGTCAATATCGCCCTTCATCGCTGCTTCTACTTGCTTGTGATGCAATTTCGCACGTGATTGTATGATGCCGCGTTGTAATTTGTAATCATACATATTCCCGCCCATATCGATATACATATGCATGGCCAAAGAAGAACGATCTTCGTCAGGGACAAGAGAACATTTATTAACGGCTAATTCAGATGGGATCATGTCACAGCGATAACCCGGTAAATAATTTGTATTACCACGATGTTGTGCTTCTTTATCCATTTCGCTGCCCACGGGGATGTATTGTGCGACATCGGCAATCGCAACGATCACATGCCAGCCACTTTGTAAGCCTGTGTTTGGATCAATAACAGGTTCAGCAAACATAGCATCATCCATATCGGTCGTCGTAATATCATCAATTGTGATGAATGGAGTGTTGCGAAGATCTGTTCGGTTTGCTGTTGATATTGTTTTGTTAAGAACGCTGTCTAGCTCCGCCATAACTTTTCCATTAAAGTCTTGGCTAAGATTAAACTCAGCAGCGACCGCAGGGGATATGTTCGCGGGATCAGACACGGGGCCATAATTTTCTAATAACACAGGCACAGGCATTGTTGTTGTGCGCTTTTCAGCGTCTAATTTGAAAAGTACCAAATCGCCATCTTCGACTTTGCGTGCCATGTTTTGCGGCAATGGGATGCTGTAATGCTTATTGCGGTTGGCGGGCTTTACTGACTTCAAACCGTCTGGTGTTGTGAAAATATGCCCAGCAAGTTCATGGCCGATACGATCAACAACATTCGCCACATAATCATTATTATCTCTTTTTGCCGCATCACGGACCTTGACAAGAACCATATCACCGTCTTTCAACGGCTTGTCGTCACCATTTTTGATTGAAGGAACTTTGCCAACAGAAATTCTGTTCGGGCGTTCAATGCCTTTTTCATCAGGCCAGCTTACAGGTTGTAAATAGTGGAACTCTTTGCGCTCTTCATTGGCTGGTGTACGGTAACGCGCCAGAATTGTCCCAACAGAGCGATCAATGAAATAAGTGATAGCACCATCTTTGTCTTTTGCTGTAATCAGAGCATTGGCGGCAAGCGCAGATATTTCAGAGCGCAACGCAAGCGATCTTTCACCTTCACGATTACTTGTCGTTAAAAGATCAATATCAAAATGTTTGGCAATATTGGCAAGGGTGGTATTTGCATTATTCGCGATATAGTCACGTATCTCTTTGGCAAAAGGACTTAAATCATTTTTGGCAACATGGCTAATGGGTGTATCGGCGATATCTTTTTTATTGGCCGAGGCTTCTGGGCGCTGAAGCTTTTTAGGTTCTGCTTCAAAAGCGGCTCTTTTTTTATTATTTGATTGCTCTGGTTTCTTACCATTTTTATGCTTACGACCCATGATTTTTCCTTATGCGTATGGCGAAGCCATACTCAAGGGAGAGGACTTCACACGTTATTTAAGTTTCTTTTTTTGCTTTGGTCTTTTTCGCGGCAGTTTTTTTCTTTACTGTTTTCTTGGCTGGCGCTTTTTTCTTTGCTGTTTTTTTAGCGGGGGCTTTTTTGCCTCCTTTTTTTGCAGCGTCTTTTTCTTGCTTCTTCGCAAGCAGATCTTTTGCTTCATCTAGGGTAATTGTTTCTGGATCTCCACCTTTTGGAAGGGATGCCATGACTTTACCGTGTTTCACATAAGGTCCATATCGGCCATTATGTATAGTAATCTCTTTTTTGTCAAGCGTTCCGAGCGTCTTTAATGCAGAATTTCCACCTTTTTTTGGTGCGGTGGCGAGTAGCGCCACGGCACGGTTGATTCCGATGGTCAAAACATCATCATCTTTAGGAATGGATTTGAATGTTGTCTCGTGTTTTACATAGGGTCCATAACGTCCAATACCAGCCAACATTTCTTTACCTGATTCGGGATGTAAGCCAATTGTACGGGGCAGGGACAGGAGTGATAATGCTTTTTCAAGATCAATATCTGCCGCTGGCATGTCTTTTGGTACGGCAGTACGTTTTGGCTTCTCTGCTTTAGGTTTCTTTTTCTTCTTTGGCTTGCCCGTTTTTGGGTTTATCTCAACCTCTTCTTCGGCGGCCTTGATTGCTGCTTTTTCGGCTTCTGTCTTTTCTTTGGGCCCAAGTTGTACATACACACCATAAGGGCCTTTACGGATTGAAACATCCATATCGGTTTCCGGGTCTTTACCCAAAATCTTTGGCCCATCAAGTGCCATGCCATCATCGGCGCCATTTTGTACGCTTAACTGTTTCGTGTGCTTACAGTCTGGATAATTTGAACAGCCGATAAAAGCCCCAAATTTACCAAGTTTTAGACCCAAGCGTCCATCATCACAAGACGGACATTTTCGTGGTTCGGGGGTTTCTGTTGTTTTCGGGAAAAAGTGAGCATCCAAATCGGCATCTAACGCATCAATCACTTCTGTGATAGTCAGGCCTTTTGTCTCTTCGACAGTCTTGTGGAAGTCACCCCAGAAGTCAGCTAACGTATCGAGCCACTTGGTTTCACCAGCGGCGATGCTATCGAGTGTATTTTCAAGGTTGGCTGTGAAATCATATTGCACATAACGTTCGAAGAAATGCTCAAGGAACGTCGTTACAACGCGGCCGCGATCTTCGGGGATAAAGCGTTTACTCTCTAAAATTACATAGTTACGTTCTTGAAGCACTTGCATGATAGACGCATATGTTGACGGGCGACCAATGCCGAGTTCTTCTAATTTTTTCACCAAGCTAGCTTCGGTATAGCGCGGTGGTGGTTGTGTGAAATGTTGGTTTGGTGTGACTTCTTCTTGGATAATCACATCGCCCTCATTTAAAGGAGGGAGGATTTTATTATCATCTTTTTCGTTTTGGTCATCTAAATCTTCGCGGTACAGTTTCAAGAAACCATCAAACTTAATAGCTGAACCGTTCGCACGCACTTGGACGGAACCGTTCTTATTACCAATATCAACGGCCATTTGTTCTAAAACGGCATTTTCCATGGTTGAGGCAACGGTACGTTTCCAGATTAATTCATAGAGACGGAACTGATCGCTATTTAAGCGAGAGCGTAATTTTTCTGGTGTGCGATAAACATCCGTTGGACGAATGGCTTCGTGTGCTTCTTGGGCATTCTTAGCTTTAGATACATAGATACGTGGTTTTGCGGGGACATATTTAGTACCGAATGTGTCGCCGACCAATTTCATACAAGAGCTAACGGCCTCTGGTGACAATGTAATCCCATCGGTACGCATATAGGTAATTAAACCCGTTGTTTCACCGCCAATATCAATGCCTTCATACAGGCTTTGTGCCGTACGCATTGTTTTTGTTGCACCAAAGCCAAGTTTACGAGAGGCTTCTTGTTGCAACGTAGATGTAATAAATGGTGGGCGCGGTGTACGGCGCACATCTTTGCGGTCAACGGATAGAACAGTTAGGGATGTTTCTTTTAAAACTTTGGTCGCGCTGGCTGCGTCTTTTTCATTGGTGATAGAAAACTTCTTTAACTTTAGGTCGTCCAGTACGGTTAAGCGTGCATCAAAAGGTCTGTCGCCGCCTTTTTTAAGCTGTGCTTCAATGCTCCAATATTCTTCGGGATTAAAAATCTCAATTTCTGATTCGCGTTCTGCAACCAAACGTAGGGCAACCGATTGCACGCGTCCTGCAGATCTAGCGCCCGGTAATTTACGCCATAAAATGGGTGACAAGTTAAAACCCACAAGATAATCAAGGGCGCGACGTGCTAAATACGCATCAACCAAATCCGTATCCAATTCACGTGGTGCGGCAAAGGCCTCTTGCACAGATGTCTTGGTGATCTGGTTAAAGGTTACGCGTTTGATTTCTAGTCTTTGGGCGATTTTTAGATCTTTTAGAATTTCTAAAATATGCCACGAAATGGCCTCACCCTCCCTATCAGGGTCAGTCGCGAGATATAATGTGGTAGCATCTTTAAGGGCGTCTTTAATATCTTTGAGTGTCTTTTTAGCGCGTTCTGATTCCGCCCAAACCATGGCAAAATTATTATCGGGATCAACCGATCCATCTTTTGATGGTAGGTCGCGAACATGACCGTAACTGGCCAAGACATAGAACTGGTCACCAAGATATTTATTGATGGTTTTGGCCTTGGCGGGCGATTCTACGATAACGACATTTGGTGCTGACACGATATATAATCCTTACTGTATAATCCTTGGTGTGTGAATGCTGTTTGAAAAGCATGCTATATTTTCAAGTACCTGTTTTTTTTGTGCTACGCAAGTCTTTTATATTTTGACACTTTATATAGAGACTGTTTAATCCTGATAAAAATTCAACCTTGTTTAGAGATTTTATTGCCCGGATGACGGGTTATTTTACCTGATAATTCAAGGTCAAGAATAGCCGATAATCCCGTTTTTGAATCACAGCCAATGGTGCGTAAAATGAGATCAATATCGGTTGCGGTGGTACTGGTCGCATGTAAAATTTCTGTTTTAAGATCATTGGCGGGTTCTTTATAGGTGGGCTTTGCCTTCGTTACTTCTTTTGGAGTGTCTTGAAATAAAGAGGTTTGTGTTTTCATGGTTGGTATTATCGGTTTTACGCGGTGGAGGGTACGAATGACATTTAAAATATCATCGGCGCGTTCCACCAATGTCGCACCGTCACGCAGTAATTTATTTGGCCCTGCCGCGCGTTGCTCCATTGGGAAGCCTGGTACGGCGAAAACTTCACGTCCTTGTTCTGCGGCTAAACGTGCGGTTATTAATGAACCAGAGCGTAATGTTGCCTCGACGATTAAGGTACCTAAACTAAGGCCAGACACAATACGGTTGCGGCGCGGAAAATCTTGGGCGCGTGGTTTCGTTGCGATGGGATGTTCACTTAAGACCAGACCATCGTCAAACATACGTTCGTGAATGTCACGGTTATCATGGGGATAGATAACATCAATACCACCGGCGACCACACCGATTGTTCCTGTACCCATCGCGCCTAAGTGGGCATGACGGTCAATGCCACGTGCCAAACCAGAGGTAATTGCATAGCCGGCTGCGCCAATTTCATGGGCTAGGTTTTCTGTTAATTTCTTTGCCGCCATCGAGGCGCCGCGTGCACCAACGATTGCAAAGGATGGTTTCGCTAGTAAATCAAGACGTCCCTTGGCGGATAAATAAACGGGTGCATCTTCGATAAAAGATAAGGGTTCGGGGTAGTGCTGATCACCGCGCATAATGATCGTTGCACCAAATTTGTTTATAGTTTCGATAAGCTGTTCGGCGCGGTCTTTGGTAAAGATGGAGAGTGGTTTTTTGCGTTTCGCATTTTTAGCAATATCGGGCATGGCATTAATGGCAGCGCGCGCGGTCCCAAAAGAATCGATCAGATTATTATAGGTTAATACGCCGATGGTCGGTGTATGGATAAGCTGTATATGGGCGCATTTTTCATCAAATGACATCATGGTTTTTAAGCTTATTTCTTCTCGCCGATTTTTGGTTCTGTTCCGTTAATCAGACGGGCAATGTTTGCGCGGTGGCGCACAAAAATAATGATAGCGATCAAAAGAACCGCAATGGTGAAGGACGGGTCACCGATCACATACATAAATATTGGCGCAAGACCAATCGCAACAAGTGCAGAAAGGCTGGAACGTTTTAAAACGACGGCCATGAATAACCATGCTATAGCACAGGCCAAGCCAACGAAATGACCGAGACCAAATAAAACACCAAGGCCTGTTGCAACGCCTTTACCGCCTTTGAATTTTAACCAAACGGGATAACAATGGCCTAGTAACGCGCCCAGTGCGGCAAAGCTTGCAAGGATATGTTCTTCAAACCCATATTCTAAAATAAGAACGGGTAAGAGGCCTTTGAGCATGTCACAAGCAAGAGTTAGGGCCGCAACTTTTTTATTACCCGTGCGTAAAACATTGGTCGCTCCAATATTACCTGACCCAATGTCACGGACATCTCCAAGGCCAAAATATTTTGTCAATAAAAAACCAAAAGGAATGGAGCCAAACAGATAGCCAAAAAGCAAACAGTCTAACGCCCAAATCAGATCAACAGAAAGATAGGGGGATAAGTGAAAGAATTCTATGACGGCCGACATGGTGAACATCCTTTAAATTATAATATATGTATTCTAATGCTCTTATTTATTCATTATACGGGCTTGATAGGCAAGAATAAAATAATAAGATCTAAAAATCATTTGACGATAATCTTTTTATTCTATCTATTATATGTAATTAACCAAAGAATAAGGGAGAATCTTGAAGATGAGCCATAGTGTAATTCATGGTACGCTTGATATGGAATTTATCGAGACGTCACGAGAGGTTTATGAACCAGAAGTTCATGGCACAGCGACTGTTATGTCTGAGGTGGAAGAGACACCTGCAGACACAAATGAGAAAGCGCCAAAGAAATCTCCCGAAAAATCGTATGTGATGTATAAGGTTACTGGATATTACGATTATGTGTTGCGTCCTTATCCTATCTTCCCCGATAAGCCGTTGGCAAAAATAACAGATCCTGTAAAAGAGATTATTATTCCTGAACCTGTTTTATTGCAAGACGGTGATTTGTTGCGCGTCTTTAATAAAATTATGGATGGTGAATATTTATGGAGCCGTCGCCTTATGTTGGCGTCGTCGCCAGTAAATGGACATTTAGGACATGATAAAACGATTGCACCAGAATTGTGGCAAACGATGTTTAATCTCAATTTACCAGCTGTCCATTGTTATGGCCCACAGATTAGTGGGCGTCTTGAATTTTATGTGGCAACGGGTGAGGCATATAACACGTTCTTGCGGTATAATAGAGATGGTTACGAGGCAATGGTTAGGGTTGAAGACGGCGTTGATTTAACGATCTTTAAAAAAGTCACAGATGGTCATGTTTTTTATGATGACCATCTTGGTTTTAACGCACTAAACGCACAAGAAAAGCTAGGCCAGCCTTATGATTTTTTTGGTGATGTTATGCGTCGCCCGAAGGGTTTGGGACCAAAGGCCTTTATGCGTAAATATCCAGCCATCTTGAAGCGCCCCTCAACGAATTAGGTTAAACAAAAAAACGAGGATTTAAAAATGCACATTGTTACACAAAAAACATATGGAACGTTATCTATCGCCTATAATGACGCCACACGCGTCTATGATTTTGTTTTGCGACCCTATGCTGTCTTTCGCCCACAATCGTTATTTAATCGCAAAGCCTTGCATAAAATCAACGATGTTCAAAAAGAAATCATACGTCCAGAACCTATCATTCTGAAGAATGAAGATGAATTAACTGTATTTAATACAATTGATAAGGCGGATGTTTTATGGCGCGGCGTTATCGATTTGTCACAGAAAAATCCAGCCAGTGGATTAGGGTATCAATCTAATTTACCGCCTGCTGTTTGGGGGCGGTTATTTAACTCAAGGCAGCAGCAGCCAGCAACTCTTATTAAGAAATCCAATCCAGATGATCCTAGTTTATTGTCGCGTGATGTGACTGGTTATCTTCATATGTCTGGCGGAGATCAGGGTAGTGGTTATGGTTGGGCGTTGATGAAATATGGTTTTGATGGTTGGGTTGCTCAAAATGATATATCCGATGGTGATGAGCTTACTGTCTATCGCAAAGTGCGTGGCGGTGAAAAAGCTTTTGATGGAGAAATATCTTTTAATGATTATGCATCACCAGTTCAAGCCTTTGCAGATCGCGGCGAACGTTTTATGAAGAAGCCCAATGGGATTGATCCGAATTTATTTTACCGTAAAAATCCAGCAATTTTGAGGCGCATTGTTCAAACGACAAACTATGTCCCGCCATATTATGGCTAAAATAAAGCAACCAAACACAATAAAAGCCGCTCAAAACAATGAGCGGCTTTTTGTATTCTAGTGTGCTTTAAAAAGCCTTAAGCAGTTTTTGCTGTTGTCTTTTGAGCTTTTTTCTTTTTACCACGGTTTTGATCAATGCCACGACCAGATGTGCGTTCTGCAATACGTGCAGATTTACCGCGACGATCACGCAAGTAGTAAAGTTTCGAACGACGTACCGCACCACGGCGTACAAGTTCGATTGATTCTAAACGAGGGGAATAAAGTGGGAATACACGTTCAACGCCTTCACCGTAGCTGATTTTACGGACTGTGAATGTTGCGTTTGTGCCGCCACCATTACGTGCAATACATACACCTTCATAGGCCTGTACACGTTCGCGTTCGCCTTCTTTAATTTTTACGTTAACGCGGATTGTGTCACCAGCATCAAATGTTGGGATCTCTTTTCCTTCGGTAACGCGTGCAATTTCTTCTTTTTCAATTTGGTCGATAATGTTTGTCATTGTTCTTAGTTCCTTTTATCGGTTCTTATATAGAGGATTATAATCGTCTTTCAAAAATAATCATACGCATCCATAACGGTGCAAATCTAACGTCATAATTCAGTTATGATGTTTTTTAGCCTATCTACATGCTGGTTTGCAAGTGTTTTATGCATAAAATTAGCGTATAGCGTTGTTTTTTACGCATTATTCATCTTTTAATAATTCCGATAATAAATCAGGCCTGCGTTCACGGGTTAATTGAACCGATTGTGCATGTCGCCATTCTTTGATTTTTCCGTGATGACCAGAGGTTAAGATTTCTGGGATTTCGTGTGTGTCACCTTTGTTATCGGTCCATGAGCTGGGTCGTGTATAGTGTGGATATTCTAGCAGATTATTTTCAAAGCTTTCTTCGCCCGCCGTTGCATGGTTGCCCAAAACATCTGGTAATAAACGGATGACGGCATCCATCAAAATATGTGCTGCCATTTCGCCGCCGGTTAACACGTAATCGCCAATGCTTATTTCTTCGAAATCATGGGCATCAAGCACACGTTGGTCAACGCCCTCATAGCGTCCGCAAAGGAGCGTTATAGAATTTTCTTGTGAGAGTTCTTTGACGAGGTTTTGGGTTAGTGTACGTCCGCGCGGTGACAGATAGATGGCGCGTGTTTTTTGACTATTTGCGGCACTCAGATAGGCTTGCTCGATAACATCAGGCTTCATCACCATACCAGCACCACCACCTGATGGTGTATCGTCAACGGTTTGATGCTTGTCTGTGGCGTGGTCGCGGATATTAATGGCGTTCATTGACCACAGTTTATTTTTCAAAGCACGACCAGTAACGCTGATCCCTAAGGGGCCAGGAAAAAGATCGGGGAAAAGTGTTAGAATATTGAAATGCATGTTTAACTATCTAACATTTTTCAACCAGATATAAAATAGCTATAAGGATAGACGGCTGATTTCTTTTTTGTAGGTACGCGCCGCGTTTGCATAGCTTGGCGTTCCAAAGCGGTGTATTTTGTAAGCCAGTGTTTTATTGACTTTTTCCGCGGCGGTAAGAATAGCGTTGTAATCGGTTTCAAAACAATCCTTCAATGCTACTGATAATGTGCGTGATGATATATAGGCAGGATTATCTTCAATCGATTTAATATATTGAGGATGATCGACGAACTCTAATTTTTCAAGAATATCATTTTGAAGCTCTCTAATTTGATCCGCTAGATCGCAAAGCTCATTCGCTAATCTTTCTTTGTTAAAGAAATTGCGTAATTTAAAAAGATGAGACAAGGTCATTTTGTTGGCAAAGTCTTGCGTTACAGCAACCAATGCTTTTACATCTTTTTCTATGTCTGAAACGTCATATGGCTCTAGGATAAAAAGAGACGTGGTGGTTTGATCTTTTGTGGTGATTGTGTGTTCTTTAAGACTCATGTTTTTCCCTCATCAAAATAATATATGATTATATTTTCATATAAATAACGCGATATTGGTAATATGTCAACGATGGTTATTCAATAAAGGCATGATAATGCTTTAGAAGAACGTGTTTCTCTTTATCGCCTTTAACTAAATCACCAACAAAATTATCTGCAAAGGGGACCATAAAGCTGGGCGTATTTTCAGGTTTAATTTCTAATAGATCACCAGCACCAAAATTATGGATCGCGATAATTGTGCCAACAATTGCCCGTGTTTCAGAATCTTTGGCAAGGGCGTCAATCAGATCATCATGATAATAATCATCGGCATCTTCTTCTAAGGCGGGGAGGCTGTCACGGTGAACGAAAATATCAAATTTACCAACATTTTCGGCCATTGTACGGTCATGAACGCCGCCAACTTCCACAAGCCAATGATCTTTGACTTTGTTTTTTAGTATTAGTGTCACGGGTTTACCGTCCTTATCAAAGGCAACATTCTCTTGTTCAAGAATCGAGACATCATCCCCAAAATATTTTAGCTTCATCAGACCTTTAAGGCCATGAGGCCCCATAACGCGGGCGATGCTTAACATGTTTTTTGTATCGATCATGAGGGGGCCTTATATATGAATAAAAAAACACCAATGGCGATTGAATCGACCATCGGTGTTTAATTAAGTTAGCATGTGCAAATTATGCGTCTGCTTTTGTTTCTTCTTCAGCAGCAGGTGCCGCTTCTTCGGCTGGTGCTTCTGTTGTTGCTTCAGTTTCAGCAGGTGCTTCCGTTGTCGTCTCCGCAGCAGGTGCTTCTTCGGCAGGTGCTTCTTCAACAGCAGGGGCTGCCTCAGCTTCGGCCTTCGCAGTTTTGGCGGCTTCAGCAGCTTCTTTTTCAGCTTCAGCGCGGGCAGCAGCTTTTTCTTCGCGCTCTCTTACGCGTTCAACAGCAGCGGCTTTTGGCTTCGCTTTTTGTGGGTTATTGCCCTGTGCAGGAGCTGGCGCAAGACCAGCCTTACCAAGAAATACAGCAACACGGTCAGAGGCTTGTGCGCCATTATCTAACCAGTATTTTACACGCTCAGCATCAAGAGACACGCGGTTCTCATCATCTTTTGCAAGCATTGGATTATATGTACCAATTTTTTCTAGGTAACGACCATCACGCGGTGAACGTGTATCTGTTGCAACGACCCAATAAAATGGACGTTTCTTTGCACCTTTACGTGTTAATCTAAGTTTTACTGCCATTGTTTCTCTCCTTTTAAGTGTTTTAAGTAATGACGTTAATGTTTAAGTTTAGTTTCGTTCTTTAAATTTTATTTCTTTGGTAGTCCTGTTAATGATCCTAGTCCTGCCAGAGGATTATTGTCCGATGGCGTATCAAATGGGTTTGGCATGGATGCTAAGTCACCGCCTTGACCACCCATTTTTTGTTCTAATTTTTTCATTTCATCAGCAGAAGGCATACCGCCCATCATGTCAGCCATGCCGCCCATATCGCCGCCGAACATGCCTTTTAAAGCACCCATCATGCCTTTACCGCCCATTTTCTTTAGGCGTTTCATAACTTTTTCCATTTGTTGGTGTTGCTTCATAAGGCGGTTAACCTCTTGAACTGTTACACCAGAACCATTCGCAATACGTTTGCGGCGTGATCCATTAATTAATTTTGGAAATTCGCGTTCTTTTTTCGTCATGGACAAAATGATGGCTTCTTGTTTTGCCAGCATGCTGTCATCAACTTGGGCGTCATTCATCATGCCCTTTAATTTACCCATGCCAGGTAGCATGCCCATCATGCTACTCATGCCACCCATTTTCTTCATTTGATTGAGCTGACTTAAAAAGTCATTCATATCAAAGCGGCCTTGCTTGAATTTCTCAGCCATTTTGGCGGCTTCTTCGTGGTCAATTGTCTCAACGGCCTTTTCAACCAAGGAAACAACGTCGCCCATATCCAAAATGCGTCCTGCAACGCGCTCTGGATGGAATGGCTCTAAGCCATCTAGCTTTTCAGAAACACCAATGAATTTTAATGGCTTTCCAGTGACGGCGCGCATTGACAATGCCGCACCACCACGTGCATCGCCGTCCATACGGGTCAGCATGATACCGGTAATACCAATTTTCTCATCAAAATTGCGTGCAACTTCGACTGCATCTTGTCCTGTCATTGCATCGGCAACGAGTAAGATTTCAGACGGTTTGGCGAAGTCTTTAATCGCGCTTACTTCGGCCATTAATTCGTCATTAATTGATAAACGACCTGCCGTATCAAGGAATACGACGTCATAACCACCAGTTTTTCCTTCTGCCATTGCACGCTTGGCAATGGTTAAGGGATCTTGGCCTTTAATGATTTCAATACTATCAACGCCGATTTGTTCGCCTAAGATTGCAAGCTGTTCTTGCGCGGCAGGGCGCTGTGTATCAAGGGAGACAAGAAGAACTTTCTTTTTATCTTTTTCTTTGAGGCGTTTGGCTAATTTACCCGTAGATGTTGTTTTACCGCCACCTTGTAAACCGACCATTAAAATAGCGGCAGGGGGTTCAGTGCGGAAATTGAGCTCTGCTTCTTCACCAGAACCAAGCATCGCCGTCAATTCATCATTAACAATCTTAACTATTTGTTGGCCTGGAGTGACCGAACGGATAACATCTTGACCAACGGCCTTGGCCTTTACTTTGCTGACGAAGTCTTTAACCACGGGCAGGGCAACATCGGCCTCTAGCAATGCAACGCGAATCTCACGCATAGCGGCCATCACATCATTCTCACTCAATGCGCCGCGGCGTTTTAGTCTTTCGAAGACATTACCTAATTTGCTGGTTAAATTATCAAACATTATTACTTTTTGTATTCCAAATTTATCTCACAGGGTAATTAACACTAGCGAGCGCAACGCGCCGACTCGTGATCATCCATATGTTTAGTGGGACGTTTAAAAATAGCCATTTAAAAGGGAATTTTTGTCCGTATGGGCTTTATATAGGCGGTTTAGGCACCGACTGTCAAATGAAAAACAACGATTTGATCTTTTTTTCTATCTCGTGTAATAATGCGATTATGAATCGATTCATCTTTATATATGGGTTTTTTGCGCTCAGCCTTTGCGCTTTTCTGATCGGGTATGCGTTTTATTCACCTGCGGAGGTGAATTGGTATAATGAGGGTTCTTTTGTCGAACAGGGTGCGGCCATGATGTTTGGCTTATCTGGTGTCATTGCTCTTGGTGTTTGGGCAAATAATCGCAAGGAAATCTACGGTCTTTTCTCACTCTTGATGATTTTGGCGTCTTTTCGTGAATTTGATGGGCATAAAGCCTTTACGTCTATGTCGATGTTAAAATCCCGTTTTTATGTGTCGGAACAAACGCCGATGATTGAAAAAATCATTGGTGCTATTTTTATTCTGATCTTGATCTATGCGGTCTTGCGCCTATCAACGTATTTATGGCGCTGGGTTAAGAATGTTTTTAAATTTCAAGCAGATGCGTGGATCGTTGGTATCGGATTGGGGAGCATGGTGATTGCAAAAATCCTTGATACATTACCGCGTAATTTCCCAGAGTTGCTCGAGCATGGTTATGTTATGCGTGCCATCGAGGAGAGTTTAGAGTTCAACAGTGCGTTGTTTTTTGTGTTGATATCCTTGCTCATTTATAAAAGAAATTAGACATATTCTATATTTTCTTTTTGACCTTCATATGAAAATATCCCAAGCTTTAGGTAATTAAAGAATCAAAAATGATTCATGTTATATGGCAGGGAGCCATCTTAAAGTGTCGACAATTAAGCCTGAATTTTCATATCAGGTTGCAAAGAAAACGCCAGAAGAGCGCAAAGCAGCCATCCAAAAATCCGCGAAGATCGTTTCGGGTGACTTAAAGGTATTATTTAAACATTATAGCCTGCCTTTTGTCCCATTCTTAGTATTCATGAAAGACAAGACGGATAAACGCCTCAGCTCTTTAGTGCAAAATATATCGACCATTGCAGAGCATGAAGGATTGCCCAAGCAAGGTATGAGTGAATCCAATGGTGCTTTTATAGTGCGTGTCTTACGCAAATCTGTACATATTCCGCACCCAACTAAAAAAGAAATCAAACAAGGCTTGTCCAAAGTTTACAGTACGGTTTCTATACGTTTTCTTGCCATGATTGCGCATAAAAGCGATCCCATTAAAAAAGGATATAGTGCCGTTCAATCATATCTTAAGCCGAAACTGCGCTAATCCATAAAAATTTACAGATCAATCTCAACATAAATATGACCGTTCTTTACATTTGACCGATGATAAGGGGGGCGGTATGATTGCCTGTATAATTCAATAATTTATAGTGATTCTATAGATGTCCCACAGTGTGGCGCGCTATAATGTACAATAGGAACGCATAGTCATGGTTTGGTTTTTCGGTAAAAAGAAAAAAGAAGCAGAAGCCCAAAAAGAAGCCCAGAAAATAGAAGAGGCAAAAAAGCTAGAAGAAGCACAAAAGGCTGAGCAAGCTTTGCTGGATGCGTCTGAGAATATTAATCTTGAGAAAGAGCTTGAAGCAGAGATTGTTGTTCAAGAGGATCTTGTAGGGCCAGAGCCAGAGCCAGAGCCAGAGCCAGAAATTATACCCGCGATTGTTATCGATGCGCCGCAAGAGGTCGTTGAAGAAGAGCCTGAGGAAGATAAGAAAGGCTGGTTCAAGCGTTTAACCACGGGGTTATCAAAGTCGTCGAATAAAATTACACAGGGCATTTCTGATGTTTTGACCAAGCGCAAGCTTGATGATGAACTGTTGGAGGAGCTAGAGGATATATTAATCGTTGCTGATCTGGGGCCTAGGACTGCGGCTAAGATTATGGCTGACTTTTCTAAAGATCGTTTTGGTAAAGACGTCACAGATGTTGAGGTAAAGACATTTTTGGCGGATGCGATTGAAACAATTTTAAAGCCTGTCGCGAAGCCTCTGAATGTTGTGAGTGATCACAAGCCTCATGTTATTTTAATGACAGGCGTGAATGGTGCGGGTAAGACGACAACAATTGGTAAAATTGGACGTCAGCTAAAGATGCAGGGTAAATCCGTGATGATGGCGGCGGGAGATACGTTCCGTGCCGCGGCGGTTGAGCAATTAACCGTTTGGGGTGAGCGATCGAATATTCCTGTCTTTGCCAAAGAAATCGGTTCAGATGCTGCTGCTTTGGTCTATGAGGCTTATGCCGAGGCCAAGAAACAAGGCGTTGATGTCTTGTTGGTTGATACGGCGGGGCGTTTGCAGAACAAATTAAACTTGATGCAGGAGTTGGAAAAGATAGTGCGCGTTATGCGTAAGTTGGACGAAACGGCGCCACATGACAGCTTGATCGTGTTAGATGCGACAACAGGTCAAAATGCCCATTCGCAATTAAGCGCGTTTAAAGAGGCGGTGGATTTAACGGGTATGATTGTGACGAAATTAGATGGCTCTGCCAAGGGTGGGGTGATCGTATCATTGGCTGATCAGTTCAACATGCCTATCCATGCGGTGGGTGTTGGTGAAACGATAGATGATTTAAAACCTTTTACTGCACGCGAATTTGCCCTATCTTTGATGGGTCTAGAAGAATAAAGAAGAATAAAAAATAACAGGAAAATTAACGATGTACGATAAATTGAAAAATATTGTGAAACCGATCACAAACAAATCAAAGCCACGCACCTTTACGGATGCGCAAAAGGCTTATGATTATGTTGTGAAAATCTATGAAACGAACACAGCTTATTTGCAGAAAAAGTTCCAAGAATTTGGATCTGGCAAAGATTTTGAACAACGCGTTCATGCTTATTACCCTTATGTATCGATTGAAACAGAATCCAGCCGCTATGATCAAGATACACGTCTGTCATATGGTTATGTGTATTCACCGGGGAAATATAAAACAACATTAACGCGCCCTGATTTATTCAAGGATTATTACTTAAACCAATTTAATCTATTGTTAAACTCTCATAAGGTGCCCTTAGAAGTTGGTGTATCCGATATGCACATACCGATTCATTTCTCGTTGGGATCAACAATCCACATTGAGGGTGAACTAACACCAGAGCGCGTTGCGATGATGCCAGAATATTTTGATCTACCTGATCTAAAGGTTATGGATGATGCGATTGCCAATGGAACGCATGAAACAGAAAAAGATGCGCCACAGCCACTATCTTTATTCAATGCGCCACGTGTTGACGTGTCTTTACAACGTCTAAAGCATTACACGGCAACCAAGGCTGAAAATTTCCAAGGCTTTATTCTGTATACAAACTATCAGTTCTATGTCGATGAGTTCATCCGTTTGGGTCAACAGTTGATGAGCTATACCGATGATCCAGAGGAGCAATTATACCGTCAGCAATTTACGTCCTTTATTGAACCGGGCGAGTGGATTACACCGAACCAGAATTTAATGGATGCGGATGGTAACTTCCCTAATAAGCATGCAGAACAGCACGGCGTAAAGCCACCCCGTATGCCACAAATGCCTGCTTACCACTTAAAGCGCGCAGATGGTCTGGGTATTACTATGGTGAATATCGGTGTTGGGCCTTCAAATGCTAAAACGATTACGGATCACGTCGCGGTTTTACGTCCGCATGCATGGTTGATGCTTGGTCATTGCGGTGGTTTGCGTAATTCACAAAAAATGGGTGACTATGTTCTTGGGCATGGTTATTTGCGCCTAGATCACGTCCTTGATCGTGATTTACCGCCAGAAATTCCAGTGCCTGCCTTAGCAGAGATACAAATTGCGTTGGAGCAAGCCGTTAGCCGTGTTACCGGTCTTCGTGGATATGAATTAAAGAAAATTATGCGTACGGGTACGGTCGCAACAATTGATGATCGTAACTGGGAGTTACAACCCTATCAAATTCCGATGCAAGTTTTAAGCGCATCGCGTGCAATAGCGATGGATATGGAATCGGCGACGATTGCGGCCAATGGTTTCCGTTTCCGTGTGCCTTACGGTACGTTGTTATGTGTGTCCGATAAGCCACTTCATGGGCAATTAAAGCTACCCGGCATGGCGGATACATTCTACCGTGAGCGCGTTGACCAGCACCTACAAATCGGTATGTTAGCCCTTGAACTTATGCGTGATAATGGTCTTGACCGTTTGCATAGTCGTAAGCTACGCAGTGTTGGCGAGGTTGCCTTTAGGTAATAGAGTGCGTGATGACAGGTGCGAACGCTATACAGTCTGAAATCACGGATGTCCACATTGTTGATGTCACGCAAGATGCGTTTAATCAAAATATTTTGACCTTGTTCAAAGGGAGCGGTCTGCCTTCTAAAATTGCTGTTGCTGTTTCTGGCGGTGTTGACAGTATGGCGTTGTGCTATCTGATGCAGTCTTTTTGCGCCGATCATAAAATAGAGCTTTATACATTCACTGTTGATCATGGTTTGCGCGCGGAGTCCGCCGATGAAGCACAGTGGGTGAAGAAAACGCTTGATGATGACAGTATTCATTGTGATGTTCTGGCCGTTAATATGGTCGCGGGGTCTGCGGTTCAAGAACGTGCACGTGATGCGCGTTTTGACGCGTTAGAAACGGCGTGTCAAAAATATAACATTCAGACACTTTGTACGGCACATCACGAAGGTGATTTACGCGAGAGCTTTTTCTATCGCTTAATTTCAGGTAGTGGTTTAGTAGGATTGTCGTCTATCTCTCACGGTTTAAAGCGCAAAGAAAATTTGACACTATTGAAGCCACTTTTATCATTTAATAAAAAAGAGTTACGTAATTTTATTAAATCTAAAAATAAAGATAATATTGAGGATTCAAGTAACATTAAGCCACTTTATACACGTAATCGTTTACGGTCGTTATTATCTGGTTTTTCGAACGCCTTGGAAAAAGAGGGCTTATCTTTAAAAAGATTAAAAAGCGTTTTAATGCGCTTAAGTCGTGCAGACAAGGCATTGGATTTTTATGCTGTTGATGCTGAAAAAAACAGTGTTGAAAAATTATCGTGGGGCGGGATTTTAATAAACCGCGTGACTTTGCTTTCTTATCCAGATGAAACAATCATCCGTGTATTGCAAAGGGCCTTGGCGTATAGCGCACCACACCATGATTATTCTAAATTATCGGCTATTGAAGACATTGTGATGAAAATTCAAGAACAAGCATCTGCGCGCCTTACCTTGCTCGGCTGTGTGATTGATTGGAATGATCGGGAAATAACAATCGGACGCGAATGTGATGCGATAGAAGAACCGGATTTAATCGCTTTGACTGTGGGTGAGGCTATTTTGTGGGATCATCGTTTTCGGTTTTCTAATGAGGGCGCGCAAGCCCATGCGATCCGCGCTTATCAAGATAGGGATGCAGCGCATATAAAGGCTATTTATGGCGATCAATCGCTGTCTGATATTCAACCAATTTTTCGGTATGGTCTGCCTGTCATTGTTGATGCGGATGATATATGTATATACGCGCCGTGGTTAGGGGCAAATAATCCAGAAATTGCTGTATGCTTTTCCTTGCTTTCGGATGAAAAGCATCTAGATTAAGAGCCTAATAGATTTATAAAATTCGGTTTAAAACGGAGATATCGTTACCATGAATAATATGGGTAAAAACGCCATTATGTGGGTTGTCATTATTTTAGTAATGGCGGCCTTGTTTAATTCTTTCCAAACAGCACAAAAAGGCTCTGCCGCAGAGGAATTGGCGTTCACTGATTTCTTAAGCGCATCACAAAACAGCCAGATCGCCGATGTCACTATTCAAGGCTCAACGATTGAGGGGACGTATAACGATGGGCGTGCCTTTAACAGCTTCATTCCAAATGGAACAGATGTTGTGTCTAAGCTTGAAAATACGCCTGTTCGCATCACCGCGAAAGCACCAGAAAGCACGTCAACATTGATGGGCATCCTCCTAAGTTGGTTCCCAATGCTGCTTTTAATTGGTGTTTGGATCTTTTTCATGCGCCAAATGGGCGGCGGCGGAAAAGGCGGCGCAATGGGCTTTGGTAAATCAAAGGCTAAGTTATTAAATGAGAAGACAGGGCGCATTACTTTTGGTGATGTCGCTGGTATTGACGAAGCCAAAGAAGAATTGATTGAAATTGTCGATTATCTAAAAGACCCACAAAAATACCAACGTTTGGGCGGTAAAATCCCTAAAGGTGTTCTGCTTGTTGGTCCTCCTGGTACTGGTAAAACATTGACGGCGCGTGCCGTTGCGGGTGAGGCGGAAGTGCCGTTCTTCACAATTTCTGGGTCTGACTTTGTCGAAATGTTCGTTGGTGTTGGTGCTAGCCGTGTGCGTGACATGTTTGAGCAGGGTAAAAAAAATGCCCCGTGTATTATTTTTATTGATGAGATTGATGCTGTCGGTCGTCACCGCGGTGCCGGTCATGGTGGTGGTAATGATGAACGTGAACAAACATTAAACCAACTGTTGGTTGAAATGGATGGTTTTGAAGGCACGGAAGGCGTGATTATTATTGCGGCGACAAACCGTCCAGACGTTCTTGATCCTGCTTTATTGCGTCCTGGTCGTTTTGATCGTCAAGTGGTTGTTCCCAATCCTGATATTAATGGTCGTGAAGCGATCCTAAAAGTTCACTTGCAAAAAGTCCCTATGGCATCAGATGTTAATGCCCGTGTTATTGCACGCGGTACACCTGGATTTTCTGGTGCTGATTTGGCCAATTTAATTAATGAGGCGGCGTTATCTGCGGCGCGTAAGAATCGTCGTGTTGTGGCACAGGCCGATTTAGAAGAAGCAAAAGACAAGGTCATGATGGGCGCAGAGCGTCGTTCAATGGCAATGACCGAAGATCAAAAGAAACTAACCGCCTATCACGAGGCAGGTCATGCCATTTGCGCCGTTCATGAGCCAGCTTCTGATCCTATTCACAAGGCAACAATTATTCCACGTGGACGTGCGCTTGGTATGGTTATGCGCTTACCAGAAGGGGACCAAGTTTCGGTTTCTCGTGATAAATTATATGCCGATCTATGTGTAGCGATGGGCGGACGTGTTGCCGAGGAACTAATCTTTGGTTACGGCGCTGTTACCACGGGTGCATCGTCTGATATTCAAATGGCAACCGATATGGCCCGTAAAATGGTCACCGAATGGGGCTTAAGCGATAAAGCCGGCCCTATTAAATATGCGGGCGGTAATAACAGCGTCTATGGCGGGCAAGCATCTGATGGGGCAATGTCTGAGAAAACAGCCGCAATGGTCGATGCCGAAATCCGTTCTATCGTTGATGGTGCCTATAAAAAATCAACAGAGTTATTGAAGAAACACGCTGATCAATTAGAGATATTGGCTCAGGGTCTTCTTGAGTATGAAACGCTTTCAGGCGATGAAATCACCGATTTATTGGCGGGCAAGAAAATCAATCGTGATGAACCTAAAAAGCCGGGCAGTGATGATCTAACCCTCGGTTCCGTACCAACAGCGGGCTAGGGACTTAATCTATTCTTTGTAACGTTTTGTAGAACAGCGTGATTTGTCGCGCTGTTTTATTATTTGGTATACTGATAAATAGTGGATTTTTATAGACATAATCATTTCTATTGATTATAGATTAAGCCATAAAGTTTTAAACAGAGGACATATAAACAATGACAAAGAGACAATATTTTGGCACAGACGGTGTACGCGGTTTAACAAATACACAGCCAATGGACGCGGAAACGTTATTGAAGTTGGCAAAGGCCACCTGTATCAAATTTAAAAACGGCAAGAAAAATCCCAAGGTTGTAATTGGTAAAGACACGCGCTTGTCTGGTTATATGGTTGAGCCTGCTTTGACATCGGGTTTTGTTTCTATGGGCTGGGATGTTGTTCTGCTAGGGCCTATCCCAACACCTGCTGTGGCGAACTTTACGCGCTCTTTGCGCGCCGATCTTGGTTTAATGATTTCTGCGTCTCATAACCCATATCAAGATAACGGTGTTAAGTTCTTTGATGCGGCAGGCCATAAATTGTCAGATGATGATGAGCTGGCGATTGAGGCTTTAATGTCGGAAGATCTTATTTCTATTCTACCATCTGCTGAAAATTTGGGTCGTGCCAGTCGTTTAGACGATGCCGTTGGTCGTTACGTTGAATATTCAAAAAGCACATTCCCGCGTCATTTACGCCTTGATGGTTTAAAGATCGTTGTTGATTGTGCTAATGGTGCCGCTTATAAAGCCGCCCCACAAGTATTGTGGGAGTTAGGCGCAGAAGTGATCGTAATGGCCGCCGCGCCAAACGGAACAAATATTAATAAAGATTGCGGTGCAACACAGCCACATCATTTAGCCGCGCGTGTTTTACAAGAGCGTGCAGATCTTGGCTTTGCCTTAGACGGTGATGCTGACCGCGTTATTTTCTGTGATGAAAAAGGTCAAGTTGCCGACGGCGACCAAACAATGGGTCTTATCGCGACATTCCTGAAACAGTCAGGTAAGTTAAAGAATAACGGTATTGTTGCCTCTGTGATGTCCAATATGGGCTTGGAAGAATATGTATCTGGTTTGGGTGTTAAATTACACCGCGCCAAAGTCGGCGATCGTTATGTCGTTGAAATGATGCGCAAAGAAGATGTGAACTTTGGCGGTGAACAAGCGGGTCATATCGTGATGAGTGACTTTGGTACGGCGGGTGATGGTCTTATTTCTGCGTTACAAGTATTGGCGATGTATCAAGAATCTGGTCGCAAAGCGAGTGATCTCTTTAATGTCTTTACACCATATCCACAAATCACAAAAAGCGTTCATGTAAATGATAAATCAATCGTTGATGATAAGGGCCTACAAAAACTGGTTAAAGAGTTACAGCTTGGTTTGGGTAAAGGGCGTATCTTATTGCGTGCATCAGGGACTGAGCAATTAGTACGTGCAATGGTTGAAGCAAAAGATACGATCATCGTTCAAAGAACGGTTGATCGTCTTTGCGCAGAAATTGAAGCCCTAGATAAGGGACGAAATACAGCCCAAAATACAGTAGATAAAAAGATTTCTGCTTAATTTCTTAAAATATATATAGCCAAATACGTGTAATTGGGTAAACTTATCTGGATATTATTTCTATTCAGTAAAGGGTCTTTCGTGTGGCATCTCAAAACACAGCAAAACAAGTAAAAAATATTCTATGCATCGGCTCCATCGACAGTTCGGCGGGGACTGGTTTGTTGATGGATATGAAGACAATTCACTCTTTTGGGTGTCAGGCGAGCGCTATTACCACAGGCTTGTATGCACGTAATGCCGAAAAAGCTTTTGAACGTGTTGTTTTGCCTTCGTCCTTTATTAAGCAACAATTAGAAGCCGTTTTGCGCGATAATAAGTTTGATATCATCAAAATTGGTGATGTGCATAACGAGGATATTATTAATGTGGTGGCGGATGTTATTGAGCCCATGGTTCAGGCGGGCGCAAAGCTTATTCTTGATCCTGTTATGTTTACACAAGGTAAAGAATATGAATTGAATGTTGATGCGCGTGCCGCTTATAAGCGCCGTCTTATGTTGCTTGCCGATTTGGTAACACCAAACCGCGAAGAAGCCGAAATCTTGTCGGGTATGGCGATAGGGGATATTGACGCCTTAAAACATGCGGCGGAAACATTACTGACATTGGGCCCTAAGTCTGTTGTCGTGCGTGGTGGTGGTTTTGATGCCGAAGTTATGGTTGATATGGTTACTGACGGCGATGCCGAAGATCTGTTCGAGAGTAAATTATCACAGGCTCAATATGAAGCGCGTGGTGTTGGTGCGGCATTAACGGCGGCGATTGCTGCGAATATGGCACTTGGCCTATCGACAAGTAAGGCTGTGACTGTGGCGCGTGACTTTGTAACGGGTGCGATTGAAAATATTACTAATGATCCTACGGATAAAAATAATACGGTTGATCCGATCTTAGCGATGCAGAAACTTTATGAGTTAGGTATTTAAGGGAAAATATTATTTTTATAATGTTGAACTTTATTCACAATAATGCTTGACAATATGGGAAATGATTGCTATTTTTATAGCATATTAAGAATTTGTTAATAATTTAGCGTCTTAATAAAAGCTGATGATTAAAAACAGCATTAAAAGCAGTATGCTATTTAAAAAGATATAATAATTATAGTAGGGAATAAAAGAATGGCTTCTAACGCACAAAAACAAGACACAGTTAAAACAGATGCTTTATGGACTGCAGCACGCGAAGGCGATGCCGCGCGTATTCGTCATTTAATCGCCGAGGGTGTAGATGTTAACATCCGTAATAAAGATGGCTGGACACCACTGCATATTGCGACACAATATGGTCATACAGAGGCAATGCGTACATTGATTTCTGGTAAAACAATGCAAAACATGTCACGCGCCGGTCTTCTTGACACAGCACAGCCACTGACTTGGAATGAAGCACTTAATAGTTCTAAAAACGCCGCATAGGCCACATCCGTATCATCGCATACGGTTTTTTTACGTTTTAAAACAGCACGTTTATAGTGTTAGTTCAATATAATGGCATTCGGGGATTAACAATATTGATTGATCTGGGTGTTGTTCTTTCAACATCTCATAGGGTGCGCGATCAAATGTGTCGCTATGCACAAAAACAGAGAACGGGATAATGCCTAATCCCTTTTGTGGTGTTGGTGCGCTGGCAACGTAATATTGTGCGAGGGCACAAGCACCCGCCGATGATCCAATAATCGTTTTGTGACTTGGGAAATTTAACAATAAATCTTTATGTGGTGCCAGACGTTCAATGAGAGTTGATGTTTTGCCCCCTTGGAAATAGATAGCGTCGCACCATTCTAAACAATCAGCCAAATCATTATCAACAAAGCGCAGATCGTAATCAGCCCCAATGAAGTTGACCAAAAATTCTTTTGTATCCGCATAATAATCAGATTCCTTATCGGGGATAGCCCATAAACAAAGCGCAATTTTCTTATTGGGTGCGGCAAGGCGCATCGCATCGGCAAGGCGCTCATTCATCGGATCAATCGTTTTTGTATTTCCACCATGTAAAATAACGTTCATTTATGCCTCTTTCTAATGATCGGTAATAAGAATCGGATTAAGGTTAAGTGAATAACTAACATATTTACAATACGAGGTTTCTTGATCATGAACCAGCCCAATTCAATAATAAAATCAGCACCTAAACCAACCATAAAACCACTTAGCCCGAACTTCTCTTCAGGTCCAACAACCAAACATAAAGATTGGTCGTTTGATGGTCTAGGTGATGCATTGCTTGGACGATCTCATCGCTCTGCACCAGCCAAGAAACGTATTAAAGAAGCGCTGGATTTAATGCGGGACATTCTAAAAATTCCCAGCGATTATCATATCGGTATTCTACCGGCCTCTGATACAGGTGCTTTTGAGGCGGCGATGTGGACGATGTTGGGTGCGCGCGGCGTTGATGTTTTTGCGTGGGAAAATTTTGGCAAAAACTGGGTTAAAGATGCGATTAATGAATTGAAATTAACGGATCTACGAACGTTTGAAGCCGATTACGGTCTGTTACCAGATCTATCACAGGCTGATAAAACCCGTGATATTGTATTCACGTGGAATGGTACAACAAGCGGCGTCAAAGTACCAAGTGGTGATTGGATTGCCGATGACCGTGAGGGGTTAACGTTATGTGATGCAACATCCGCCGTGTTTGCATGTGAGATGCCTTGGGATAAATTGGATGTGACAACATTTTCATGGCAAAAAGTTTTGGGCGGCGAAGCGCAGCACGGCGTTATGATCCTAAGCCCGCGCGCTGTTGAGCGTCTGAACAGCTACACCCCGGCATGGCCTGTACCGATTATCTTTCGTTTGAAAAATAACGGTGCTTTTAATCATAAAGTATTTGAGGGTAATACAATCAATACGCCGTCTATGATGTGCATTGAAGATGCGGTTGTAACATTAAAATGGGCGCGTGATCTTGGTGGCTTAAATGAATTAATTGCACGGTCACATAATAATTTAGAGGCTGTTGAGGCATGGGTTAATAAAACCCCGTGGATTGACTTTTTATGTGCTGATGATACGCTACGATCATCAACATCAATTTGTTTGGTTTTGAACAAAGCGTTTCATGCCGATATGGCGGATGGCGCATTGACAAAAATTGTTGATGATATGGTTGCTCTCCTAGATCAAGAAAATGTTGCTTATGATTTTAAGGCCTATCGTTCTGCGCCTACGGGCTTTCGTTTATGGGGTGGGGCAACCGTGGAGACACCTGACCTAGAAGCTTTATTCCCCTGGCTTGAATGGGCGTACCAAGAGGTCACATCTTAATATGGCCTATTATGTCGTTTGTTATTTACCAAATTCAGAGATAGAAGATTTCAGTAAGAGATTTCGTCAGAAATTATTGTCTTTAGGAATCAAAGATGAAGATGGGCATTATGCAACGCCGTCACATGTGACGCTTGCAACCTACGAAGTTCCAAATGACCAAACGGCACAATTTGAAACAGATATTGCACGTGCATTGAACGACTTTGTGGGACAAGCAACACAGAAAAAAAGCACGATATGCGGCTATGGTATTTTTGCGAATGATACAGACGATACAGGGTCGGTTAACACCGTTCTTTATCTTAATCTTAAAAACCAGAAAGATCTTTTGGGCGCACATGAAAGCTATCATCGTAAAGCATCATCTTGTGCGTCTTATATTAATAAAGATTTTGTTGTTCCCGCACATTGGGTGCCACATATGACATTGGCGTGGCAATTATCACCCCATGAAATGGCACAGGCAACGTCACTTATTTATGATCCTAAATTTTCATTAAAAAATATGAACGTAACATTAGAGAAAATAAGTTTATGGCGCGTTGATAGCCTGCATGATTTACGCGCAGTTACTATTTTAAACACATGGGAATTACCCCAGAAACACACCTAAAATATAAAGAGACACTATCATGACACAGCCCAAAGTTCTTATCGCCGATAAATTAAGCCCCAAAGCCAAAGAGATTTTTGAGGCTAGGGGCGTTGAAGTTGATGTTAATACAGGTTTGTCCCCCGATGAATTGGCGGCGATCATAGATCAGTATGATGGTATTGCTATTCGTTCTGCGACAAAGATCACGCCCGCCATTTTGGATAAAGCACCAAAGCTAAAAGTTGTTGGTCGTGCAGGTATTGGTGTTGATAATGTTGATGTGTCATCAGCCACACAAAAAGGTGTGATTGTTATGAACACACCGTTTGGTAATTCTATCACAACGGCGGAACATGCGATTGCGATGATGTTCGCCTTGGCACGTCAAATCCCACAAGCCACAGAATCCACCAAGGCTGGTAAATGGGAGAAATCAAAATTCATGGGCGCCGAATTAACCCATAAAACATTGGGCATTATTGGCTGTGGAAATATTGGCGCCATTGTTGCCGTGCGTGCGATGGGATTAAAAATGAAGGTTATTGCCGCAGATCCATTTCTATCCGATGACCGTGCACGTGAATTGGGCATTGAAAAAGTGACGTTGGATGAACTTTATCCACGGGCTGACTTCATTACAATTCACACACCACTTAATGATAAGACGCGCGGTCTTGTTAACGCTGATGCTTTTACAAAAATGAAAAAAGGCATTCGTATTATTAATTGCGCACGTGGCGGGATCATTAAGGAATCTGATTTATTGGTAGCGCTCGAAAATGGTACGGTTGCCGGTGCAGCACTGGATGTGTTTGAAGTGGAGCCAGCGCGTGAAAACCCGCTCTTTGAGCGTGATGATGTTATTTGCACCCCGCATCTTGGTGCGGCGACCAGTGAAGCGCAAGAAAATGTTGCGGTACAGGTTGCCGAACAAATGTCAGATTACTTGCTTAATGGTGCTGTTACAAATGCGCTTAATACAGCGTCTTTGACCGCTGATGAGGCTATACAGTTAAAACCATATCTACGTTTAGCAAAACAATTAGGTGCGCTTGTGGGGCAAATTTCGGATGATATGCTGAGTGATATTCAAGTAACCTATGAAGGACATGTCGCAGGCGTTAATTTTAAACCCTTAACCGCATTGATCGTCACGGAGATTTTAAAGAATAGTCTGACAACGGTAAATAACGTCAATGCGCCGATTATTGCGAAAGAACGCGGTATTAAAATCACCGAGAGCACGTCGGATAATTTGGGCGATTATCAAACCCGTATCACGATATCCCTTGTCGGAAAAAATCATGAACGTTCTGTGTCTGGAACATTATTGGGGCGTAACCAACCGCGTTTACTAACCCTCGATAATGTTACTATCGAGGCAGAGATCACACGTGATATGCTATATATTCACAATGATGATAAGGCTGGTTTTATAGGTGCACTTGGAACTGCACTTGGTAAGCACGGAGTCAATATTGCACATTTTAATTTGGGGAGAAAAGGTGATACCGCCATCGCGCTGGTTTCTCTAGATGATCAATTACCCATTAATGCGATGAAAGATCTCATGGAAATTCAGCATATTATTGATGCGAAAACAGTATTGATTGATGGCTAATTCATCTGCATCTTAATGCGTTTGGCAATACGTCGACTTTGTGGGTCATTTTCATCGGTAAAGAGTAACAGTAACCGATCGGCAAGTGTTTTTGCCAAAGCATGTGAATTATCAATTTTGACCGATTTCTCATAGTAACGCGTTACGTCATGACCAATACCAATCGCGCTTAATTCAATCCGCTTATCGGCTTCAATGTCTGTGATGACTTTTTTTAGATGTTTAACCAAAAAACCAGTTTTATTTTGTGAATCTGTGGCGTCATCAACGGGCGCACCATCGGATATAACAATTAAGATTTTTCGTTTTTCGGGACGTCTTAACAAACGCTCGCGCGCCCATAATAATGCTTCGCCATCAATATTTTCTTTTAATAGACTTTCACGGATCATGACACCGAAATTAGCGCGACAACGGCGCAAGGGTTTTTCGGCGGGTTTGTAGATAATATGGCGTAAATCATTGATACGGCCTGGGTTTTTCGGTTTACCGTCAGTGAGCCATTTTTGGAAAGATTTTCCACCTTTCCACGCTTTGGTAGTAAAGCCCAGAACTTCGGTTTTTACACCGCATTGCTCAAGCGCATCAGCTAAAATATCGGTACAGGTAGCCGCGGTGTTTATAGGCCGTCCACGCATAGAACCAGAATTATCAACCAAGAGTGTTACAACTGTATCCACTAGCGGGTTCTCTTTTTCTGTTTTAAAAGATAGTGGTGTTGTCGGGCTCATGATTATGCGCGACAAACGTGCCGTATCCAGCATGCCTTCTTCTTGATCGAAGTTCCATGTTGTGCGTTGTTGTGAGGCCAAGAAGCGGCGCAGTTTCTGACCAATATGACGTACTTCAGATCGCAGTTCTTCTGTGTCTTTTTTTAAGGTTTCATAGAGCCGCTGGCGCTCTTCGTTCGGGCATAGATCTTCAGCTTTAATAATTTCATCATCGTCTTTGGTATAGGCACTATAGTCATCAAAAACGTCAATATTATCGATAGGCTTACGCGCACCACTTGGACCACCAGGTTCTTCTGATCCTTCTTGGGGTTGGTCGCTTGTTTCACCTGTTTCTATCGTCTGTTCTTCGCCATCAACAACGCCAATGCCGTCTTCGCTACCGCCATCATCCATCTGTTGGCCTTGGTCATCGCCGTTATGATCGCTTTCACCGCGTGTTTCATTGTTTTGATCGTCTTGCATGTCACTCGTAGATGAATCGTCATCGTTAGTGAGATCATTTTCATTGGGCGCTGGTTTTTTTATGTCCTGATCGGGAAATAATTCTTGTAACAAATCAAGGGCGAGCAAGCCGAATTTCTGTTGGCTTGATATTGTGTTTAATAAGCTATTACGGTGGCGCTGGATGATGGGTTCTAAGGTCGTTTTATAAGGGGCGGCCAAAGCTTGTAATTCTTTACTAATGGGCTCATTAATAAGGCTTTCACGTAATAAAATACGATAGGCGAGTGCTTCATGTTCTGCTTTGCTGAGGCTTCCAATACGTTTTGTTTCGGACTGTATGAATTCTTTTGTTCTGAGGTCAAAATAAGAGGCAGTATTTCTAGCAACACCCTTCATTTCAGTTGAGCCAATTGCGTCGGTTCGGATGTCTTCAAGAAAATCAAAGAAACTATGAACTGTCGTTATGTTGTCTTTGTGTTGGCCCTTGCTTGGACGTAATGCTTTGTGTGTATCGGCATTATGGTAGTTGATTTTTAAGGTAAAGTGATCTGCTTGACCGCGTAAATAGGGGATGTCTGCCATGGCTTTGGGGCGACGTAATGTCAATGTTACCGTATCTGTTGATAAATAAAGATTACCAGTAGAACCAGACACAAATGTAATTGTAAATTTAGCAGCATTTTGCGTAGGTGATTTTTGAAGATCTCTTTTTTTAAACAATGTTTGTAGTGATGTAACAACGTCGCGCGTTACATGTTCAAATTGTTTGCTGTTAAACTCATTATTATCTTTGGACATAATTTAATCTAGCACGATGTGTGTTAATAATTAAGCAGAAAAACAACGCTGAAAGAATTCATTTAATAACTCTCGTTCTGCTTCGTCTGATTTGTTGTAAAAACTAAAGCGATAGGCCGTTTCAAGGTCACCAAAAATCTCAAAATTTTCTGCCCAGCTTAAGACTGTACGCGGTGACATAACAATGGAAACATCACCATTTAAAAAAGCATTGCGCGTTAGGCCAGCATAGCGAACCATAGCATTAATCATGGCTTCACCCTCTGGGTTTTGGAAGTTTACCATTTTGCTTAAAATGATTTTAACTTCATTTTCATGGGGTAGATAATTAAGTGTGCAAACAATATTCCAACGATCCATTTGGCCTTGGTTTAATAATTGTGTGCCGTGATACATCCCCGTATTATCGCCAAGCCCGACTGTATTGGCCGTCGCAAAAAGACGAAAATTATCATTGGGAATAATCACTTCATTTTGGTCGAGTAATGTTAAACGACCTTCGGCTTCTAGGATGCGCTGGATTACAAACATAACATCGGGACGGCCTGCATCATATTCATCGAAAACGAGGGCCACAGGATTTCTTAATGCCCATGGTAAAATACCTTGTTGATAGGTTGTTACTTGTTTGCCGTCTTTAAGGACGATAGCGTCTTTGCCTAATAGGTCTATACGACTCACATGACTATCTAGGTTAAGGCGGACACAAGGCCAGTTAAGGCGTGCTGCAACCTGTTCGATATGGGTGGATTTACCCGTACCATGATAGCCTTGGATCATGACGCGTTTATTATATGAAAATCCTGCTAAGATCGCCAGCGTGGTTTCACGGTCAAAAACGTAAGTGTCATCAATAGTTGGCACATGTTCGCTGCGCTTGGAAAAGGCAGGAACCATAAGGTTACTCTCAATGCCAAAGGCTTGTTGAACAGATATTTCTGTATCGGGATTACCGATATCAATCATATCATTCATGTTTAATGCACTATTATCTTTCGTATTATTTTTCATGTTAATACTGATCCTTTATTTTCTCGTAACGGCTATAGGCTACTTTTAATATAGTATAAGCCGCGTTGATTTTCTTTATTTTTTCTTCACATTCTGGATCACCATCATTGAGATCTGGATGATGTTTTTTGACCAAGGCTTTATAGATTTTTTTTATTTCTGTAAAATCAGTAGGCGGCAGAATTTCTAAAACCTCTAATGCTAGGGCCTCTGGCGTGTCTTTTTGTCCATGTAAACGATTATAGCCGCGACTTTTCGTCTTCTCGTCTTTCTCTGTTTTTTCTTCGTTAGCACCACCAGCGCCAAAGCCAAATTTAAAGCGTGTCCGTTCACCGCGCGTAAATTGTTCATAGATGCGCTGTTTTAAGCGACTCTCCATGAATGGATTAATGCCTGCTTTCCATGTGGGCCGATCCCAAGAGGAGGAGCTTTTTAAATATTCTTCTAACTCATCGGTTGAGAAATCTTCGAAATAATTCCATTGTCCATTATGTTCTTTGACATGTTCCAAACAGAAATACATGAATTCTTTAAGGTGTTTGGGAGATTTTGGTGCTTTATATAGCCCTTCATGTGAGCATCCAGGACGATCACAGCGACGCGTTTCTTTTTCGCGCTCTTTTTGACCATCATCAAATTCGGTTGAATTTGGCTTTAATTTAGGAATTTTCATGACACATTAAGTCTTTTCTCTTGGATATTGTCTATTTCTTTCTTATCCTCTTATTTATATAAAACAGAGAGGTCACAATGTCCATAGCCAGCACGATAGAGCAAAAATTAAATGATACTTATGCTCCAACACATCTACAGGTAATTAATGAGAGTCATAAACATCAAGGTCATGCCGGTGATGATGGATCTGGTGAAAGCCATTTCCGTGTCAAAATTGCCTCTGATTTTTTTAAAGACCTTAGCCGCGTTGATGCCCAACGTCACATATATGATACGCTCGATCATGAGATGAAGACGCAGATTCATGCGCTTTCTTTGAAAATCACAAAATAAATACACTTTATAGTTGTTTTTTATTAAGGTGTGTACTATCGTATATTTACACGCTGAGGTTGTTTTTGTTTTAGTGATCTCAAAGCGTCTTAATATCACCAGAGGAGGATAAGTCATGCATCAGGAACAACCAGATACAAAAAGCGCTATTGAACGCGTATTAACAGAAAAGAAGACGACCTTATTAAGTAAGAATGTCACGATCCACGGACGACGTACATCAATACGCTTAGAGCCAGAAATGTGGGCGGCTTTGAAAGAAATTGCTAGACGAGAAAAATGCACCATTCATCGTATTTGTTCGGTTGTCTATGATCGTAAAAATGATAAATCATCGTTAACGGCGGCTATACGTGTCTTTTTAATGGCTTATTATCGTTCTGCCGCAACAGAAGAGGGGCACGCAATTGCTGGTCACGGTTATACTGTGCGCCATGATCGTGCGCTTCGCTTGTTAAAAGCGAGTAGGGCCGTTTAATCTAAGATCTGATTTTTATGATGTGTTTTTATCACCAAGATCATCACCGTCATACCATTCGGGCCAACGATCTCTGACAACGGGACTTTTGCTAGAAAACGCATGACAGCTATTTAAAAGACCGGGGCGCTTACCTTCTTTGCCATCATCTGTTGACGGCATGGCCGCCATGCCTTTTTCACGGGCTAAAACGGGCACGATTGTTTGGAAAGCTGTTGTAGATAGTGGTCCCAATAAGTCAACCAAATGGGTGCATCCTTGAATGCCGCCCAATTGCTTGCGAATGGCCCGATTCCAGCCTGGTGCAATCCGAAGTCCAACAAGGCGCTGGAAATTTTTTGTAATGGCAGGACATACGGCAAAGGGGGATTTGTCGGTTACGGCCTCAACCGCTAATACATTCATCTCATCATCAAGCGTTAAGCGCATAGACATGTCATGTAAAGGGTCTGGCGGGGTAATACGACCGCGATAATCATTGTCAAATGCATAGGCTTTAACATCTGTAATGCGTCCTTCAATCTCCCACAAACCATCGGAAAGGCGATAGCCACGACAACGAATTAATCGTTCATGTTGGTATTCACGCGAATCTTCATATTTGGATTGTGTTAAAGGCACTTTATTATAGGCCTTTTTTACCAATATCGAGGAAGCGGGTACGGCGTTGTTGGATGAGTTCTTCGGCTGACATTTGTGATAAGATCGCCAATTCATCTTCAATCTTATCGCCTGTTGATGTGATCGCGATGGCTTTGTCACGATGTGCGCCGCCTAATGGTTCATTGATAATATCATCAATAACACCTAATTTTTTAAGGTCTTGGGCTGTGAGACGCAAGGCCTCAGCGGCATCCTTAGCGAAATCAGCGCTACGCCATAAAATTGAAGCACATCCTTCTGGTGAAATAACGGAGTAGATTGAATGCTCTAACATGAATACTTTGTTGGCTGTTGCGATTGCGATAGCACCACCTGATCCACCTTCACCAATGATCGTAGAGATAAACGGCGTTGTAAGGCGCAAGCAACTTTCGATAGACTTGGCAATAGCTTCTGATTGACCGCGTTCTTCGGCTTCAAGACCTGGGAATGCACCGGCTGTGTCGACAAGAGAGATCACAGGGATATCATATTGTGATGCCATAGACATGAGGCGTTGGGCTTTGCGATAGCCCTCTGGTTTCGTCATGCCGAAATTGTGTTTAATACGGCTTGCTGTGTCGTCACCTTTTTCTTGTCCCATGATAATACAAGATTGACCGCGGAAACGCCCTAATCCACCAACAAGGGCATGGTCTTCGCCAAACAATCGGTCACCAGCGAGAGGGGTAAAGTCGGTAATAAGGCCTTGAATATAGTCTTTGAAATGAGGGCGTTCTGGATGACGTGCAACTTGAACTTTTTGACGTGGCTCAAGATCGGAATAAGTGTCTTTGATCATCTTTTGGAGCTTTTTTTCAATCTTGCCGATTTCAGATGCAATATCAAATTGATCTTCAGGGCTGGTGTTTTGCAAAGCTTTGATTTTGCTTTCCATTGCTACGATTGGTTTTTCAAAGTCGAGATGATTCATTGCTCTAATCCTCTATTGAAAAGATCTCTATTTAGTCAGAAATTTTCATTAATTTATCTATCATGAAAACTACCAAAAGAGAACGGCGATAGCAAGTGCCATCGCCGTTCTATATGATATTATTTGTCGTGCAGTTAAAGCTTACTTTGTAGCAGTTTTAGACTTTACTTGCTTCCTGTCTTTGACAGGGGGTGCTTCTCTTCAACTTGCTGCTTTGCTTGCTCATCAAGAATTTGTGTATAGATCTGTGTCGTTGCAATATCAGCATGACCAAGCATTTTCTGTACTGAACGAAGATCTGCACCATGATTAAGAAGGTGTGTCGCAAATGCGTGACGTAAGATATGTGGGCTAACGCGATCATTATCAACGCCTGTAAACTCAGCCAAGTCTTTAAGAAGCTGTGCGAAACGCTGACGTGTCAAGTGACCCATATCAGATGTACGTGATGGGAACAACCAAGGTGCCTGACGCTCTTTGCGGTGTGGCGCAAGGAAGCCATTACGCACATTAAGATATGCATTCAAAGCTTCTTTTGCTGGTTGTGACAAAGGAACGATACGCTCTTTGTTACCCTTACCAACAACAACAAGGTAGTTGCCGTTATCTTGGATTGATTCCATTTTTAAGCTAACAAGTTCAGAAACACGAACGCCTGTTGCATAAATAAGTTCTAATAAACAAGCCAAACGTATGCCGTCTGAACCTTTGCTCATTTCTGTAGAGCCTTTGATCAGTGCATCAACTTCACCTTCAGAAAGAATCTTAGGTAATGTACGCTCTTGTTTCGGGCTTTCGATGCCATTTGTAGGATCGTCTTGACGCATGTTTTCTGTCATCAAGAAGCGATAGTACTGACGCATCGCTGAAAGGCGACGGTTAATTGTACGAGCCGATGTATTACCCTTTTTATCTGCAGAATCACGTGCAGAAAGGTTTTTAATGTAGGCGCGAATAACATCCGTTGTTGCTGTTGTTACATCAGCATTGACAGTTTTAAGGAATTCACAATAATCCGCTAAGTCACGCTTATATGCTGCAACTGTGTTTTTAGCTGCGCCGCGTTCAGCGACAAGCATTTCTAGGAAGCGATCTACCGTTGCTGGAAGAGGGGGCTTCTTAATTGGTGGTCTACCTGGACGTGCCATGTGTTTTTCTCCTTGAGTTTAAAAAACTTTATTTTTCTTCAAAAAATTAAATTATATCTATTTGGCTTTATTGCCACTTAGTTATTCTTACCTAGTTTATTGGTACCTAATTTTTTAGGCTTGCAATATCAAGGCCAAATGCCAAAGCATAATTATTTAAATCTGATTTGTTCAAACTATGCAAAATAAATTTTACAATTTCTGTCAAATCGTCATTTCGTCTTAATGTCTCTTCTTGTTCCTTATCTTGTTTTGGGTCCACTTGTTGCTCTTTTGCTAATTTCTTAACAGTATCAAGCGCTTCATCCCAAATAAGAACAGACATTATGACCGTCTTTGCCTTTTCTTTCGATCTAGCTGCATCTTCAAACTGACTTACTAGTCTTTTGTTATCAGACGACAGGCGCTTATCGAACAAAGTCTCAATCGCATCACTGTGAGGTGCTTCACCATTTCGGATGTTTTGTTCATCGCGCATATCAAGCCAATAACGACGAATATGCTGTAACGATGCAGAGACAGATAAAACAGCTGTTTTTACATCGTCTTTAGGTTTTAGCATAATTCCTGACCAATATGCAAGCGGAAATATGAAAAAAGAATTATTTTTTTCATAATATAATGGATTGCTATTGTTTTTACTAGGTTTGACCCGATATTCGGCGGGAATATCGGTATTAATATTCGCCCACTTGCGCGCTTTACTATAAGAATCATTCATATAAAGGTAATAAGAAACGAACTTTGCCGAGTCTTTAAATGCATCATTTGGCTTAATTGGATGAATGAATCGATAATAGAGATTCGATAAAGGCGTGTGCGGTGTTCGATTTTGAATAATTTGTTTTTCAATAAGCGCCATTTTATCAAAAGCAGACGGTGTTTTTTGGATTTGCTTATAATATGTCTGGTTTGACCATGTGATAAAATCATCATCTTGATCGAATAATCGTAATAAGGTCGCAACGGATAGGCGGTTCTGGTCCAGCAAGGCTGTGAAAATAACTTTTTTGTCTAGGCGGGGCATATTCGATGCTTCTAATAAGCCAGCTAGTTTTATATATAAAGAGAGCGATAGCGATTTAAAGGAAACGCCTTCAAAAGTAATGGCGATACTCCCTTGTGATGCCAGATCAAACATAAACGGCAGGGCGACAATAATATTATCGTCCATATAGTCTTTTAATATATATGTAGATGGCGTGCTGATCGGTTCATCCGCCATATAAATATCACATAGATTTTTAACGGTCGTGAATAATGACGCTGTATCTTGCTCTTTGATTAATGTTTCTATGCTATCTTCGTGGACGCTATATTCTAGACACGCACCATCAAATTTGCGGTTTATCAAGTAACTTGTTAAGCCCAAAGCCAATAGATCTCGGTCTATCTGTTTATTTTCTGTCTCATAGTAGAGTGATAAATAGGTATAGAAGGACAGAGCCTCTTGTCTGAAGCCAAAATCAAGTAATGTCTTCACGCGCCATGTGGCAAAATTGTCTTTGTTAAAGCCTTTGGGATGTTTGGCCTTGCTTAGGAGTATCAAGCGTAATTGGTCAAGAAATGCATAGGGTAGATTGTTTCGTTTCACCAAATCATCAATATGCTCTTGTAGTGTCTTTTTTGTATAGCCTTTCCAAACACGGTCATCAAAACCACTTTGGCGTAGATAATAGAGACCTAAATATTCATCATCAGCAATCAGATGGTCCATAGTCTTAACGTAGTTGGCAATAGCGTCTTCGTTTTCAATAAAACGTAAGCCATCTTTTTTATCTAATTCAGCAGCAATCCATTCTAAGGTGTCGACATGTCCCCCTTTACGCAGCATCTCCATCGCGTCTATATTAAGACTGGTTTTTCCATCTAGTTCTTTGATAAGGGCGTCAATACGCTTTTTGGTTTCAGCATCTATCTCTGTGTCGGTCTTTTTCTTGGCCTCACCGTCGGCACTAATAGAGGACTCTAATGCTGTGCTTGCCGTTTGTGCATATGTGTTGATAGGCGCGACAACACCTAAAACAAAGAGTATAAGGAATAGAGAAAGATAAAAACGCATAATGTTACGACTGAACCTCTAGTTCAATGATCTGCTCTGTTGTGTTGGCAGGGCGTGGAACGTCCCAAAACATGGCAAAAATAAATCCTATAATGCTAGCAAAGATCAACAAGATAAAAAGAAAATTGAAAAATTTCATGGCGTTAAAAGCTTTCGTTATGTGTCATTTATTTAAGGCGAGGCATATCATCTTGCCCCTTGTTTTTATGGTGATTAGCGCTTAGATTTATAAACCTATTATTTAAAGGAATTTAAGCACAGATGCAAAGCCAAAAATCAATTGTTATTGTCGGTCTTATGGGGGTTGGAAAAACCCGCATAGGCCGTATGGTTGCCAAAAAAATGGCGCTAGATTTTGTTGATTGCGATATGGAGATTGAAAATGCGGCAGGTTGCTCTGTCTCTGATATCTTTGCTCTTTATGGTGAAGAGGCTTTTCGCGACGGCGAGCGCAAGGTTATCCGTCGTATTTTAGAAGAAGAAAAACCCAAGATTATCGCAACGGGTGGTGGTGCATTTATTCAGGAAAAGACAAGGCGTTTGATTAAGCGCAAATCTATCTCTGTTTGGTTGCGGGCTGATTTAGACACGCTTGTTGAGCGTACAGGACGCACAGATAAGCGACCATTGCTGCGTCAGGGTGACCCACAAAAAATTTTGCAAAAATTAATGAAAGAACGTGATCCCATTTATGCCGAGGCCGATATTCATATCGCCAGCGATAATCACAGTGCGTCCAAAACGATGCAACAGATGATTGATGCTATCACGCAATATCAGGATTAATAAATGTCTCTTGATCGCTTAACCGTCAATGCTACGACACATGGTTATCACATTGATATTGGTGCGGGTGCCATTAATCACGCTGATTATATCAAATCAAAACAGCGTTACATCATTTTGGCGGATGACTATGTTTATGGCCTTTATGGTGACTTGCTTGAGAAAAAAGTCAAAGCATCAGGCGGGCATATTATTGCCACGCGACTTATAACAGCAGGGGAAGAGGCAAAGAGCTTTCAATCATTCCAAAGTCATGCTGAATATTTTCTAGAGCAAAACATAGATCGCGGCATTACATTAATTGCCTTTGGTGGCGGTGTTATTGGGGATTTGGGCGGATTTATTGCCTCAACGTTATTGCGCGGGATAGATTATATTCAGATTCCCACGACGTTATTAGCGCAAGTAGACAGCGCCGTTGGCGGTAAAACAGGTATTAATACATCATCTGGCAAGAATCTGGTTGGGTCGTTTTATTCTCCCAAACATGTTGTTATTGATACAGATTTTTTAAAGAGCTTGCCTGATCGTCAAATGATTGCGGGTTATGCCGAAATTATAAAATATGGCTTTATCTATGATGTTGATTTTTACGCGGCCTTACTTGAGTGGCAGGGGCAAAAAATATTAGATAAAGATCCTAGTGCTTTAAGGAATGCGATTTATACATCTTGTAAGATTAAAGCCGAGATCGTTTCAAAAGATGAAAAAGAGCAGGGTATACGGGCCATTTTAAATTTCGGGCACAGCTTTGGTCACGCCATTGAGCATCTTGCTGGCTATGACGGGCGATTTTTACATGGGGAAGCCGTATCAATAGGGATGATGATGGCAGCAGAGTTATGTGTAGAACTTGACTTTATATCTACAGATGATCTATTGCGCCTTAAGATGCATTATGATGCCCTTGCGTTACCGACTATTGATAGTCTTCAGAAAAAGAATTTAACGCCCAGTGCGGATAGCTTTATAAAGGCTATGATGCATGATAAAAAAGTTATAGACGGTGCATTGCACCTGATTTTACTAAAAAAAATGGGGCAGGCCTATCAAACAAAAGATGTTACGTATGATCAGCTCTTTTCTTTTCTTGAACGACATCTATAATAAGCGCATATACATTATATAATATTTTTATATTAAGGACATTAAAACAACATGACTCAAGAATTGTGGTATTCCGCCGGTACGATTTTGTTTCTTTTATTTTTATCAGGCTTTTTTTCTGGCTCAGAGACGGCGATGACCGCGACCTCTAAGGCAAAGATGCATGGCTTGGAGAAAGAGGGAAATAAGCGCGCAAAAATTGTGAACAAGCTTATCGATCAAAAAGACAAGTTAATCGGCGCGTTATTATTAGGGAATAATCTCGTCAATATTCTGGCATCCGCTATGGCGACATCTGTCCTTATTGGTTTGTTTGGTGAGGCAGGGGTTGTTTATGCAACAATTGCGATGACATTACTTGTTCTTATCTTTGCTGAGGTTTTACCCAAAAGCTATGCGATTATGAATGCGGACAAGGTTGCCTTGTTCATTGCGCCCGTTGTTAATGTTGTTGTTGTTACATTGTCCCCGATTACCCAGTCTATAATATGGATTGTTCGCAATTTTTTAAAGATCTTTGGTGTCGATTTAGATGCTGAAGATGACGATGGTAATAAGCAAGAGTTAATGGGTGTTATTGATTTGCATCAGGGAGACCAAGACGAGGTACGTGAAGAACGCGCAATGTTACGTTCTATTTTGGATTTGATTGATGTTGAGGTTGACGAAATAATGACCCACCGTGGTCAGGTTGAAATGATTGATATTAGTCAAAAACCAGAAGATATTATTCAAATCGTTTTGAATAGCCGTTATACACGGTTACCGCTTTATCAAGATACGCAAGAGAATATCGTCGGTGTCATTCATGCCAAATGGGTTCTTAAAGAGTTAAATAAGTATAAGTGGGATGTCTCAAAGATTGACTTTGAACAAATTTCTTCTGATCCGTGGTTTATTCCAGATAGCACGAATTTATTTGATCAGTTACAAGAATTCCGTGCACGTCGCGCCCACTTTGCCCTTGTTGTTGATGAATATGGTAGTTTCGAAGGAATCGTAACGTTAGAAGATATTTTAGAAGAAATCGTTGGGGAAATTGATGATGAACATGATGTGTCTGTTCCCGGCCTTACACCGCAGGTCAATGGTTCTTATCTGGTTGATGGCGGTGTAACGATTCGTGATCTTAACCGTGAATTTGAATGGAATATACCGAATAATGATTATGCAACAGTCGCTGGCTTGCTCATTCACGAATCACGCTTATTGCCAGATGTCGGTCAAAGCTTCTCTTTCTTTGGGGTTCGTTTTGACGTGTTAAAACGTTCTGGTAATCAAATTACCCAAGTGCGCCTTAAGAAAATCAGCAAAAAAAAATAAAGATTAAGACATTTCTGTTTTTGTCTTAATCCTTAAGTGGCATATGTGATATGGCGCGCAGTGGCGCATAGTTGTTATTTGGGATGTCTTGTTTGCTGTGCCAATATTGAAGAGACATTTCAACGGATGGGAAGGCCAAGTCTTTCCATGGTATTTCATCCCACGAAAATAGTTGTACGTCTTCTGTTTCATGGGCGGCGGCATAATGGTCATCTAGCATACGGGCACGATAGACCAGCTGTACTTGATTAACATGAGGCAGGTTAAAGACACCCAATAAACCAGTGATTTCTATATTCAGCTCTGCTTCCTCAAGGGCTTCGCGTATGGCGCCCTCTTCTGTTGTTTCATCATTTTCTAAGAAACCATTGGGTAACGCCCATTTCCCCTTACTTGGTTCAATGGCGCGTTTGCACAAGATGATTTTGCCTTCATGTTCGACAACCGATCCAACAACGACTTTGGGATTGTCGTATAAAATAAATTCGCAATCAGGGCATGTAAGGCGCTCTTTATCATCACCAACGGGAATTTTTTTCTCTCTGGGGCCTTTGTTTGTCGTGTTCTCTGTCATTATTTTTCCTATTTTAAAAACTGAATAATGATTATTTCATTTTATGAAGGGATGATAAAGGAATTTGATCGAGAACAAAAAGAAGAATAAGAAAAAGGCGACTATCCTAGTCGCCTTTAGAATTCTTTCATCATGTATTTTACTATTAGACGACAATATCGACGACAGAACCGCGTGGTGAAGCAGTATCAATACGTGATGGTTGGTCGCTAATCGAAAAATCTTCTGATCGACCAGTGGCTGAGGAAGCCTCGGCGTTGCTATCCTCGCTAACGCCGTTAATTGAATTATCATTTCTAGAGGCACTCACTGTGCTCTCTCGCTCATCAAAGCTATTGGCGCGACCATTATTTTCTGATGCTAATGATTGCGCGGATTCCGCGTTACGTGGCTGCGCACTGTCTTGGCGCGCCCGTTGGTCTTGTGTGTTTAATTCTTGGAAAGAGGGGGAATTTTGCGGCGCCGCTTGTGTTGAGGCTGTCCGTGCAAAATTAGAAATACCTGAAACGTCCATATTGATCTCACCTTATTTAAATAAGTTCTTTGTTAATATATGATGTGTTTCGATTCTTCTTACACGTTTATTTTATTATATTAACGCATCTTTTCCAGCTGTCTTGTACTTTTTATAATTTTTGCAGCTTTTTTAAAGATAATAACTAAGTATAGCGAATTATGGCTATTTAGACAAGGCTTACTAGGTGTGAGCAAGGTTTTTGGGTCATTTGTTAACGTCTCATTAATACTTTTGGTTCATTTTTTTAAAGTTATTTCAATAATTAATATCTATGTCTTGCTTTTATAAAAAAATAGAGCATTCTGGTTGTGCAATTACAGATTGTGTTTGTAAAAGTATATCTTATGGACAAGGTTTGTGGTTTATCCGTTTGCAGAATGCAATTCTATGTCTAGGGCGGTTTTTAAAAATTATTTATAAACAAACACTTATTTAAATTTATATACAATTTTAGATAAAATTAAGACTATCTATTATATTAATATGTAAAATAATTATAGGTTGAGTTTTAGTTGAGGGGTACAAGGGTTATGGATGAATCCGGAGATAATACCGGCGGCCGTAGTATAGATATGGAAGATTTCGCAATGAGTGAGATTGCAAAATTATTATCTTTGTCAAAGGTTGGCACAAGCACCTCAAGGGAGGCGCTTGATAATTCATTGCAGGATTTATTGGGCAATGAAAGCGCTAAGAATAAACAAAAGAAATTCCAAGCCGCTGATATCGTTCATACATTGTTACAAAAAGCCAGTCTGGATGTACGTGAAATGTTAGCGGAGCGCCTTCGGTTGGAAGATGATGCGCCTATCCAGTTAATGCTGGCATTGGCCTATGATACAGAAATGTCAGTTGCTGTTCCAATTATTGAAACGCATGATTTTCAAGATGATGAATTAGCAAGAATTATTGAGAATGGTATAGAAGGACATTGGCAAGCGATCTCTAAAAAAGAAAATCTATCAGCCATTATTATTTCACATCTTTTATCCACAAAGGATGATGGTACAGCGATAGGTATTTCGCATAATCAATCCTTAAAATTACAAAAAAAGCATATTGATTTACTAAAGCGTATGGCTTTTAGAACAGAGTCTTTACATCAGGCGATGTTAGAGCGTACAGAGATTGACATGAAGATCGCATCAGAACTTTACTGGTCGGCCTCACAAGAATTACGCAGTCATATAATACAGCGCTTTGATATTGATAAAAAGACAGTCGATAGCGTTTTAGAAAATGTTGTATCAGAGCTTGTTAATGCGTCATTGGGGCACCATGATATCACCGATGATTTAATTGTTATGGCACAGCGTTACGCCGAAAGACGTGAGATTACGGCACAGTTTTTAACGAAGACATTGCGCCGTGGGCAAATTGCTTTTTTTACGGCATTAATTGCGGTTTATGCGGATATCGATATTGATCTTGCTAAAAATATAATTATGAAACAGAGCGGGGAAGCTTTGGCGGTAATCTGTAAGGCTAAGTCAATCATGAAGTCTGATTATGCATCATTTTTCCTTATGACCCGTCCTGCATCAGAAAATGACAAGAAGGAGCCTTCTAAAATAGGCCACAATGCGCTCGCGGAGGCTCTATCGGCCTATGATCGTATTAAAATCAATAATGCGACAACATTGTTAGATATGTGGCGCAAAGACCCTACTGCATTGAAAATGCTAGATTAAGTGTTTGTATCTTCTAGGGCTTTGATCGCGGGCAATGTTTTGCCTTCTAGCCATTCTAAGAAGGCGCCACCGGCGTTTGACACATAAGTAAAATCGCTCACTACACCCGCATTTTTCAATGCTGATACTGTATCACCGCCACCACCAATTGAGATCAGATCATTATCACGTGTGCATGTGGCAACATGTTCGGCAATTTGGTTTGTTGCATGATCAAATGGCTTTAATTCAAAGGCCCCTAAAGGGCCGTTCCATAACAGTGTTTTCGCCTTATCAATCATCGCTTTAATTGTCGTGATGGCCTCTGGTCCTAGATCAATAGCAATATCGTCGGCGCTAAAATCAGCATCTTTTTTATGGCTGTGAGCGGCATTTTCTTTGAACTCTTTCGAAGCAACAAAATCATGAGGGACGAATAGCTCACAGTTATTTTGGGTTGCGACATCAATGATATTCTTGGCGGTATCCACCATCGTATCTTCGACGAGGGATGCGCCCATATCATAGCCTTTGGCCAGGGCAAATGTATTCGCCATAGCACCGCCCAGAACGATCATGTCCATCTTTGGTAATAGATTAAAAATTAAATCGGTCTTTGTTGAAATTTTTGCACCGCCAATGATTGCCATGACAGGATTCTTTGGTGTCTGTAATGCCGTTGATAGCGCACTTAGCTCTTGTGTTAATAACAAGCCTGCACAAGAGGGCACATAATCCGTAACCCCAACCATTGATGCATGCGCGCGATGTGAGTTGGAAAAGGCATCATTGACATAGATATCACCAAAACGGCTTAGGCTTTTCGCGAAATCCTTATCATTATTTTTTTCACCTGCCCAGAAACGTAAATTTTCAAGTATGGCAATTTGTGTATCAAAGGATGTTTGATCAAGATCATCAATCAGGGTAACTTTTTGATTAAGGGTGCTTTCCAACCATTGCTGAACAGGTTTAACGCTATATTGCTGATCTTTTTGACCATCTGGGCGACCCATATGACACACAATGACAATCTTTGCGCCCTTGATTTGCAGGGCTTTGATTGTGGCTAGGCTGGTTTTAATGCGTGTGTTATCCAATATAACACCATCTTTAATTGGCACATTATAATCGGTGCGCAACAGGGCCGTTTTATTTGTCCAGTCAAAATCATCTATTGTCTTTAGCCGTGTCATGGGGTGTGCCTTTTATAATTTAGGGGTATAATTTAAGGATATGGTTTTATGAGACTGGGAGTAATTGCGCGCGTTTTGTTGCTTTGATAATTGCTGTCCTGATGCCGGGATCTGATTTGCTGTGACCACCAAGATTTACCATCACAAAATCAATTGAGGGCAATGCTTTTTTTAAGAGAAGCGCAGTATGAGGGGGGCAAATTATATCATAGCGCCCCTGAATGACAGAGATAGGGAGCCCCTTTAATATATGTAGGTTATCTTCTATATAAGTGTCAGGTTCAAATTGATTGTGAATGAAATAGTGTGCTTCTATGCGTGAAATTGCACGGGCAAACATACGACTTTCGTGGCTATTAAAGACCTCTTCTCGGGGAATAAGAAAGGCACAGGCACTTTCATAACGTGACCACTCCATTCCAGCTTCAATTTCTGTCTGTAGATCACCACATGTAAGTCGTTTATAATATCCCTTTAATAGATCATTTTGTTCTTCGACGGGCAGGTAATTGCGAAAACGGTCATGCGCTTCTGGGAATATGGTTCCCATGCCGTTCATAAACCAATCAATTTCTTGTCTCCTCATAAAGAAAACACCCTCAATAATAAGGTTCAGGCATCTTTGCTTATGTTGTATTGCATAACATAGCGCCAGAGTAGTGCCCCACGAATTTCCGAATATATGCCATTTTTCAATATTAAGAAAAGTGCGGATTTTCTCAATATCATTAACAAGGTCTTGTGTTGTATTGCTTTCAATTGAACCAGATGGTTTTGACTTACCACCCCCACGTTGATCAAAGAGAATGATTTTATAAAATTGCGGGTCAAAGAATTGACGGGATGTGGGGGAGATGCATCCCCCTGGACCACCATGTAAAAATACAACGGGAACACCGTTTGGATTGCCGGCAATTTCCCAATATAGTTCATGTGTATCATCAACTTTTAAAAAGCCTGATTCATACGCTGAAATAGGGGGATAAAGGGGAATGTCTTCTAATGTTGCCATGGGCTATATGTTTCCTGAAAAGGATAAAATGAATATCTTAAGTAGAATCATAAAAGGCATTGCGGACAAATAAAAGCGCTATTTTTCGGCTTTTGAGATTTGCTGAATATTCTGTAGTTTAATCATAGGTCCATAATATTTTTCAACGATGCCTTGTATGGTGATGCTGTCACCAGCGGCAATATTAAGCGCTTCAAAATCACGGGTAAAAGATTTTGGTATCATAATGGTGAAATCATTTTTCCAGTCATCGTCAAAATTAACGTAGATTATGGTCTTCCGTGCGGAGATTTCAGTAATTTTTCCTGTCACTATTTTAAATGTACCAACGGAATCTAATAACTCTTTTGTGTTCTTGGTATCTAAGATCAGTTTATTTTTGTCGTGCCATAGTCCTATTTTTTTGGATTTTGGATATTTTTGAATCTCTTGAAATCTATTAATGATTGAATGTGCTTCTTGTTTTTGATCGACGACCCCCGCAATCGCTAATCCTTCTTCAAGCAAGATTTCTTGTAAAATCACCTTGTTGTTATTGGAAGCAAGACCAGTTTTTTGTCCATAACGATCGGTTGCATAGGTAGTCACGCTAAGATCAAAGCCATCACAAAAATCATTGTTAATGATCTCTTGCGCGCGTTTTATATCAAGGGGGAGAAGTGTTTCCAATCCCCACAAAGAAACGATGTGTTCGCCTTTATTGTTGATTAGTGCATAGTCGGCGGTAATTTGAACACAATTATCTTGTGCAATGGCAATGGTCGCCTTGCATATCATTAAGTAAAGACATGTAAACGCGATAATATTAAGCGTTGCGTATTTATAGTCTTTTTTCTTATGACGCTTCGAGGAATAAATCTTGGGCATTACTTACACGTTGGCTAAGGGATGATTTTAATTTATCCATAGCACGCGCCTCGAGTTGACGCACGCGTTCTTTGCTAACGCCGAGCTCTTTGCCTAAGACTTCTAATGTGACTGTATCATCGCGCAATTTGCGGTTTTTGATGATTTTACGTTCACGCTCGGAGAGTTCTGATAGGGCGTCATTAAGCCATTTAGAGCGGGTCTTGGCATTTTTCATACCTAACACAACATCTTCTGGATTAGGGCGTTCATCGCGTAATGTTGACTGCCAGTCCTGCGTTCCTTCATCGCCGCCAATGATGCTGTTCAGTGATTGGTCGCTACTAAACATGCGGCCTTCCATTTTATCGACATCAATTTTACGTACATTTAACTTTGTTGCGATTTGGTCTTTTGTGTCTTCGCTCATAAAGTCGCGGTCTTCATTCTTATCGCCTTCGATTTGTGCGCGTAGGCGTTTTAAATTAAAGAAGAGAGATTTTTGCGCTGATGTTGTGCCTGTACGAACAATAGACCAATTACGCAACACGTAATCTTGAATGCAGGAACGGATCCACCATGATGCATAGGTTGAAAAGCGGTTTTCCATGTCTGGTTCAAAACGTGCCGCAGCTTCCATAAGGCCAATATTACCTTCTTGAATAAGGTCACCAAGGGGAAGGCCATAATGTTTAAATTTAGAAGCAAGTGACACCACAAGGCGTGTATAGGATTGGATTAACTCATGGAGCGCTTTTTCATCTTTGTCATACTTCCATTTATTTGCGAGCGCCAGTTCATACTCACGTTCCAACATGGGCTGTTCCATGGCGTTACGAATATATTTTAAATTAGCACGTTGTGTTTGTGGGTCATCATAATGAGCCATTATCTTGTCCTCTGTTTGATTGACTTAAATTTTATATCTATTTAACTATTAAATCATTCGCAAAGTTCATATTTTTGGTTACAAATTTTTTTACTTTTTTTGTAACTTTTTTTCAAATAAAAAAAACCGCCCTAAAAGGACGGCTTTAAAGTGAGGTATTGTTCTCGTTTTTAATCTCTTATGCTGCTGCTTTTGTTAAAACGCCTTGTAATTTTTCTGATGCTTTATCTTCATCAATATTCTCAACTGCGGCCACTTCACGTGCTAGACGCTGTAGCGCTGATTGATAAATTTGACGTTCTGAATAAGACTGTTCTGTGTCGTCATCGGCACGACGAAGATCACGAAGAACTTCTGCGATAAGAACAGGGTCGCCAGAGTTAATTTTTGCTTCATATTCTTGGGCACGACGGCTCCACATTGTGCGCTTAACTTTTGACTTACCTGTCAATGTTGTAAGGGCATCTTGAAGGCGGTCATTTGATGATAATTTACGCAAGCCAGCATCTTTTGCTTTAAACAAAGGAACCTTCAGACGCAGGCGCTCATCTTTAAAATTAATAGAATAAAGCTTCATGTCCATGCCACCGATTGTTTGTGTTTCGATGCCTTCGACAATGCCGACGCCGTGTGCTGGATAAACAACCAGGTCACCAGATGCAAATGTTGTATCTGCTGTGTTATCGTTTTTAGGGGCTGTTTTTACGGCTGATTTTGTCATGGTAAAAGCTCTTTCTTATTTTTATTGTTAATTTTTATATTTTTTTGTTGACGACATTTTCTTTGGGCGTTAAAACGAATTATACCGATTATGGATTATTCACGGTATTTTGTCGAAGTTGTATCTGAAAACCAATAATTCCATAATAGTAAATTCTTTGTTAATTTGCAAGCTTTATTTATATTTTTTTAACTATTTGCTCTAAACGTCTTACGGAAGCAGGCTCCAAGCTAGTCGCTTTTTTCATTTAAGTGGGCTCCGAGCTAGTCGCTTTTTTTATTTAAGTGGGTTCCGAGCTAGTCGCCTTCACCAGGCTCCTTAGAAAATAAGTTCATCTTATCTGTTTTGTCTTTAAACTCTTCGGCTTCGGGGAGGGGATCTTTTTGGCGTGTAATATTTGGCCATGTTTCGGCATAGTCACGATTAAGTTCAATGAATTTTTCTGCGCCTTCATCCGTATCGGGGATAATGGCATCAATCGGGCATTCTGGTTCGCAAACCCCGCAATCGATGCATTCATCGGGGTGAATGACCAGCATATTTTCACCCTCATAGAAGCAATCAACGGGGCAAACCTCTACACAATCAGTGTATTTACATTTGATACAAATATCGGTAACAACAAAAGTCATAAAGTCTCAGCATACATAATTTTAAAAATATTTAGTTCCTGTTTGATAGTGATTTTTTGCATAAAAGTCAAATATCAAAAAAACATGCTTGGCATCATCGGCAATACATTATATTTTAAACTTAAGTTCGTATTTACCGTTTATTTTATAAGAGATTTAAAAGCTGCTATGCCAAATAAAAACACCAAAGAAACATTAGAGAAATATAAAGAGTTCTTTGAAAACCTATCTCCCGAGACCATCGATAATTTGGATGAGTTAGTGACGGGAGATATCCGTTTTGTTGACCCTTTTCAAGATGTTACTGGTGTTGAAGAAATGAAATATGTCTTGGGTAAAATGTTTGATGACGTTGAAAGCCCTGCCTTTACCATTACGGATCTTGCCATTGGTCTAGAAGAAGCGGCCTATATACGCTGGCGCTTTACGTTTGTTAGTAAAAAAGGTAAAGAGTGGCGATTCCGCGGGATTAGCGAGGTGCACTTCAATGAAGATGGACGCATTAAGCAGCATATTGATCATTGGGATTCTGCGAGCCAGCTTTATGAGAAAGTTCCTGGTCTGGGCTCTGCTGTGCAGTTACTAAAAAAGCGCGTATCTGCCTAAATCATTGGTTCTTCTCGTAATCTAAACGTAATTTTGTCTGATGTTGCTTTCAGCTCTGCTTGAATACCAATGGGTAATGTTACGTTACGCCCGATATGCCCAAACGGCGCATTCATGATGATGGGCACATTTAAATGCCCTAAATGTTCTTTGATTAAATCGTCAAATGATAAGCCAAATTTTGGTGTTGGATCTTTGTAATCGATACATTCGGTAAATGCACCGACCATGATCCCTTTGATATTTTTAATGCCCGCGACGCGTTTCATGGCTAATAACATGCGGTCTAAATTCCACAATGTTTCTTTTTCATCTTCAAAAAACAAAATGGCATCATTCAGGTCGGGCGCATAATTCGTACCCCATAAGTTACTTAATAAACAAAGATTACCACCGACTAAACGACCTGTGGCATTCCCTTCATTTAAGATGGTTGCTTGTTTGAACGCATCGTCATAATTGAGGGTCTCATTGTAAATACAGGATTTCATGTCATGCCAATGATTGCCTTCATCTGTTTTTAAGAGGCGTCCCAGATCATTACCATGAAAAGTGATCAGTCCCGTTTTTTGATGAATGGCATTTAAATACGCGGTTGCATCGCTATAGCCGATGATGGGTTTAGGGTTATTTTTTATCAGATCGTAATCAAGGTGATCTAAAATATGAAGGGCACGATTACCGCCAGATGTTACAATAATGGCCTTTACATCATCATCTGCAAATAAATCATTTATCGCGTGGGCGCGTGTTCTTGCATCGCCAGCTTGGCGTGTGCCATTGCGCTCTTGAACGTGAGGATGGATTTTTAAACCATGTCCATATTGAGCCAATAATGATTTTGCTTCAAGTAGCGTATCGTCGGCTATCCAATGAGACGGCGAGCATGTACCAATCATGTCGTTCGGGTTAAGTGCCTTTGGTTTTATAATATTGACTATCATCCCTTGAGGTTAATCGACAATATCTAAAAAAAACAGCTTAAACGTTAAGCAACATCCAGATTTTTTAGTTCTTTATAGGCTTCTAACGCTTCGTTACGGGCCGTGCCATGATCAACGATCGGACGTGGGTAGGTTTCATCCAATGTAACACCATATTTTTTGAGTTTTTCTGGTGAGAATTCCCACGGTGTGTGGATCATTTCTGTTGGTACATCTTTTAGTTCGGGCACAAATTTACGGATATAATCGCCATTTGGGTCAAATTTCTTTGATTGAATGATGGGATTAAAGATTCGGAAATAAGGGGCCGCATCGGCACCACAGCCGGCAATCCATTGCCAACTGGCGGCGTTACTAGCCAAATCTGCATCAACCAAGCAATCCCAGAACCAATCTTCACCGTGATGCCAATGTAGGCGTAAATGTTTGACAAGGAATGAGCCAACAATCATACGGCTACGGTTATGCATCCAGCCTGTTTGCCACAATTCACGCATGGCGGCATCAACGATCGGGTAGCCTGTTTTGCCGCGTTTCCAAGCCTCAAGATGGTCATCGTTATCATTCCAAGGAAAGTGATAAAATTTCTCATTCAGGGGTTTACGCGGCATATCATCTAAATAATACAGTAAGTGATAGGAAAATTCGCGCCACAGTAATTCTTTCAAATAATGATTAGAGCTTTTGCGCGTCAGCTTATCGCTTTCTGATTCTGATAGACCATGTTCATAAAGGCGCACACGGTGCCAAATTTGTTTTGGTGAAATTTCGCCCCAATGCATATGGGCTGATAGGCGGGAAACGCCTTCTAAATCGGGACGGTTGCGATCTTCGTAATAGGTCTTAATTGCGCCGCTTTCAATGAAACGTTCTAACTTCTCAGATGCGCCTTTCTCTCCCGGCGTCCAATATGTTGGGAAATCACCATCCCATTTTATGTCTGGCAATAGGTCAAGATCGTCAATCGATAGGCCGTCTATTATTGTATCATAGCCATTCATTATTTTAGGCGCTGGTTTTGGCGCTTCTGGCTCACCCTTGGCAAAGCATGTTTTGGAAAAGGGGGTATAGACCTTATAAAAACCACCCGTTTTATTCTCTACCGTCCATGGTTCATTTATAAGGAGCGCGCTAAAACTCTTAACGTCAATATCATTGTCTTTTAATGTTTCTTTGATTGCCTTGTCGCGCGCAATATTGAACGGTTCGTAAACACGGTTCCAAAAGACATGTTGTGCACCAGTCTCTTTGATTATTTCTTGCAAAATATCAATTGGTTTACCTTTGCGGATAATTAAGGATGCTCCTTTATCCCTGATGTTTTTAGATAAATTAGAGAGAGAATGATGTAACCACCACTTGCTGGCACCGCCCCATTGCCATTCTTTTGGCGTTTCAATATCGTCAATATAAACGGGAATGATCGGTGCGCCCGAGGCAACGGCCTCAAGCAATGCAGGGTTATCGGTTAAGCGTAAATCTTGACGGAACCAAAGGATTATGGGGTGTTTTTCTGATGACATGTGTGTACTCATTTGGGGTTATTTTATGATACATATTTATATAGCCTAATTGGAGATGTTATCAAATAATAGATATATTAATTGACATATATGGTTGCGTTTCGTATATTTTATGAAACAATATACAGGAAAAGGCGAAATAAAATGACAAAAGCAAAAGCATCGAAAAAGAAAACAGTTATTAGTCCTGCTGAACAAGTAGCGGTATTATCGTCTGTGAATGTATCATCAAAAGCAGTTTTACAAGCAAAGCAAAAACAAGCTTTTGGTAAGCGTTTTAATTCTCTTATCAAAATTTATAATCAAGCGGCGGCATCAAACCCTTTTGATGCATTAGACAATATTCGTCGTTCTATTTATCGTGAAGCACAACGTTATGATGTGACGTCTTTGTCGTATGATCAAAAGGCCGTATTTCATGATTCTGTTGTTATAGGTCTTGCACGTTTTCAACAATATTTATTTAATCCGTTGCGTGACAATAGTTTTGATGGCGACCCTGTGGCCATTGGTCCTGGTGATCGTGTTGATTACGATATTGCCCTTAAAACACATGATTTTTTTAAAGACGATGATTTACTCTCAACACTGGTTCACATTATGGCACCACAAAATGAACAGGGGATGACCGAATTTTTTGAGGGCACATATCCACACTTAACTTTAGATCAGTTGGAAACGGCATTTGTGATACGTATTAACGTTATGAAAGAAGTGTTCAGAATGTCTGAGTATTTTTATGACATGCGTAAAAAGTTCAACAACCTCAATGATAATGAAATGAAAGATGCTGCTTATCATATGATGCATGTCGATCAAATCGCAGCGAATTTTTTCCCTGAATATTCTGAAAATACAGATAAAGGTCTTCAGTTATTTGACCTATCTGAACGATATTGGACACAGCTTTATGATGTCTTGGAAGACTATCTTAAGCCCGCCGTGAAGCTGTATCAAAGCGATATCAAGAGAAGTCAGGCTAATCTTAAACCATAAAATTATTCATTGATGAAGGTATCATTTGTCTGGAAATATTGTCTTTATATCGACGTATCAAAGCGGTTATCCGTTGATCCTTCGGCAAGGGCACGGTTTGCGTCTAACCTTGCTTGAAAGGCATCAATGGCTTGTCCTACGCTAATCTGCGTATCAACTTCTTGTTTATTAAACGTAACCTGCGCTAGAAGAGTACCCAATGCAGCAGCTCCGGACTGTAATGCTTTGACGTTATTGCGGGCACGATTAGATAGGCCTGTTGTTTGAAAATTCATAGGCTTTGCAAAGCCTTTGCGCCCCTTTGACACACGTGCATAATTAGCAGCCTTTTGTTTGGAAAGGCTCTGTCGTGCGCGTTGCGCTGCTTGGCGCCCAACATCGGCTAAATCAGCAAGTGAATCTGATAATACATTTATCATTATGATGCATATATCCTTTTATGCAGTTTTTAAAAGTAATCTTATCCTAAGATACTTATAATTTAATTATAGCATAAAAAAACAGCGCATGGGAAGTGCGATGTAACGGTCTTTAGAAACTGTTAACTGTTTTGGTTTCAGTAACGCGGATTTGTGTACCAAAATCTTCGCTTGGGGTAAATTCGACAATATTAACAAAGGATTTTTGACAGCCCGTAATAATCCATTCCTCTGCCCAGCTACCCTCTACTTGACTGCTTGAGGCACCTAAGGAATTAACCGTTTCAACGCCCCATGTTGGACAATCCAGGCTTAAAACTTGACTTGCTTTGAGGGCATGTGTTTTAGCAAATGATTGATCAATGGGATGGGCCAATGATGTACCGCTAATCATAGGTATGGCTCGTACGACTGATTTGCCGTCCGTATCTTTGGTCATTGTAAAAGCAATATTTTGACGATTTAAACCTGTATCACAATCGGATTGATCAATATGTTCAACCCACATGCCCGATTTGGGGACTTTTTTGGAGCCTGAAAAAACGACATCTTCAATAACCGAACGCGTAATCTGTGATTTTTCACATGTAATATTCAGGGCTGTCATCCATTTTTCGCGCTCAAGGCGGACTAAATCATTATTATTTGTATAATCTTGAAAATGGGAGAGGGATCCAGAAAATGATGCTGTTTCTATGTCGTTGAGATCTTGGGGTGTATTGCTCGCGATAATCATGGGCGCGTTATTTGCCGCTGTCTGTTCAAATTTTACACTTGATAATTCAATCAAGGATGCAACGCCTAGAATCGCAATAATTGCCACATAGCTTGTATATTTTCTGCTTTTCTTTTGTGTCGGGCCATCAGAAACGTCGGGATGATTCTGATTAACGGGCGGCTTTGCTAATAACATGTTTCTTATCCTTTATGTACTCAATACCTTTTTGTTTACACTGTTTTGGTTAATATGTCAAATATATATGTTAATTAAGTTGTTGACTTACATGCTGTAATTTATTAAAAATAGTATCATGAAAAAAACAAAACAACATTCTCATAGTGTCCAGAACGCAAATATACAAGAGGGGATGACAACAATCTTATTGTCATCCATTCTCCTTTTTACAGTTGGTGCGGGGGTCTACGGTTATCGTGCGTTTCCTCCTGTTGATGAGGTGGGATCGCGTGAGTTTCATGCGTTTGCGGTTGGTATGGCTGCCTTTTTTTCAACGGGTATTGGTGCCACAATAGGGCATCATTTATTTAAAACGACCAGCAAGATTGCGGTCTTTCCGTTTATCCGTGACAAAGCAAAACGTACAGGAATTCATGCCCGCAATGGTATGCGCGGTGCTTTTTTAGGCGCAGCATTCTTAGGCTATCAAGCAATGCCCATTGCCTATGATTATCTGAAGAGTGATTATTTGGACTATTACGGTGTTCAACAAACAACGAATAATATCAAGAGTTCGGCACTAAAAATAAATTAGCACTCGAAATAAATTAGCACTGGAAATAAATCAAAGGAGACAGTCATGAAAAAAGACGATAAACGCAACAAAATGATTAAGCCATTACTTCTTGGTGTTGGTATGCTATGCATTGCCTTTGGCGCAGTAACTATGTGCAGTAATAAAAGTGATCAGAAGATTAAGCTGCCTAATTGGGATTTTAATCAGCCCTATAGAATGAATTGATCCTTAAAATAAAGAGATTTGATTTAAAGCATTCTCATCAATATCTATATTTTTTTTACTTTTCTTTGCGTATGAGGCTGTTTTCGTTTTTTTGTGTTTGCGGCGCCTATTTTTCCTACTGCCGTGTTTTTCTAGTATAATTTGTGATTGACTGAAGAATTCTGGGTCTTTACGTCGACCGTAAACCGCGTCCTTAGAATCTTTAGCCGCTTTTGCCATGTCAATAATAGGGTACGGGTAGTCAACACCCAATGTAATCCCTGCCGCTTGCATTTCCAATGCTGGAGCATCAAATGGTTCATGGATGGCGCTTGTTGGGCAATCTTTTAATTCAGGCACCCATTTGCGAATAAAGTCGCCGTTCTTATCATGCTCTTTTGATTGTTTAAGGGGATTATAGACACGGATTGAATTAATGCCCGTTGTTCCGGATTGCATTTGTGTTTGCGAATAATGAATGCCAGCTTCGTAATCGGTAAAAATTTGTGCCATATAGCGCGACGTTGGTCGCCAATCTAGCCATAAATGATAAGAGGCAAAAGACATTAGCATCGCGCGCATCCGAAAATTCATCCATCCTGTTGAAATAAGCGCGCGCATGCAGGCATCGACAAAAGGAAAGCCCGTATGCCCCGTTTTCCATGCTTCAAAATAGGCATGATTAAAGTCATCATCTTTATATTCTGGGCGCAGGCCGTCCATACCGCGATGCATATTACGATATTCTATGCGTGGTTCATCTTCTAATTTTTGAATAAAATGACCATTCCAATGGAGGCGCCCAATAAATGCCGCAAAAGATTTCTTAAAAGCTTCGGGTGTTGCCGGGTGATCGCGTTTTTCTAATGTTCTTTGATAGACTTCTCGCATCGATAATGTGCCATAGGCCAAATGCGGTGATAAACGCGAACAGCCTTTTATACCAGTAATCGGTGAAGACATATTTTGTTGGTACTTAATCGCGCGCTGTTCTAAGAAACTATTCAGTAACTTAACACCGCTTTGTCGTCCGCCTTTTTGACGTTTGTCACAGGGGCTTGGAAGGTCTGTGCGTGACTTAAAGATTATATCTGCAATAAGGTTTAAATCATTATCGGCCTGTGGTTGATCGTTGTCAGATAACGTTACACCATTCATAATCGGTGGAAAAGGATAAAGGGAAGCAGACATTGCTTTGTCCCATTGTCGTGCCCATATGTCTCGATTTTTCAAACGTCGTATAACACCATTTTGAACAGCTTCCCGCCATGAAATGCGCTGATCTTTACAAAAATTAACTAGACGTAGGTCGCGCTTATAGGTCCAGCCATTCCCGGTTTCTTGGTGTGAATATAGGCTTCTAATGCCGTATTCGTCGTGTAGCCGTTCAATAATAATATCTGCAGAGGGAGCGATAAACACGTAAAAATCAACGCCTCTGGTTCGGAACTCTTCACGCAATTCAATTAAACAATCTAGGATAAAATTTAATTGGCGCGGGGATGTGTCGGGCAATTGCCAATAATCTGTTTCAATCACGTAAAAAGGCAAGATATCGCCCTGTAAACACGCATCAAACAGCGCTTCATTATCATAGATACGCAGATCCCGCTTGAACCAAACGGCATTGATTAATGATTGTTTTTTTGAAGATCGATAACGCCCCATGATTTAAGAGATAAGACATTCTTATAGATAGGCAAGAAAAAACGCCAATCGTGATGATTGGCGTTTTTTACTTAATTCTTATTAAAGACACTTACTTTTCGGTTTTTGCTTTTTTGTCTTCAGATTTTTTATCATCTTTTTTATCATCTTTTTTCTTTTTAACTTTCTTTTCGCCGCCAAGAACGAGGATTGGATCGCTCTCGCCGTTAACAACATCGGCGGTTACGACGACTTCTGTAATGTCGTCACGCCCAGGGATTTCGTACATTGTATCGAGGAGCATATTTTCCAAGATAGAACGAAGACCACGGGCACCTGTCTTGCGCTCAATTGCTTTTTCAGCAACAGCATCAAGTGCATCTGTTTTGAAGGTTAGTTTTGTTTCTTCAATATCAAAGAGTTTTTGATATTGTTTCACAAGAGCATTTTTCGGCTCTGTCAAAATCTGAATAAGGGCAGGGATGTCCAAATCAGCCAAGGTGGCGATAACAGGCAAACGACCAATAAATTCAGGGATCAAACCATATTTAACCAAATCTTCTGGTAATACGTCAGAGAATAGCTCACCAACACGACGTTCATCAGGGTCTTTAACATCAGCACCAAAGCCGATTGTCTTACCTTGACCACGGTCAGCAATAATTTTTTCCAAACCAGAGAAAGCACCACCACAAACAAAAAGGATGTTAGCTGTATCAACTTGTAAGAATTCCTGCTGTGGGTGTTTACGTCCACCTTGAGGGGGAACAGACGCAACCGTACCCTCCATCAATTTCAAGAGTGCTTGTTGTACACCTTCACCAGACACATCACGTGTGATAGATGGGTTGTCTGATTTACGGCTAATTTTATCAATCTCATCAATATAGACGATACCGCGTTCGGCTTTCTCAACGTTATAATCAGACGCTTGAAGAAGTTTAAGGACAATGTTTTCAACATCTTCACCAACATAACCTGCTTCGGTTAATGTTGTCGCATCCGCAACAGTAAAGGGTACATCAATGATGCGTGCCAAAGTTGACGCTAATAATGTTTTACCAGTACCTGTTGGACCAATAAGAAGAATATTTGATTTTTGAAGCTCAATCTCACCACCACCAGATTTAGAATGTTCTAAACGTTTATAGTGGTTATGAACCGCAACGGATAGAACGCGCTTTGCAGGATCTTGACCAATCACATATTGATCCAAGAACTCCTTGATCTCTTTTGGTGTTGGAATACCTTCACCTTCGCGTGTGATCTGTTCTTTGTCTTCTTCGCGGATAATATCCATACATAATTCAACACATTCATTACAAATGAATACGTTGGGTCCAGCAATCAGCTTTTTGACCTCATGTTGGCTTTTGCCACAGAAAGAGCAGTATAATGTATTTTTTTCTGTTTCTTTGCTCATTGTTTGGATAACTCCGCTTGAAATACTTTAAAAGATAAATTCTATTCTGGTTATATAGTCATTTTCTCGGTTGAACAATAAAAATAAAGACCCTATATGAATAGATATAGCAGTAAGAATTAATAAGGCAAAGATTGCTTTAAAGAATCTTACTAAATGTATTTTTACAGCTAAATCAGATGAAGCCAAGCATTAAATGTAGATTTTAACGAATGATCCGCATAAATTAGCATTCTATTAAGATTTAAAGGACAAAAACCATGGGTATGACACGTGATGAACTAATCGAAACTTTTGCCATGCTTGGGGATTGGGAAGAACGCTATCAACTGGTTATCTCATTAGGCGAAGATATGCCTATCATGGATGATGCGATGAAAACCGATCATGCCCTTGTCCCCGGATGCACAAGCCGTGTTTGGATGGTGCCTGATTTATCAGAAGCTAATATATTTGATTTTCATGGTGATAGTGACGCCCACATCGTCAAGGGCCTGATCGCCGTTTTAAAAATTCTCTATGGTGGGATGTCCATGAATGATGTCAAAACCTACGATATCGACGCCGTTTTCGCCGAACTAGGCCTCAATGACCACCTAAGCCCCAACCGCCGTAATGGCTTTAAGTCCATGGTTGGTCGGATACAGTCTTATTGTTAGGGATGGACTACATCTTGCTTATTGACATATCGCCCCCTGTGTGAAATATTATGAACAACGATTTCGTAAACTATTTGCATCAAAGGATTTATAAAGATGATTACTGCTAAACAATATTTTAAACAAAATGAGCAAAACGCAGGCCAATGTTTTGAATGTCCTGTAATAATAGTGAGCCGGGTTGCTGCTGGTGATACGATTTTTGTAAATAACTTTGGACTGCCCTTGCATACTGTTGCTGAAAATTATGGCTGGCATTTAGAGGAGGATGATATATTTTCTTTTGTGAGTGAAGAAGACTTTGTAGAATTGAAAAAAAAATTAATAAAAGTAGACCTGAACGAATTTAATAAAGCGGGAAAAATTGATTTACCAAGTGATGCACAGGTGGATAAAATTATTAAGGGTCAGGCCATTGTTACATACCCGTTCGGTGAAGATTCTATTGGTGTTCAAAGCACGGCTAAAAGCGATGGTTTTCTCTTAACTATACCAGATAAGTTTATGAACCGATTTTTCTCACCTTTAGATTTTTATACTAGATTCAATTCAGACCAAGATTTCAAAAATATAAATGCGTTTTTGTGCCGTAATCCTTTTAAAAGAGAAATTAACCTTGTCAAATATATCGCATTGACACAAAATGTTACTCTTAATTTTCAAGATGGCGTATATGATGCGAAGGCAGGACAAGTTTTGCGCGAGAATTCAGATGATCTTGATGGTTATACCGTGGGTGACGCAATCACATTTGAGCGATCGTTCTTTGTATCAAGGCGAGCCAATATTATGAGCTCTAGCCAAAGTGCCAAACCTAAGCGGCGTACACAAAAACCGACGCTATAATTTTATAGGCGGTCTTTGAAAGCTACTCATCCCAATCTGTTGCATTGGCGGAGGTTTGATCGCCGGTGCCCATATTCTTGACTTCTTGTTTTGTGAGATCATCAAAATCGAAGAACCATACATAGGGGATGCCTTTTTTCTGGGCATAGCTGATTTGTTTTTTCATTTTTGCAGGGCTGTGGAACATGTCGACCTTAAAGCCGCGTGATCTTAGCGTTTGGCAAATGTCACTGACATAGCCGCGGGCTTCTTCGCTGGGTAATGTTACCAAAATATCTGTTGGGGTTTTGGGCATATCGCTAAAGCGGCCTTCTTTGACGAATTTTGAGAAGAGGCGTGAAAAACCAATTGAAATACCAACGCCTGGTAAATGTTTATTGATATATGAGCTAGCCAAATCATCGTAACGTCCGCCAGAACAGACAGACCCAAAATCCATCGCATCCAGCAGGCGTGTCTCATAGACAGTTCCTGTGTAATAATCAAGACCGCGCGCGATCGATAGATCAACGATGATATTATCTTGGGGCAGGTTATTAATGACGAACTGTAATTCCACTAAGCCTGCCTCTAACAGATCGTTGCTTACGCCAAGGGCTTTAACGCTCTTAACAAAACCATCATCGGTTGTACGGATTGAGCTTAACGCGGTGGCTTTGGTCGCCGTGTCTTTGTCAATCTTTAGGTCATTCACAAGCATCGTGATAACGGCATCTTGTCCGATTTTATCGATCTTATCCAAGATACGCGTTGCCTGTACCGTGTCTTCGATGCCTAGGCCGTTTAAATAACCTGTTAGTACCTTACGGTTATTGATAGCAATTTCAAATTTCCCGACATCAAGTAAGTTGAAAATCTGATGAATAATGGCTGGCATTTCCGCATCAAAATGTAGGGGCAGACTATCCACGTGGATAATATCAATATCACACTGATAGAACTCACGGAAACGTCCGTCCTGTGGACGCTCACCGCGCCACACGCGCTGCATTTGATAGCGTTTAAACGGGAAGGTGAGATCATTGAAATGTTGTGCGACATAGCGGGCAAAGGGCACGGTTTGATCAAAATGTAACGCTAGGCGTGCTTCTTTGTCGCTGTCTGGATCGGCATGTAGGCGTGTTAACGTGTAAATCTCTTTATCAACTTCGCCTTTGGCGGTAATTACGTCTAGTTCTTCGACGCTAGGTGTTTCTATATTACAAAAACCATAGCTTTCAAAAACCGACCGAATAATGTCCAGCCATTGCTGTTCTGCATAGCGCACTTCGGGTAACCATTCAGGAAAGCCACTAATTGCCGTTGGTTTATATATTTTATTACTCATGCTGTTGTGCCATTTATTTTGGTTGAATTTTATCTTAGATTCATCAATAGTTTTATAACATATTAAACACATTTGGGAAGGCTTTAAAAATGACACAGAATAATGCAGTAGTGGTTGTGGGAACACAGTGGGGCGATGAAGGTAAGGGTAAAATCGTTGATTGGTTATCATCCGAAGCCGATATCGTTGTCCGTTTCCAGGGCGGACATAATGCCGGTCATACATTGGTTGTTGATGGCAAAGTTTACAAGCTGAGCCTTTTGCCCTCTGGTATTGTGCGCGGTGGTAAAGTTTCAGTAATCGGTAACGGTGTTGTGATTGACCCATGGGCATTGCGTGATGAAATGGCGCGTATTCGTGAACAAGGGATTGAAATTACACTGGATAATCTAAAAATCGCTGATAATGCGACATTGATCTTGCCCGTGCATGGTCATCTTGATCGTGCGATGGAAGAGGCACGCGGTGCCAAGAAAATTGGTACAACAGGGCGCGGTATTGGTCCATCTTATGTTGATAAAGTTGCCCGCCGTGCCATTCGTGTTGGTGATTTGGCCGATGATGCATTAGTACGCGAAAAGATCGAGAATATCCTTTTCTATCACAACGCATTAATGCGTGGTTTTGGTATGGATGAGATTACCTTTGATTCTATCTATGAGCCATTACAAGAGATCAAAGATTTACTATTGGCACATGCTTGTCCTGTATGGCGCTTTTTGGCGGATGCGCGTAAAGACGGCAAAAAGATATTATTCGAAGGCGCACAAGGTACAATGCTTGATATTGATCACGGCACATATCCGTTTGTGACCTCGTCAAATACAATAGCACCACAAGCAGCAACGGGAACAGGTGTTGGTGCAAAAGATACGGGATATGTCATTGGCATTACCAAGGCCTATACAACGCGTGTTGGTTCAGGCCCATTCCCAACAGAATTATTCGACGAGATTGGTGACCGTATTGGTGAGGCAGGCCATGAATTTGGCACAGTCACAGGGCGCAAGCGCCGTTGTGGGTGGTTTGATGCCGTGATGGTTAAGCAAGCTCTAACATTAAGCGGCGTTGATGGTATTTCTTTGATGAAACTGGATGTCCTAGACGGCTTGGAAACATTAAAAATTTGCACGGGCTATAGATTAAACGGTAAAGAGATTGACTATTTCCCATCAACACAAAATGAGCAGGCAAATGTTGAGCCTATTTATGAAGATATTGCGGGGTGGTCTGAAACCACAGTAGGGATAAGTAACTATGATGATCTACCCGATAACGCCAAGGCCTATATTAAGCGCCTAGAGGAACTAGTCGGTGTGAAGATGATTATTGTGTCAACATCACCAGAGCGTAATGATACAATTAAACTCTATAATCCGTTCTCATCTTAACAAAGTTGTAACGCTCTGTTAGTATTGTAGAGAGATGATTTTATTTTTAACACTTCAGGATCAAGTGGATATATAAGAATACCGTGGCGGAAACAGATAAGCAAAATACCGATAATGCCGAACCGGCCTTTGATGCAAGTAAATTGCAGATAGATAAGCTTGCTCAAAAAGTCATGAAGAAGAAGGAAGATGAGAAGGTTGAGGCCGCCGTCAAGGAAGAGCCATCCAAGGCATCGGAGATTATCAAATTTAAAAAAGACATAGAGATTTTTGCCGACAAGCCCATTAAAACTCTTTCAACACCATTAACACAAGCCTATGAAGCGGTTAATACACAAGACCTAACAAAAAAACTATATGCGGTGGTTTGTAATGATTATCTTCCGCCTAGATCAAAGTCTTTTCGTAATTTTGAAGGTTTAAATAATAAATGTATGGCGGAATTGGTTGATGCGGGTAGTGTCTACTGGAAGTCAGAGAGCCGCCGTCGTTATGTTGTTATCTTTGATAATATATACGGAAAACAGGCCTTTAAAGACTTACAAGACCGTATAACGCCGCTGCGTGAAGATGCTATTATTAATAAATTATTGATTCCTATTTCCTCTCTCTTGGCTGTGATGAAAGAGAAGGCTATTACGCATGGCAAGATCAATGTTCTAAATTTATATGATAACTTGCTTGATGGCGGTAAGTCTTATGCCATTCAACCATGTATTTCAGAACCTGTTGGGTATTCGCAGCCCGTTGTTTTTGAGACAATAGAACGCGGTATGTGTATGGCTTCGGGGCGCGGGTATGGCGGTTTAGAAGCTGATTTATATGCACTTGGTGTTGTGGTTGCCATGTTGCTGATTGGCTATAATCCAATGGCTAAATTAAGCGACACAGAAGTTGTAGCAGCAAAACTTAAACATGGGTCTTTTTCCTGTCTCATGGGCGGACAGCGCATCCCCCAAGGATTGAACGAAGTTTTGCGTGGTTTATTATGTGATGATATACGCGTGCGGTGGACGTTAGAAGATATTCAGAAATGGATTGCGGGCCGCCGTATGAGCCCGCGTCAAGCAGGGTCTGAACCAAAGGCAACGCGCGCTTTAGATTTTTGCGGGAAGAAGTATAATAATTTACGCCAATTGTCCGCTGCTTTTGATGAGCACCGCATGGAGGCTATCAAAGTTATCGAAGATGGATCGTTAAAAAAATGGCTGGATCGTGCTCTCGGTGATCGCGCAATTGGTGAACGTTTTGAAATGGCCATTCACGGATTTATGCTTGATTTAAAAGATCCTATTCGTGCCGAAACCATGATTACACGGGTTATTATTGCTCTCGACCCCAAGGCACCAATCCGCTATAAAAGTTTGGCGATGATGCCGGATTCTGTTGGCATGGTTTTGACCGACGCAGCAGCCTACCAAAAGAATTTGGACGACATCAAGTCGCTTATTCAAAAAGATTTTATCGGTTTTTGGTTAAGTTGTCAGATTGATACGGCCCCAACAGTTGACGCGACAACCATTGTTGGGCAGATGGAGGCTGTTCGTTCTTTTATACGCCAGAAAACACCTGGTAACGGTATCGAGCGGTGCCTCTATTATTTGAATAAAGAGGCGCCGTGTTTGAGCCCACATTTTAAAAATCATTATGTGAATGGGCCTGTTAGGATGATTATGGCCCTCGAAGATCTTGCGGCACAAACGGACCGCCCTAAAGATCCCTTTGATCAGCATATGGCGGCTTATTTGGCTGTTCATTTTTCTGGCACAAAAGAAGGTGATATCCAGATGTTGGGTGCCTATGATCTTAAAATTAAATATAAAGCAATTTTGACGCTATTATCATCTTTGCAAAGTTACGCAGAGATTAAAAAATTACCGAATTTGGCACAGTGGATGATTACTGTTATCGAGCCTGTTGTGAATAATTTCCACAGCCGTAAATTGCGCAAAAAAATTAAAGCAGATTTAGAAAATATGGCGCGGGCGGGTGATATCGTCGGAATGATGGATCTGATTGAAAATCAATCAATATTCAAAGACGATATTATTGGTTTCAGTAAGGCACAGCTTGAGTTTAAGAAACTAGCACGTGAAGATGCGCGCTTGGAAATGGATCTGCTTAATGAAACTATCGGATTAAATGAAGGGCGCGAAGCATCGGCCGTCATTTGTAGTATTTTGGCTGTTATCGGTTTGTTCTTCTTTATGTTTTATCACTTTGGAGCATTTTAATGGCAAAAAAGAAACCAATTAAACGAAAAGCGAAGAAAGCCGTCCTTAAAAAGAAAAAAGGATTGGGCTGGCAAGGTCGCGTTTTCGCACTTGGTATGTTATTTGGTTCTTTGGCCATTATGCCAACGACGATTTTGTTTGTCATTGGTATGATTCCAACATTGGTCTCGGTTTACGTTGATAAAGATCCTAAGAAACGATCGGCTTATGCGATTGGATCTCTTAATCTAGCGCCAGTAATTGGCTATACAATTATTTTATGGTCAGAGGGACATCTGATGAGTAATCTCATGATTATGCTGACAAATCCAACAACCTTAATGATCATTTATTTTTCGGCATGGGTCGGTTGGGTTATTCATTATTTCATACCGCCAATCGTTGCTGAATTTGTCAAAAAATCAGCGCTCAAGCGTTTAAAAACAATAAAGATAGAGCAAGCTCGGCTTGTTAAAGACTGGGGGGATGGTGTCCGCGGTGATTATGCCGAGGCGAGTATGGCCCTTAAGACAGGAACCAAATAAGATTATTGTTTAATTTGAATTGTCTGCACAGGGCTGCCGTCTGATTTATCAATGATATGGATACGTTTTTGGGTGGCATCATAAATTATTAATGTGTCTTCTTGGGCGCTAATGGCATTAATCTTGATATCCGATGCAATTGAAATTTCGGTCACAACATTGCTATTGGTTGTATTTTTATCGCCGCCATCAATCATTTTGTAAATAATAAGGCCTGCCAATAGAAAAATACCTGATGTCATTATGACGATTGCAGCTTTTAAAAATTGAACCATTTCATTTACTCCTATATAACAAGTTTATGTCTCATACTTCAGATCAAAAAATAACAGTGACGTTCGATCTTGACCATCAAGATCTGCGTATTGATAAAGCAATCTCATTAATTTTGCCAGATATTTCACGCTCGCGCCTGAAAAAGCTTTATGATTCCGATCATCTTACCGTGAATAACATGCGCCCGCGGTCTCTTTCTATGAAAGTAACGGAGGGCGACGTCGCAGAAATTACTGTACCCGCGATGCAAGATGTTGCATTGGTCGCGGATGATACAATTGCCCTGGATGTGCTTTATGAAGATGATGATTTATTGGTCATTAATAAACAAGCTGGTCTTGTTGTTCATCCTGGTGCTGGTAATCCAACGGGGACATTGGTTCATGCATTAATGGCACATTGCGGTGATAGCTTATCAGGTATTGGCGGTGAACGCCGTCCCGGTATTGTTCACAGATTAGATAAAGACACAAGCGGCGCGATGATTATTGCGAAACATGACAAAGCCCATCAGGCCTTGTCCGCGCAATTGGTTGATCGCACATTATCCCGTAAATATTGGGCATTGGTTTGGGGCAATTTAAAGACAAAGCAAGGGACAATTGAAACTGAGATTGGCCGCGCCCGTACTAACCGTCAACGCATGGCCGTCCTGCATAATGGAGGTAAAGAGGCAATTACCCATTACAGTGTTGAAAAAAGATTTTTAAATGTAATGGATCTGGTTGAATGCCGTTTAAAAACAGGCCGCACCCATCAAATCCGTGTGCATATGTCGCATCTGGGACATCCTATCTTAGGCGATCAAACATATGGTGTGCGCCGCGGCGCGCGCATTAATCGCCTAAAGCCATTCTTCAAGGATGAGATTTTTTATAATAACTTTAAGACAACACTTGATGGTCTAGGGCGTCAATGGCTTCATGCCCATGAGCTTGGTTTTATTCACCCAATATCGGGAGAAGAAATGTCTTTCAAGGCACCACTGCCGGCTGATTTACAAGAAGTTTTGGATAAAGTTATCGTTTAAGAGAACAACGTCTTTTATAAAAAACATTAATTATTGAAATTATCACCAGTTTTTATGCCTATCTTTATAACAAGATTATGGTGAAAAAGCTTGTCGGCGAATTGTTTCGATCGTATTATTTATGTATAAAGTTATATTATTGAAGGAATTAATTCACCATGAGTATTTTTGAAAATGCCTCCTATACTTCCCATGAACAAGTTGCTTTTTTTAAGGATAAAGCCACAGGGCTTCAGGCTATCATTGCCGTTCATAATACCAATCTTGGTCCAGCACTAGGTGGCTGTCGTATGTGGGCGTATGATAACGAAGAAGAAGCGATTACAGATGTTTTGCGTCTGTCACGGGGGATGAGCTATAAGGCGGCCTTGGCTGATCTGGCGCTTGGTGGCGGCAAGTCAGTGATTATCGGTAACGCACGCGTTGATAAAACGCCTGAATTATTTCAAGCCATGGGACGCGCCGTTGAACGAATGGCAGGGCGTTATATCGTCGCAGAAGATGTCGGTACATCAGTTTTGGATATGGCGGAGGTGCATAAATATACGGATCATGTTGTTGGATTACCGTTACAAGCAGATCAAGATCCCGCATCCGTGAATGGCGATCCATCGCCCGTAACCGCATATGGCACATTTCTAGGCCTGAAAATGGCGGCACAACACCGCTTAGGAAAAGAAGACTTAAACGGTGTCCATGTGATGGTTCAAGGGTTGGGGCATGTCGGTATGCATCTTTTGGAACATTTACACGATGCGGGGGCAAAGCTAACCATTACCGATATCAATGACGAAGCGTTGGGTTTTGCAAAAAGTAAATTTGGTGCAACGGTTGTTGACCCTTATAAAATTTATGATGTTGATGCAGATATTTATGCGCCTTGTGCGTTAGGTGCTACGCTTAATGACCAGACGTTACCGCGTCTCAATGTGTCTGTTGTTGCGGGTGCGGCCAATAATCAACTAGACCGACAAATTCACGGTGCGATGTTGAAAGAGCGCAATATTCTGTATACCCCTGATTTTGTTTTGAACGCGGGTGGTTTGATTAAAGTTTATTACGAGATGATGAATCGCAAACAAAGTGAGACAGTTTATACGCTTGACGATGTTATGAACCATTTGGATATTATTCCAAAGAATTTACAAAAGATCTTTATGATTGCCGAGCAACATGACCTGACAACCCAGGATGCAGCAGAAAAATTAGCAGAAGATATTTTCAAAATCAAAGCAGCTGAGAGTAAAAACGATACAGTTAAGACCACATAAATCGTTATAATTCCATTAAACCAGTCAATTGTTGATACATATATTTGTTGAACTCATTGACAATTTTCCACGCCTTTTTGAGCGATTGTTGTGGGTTTCTTTTAATATCTTCAAAAGAAATTGTTTTCACTGGCGCTGGAATAAGGGTGGTTTTTAATCCACGTCGTTTCGCAATATCAAGGGCGCGAGGCATGTGATAATCAGATGTTACTAAAAATGCCGTAACGATATTTTTTTGTTTTACCCATTTCTCAATATCATCAAAATTCTCTTTGGTATTCTTTGCTAAGGGGCTAATGCTGGCGGCTTTGTGAATGGCGGGGGGCAAGATGTTGTTCTTTTGCGTGTGATCGCCAACGCCCGTTATAAAAATCATTTCCGCGCGTTTTTGTTCAAATATTTGAATGCCAGACTCAATGCGTCCTTTGTCACCCGTTAAGATGAATATTGCTTCGGCACTGTTATTTGGGTTTACATTTTCTTGGGTTTTCTGAATTTTTGCCAGATACGCGATGAAGAAAACACCCCATGCAAAAAGAATAAGCAATAGAAGATGGGTCAGCTTAACAAGGGTGCTGCACCATGCGGTTCCAAAGAAGGATGGTGATCTATTTTGTTGTTTTGTCATGTCTGATTAAAACTATAAAACGATTTTCAAAATGATAAAAACTTTATTTTGCCTTATAGGGGGAATATCGATAATATCTGGATGATTAATAGTAATTATTTAAAAGTAAAAATCTGTGAAAAACTTTATCAAAAAAATATCTTTGAGAAAGACTGCCATCTGTATGGCGGTGTTTGTTTTTTGTTTATTGGTGGCAACTTTTTTTATACCCGTTAAATCTTATGAAACTGTTCCTGGTATTGTAACCTTTGGTTCTGTAACACCAATCACATCAGATGTAAGCGGTGTTATTAAGGCGTTTAAAGTATCTCCTTATGATTATATCGACGTCGGTGATGTAATTGCGGATTTTGATCCCCGTGATTGGGATAGGCAAGAGCAATTATTAGAGGATGAATTAAATGTCATTACAGCGCAGTGGCGTTTAACCATGCGCGACGTTTTTTTGGATACGAAAAGCAAGAATGAGATTGAAATCCTTGCTTTGAAAATGCGCCAAAAACAACAAGAGCTTGATCATATGCGGAAAAATTTAGAGCAACAATCTTTACGCGCAGAAGATGCGGGTATTGTCTTGTTTGATGGGAGTGAAGAATTTGAAGGACGATCGGTCTTAGTGGGTGAAAAGATGCTATCATTAGCAGATCCACAAAACCGCATATTATCGCTCTATATTCCGATAGATAAAAATATAGCCGTGGATATAGCGCAGAAAGTTGTTTTCAAACCATCCAATGCGATATTTAGTAAACAGGCAGCGGTTATTGAAAGCGAACAGTCACTGGAAAATGCTTCAATTGAAATTATCGACGGTAAAAAATATAAAGTTATCAATGCAAAATTCGCGGATGATAACGGATCACATTTTGATGCCGATGCGCATGGCGACGTGCTTATTTACGGGGACAATATTTCACTATTTTACCGCATGTTTAAAAAGCCTATTACAATCATTACAACACTTTTTTAAAAGATTATATTAACGCCATGAAAACAATTTTTGACCATTTGAACCTCGCCATTAAAAGTGCCTTTGAAAAAATAGGCATTACAGAGACATCCACTATAGAGGTGCATTTATCAGATCGCCCAGATTTGGCCGATTTTCAATGTAATGCTGCGTTACAATTGGCGCGTATCTTAAAAGAGCCACCACGTGTGATTGCCGAGAAGGTGGTTGAGGCTATTCGCCAAAGTGATAATACGGCCTTGTTCGAGAAAATTGATATTGCGGGACCTGGATTTATTAATTTAAGTGTCAATAAAGACTTTGTCAGTGCTCTGATAAACCAATTACAAGACGATGATAGATGCGGCGCGCCAGAGGCTGCAGAACAGCAAAATATTGTTGTGGATTACGGTGGACCTAATGTCGCAAAGCCTCTTCATGTGGGTCATTTACGTCCGGCTATCATTGGTGAAGCCGTAAAACGTATAGAGCGTTTTAAGGGTCATTATGTTTTAGGTGACGTTCATTTGGGTGATTGGGGCACACCGATGGGTATGTTGATTGCTGAATTACAAGAGCGCGAACCAGAGCTCGTTTATTTCGATGTGACCTATGAGGGCGATTATCCAAAAGATAGTCCCGTTACCGTTGATATTTTGAATACATTATACCCTGAGGCATCAACGCACTTTAAAGCCGACGAAGCCTTCGCCGATAAAGCGCGTAAAGCAACCGCAGAGCTTCAAGATGGTCGTCGTGGTTACCGTGCTTTGTGGAAACATTTTGTGACAATTTCAATTGATGCGATGAAAAATGATTATGCACCGTTGAATGTTGATTTTGATCTATGGCTTGGTGAAAGTGACGTTCACGATATTATCCCTGCGATGATTGATGATCTAAAAGCCAAGGGCTTGGCTGTCGAAGATGGCGGCGCTTTGATCGTTCCTGTTGCCCAAGAGGATGACAAAGAAGAAATGCCACCGATGATCTTGGTTAAAAAAGATGGTGGTTATAATTATTCAACAACCGATCTGGCAACGATTTTTGATCGTCAGAAAAAATATAACTGTGCCAAAATTCTTTATGTTGTTGATACGCGCCAGAGCCTGCATTTCAAACAATTATTTCGCGTTGCCGCAATGGCGGGTTATATTGGTATTGACCAATTAGAACACATCAATTTTGGAACGATTAACGGTAAAGATGGTAAACCATATAAGACACGCGATGGCGGTATTATGCGCCTTAAAATGTTGATTGAACAAGCACGCGAAGAAGCGATGACACAATCAGGTTTTGATGATTTTGATACACTGGATCTAACAATACAAAATATGTTGAATGACATTGCTGTGGCGGCCGTGAAATATGGTGATCTATCAACACACCGTCAATCAGATTATGTGTTTGATGTCTCTGCCTTTGTTCAAGCAGAAGGCAAAACGGGGCCTTATGTACAATATGCAGGCGTTAGATTGCGCTCTATCATAGAGAAGATAGCCCAAGGCGATGATGCCAAATTGGTTGATGCCTCAAAGCAGGTCGTTGTCACAGATGATGCCGAAAAAGCATTAGCAATGAAATATTTAGAATTCCCATTGATTTTAGAGCGTGCCATATCATCATCAATGCCGAGTATATTATGTGAGCATGTTTATTTAATGGCACGTGCCTTTAGCCGTTTTTACGGTGAGTGCCCTGTGGTCAATGAAACCGATATGGCTGTTAAGGCATCGCGTCTTGCTTTGTGTCAAATGATCTTGGGTCAAATTGATTTAATCATGGTCGAGCTATTGGGTATTCCGATGCCAGAAAAAATGCTACGCGCCTCGGATCTATAATATCTGATCTATAAAAAAAATCCCCACCTTTTTAAGGGCGGGGGAGTTGAAGGCTTTAGCTCTTTGTAACTATCAATTACATTTTGTAACTGATGTCGTATTTCTTAACCGCGTAATGTGGCTTGTAATCATTGGCAACATGTGCGCGCTTCCACAATTGTTTCATTCTTATTTGTAGCTGCATTAATGTGCTTGGCTTCTTATTCGCTTCTTCTGCCTTGATTAAGCCAGGGGCATATCTGTCATATCCATCTAATGCACGCTCAACGTAACGTTTGCGCAAAGGGTTATCATCAAACATACCTTCGGCAATTTGTTTTTTTGCAGTGGCATAAAACAGGTGTGGGGCTTCGCGCGTCATACTTAACCCTGTAGACATACGTAACATGATGTTTTGATAGCCATATTGTTCCCATAGTTTTTCTTCTGTTTTAAAGCTATTGATTGCAGCTGTAATTTTTGCATCATCATTATCATCTAAGACAGCGGTTTCCAGAGCTTGATAGCGAGGGTCATCTTTGAGATCATTCTGACGCAAAAGATAAAGCATTAATGCACCTTCGTGACGCGGCTTAACATAGTCTTCGGCAATCTCTGTGAATAGTGGAATCATTGCACCAGCAACGGCGTCCAGCATTTCATCGCCACTAGCTTCTACTTGTGGCGGTGTCGGATGACTTAAGATCAGTGCACCACCTGCAATATGTGTCTCAAGGGGGCGGTTAAACACACCAATGGCACGTGCGGCCACTAAGGCATCGGCAATGCCTTCAAATTCTGTGTAGCCTTGTTCAATGAGGCCTTCTAATATATGAAGAGAGAATTGGTCTGCATTAACCTCTTCAGACGTTAAGGCTTCAAAGGCTTCATTATTTGATATTTCGTCATTACGAAATACCTTTTCGAAATCTTCTTTACAGTGATGGGCCTCGTGAATCATCACAAATGTCTGCCATGCTTTTCTGTTTTGTGGCACATTTTCTACATCATGTTCACTAATCGCGGCGAGGGCGGAAAAATATTCATTTGATGACCAGCTTTTAGACGGCATTGTGACGATACATTGGTTAAAGTCATCACTGCCACTTGTTGGAAAGCTTAACGAAACTGGTTCACCGTAATAAGCGGCATCAAACATACTTGATAATGTAATTTCGTTTATTTCACTCATGTCAATTGAAGGGTATTTATTGCGAAAGTAATCGGCTTTTTGTGTGATTAATTCTTCGTCGGGCATACCAAACATTACCGCAATGGATACGGGCGCGTTTGCTAGGGCTTTGGCTTCCGCGTCTTGGAAATCTCTTTCGGATAAAACCAGAACATCCATTTCAGACCATGATGTAATTTTTTCTGCCCATTCCTCCCCTAACAGTTCTCGTGTCATTTCTGACATGTCGGCTTCAAAATTGGCGCCTTTATTATTGAAATCGTCAATATTCTGGCTTGATTTTGCGGGGGGCTGTAGCGTGTTCGTGCTATCTTCAGCGCGGCATCCGGTCATAAGTGCACCGGCCGCCATGATTGAAAGCAGAACGCTACCAAAAAGGTTGCGTTTTTTCATTATATTTCCCTGTCTTAAAAGACTTTATTTTTTTTATGAGTTTTTGTACCCACTTTTTTAATTAATAAAAGCGTACTTTATAATTTTATTATTTGCAAACATATTTTTATTTGCAATAATTTTAATAATATATGGTAATTTTGAAATTATATTTTTACAAAAATAAAAGTATTATGATAAATAGGGTGTGTGCAGGGTGTTTTTATGGGTATAATTTGATTTGAGCCATCACGATTATTGAGGACTTTGTTTTATCGTTTTGGTCTATGACCAGCGACTTTTAGCGTCTTTTTCAGAATGGGGCGGCGGCCATTTGAATCGTCATCAAGATATGTGGCGATCATATGGGGTACCGCCTTGGCCATTGAGCATGAGACGTGATAGTTTGGTAGGGCTTTCTTTTTGAATTTCTCGCGTAAATCCGTTGATAAATCATAAACGGGAATAAGATATACATTCATACCTTCTTTATAAGCAGGGTCAGAATCTGCGCCTTGTTTGTCACCAATCATAATGCATTGATTGCCGTTTAGCTGTGTCCAGTTCAAGAAATCGCTATAGGCATTACCATTGTCACCGCCTTTTTTATCTTTAACGACAAGTACATGATCAAAAATATCTTTGTCTGCTTGCTCTAAGGAGTTGAATTTTTGCATTTGCCACGGTGCGTCACCTTGTGTAAATACAACAATGCGGGTTTGAAGTCCCTTATTTTTAATATGTTGCTTTAATTCTCTTAGCGCTTGAATGGCATCTTCTTTAACTGGGGGCGGGGTTGTAAAAATATCTCTACCCATTTGGCGGATTTTGTTTTTGACACTATTGGGCATTTTGCCAAAGGTTGTCTCTATGCCATCTATAATTGATTGAGGCGTGCGTTTTTCTGCTTTTATCTTTTTCTGACGATAGATGTGGTTTTGGTGAATCGTTATGTCACGATACGTATCATAATTGTCAGAGCTTGGTCGATAGCCCTTGTTAATAACAAAGTCATAGGCCTTACGGCGTGCCTCATCATAGACATGCTTTGTGTCTATAAGTGTATCATCCATGTCAATGAGAATGAAATTTATCGTGTTGCTTTCAGACAAAGAATATTCCCTAATTACTACCTTAATTTAATATATTTTACATAAAAAAAATAGATAAGTCAATGAAAATTAAATATAAAATGCTATTGGCGTTTATTTCTGCTGTTAATGTGGCTTTGCGTAAGCTTAGCGACGTCTGTTATTGTCGCCATGTAATGCAATGCAATATTCTTCTAACAATGTTGCAGCGCGATCGGCGTGGATTTTATCCAAATTGTCATAGATGCATGATTGGAAGTTGGTGTTTGTCCAGTATTCTTGAGCATTTGCATCATCCGCCGTCGGGATGAAGAAAAATGTAGCCAGTGATAGGCATGCTAAAATAATAGCACCAAGATATGCGGATTTAAATGAATTAAGCATCGTAAAGCCCTCTTTTAAAAATATAATTACACGTGTGGATAGTTTTTTTTAAGGGGTCTAGGCGCTTTTGTAAAGGGCAAATTCACGTTCAAGTTCGTTGATCAACAGATCAACGATTGTCGATGATTTTGTTGGTGGGGCTTTTTGGTTGGGGGGAATGATGTCTGCGGTACGTATCATTTTGCGCATCAGGCTTTGTATGGCTTTGTCTAAGATCTCTGCTTCAAGGCGCAATCCCAAGCACTGGTGTAAAATATTTACCAAAATTAAGAGGAGGCCGTAAGGGTTTACGCTGTCTAAGCCAACTTGATCTGTGTGGTCTTTGTCATTCATCGTATAGATAAATTGATGGCGGTCCTTGCCTGCCTGAATTCCATGATAGACATTGAATGTCATATTGTACGGGATGATATTTGATGTTGAACCATGGAGGATATCAAAAAGATCGGGCTGCGTAATGAGCACATCGAAATTATGGGGCTTTATATAAAGCTGACGAATAATCTGTTGAAGTGGTGTGTGGTCTATCTTTACTTTTTTATAATCATCATTCTCTTTGATGACATCTTTTAATGCGGATTCATAAATTTCAAAAGCGGGGTCATCTTTGTTTGTAAAGGCAAAGCAAATGCGACGGCGACGATAGAGTGCTTTGCGGACACCGTGGCGAATAAGTTCTTTTAGTTTCTCATTATTAATGACCGTTTCAATGGCAATATGCTCATCGTCAATCTTAACGTTTGATTCTTTAAAAGATTTTGTCATTAAGAGAAAATCAAAGTTTTTTGTGACGACCTCTTTAATCGGGCTGAAGTTTGATAGGCTGGGAACGCTTTGGCTGTAGAAGATGCGTTCATCCGCGCCCATTTCATCGCAGATTTTGTTTATGACATGTTTATTGACCTCTTTTAAGGGGCCGCAAATAACAATGTCTGATTTAAAGCAGCGTTCAATTGTCTTCTCTGGCAGGACGTATCCGAAAGATTTTAAAGCGCTATCCCCAATCAACGTTTCTTGAAGGATGATATCAATGCCGCGATTGGCCTGAAACCATTCTAAAACACGCGTGGCATGGGGCATGATTTCAAAGCCAGCACCATCACCAGACATAAGCGTTATGATTGTTGATTTTGACATTATATGATGAGCACCCGCTTAATTGAATTTTTCAGTATAATAAGTATAGCGGACAAAGGTAAAAATTAGGTTTCAAAATAATCTTATTTGGATAATAAATATATTAGACAAGCTTCATATGAAGGAGCATGGCGGTTATGATGAGCCCTACAATAAAGCCCGGTCCAGCAGCTATTTTTTGTTGGTTTAGGGGCTGTTTTTCGTGTGCAGGTTTGCGCGCATTTGAGATAGTGTGGCTGCATACGCCAATGATCGCGCCCGCAAACGCACCAATTGAAAGTGCGACTAGTATGTTAGGAAATCCCACCCAAATGCCGCCAGCCATCATTAATTTCACATCGCCCATACCCATTGTGTCTTGTTTGTAATAGCTGTTCGCGCCCCAGCGAATGAGAAGCAAAAATGCACCGCCAACAAAAAAACCAGCAAGAATACTTGTTAGGCTTAATATGTATGTTGGATTAAGCGCATGAAATGCGATTCCTAATAAGGCAAGAATCAAAACGCCTATATTTGGTAACAAATATAACTTGATATCTTTATAGCAGAGCCATCCACAGGCAAGGAGGGCGCATAGTGTGATTGCGATGGTTATTGGATCGTATGTCATCGTGGTTAGCCTATTCTCATTGGTAGTGTTGTAAAAGAATCACGTTTTGTTCGTTTTTGTGTATAAAACTGTGTAAAATTCCTGAATCAGTCAAAAAAGCTGGTTATGACCTGTTTAGTATGGCATTATTTATTCGATGGCGTTCGTCATCTTTTTAAAATCTATTCTTATTGTTAATATAAGCATCTGTAAAATATAAATAAAGCCCTTTGTTGTTCTAAGCAGAGCGAGCTGTCTTAAAAGGTTTTGTCATGAATGCACAACAATGTCGTGTTGTTAGAAATTGGTTAGGTTGGGATCAGTCGACTTTGGCGCAACGCGCCGGTGTTGGTCGCAATACCGTGAGCTTGTTTGAAAATGGACACGGATCGCCGCGTGAGGCAACGTTGAGGGCGATCAAAAGTGCTTTTGCCGATATGGGGGTGTTTGTTAGGTCTGGCGGGATTGCTTTGCATGAAGACCGCGCTTCAAAATTACTCGGCTTTGATGGCGCTTTAGAGATCTTAAAAAATGACACCCAAGATTCGGGGGCTATCATTCATGGATAATAGTCTTAAGAAGATATTGGTTGTTGAGGATAACGATTTTGTGCGCATGCAAATTTGTAAATATTTACAAGCAGCAAATTATGAAACAGAAGAAGCTGTTGACGGTGAAATCGCCTTTGAAAAAATTAAGAGCGATAATTATGTGTTGGCGCTTGTTGATGTGCGCATGGAGCCCGTCGGTGGTTTTGAATTTGTTAAGATGATGCGTGTAAACGACATAATGGTGCCTGTTATTTTAATAACGGGTGATCAAAATTTAGACATTTTAGAAAAAGCAGGACGTTACGGTGTGGAAACGGTCTTGCTTAAGCCTGTGCAAAAAGATAGGCTTATATCAATGGTTGAAAGGGCGCTTCGTTAGTGTTGCGTAGGGGGTTATAAAATGAATAATTTTATAAAAAATATAAAGAGGGGTTCGGTCTCTTTGTTTCAATCTGTTCGTGGACCGCTAATGGTTACGGGGATGGCGCTTTCTTTGTCTCTTGGGGCTTGTGCAGAGTATGACATTCCAGGCACAAGAAATGTTAATGTGCCAGCGCCTTCGACACCAATTCAACATCCTGCGGCTATTAATGAGAACCGTGATAATATCCAATATGTCGGCTTAAGTGAGGATGTTTTTCGCCCGCGTGTAACACTTGAAGATCCTTTACCGTTAATGGATGTAGGGCCTTATGAGTTGCGTTCTGAAACATTGGCGGCGGCTTTGCAATTAATTTTATCTGATTTTGATATTCCTCTAGCATTTGAGACCGAGGAGGCTTTGTCTCGCCGTGTAACCATTTCTAATCTTAAGGGTGATTTATCAAAGGTTGTCGCGCGTATTTGTGGTCTTGTCGATCTATATTGTGCGTATGAGGATGGCCTTATGATTGTTAAGTCTGAGGAAATGTTTGCTGTAACATTACCGCCAATTGGTGAAGAACTTTATGGCGGTATTTCAACGGGTCTACAGTCAATAACGGGCAGCGAAGTTGTTGTTGATAACACGACGCGCACGATGATTTATACGGCTTCACACCGAACATCAGAACGCGCGAGCATCTATTTTGAGCGTTTGCGTTCAAGCACGGCCTTGATTGTTTTTGAAACGCATATTTGGGAAGTAACATTAAATTCAGGAAATGACACGGGTATTAACTGGGATCAGTTCCAGTTCAATACAGGGAATTATTCCTTTGATTTGTCTCGCGCCGCAACAAATATTGCAGGGGCTGTTGGCTTGGGTGTTGACTTTACAACGCCTAATTTTAATGTTAGTTCCGTTATTGAGTTCTTGTCTACGCAAGGGTCTGTTAAGACGGTCTCTCAGCCGCAAATCACATTATTGTCTGGCTCAGAGGCTGAGCTAAATATTGGCGGTACACGTGATTATGTTAGTGAGATTACGCGCTCTGAAAGTGGTGATAATGATGATCTGTCTATTTCTACAAGCACCCTAGAGACAGGCTTGGATGTTAAGATTACGGGGTATTTAGACTCTTCAACGGTCTATGGTAATCTTGAAATTGGTGTGCGTGATCTTGTCCAGATTCGAGAAATTGCCGCGGGTGATACGCAGATTCAGTTGCCGGAAACGACAGAACGTTCACTGCGTTCTCAAATACGCGTCAGGCCAGGCGACGCACTTATTATTGGTGGTATTGTTTCTGAGCGTGATGATTTCTCAGATTCCGGTGTCGGGTTTATGAAGCCATTCTTCCCGTTACGTCGCGGTGTTTCTACCTCTAACACTGAGTTGGTCTTTATGTTGCGTCCCCGCGTTATTGTTTATGGTGATCGTCCAGAGCCTCGTGAGGCGGCCGTTAAGGTGCGTGACATTCCCGTTAAAACGGTTGCTGAACATTTGGAAGATGTCTTAAAAGATGTCGATGCTGTTGCGCCTGTTCCTGTAACAAAGGTCGAGCAAACAATTATTCGTCCTATCATTGCCGACATGAAGCCGGATCTAACGCAAATTACCGATGTCGTATCGGCCGAAGTTGGCGCGGCGCGTGACGATGTGCGTTCAAATGCCGGCCAGATCGGTGAGTTAACGCAGAGCATGAAGGCGCTTCAAAATGAAATGGCCGATATGCGTACAGAGGCGGCTGAAAGAAAGCCGGAGACAATTGAAGTTGAGAAAATTGTTGAGCGTATTGTTGAGGTTCCTGTTGAAAAAATTGTCGAGGTTGAGAAGATTGTCGAGGTTGCTTCTGAGCCAACTGAAAGAATCATAGAGGTTGAGAAGATAGTTGAGCGTATTGTGGAGGTGCCTGTCGAAAAACTTGTCGAGGTTGAAAAGATTGTAGAAGTTGAAAGAATTGTTGAGGTCGAAAAACAGGTTGAGGTGCCCGTTGAGGTCGCTGTACGTGATACGGTTGAGGAAGATCGTCTAAGGGCTGAGGTTGAAGAAATGCGTACTGCTCTTGATGACATACGTGCAGAGAAGGTGGTTATGACGCAAGATTATCAGGCGCGTTTGACGCAGAAGCAAGACGATAATCAGCGTGCACAAGCCATTCAAAGTGAAGAGCTACTTTTGGCAAATAAGAAGATCGAAGAATTGTCACAGCGTCGTGTTGTGGCGCAAGTTCCTGTTCAAAAAATTGTTGAGAAGCTTGCGGTGCCAGAACTAATTGTTCCAGAAGTGATTGTTAATGAGCGTGAGCGTTATGCTTTGGCAAAGACGAGCGATAGAGATCAAGGATTGGGTAATTTATTAGCGGGGATTTCACTCGATGCTTTGGCGCCGCAAGCGGGGCAGTAGCTATCAAAAGTGATTAAAGGGATTTGTTAGATATGAAGATGAATAAAATACTGTTATTAAAGCCAGTGCATGCATTGTTTTCTGTATGTGCGTTTTTGCTTGTTATTGGGGCTTTTAGCGCGCCGGCCTTTGCACAATCTGCCTTTGATGATCCTGATGAACAAGGTATTGTAAGGGTTCCTAATTTGGTTGCTTCATCATCGTCTATTGACGGTGGTGTGTTAACGATTGGTTCTAGCGCGCAAGTGGTTATTCTTTTTCAAAATGATGGCACAGAGCCTGTCATCGTTGGTGATGTTAATTTATATCCGTCATCTTCGGTCACGGCCGAGGTTTCATTAAATCAATGTTCAATTGCACCATTACCATCACAGGCAGAATGTGCTGTGACTATTTCTATTACAGCTTTACAGGCCGGCGCATGGCGTGTTGAGGCTTTGGCCTCGCATAATGGTCGTTCACGTTTAGCAACGGCAACAATTTCAGGTAGTGTCGATCGCGGTGCTGATGGTGATGATTCAACGCCAAGTGATATAAGCTCACGACCAGAATCTGTCGAGTTTGGTACGATTGGCGGGCGCTCTCCTTTGGTGCGTTCTGTAATTTTCAGCAATACAACGTCACAGGCCATCCAGATTGAGGACATGTTTTTAGATGTTGCTGATCAGTCTGGTTTTCAAATGTCACATGAATGTACGGTACTCGATCCAGGTCAGGGCTGTATCGTTAAATTACGCTGGACACCACGTATTGAAGGCCAGTCACAAGGAGTTCTTGTAATACAGCATTCTGGGCCATCGCGTGTCATACAGGTAAATATTTCAGGATCATATAATCCAGAAGATATTGATGAGGCGAATCCGTGGCCAGATGCGGCGCCCGGTCAAGGTCTGCTGATTTCATCACAAAAAGATATCGAGTTTGGTAGTGATGTTGATGGTGCTGCTGCGATTACCACCAGCCTTATCAATGTTGGTGACACAGATGTCGTTCTTGATCTTATCCGTTTGGCGGGCTCTGATAATGGTTTATCTATTGCGCGTGATGGCTGTCGTATGGGTGTTGTTTTGGCGCCTACCGAGGCTTGTGCGTTAACGGTTAACTGGTTGCCGCGTCGTACAGGTCCTGTTATTGATGCTGTTCAAATTCTACATTCTGGCGCGCGCGGTGTTCTGGTTCTACCAGTACGCGGTGAGGCTGAAACACCTGTGAGTGCGACATCAAAACAAACAATCACAAAAGAGCGTGATGGTGAAATCATTGAGATTGGCGTTTCAACGCCAACAATGGATGGCTACACAATTACATCGCATTCTGAAACAAAGGCGATTATTTCAGGGCCAACGGGAAGCCGTGTTATTCGTGACGGTGAGACACTGGTTTTAGAAGGTTTTGAGTGGATTGCTAAAATTGTTCCAAATGGCGTTGAGCTGATTAGTGAATTTGATCGCATTCTTCTTGTGTTTGATCGCGCGCTAGGGCCTCAATCAGTTCGCAGTCCTGGATTGGGAAGCCCCTCCGAAACATCTGATTTTTCAGAACAGTAAGTCAATAAGAAGTGCGGTAAAACCCACCATTTTATTAACCTTTTAATAAGTCTTTCGCTTTAGGCTTAATGTGTGAAAGTCTTTTTTCTGAAGGCTCTTTGTGTCGAAAATAGTTTTAAATAAATGGGTAATGGGTCACGTTCGTGGACGATAATAAAACAGATATTCTAGATGATACACAATCCCCCAAAGATGGCGGTGATAAAAAAGCGCCTGGGGCAAAGAGCTTTGAAGGTCGCGAACGCTATCTTGATATGATTCAAAAAGAGCGTTCGATGCTCTTGAATAAAGGTATTTCACGCTCTACAGAACAAATGCTTAATGCCGCGGCGGGTGCTCAATCTACCTCCAGTGAAGAACATATTGTGCGTGATAATGCGACGGGCGATCAATTGCGCGCCATTTTACCCGTGCAAACGTGGTTACCGCTTAATATTCATCTTATTATTCTTGAAAAAGGCGTTCTTAAAATTGCTCCTTTGAATGAATTAACAGATAGGCAAATTGATGGTCTTTTATCAACCGTGCGCCGTAGTGGTTTTAAAGTTGATGATTTAGCCATTGAGTTATGGGACAGGGCAGAACTGCAAAAAACATTGCGTGTTGCACATGATTTATCTGCGGATCGCTGTGAGAAAACCCTAACAATTTGGCTATCTGATATTGATAATGGTTTGCTTTTAAACCAGTTTCAGCGCGATATGATGTCCGAAGCCTTGCAAATGCGTACATCCGATATTCACATTGTTCAAGATAATGCGGCCGAAGCGCCCAACTGGATCAAATATCGTATTGATGGTGATTTGATACCGATGCATTTATTGCCTGCCGACGCGATGTCGCGTTTAACGACATTGTTGAAAAGGGATGCGGGGCTTAACTTTGGTGACCGCTCGACCCCCAAAGATGGACGTTTTAGTTTTACATGGCAGGGGCGTACAATTGATGTCCGTGTTGCCGCCGGTCCCCATGCCCAAGATGGTGAAAAATTGACGTTGCGTCTTCTTGATCGTGCTGGCTTAAAAAGCTTTAATGATCTGTTCTCTGGTTCAAAAGGCATTGCACACTATATGTCGAAACTGTTATCCCCTGAAATTAAGGGTGCGGGCGGTGTGGTGTTACTATCTGGTCCGACAGGTTCTGGTAAGACAACAACGCTTTATGCGTGTGTTCAGCAAATTGATCGTCGTCGTCGCCATGTTCTAACGATTGAAGATCCAATTGAATATGAAATGCGTTATGCAACACAGTGGCAGGTGGGTAAAAAAGAAAATGGTAGTGACTTTGCTGGGCTCATTCGTGCGTCGCTTCGTCATGATCCAGATTATATTATTATTGGTGAAATGCGTGATGGGGAAACGGTTGAAACCGCTTTACGCGCGGCCGAATCGGGGCACACGGTTATTTCAACCATTCATGCGGATACGGCGCTACAGACATTAGAGCGCCTGCGCTCATTTATGCCAATTGAGCGCGAACGTGCATCAACATATACATTGTCTCAACAAATTAAAGCCATCTTGAATCAGCGTCTTATTAAGACATTATGTCAGGGGTGTTCTGATAAAAAACCCGCATCCCAGACATTAACCGATTTTGAAATAACGCGTCTGAATGTTGATCCAACGACAATATTACTCAGCCATAATAATCATGGATGTGATTTGTGTAATCGTACGGGGTATTTAGGTAGGACACTAATGATGGAGGCTTTGTTGATCAAGGCAGGTCAAGGAAATCGTCAGCCAATTTATAAAGCAATGATTGAAAATGTTAATGAAGTGGCAACATGTGACGGTGTTGAATATTATTCACGTATAGAAGGCATTCAAAAGCTGGTAAAAGACGGTATGATTGATCCGCAAACAGCTCTTGCCATGTTGGCAGATGAATTAGCGTAAGAGATTAAATAAACTATCATGCAACAATATCTAGCACAATATGCAGTAGAAACTTCCAACGGCGCAAAAACCGTGACGGAATCGTTTTACATGTCGAATGAAGAAGATGTGCGTAATGCTATTGTCGATAAGGGCGGGTTTGTCCTGAATATTCGCGTCCATGAACGCTCGACTTTTGAGCGTATTATGGCGCGCTCTAGTTGGTGGCAGGTACAGCTTCTACGTGGTATTCAGTTTCGTGCAACAACGACATCGCCTAGTGTGGCGCTTTGGCGTTTGATTGAAGCCGAAACAAATCCGCGTCGCCAAAATATTTTATCACCTGCGCGTGAGGCTTTATCACGTGGTTTGGGTATCATGGATGCAATGCGTGCGTTGAATATTTTCGATCATGGTACTTTGGCGATTTTGGCAGCTAGTGAACGCTCCAATAAATTGCATGAAGGAATTCCACATGCGATTACAAATATTACCCAAAAACGTAAAAACACACGTAACATCGCCGCAACAATGGCATGGTTGGGATTTGATGTCATAACGATTGTGCAGGGTATGTTCTGGGGTAGAGGGCTTATTTTAGGGTGGTTTCGTAAAAATGCCCCTAAAGAGCCTGAAAAATTAGCTGAATTTACGAGCACCGTTGATAGTCTTGAGTTTTTGTGGAACTCATTATTATTAATTGCCGTTGCTATGGGGATGTTCCTTGTTTGGACAATCATTTCTTATTGGATGAATCGCGGTAAAAAAGATTGGCCAACGGCGCGTATCGTTAGAAAAATTCCGCTTATCGGTGCTTATCTACGCGATATTGGTTTTGCCGATAGTGCCGCCGCCGCCGCGCGTATGATCCGCGGTAATGTACCGATATCAGAGGCGTTAAAAATGTCATCTGAGGCGACAACCGCGCCAGAGGTCGCTCGTTATTGGTCTGAATCCCACGAAGATTTATCGCGCGGTGTATCATTGGGCGCGGCGCTTGACCGTGATCCGATGAATAAAAATGAACGAATGGAAATTTCGGGCCTGTCAGATTTGTCACAGGTCGCGACGGTGATGGAGGCCATCGCCGAAATGCGTGCTACTGGTGCAAAGGCCAAGCATAGTCTAATTGTTTGGGCGGCCTTTGGTTTGACAGGGGTTTATTTGGTGATTGCGTTTGGTAGTGCGATTTTCGCTCTAACAGTCATGAATATGTCGATGGATAGTATGATGGAAGATTTGATGTTAGGTGCGTTATAGGGTATTGTTTTATTAAGAAAAATTTTTAAAAATTAAAGAAAATGGATGTCTGTTAAATGTCAGATTTTGAAACAGAAAATAAAAAAAATGATGATGGCTTAGTTGCCTCGCAAGAGCCTGTATTGGGCGGCGTTAAAACCGATGAAAAGGTTAATAAGTACGCTCATTTAAAGCCATTTTTGCCAACCGATTTAATCGGTGGTGCTATTCCTTATATTCCTGGGACTGAAGAAGAAGCGGTATGGAATGCGGCAACGCATTCGCTTGGAACTGAGCGTGTTTCGTATACATATACAATTTATGATAGCCGTATTTGGTTTTTAGCAATCCCCGCATCTGTTCTAGCGAGTAATCCTGAGAGCTGGTGTCCTTTAACAGCTGCTTTGCCTGGTAATAGTGAATATTGGGATCGTGATACCGCTTATTTATATGAACAAGACGGTATCGCTGCGGCGTTAATGTGGGATAAAGAAACGGGACGTATGCAAGTCTTTACAGGTGCTGCTCGTACTATATTGCCCCGCGTTCAGAGTATGGGGGCTAACTTCATCTCTATCGATGAAACTAAGGCACAGGTTTACCCGTGGAAAAACCGCGCCCTTAATGAAGAGCGTTTATCGCGCTTTACAGCACAGGCTCTTATTGTTTCTGGTATTTTTGTTATTCTGTGCGCGCTTGGTTATTGGGCATTTATCAACACAATGACAGCAGTGATTGAACCCGATCTAAGGGTTGCTAAAGAAAAAGTACAAATGGAAACTGTTAAGTTGATAGGTGAAGCGTCGAATGCTTTGCAATCTGATTCGCGTAAGCACCTTACTAATATTCAGCAGTTGCTAGATGCGTTAAAAGATGTGGGTGGAACGTTAACCCGTTATGAAGTTGACAAGAAGGGCAAGACAGTTTGGGAGGCTTTGGTGCCTAAGGCTGTTAATGCCTCAAAAATTGGTCGTTTTAATGCGACACCACAAGAATTATCCAGCGACGGACGTATGCGTGTAGAAGGACGTTTATAATATTATAAATAATAGGATTCATAAAAGATGAGTGAAGAGCGACAAAAAGAAGAAAAGCGTAAGGCCGAGGCGACACATAAATATGTCCTTTTGGTGAAGCGATTGTTTTCTGCGCAAGCCGTGGCAGATCTTGATCGTTTTCTAGACCGTATGCCTAAGAATATTGGTAAGGTTATTTTGGGGGTTGCGGCATGCGTATGGATTGTTGCGGGCATCTCATTATTGGTCGTTTTTCAGGATATGCGTGCTTTGAATAAAATGAAGCTTGAGGCTATTTCTGTTGAGGCTTTGGTGCCCAAGGTACCTAAAATTGTTAAAAAACCTATAGAGCAAACTCAGCTGAATGAATTTATTAATTCTGTGAGCGAAGATTATAGCCGTATTTCATTCTCAGTAAGGCGTTCAGGGCAGATTGATATATCGTCGCCAACAACAGCAGGTTATAAAGAATTTAGACGGTTTGTTGACCATATTCATTATGGTGGACGAAATTGGCGCGCAGATATACAGACATTATGTATCGGTCGTCAATGTAAGGGCTCTCAAATTTCAGCGGCGCTATTAGTCTCTCAAGTCCGTGTATCAGATTAGGAAAAAACGTGAATATTTTGAATAAAGAAAAATCTATAAGAGGCTGTATTCTATGTGAAAAAGGAAATGCTCTTTTTCTCATATTTATTGCTATTTCTTTATTTGCTGCACTTAGTTATGCGGTATTTGGCGGCTATCGCGGACAAACGGCAACCTCTCAGCAAAGCTTTCGTGTGATTGAAGAGGTTTATACACAGGTGCAGTCGATTCGTTCGGCAATTCTAGAATGTGTTCTTGTTTATCCTGAGGGTGGTTACCCCGCAGACCCCCTAAGCGGTCTTGTGAAAGACCTAACATGCCCTGGTAACAATGATCGTGGAATATGGGCGGGAACTGGTGCGCGTTTTTTACCGCCACCACCACGCCCTTTCAGCGATTGGGGATATACCAACGATGATAATGGCAGCTCTGGAACCGGTATCCGAATCATTACAACAACAACGTCAACTGATGCGGGCGTGGTTGCTGGCTTAAACCAGTTGGACAATCAATTTGCAGACAATGAGGCCGACGTTGTAACCACGGGAACACCATCACTAACCGTTTGGATTGTCAGAAATTAACGATATCATTAACTTTATTTTGTTATAATTAAATGTGGAATATTTTTTAAGGTTTACAAAAAATATAAAACAGTTATTATTTTTGTAATATATTTACTAAATGTTTGATAAAAGAGAAAAAATTAGAGGATCAGTTATGTTATACATACAAGTATTTGTTAAAAAAGAAGAAGGAAATGCATTATTCCTTATTTTAATTGCTGTAACACTTTTTGCGGCATTATCTTATGCTGTAACGCAGTCGGGACGCGGGGGCGGTAGCGGTGCAACAGATGATTCTAATCTCATTATCTCTTCTCAAGTAACACAATATCCTGCTGCATTAAGAAGCGGTGTGGATCGTCTTCTTATTCGTGGATGGGGATCGTCTGAGCTTCTGTTTGTTACAGATACTGCAGATGCGAATTACAGCAATGAAGTCAATTTGTTTAATCCAAACGGTTTAGCCGGCGTTATTCCGCAAGATCCACCACCAAATGCGATTAAAACACCAGGAACAACGGTATGGTTTTATAATAACGATTTAGGTTTACCTAATATTGGCGATAACGCAACGGGTGATATTGTAGCAGTGTTGCCTGACTTAAAACAAAATGTATGTTCAACAGTTAATGATCAGGTTGTAGGGCGTAGCTTCTTTAGTACCTCTGACAATATTCCTGAGCTATCAAGTACTGTTGCTGATTGGGAAGCAGCGATTGCATCAAGCGTCATTGTTTCTTCTGTTGCTGGAGACACAACGAAGATGGAAGGCAAAGCTTTCCTATGTGTTGAAAATGGCGACGGCGACTATGTTTACTATCACGCATTGGTTGAGAACTAGGTCGATAAAGATATGAATTTTTAAAAACCGTTTCTTGTTATATTGCCAAGAGACGGTTTTTTTTATTAATAAAATCTAAAGACGCATTTGAGATAATATAGGGTAGTTAAAATTTCAGAGGGATAAGGGCGCTGTTTAGCAAATCATCCAATAGTAAGAATAAATCATTATTAAATGATCAGCGCGGTAACATGTTTACCGCTATTCTTGGCGTTGTGGCGATTGTTGGGGTTCTCTCTGTTTCAATCTATGGTCTGTTATCTGGTCCTGTTAAGACGGCCGCAACGGTTACTGCTAAATCCAAAGCCACAAATGAAATGATTACAGCGGCCCAGCTTATTATGGGTATGGCGGCTGATACTGATACAGATGGCACAAAAGAAGCGCCAGCCTATAAAGACCCATCGTTGTCTGTTGGCCAGCCAAATCCTGTTGGTGGTGGACACATCCCCGATAATGCGGGTGCAACAAAAAAAGATCCATGGGGTAATCTTTACGGTTATTGTGTCTGGGATCATGGGAATACCGACAATTCGGGATCAGAATTTCGCTTAAGTGGTTTGGCAACAGGGTTTCAGGCTAAAGTTATTATTACATTGATATCCTCTGGACCTAATAAAGTTTTTGAAGTCACATGTGCCGATATTGACAGTGGAGCTGACACGGGTATCGACGCATCAAGCAATATTGATGATATGTTCGAAGAATTTAGCGTCAATGAAGCCGAGGCAATCTCTGGTTCTGTATGGACGGTCGTTAATTCTGATGAGATTAAGTTTGATGATCGTGTCGGTGTCGGTGGTGACGCCGATGGTAGTGCGCGTTTAAAGGTTACGGGTGATACACGCCTTACTGGTGGATTGAATATTGACACGGGTTTTGATGCCACCTTTGGTCAAAATCTTAACGTATCGGGATCTGTCAGTGGTGCATCTGGTACTTTTACAACATTAACCGCAGGCTCATCCGTAGGTTCGGCAACTGTCGGAACGGTTAAATTATCGCCTGTTGATATTGATGATGGTGCGATTGATAATGTTGTGATTGGTGCGAATACAGCCGCTAACGCGACTTTTGTTACGATTGGGGCGACAACGGCCAATTTGGGAACTGTCGATATTAATGCAGGGACAATTGATGGTACAACGATCAATAGTTCAACGATTACAAACACAACAATTAACGGATCAACAATTGGTGCATCAACACCTGCAGCGGGCAGCTTTACGACAGTGAATGCCAGTACATCCGTTTCGTCTGCTTTGGGTAGCTTTACTGATTTACAGGTAACGGATACGGGGATGGTATCAAATTTAACATCACAATATTTGGGCGCTTCGCCACAAGATGCTGCATTTTTTAGAAATGCGACAAATTTAGATGCAGGAACATTAAATGCTCTGCGCTTGCCTGCCTTCACGGGGGATGCTTCGTCTACTGCAGGTTCTGCATCTTTATCGGTAACGGGTTTACAGGGTCGTGCAGTATCAAGTTCTGCACCGGGGACATCTGAGGTTCTTGGTTGGAATGGCTCTGCGTGGGCACCATTGACAATTGTTGGTGAGGGCGGCACGGGTGATATTGTTATTGATGAAAATGATCCTCATGTGAATGATCTTGGTGATGAACGTGACTTTAATTCCGATGCATGTACGGATGGAGAAATTCCAAAAGTTGTTGGCGGCGTATGGACATGTCAAACAGATGCGGGTGGTTTTGCTAACCCTGCAACAACGGATTTAGATATGAATGGTTTCCGTATCTTGGATGTTAACTCAATTCAGATCACATCTGATTTCCGCTATAAGCGTGATATTGAACCGATGGATCAAATTCTAAAGCGTTTGAATGTTATTCAACCAGTGACGTTTTATTGGAATGATTATGCCCTTACCAGGGGTAAATATGACCGCGTGAAGCATTTAGGCCTCATTGCGCAAGATGTTGAGGCAATCTTCCCAGAAGCCGTTATAACAAGTGATGATGGTCACAAGGGAATTGATTACCCTGCATTGTCTGCCGTTATGTTACAGGCTATTCGTGAATTAAACGCGAAAAATAATATGCTTCAAGGTCAAATTCATGACCTTAAACGCCAAAACCGTTAATTGTAATTTTTGATTATTTTATGTGCTGAGGCTTGATATCTCTGTTTTTGCACGTTGAAATTCTAAGTCTATTTTATCTTTCATGGCACTATCGATAGCACCGTCATTCTCAATATGCTCTTGTAATAAATCACACGCATTACCCAGATCGGGGAGGCAGGCAGAGCGTGCCGCACCTTTTAGGCTGTGTGCAATTTCTTTGATGGCGCTAATATCCTTATTGGTGAATGCGTTTTCTAGTTTTGCGATCATAGGTTCTGTCATATCAATAAACATCTGTAACATTTCAATCGCATTATCATCAAAAGCCCCCATCTGGCTGATGACCATTTTTTTATCAAGGGCAAAGCTCTTTGTTTCGGTTTTTAGCGTGGCTGTTTTGGCCTCTGCCTTTTCAGATAATAATCCCCAACGAATGAATAGACGCTTTAGCTGTCCCATACTGACCGGTTTTAGAAGGCATTCATCAAACCCATGTGCCATATAGGCCTGTCGATGAGCCAGTTGGACATCCGCTGTCATCGCAATGATTGGCATGTTGTTGTGACTTTTTTCTTTATGCTCTCTGAAATATTTTGCCACGCCATAGCCATCTAGATGTGGCATATGAAGATCCGTGATAATCAGGCCATATTTTTCTATATCAAACAAGTCGATGGCTTTTTGTCCATCTTCTACGAAATCAGCCTCTATCCCTATCATCTTAAATTGTCGTGCTAGAACATCTCTGACGGATTCTGTGTCTTCGGCGACGAGGACACGGCGTGGCGTATCATGGTCTATTTTATTATAGTGTTTGGCGGCATTCTTAACGGCCTGACCTAATCCCAAGCGACTGGCGGGTTTTGCCAAATATGTCGCGCCCATTGTTTTTAAGTCATATTGTATTTGTAGGCTCTCATGAACTGTGTACATGATTAAGCCCATAAAAGGGCGTTCTTTTGCCGCGATTTTTAATAGCTGTAATCCGTTTTTATTGCCGGGAATACCATAGTCAAATATCGCAACATCAAAGGGCTGTTTTTCGATCAATGATAACGCCTCAGCGCCATCTGGTGTGCTGATGACATCTGCGCCCATTGATCTAAGTGAATTAACAATTTCTTGGGCACCTTTTGGATGATCTTCTAATGATAGAACGCTCAAGCCATCAAGATCTGGTAGCTCAACAATAATGTCTTCAGAGGCTTTTTGTGTTGGAAACTCAAACCAGAATGTTGACCCTTTGCCTTTCTCGCTGTTGACGCCAATTGTACCGCCCATCAATTCAATCAGTTTCTTACTGATCGATAAACCAAGGCCTGTACCGCCATATTCACGGGTGGTTGTATTATCTGCTTGTGAGAAAGCTTGGAATAAACGCTTCGCAACATTTTGCTCCATACCAATGCCCGTATCGATAATCTCAAAACGCAAGGTGAATGGGTGTTCTGGATTGTTGGCATTAAAATCGGGTGCTGTAATTTTTAACGTAACAGTGCCAGACTCAGTAAATTTAATAGAATTTCCAACCAAGTTTAAGATCACTTGACGCAACCGCTTTGGGTCACCCATGATAACAAAGGGGATGTCCGATTGAATATCATCAATTAATGTTACGTCTTTGTGGCGTACTTTGATCTCTAGGCCTTCTAGTAAACCGCGAGCAAGGGTGCGTAACGGGATTTCAAAATGATCCAATTCCATCTTACCCGCATCAACTTTGGCAAGGTCTAAGACATCATCTAAAATTTCTAATAAACCACTGGCGGAATTTTTTGCTGTTGCGATCATCTTTAAGAAATCTTGATCGGCGGTGCTTTCGTTCATGACCTCTAATAGGCCGTAAATGCTTTGCATGGGTGTTCGAATTTCATGGCTCATCGTTGCCAAGAAATTTGACTTCATATCATTAAGATGTCCAGCGGCATTAATTTGCCCAACAAGATCGGTGATGTCAGTTATGGATAGGATGATTATATCCTTATTATTATCACTCTTAGTCTCATTGGTTTTTACGCTTTTAATGCGCACCCATTTATTAGCCACTTTGTCGTGGTAATCAACTGTTTCATTATTCTCTAGCAAATCAATAAGATCGGGAAAGATCATGGATAATATGGTCTCATTATTGGCGTTATAGCGTGTTTTAAAGAGATCATTTTCAAAGACGATTTTATATGTTTCATCATTGCTTATAGCAACAATGGGGGACAGCTCGTTGATATGAATATTTGAAATCATAATATAAAGTCTAATTGATTATTGTTGAATAATAAATAGTGATGTCAATGCTATTGCATCATTGTTAAGATCACGTTAGTTTGCACTTAACACTATAACACGCGCTACAAAAGAATAGAGTATCATGTCAAAAATTTTTAAAATCGCCATTCTCAATGTCAAAACCCTTTTGGGGCATCATTGCAAAGATCTGATCGAAACCATTTGTGAAGAAAGCTCTGTGCTTGATAAATCAGCTATCGAACTAACCCCCGTTGTCTTAAGAGGGCAAGTCGGCGCGAAGATGACATTTAATAATAAAGAATATTCTTGTTTAGCGCTCGAGGGATTTTTAGCGGAATGTGCCGAAAAAAATCACCACTTCGATGTTATCATTTCATTATTATCAGATCCATTGGCCGTGAAATGGACGGATACTTTGCTCAAACATACAGACCGTCTGATTGATGCCTCACTACATGGTTTAAAAACCGCCGATGCAGATTATAGAATAAAAGATTTAGGCGATGCGACAGGGCATATCTCAATGCCAATGGGCGCGTCTCTGGCGGTTGCGGCCCTGTTAGATAATTTGAATAATTTATGTGCAGTTAATGCGGTCAACGGTACGGTTCTTTATCCTATGGCCCATTACGGAAAACCAGCAATGGATGAATTATTTGAACAATCAAAATTAAGCTATATCCATCAGGATGTTCAGCCAAAATTCTTCAAAAAGAAAATCGCTTTTAACGTGTTGCCTTATTATGAAGATATCATGAGTGACGGTAGTAGTATCCAAGAATGGCAACTAAAAGCAGAGATTGCACGCCTTACAAAAGGCAATAAAATTAAAACGGTGAATAACTTATCTGTTATGACGATCCCGACCTTTAATGGTTTGATGCTTGATCTAAAATTAAATCTTGCTGATGAAGTCACTGCCGATCAAATTAGAGAGACGCTAAAACACGATGAAGATAATTTTTTGGTTATTGATGATCGTCGCTTTGAAACAATGCCAGCGGGGCTAGAGGTGGCAAATTCAAGACAAGCAATTGTTACCCGTGTACGTGAAGATTTCACCAGTGATACGGGCGCCAATTTAATTATTATGCTGGATCCTGTCGCGTATCGCGGTGCATGGTTTGAACGCTTGATGAAAACAATTCTACTGTAATCTACTCTGTTTCAATATTGATTTGAATATTGTGCATTCCAGGCTCAGTGCGTGGTGTAAAGTCATTTACCGTTCCTGGATCAATCAAGTTGCGAAGGTTTGTGCGGACGGTTGAACGTTTTGATGTTTCTAACATACCTTGATCAAAGATAGGTTTTTGTTCAAAAACTTCTGTTTCAAAGGCTGCTGTTGGACCAGCGGCTGGCTTAATGTCAACTAAAGCACTAAGATCATCTGCTATAACATCGTCTATTGTTAAGGCAAAGCTCTGATTGCGATAGCCAAGCTCTCTTTCAATGGTTGCCTGTGGTATAGGTGTTTCAGCAAACTGCTGTACGATTGTTTCTGTTTTTTTATCTGTCACGACAGTGCTAAAATCAGACAGGGCTGGCACCAGCATCATAACGGCAATACATACCGCAATAGCCGTTGTTCCCATATAAGATGTCTCTGTCTGAGCCTTGTCTGTATAATGAATAGAAGCATACGGATCGCGTTCTTCACCCTTAACGAAGAATGATAATAATGGTGTGTTGCTTTGATAAAGCGACCATAGCGTGCCAATGCCGTAAACCACAAAGAGAGAGGCGGTAATCATTGTTAAGCTTTCATGTATTGCCACGGGGCCTTGTGCATTTGAAACGCCAAGTAACTTAGCCAACCAGCTGCCCTGGCCAGCACCATTAACTATCATTAATCCTGTGAGACTTGTGAATAGGCCAAAAGCTAATGTGGCAAAGGCAAAAACGCCGCCAATTGGGCTGTGTCCAACATATGTTTTTTTATTTTCACCGTTTAATAGACCATAGATATTTAAAAATAGAGCGCCAATTGTTGGCACCATGGATGAGAAAAGGGCTTGCGTTGTGCCTGTGTATCCCCAAATGATGCGAACAAGGCAAACCGTAAATAATACAGAAACGCTTACTGTATGTAGGGCTGCTTGTGTACCAACCTCGGCAGAGGTAAAATAAACACCAGCCAAAGAAAAAGCGAATAAGTAGGCGCATAGCATACTGATCATATGCCATATTTTTATCATATTGTTAGTGTGTGTCTTGACCATCAGGGCGTTACTTTCTTAATAAAGTCTTAATATGTGATTGCATCATAACATTATTTATCAAAAAAAACAAGAATATATTTACATAATTATAAAATAGAATTCTGTTTTCTGTACCAATACATAAAAGAGTTTAACAATATATGTGACAGCTTATTCAAGCTTTGTTATAACATTAACTGTGATCTATTTTATTTTTTAATTCATTGAAATATCTTGAATACAGTATCATCTAGCCTATATAAATAGGGTCATTTCCAAGTGTTATTACAATGAAGCAAAGATAATAAAAAACTATTAGGAAAAAGAAGAGACATTATTTATGACTGAGACACCAAAGAAGCGTCCGCTTTCCCCGCATTTACAAGTTTATAAACCACAAATGACATCCATGTTGTCAATCTTGCACCGTGCCACTGGTTCGGCGTTGGCGGTTGGCTTTGCTGTGTTCATATGGTTCCTCGCGGCATTGGCGGCGGGCGGTGAGCATTATGATTGCTTTATGTGGATGTTTGGTACGATTGCAGGAAAAATAGCCTTGTTCGGTTGGTCTTGGGCTATCTGTTATCACGCATGTACTGGCTTTCGTCATCTTATTTGGGATATGGGTTACGGCTTTGAAATATCACAATTTTACAAAGGGGCCTATGCGGTTCTTATTGTTTCAACGATTTTAACGGCCTGTGTATGGGCTATTGGTTTAGGGGTTTTATAAAATGTCAAAAATGAATGAAATTATCTCTCCACTCGCGCGTGCGAAAAATCATGGATCTGCCAAAGACGGGACGCATCATTTCTGGATGCAACGTTTAACGGCGCTTGCCAATGTGTTTCTAATGACGTGGCTTGTGTTTAATATGGCATCACTTGTTGGTTCTGGGGCTGACCTCGAAGTATTCCGTGCCTTTGTTGCCGTACCGTTTCATACTATTTTACTGGTCTTAATTATTTTAAATGTTTCCTATCACGCTGTGCTTGGACTGCAGGTTGTGATTGAAGACTATGTGAAGTCAAAATTTGTAAAATATGGATCACTGATCGGGATAAAGTTTGGCTTTGCCCTATTAACATTGGTTGGTCTATACAGTATTTTAAAAATCTCATTCTTATAAAAGCAAGGTAAGGAATAAAAACAATGCCTAAAAATGGTGAAGCTGCTAAAAAAGCAATCGAGTCTTACGAAATTATCGATCACGAATATGATGTCGTGGTTGTTGGTGCCGGTGGTGCCGGTTTGCGTGCGACGTTCGGTATGGCAGAAAAGGGCTTAAAAACAGCCTGTATTTCAAAAGTATTCCCAACACGCAGTCACACTGTTGCGGCGCAAGGTGGTATTTCCGCAGCCCTTGGTAATGTATCTGAAGATGACTGGCGCTGGCATATGTATGATACGGTTAAGGGATCTGATTGGTTGGGTGACCAAGATGCGATTGAATATCTGTGTAAAGAGGCTGTACCTGCGATTTTAGAATTAGAGCATTACGGCGTGCCGTTTAGTCGTACAAAAGACGGTAAAATTTATCAACGCGCCTTTGGTGGTATGACAACGAAATTTGGTGAAGGCCAAGCGTACCGTACTTGTGCGGCCGCCGATAGGACTGGTCATGCGATCTTGCATACATTGTATCAGCAAAGCCTGAAACATAACGCAGAATTCTTTATCGAATATTTCGCCATGGATCTGATCATGGATGATGACGGCGTTTGTCGTGGTGTCATTGCATGGAATTTAGAAGATGGTAAGATTCACCGTTTCCGCGCCCATATGGTTGTTTTGGCAACGGGTGGTTACGGGCGTGCGTTCTTCTCTTGTACGTCGGCACATACATGTACAGGTGATGGTAATGCCATGGCCTTGCGCGCGGGTATTCCATTACAAGACATGGAGTTTATTCAGTTCCACCCAACGGGTGTTTATGGTGCTGGTTGCCTAATTACCGAGGGTGTGCGCGGTGAGGGTGGGTATCTAACCAACAGTGAGGGTGAACGTTTCATGGAACGTTACGCACCGTCCGCCAAAGATTTGGCAAGTCGTGATGTTGTGTCGCGGTCGATGACAATTGAAATTCGTGAGGGTCGCGGTGTAGGCGCTGAGTCAGATCATATTAATCTTCACCTTGAACATCTGGACGCGGATATCATTAATTCACGCTTGCCGGGTATTGCAGAAACCGCAAAAGTCTTTGCAGGCGTTGATGTAACGAAATCCCCAATTCCAGTATTACCGACCGTTCACTATAATATGGGCGGTATTCCAACCAATTACAAAACCGAAGTTGTACGCCCAACAGCAACCGATCCACATGCGGTCGTGCCGGGTCTTATGGCGATTGGTGAGGCGGGTTGTGTTTCTGTTCATGGTGCGAACCGTTTGGGGTCTAACTCTCTGCTTGATTTGGTTGTTTTTGGACGCGCCGCGGCAATTCGTGCTTCGGAAATTATTAAACCCAATTCACCGCACAAGCCATTGGCGAAATCTTATGATGATATGGCGCTTGGTCGCCTAGATCATTACCGTCATGCCAAAGGTTCTACACCAACGGCTCAGTTGCGTTTGAAAATGCAGAAAACAATGCAAGGTCATTGTGCTGTTTTCAGAACACAAGAAGTCATGGATAAGGGTGTCGAAGAAGTACAAGCCTGTTTTGAAGGCAAGACTGATATTGATGTGACAGATCGTTCCATGGTTTGGAATTCTGATTTGGTTGAGACATTAGAATTGGATAATTTATTATCACAATCTGTTGTAACGATGAATAGTGCCGCTAACCGTCAGGAAAGCCGCGGGGCGCATTCCCACGAGGATTTCCCCGATCGTGATGATGAAAACTGGATGAAGCACTCAATCGTATGGATGGATGCCAACGGTAAAACATCTGTGACATATCGTCCTGTTATTTTGACGACGTTGACAAACGAAGTTGAGGCATTTCCGCCTAAGAAACGTGTTTATTAAGATTATTTAAGGCAATATACGATAAGGTAGTATTATGGCAGAATTTAAACTTCCAAAGAATTCAAAGATTCAAAAAGGTAAAATGTTCAAAGCTGACCCATCAGCAAAGAACGTCCGTGCTTTTAAGGTTTATCGTTGGTCACCCGATGATGACGAAAATCCACGTACAGACACATACGAAGTCGATATGGATAAGTGTGGCGCGATGGTTTTGGATGCTTTGATTCATATTAAAAATAACATTGATCCAACATTAACCTTCCGTCGTTCTTGCCGTGAGGGTATTTGTGGTAGTTGTGCAATGAATATTGATGGCACGAACACATTGGCATGTATTAAAGCAATTGATGATGTTAAGGGGCGCGTAAATATCTATCCGCTACCGCATCTAGACGTCGTTAAAGATTTGGTACCAGATCTAACGCATTTATATGCACAATATAAATCAATTAAGCCCTGGTTGCAGTCAGACACACCAACACCACAGCGCGAGCGTTTACAATCTCCAGAACAGCAAGAAATGATTAATGAGGCCAGTGCCTGTATCTTATGTTTCTCTTGTTCGACATCATGTCCTAGTTATTGGTGGAATGGCGATCGCTATTTAGGGCCAGCTATTTTACTTCAAGCCTATCGCTGGATTGCTGATAGTCGTGATGAAGCGCAAGGGGAGCGTTTAGATGATCTGGAAGATCCGTTCCGCTTGTACCGTTGTCACACAATTATGAACTGTACACGTACATGTCCAAAGGGACTAAACCCAGCCAAAGCGATTGCAGAAATCAAGAAGATGATGGTTGAGCGTAAGATTTAATCTTTAGTTCTCAAGTAATAAAAAAAAGCACCGAATTTTATCGGTGCTTTTTTTATGTTCTGTACATTTAAGACCTTATTCTTCACCGCCTGTTTTATACCATTCTGTCAGGCCTTTTTGTTTATGATCAGGCTTTGCCAGTTTTTGAACGTCGGCGGTTTTTGGAATGATAAAGTCTTGTGCGGCAATTAATTTGCCGTCCACAGCCGACGTCATGCGCGCGTTGAACAGCACATTATCATGGCCAACTGTATATGTACCAGAAATAACGCCGGCAACATTGAATGTTTTCGATAAATTATCAGGGTCACGGCTTAAAACATATTCACCGCTTTGGTTGATATTCATTTTGTCGCGTAACTTAACATCAGCAACGTTCAATCCCAATTGAACAAGGCGTGTTGTAAACTGCTCTGAAATAGAGCGTCCTAAAGCCTGTGTTGTGTCAACATTGTTCAAATCAACAAACGTACCAACCAAAAGGGGTGTTTGTTTTGAAATGACGTTCTTTTCTGTGGCTTGTGTAATAAGGGCATCAACAGCGGGATATGTTATTTCGGTTAAGCCATCTTTACCTTGGGTATAAGCTTTACTGCTGACTGTTTCACAGGCAGAAAGGGCTAAGCCTGCAATAAGAATTGCAGCGAAAGAAGCAGATTTGAAAAAAGAAGATGTTTTGATCATAAGGGGTAATCCTAGAGGTTGTAGGGGGTGTGATTTATAAACAGAATCACGCAATTTATCTATTCAACTCTACATCATTAAAACAACGCTATCAAGGGCTTGAAGATTAATTTATCACAGATGCGTTTTATCCTTTATTTTCTTACTAAAGGCGGTAGAATGAGCCTAATTTCAAGCAATTATTTATAATAAAAAAAGGACATATCCCTTATGAGTATGATTTCTGATCTTGGCGCTAGTATTAAAAAAGTTTTATTTGTGCCTGTGCATCCCGCGGGATATCCATTCATCATTATCTTTTTTGCGGTAACATTTATTGGCGCGCTGATTGATGAAACATTGGGCTTGTTATTATTACCTGTGGCTTTGTGGTGTGTTTACTTTTTCCGTGATCCAGTGCGTGTGACACCGAAAAAGGCGGGTTTAATCGTTAGTCCTGCCGATGGCATGGTGTCGGCGGTTGCTAAAAATGTAACATTGCCTGAAGAGCTAGACGAGCTAGACACAAGTGACGCAACATATACACGTGTCAGTATCTTCTTGAATGTTTTCGATGTTCACGTGAACCGTGTCCCTGTTGCTGGTAAGATTATTCAAACGGTCTATAAGCCAGGCAAGTTTTTGAATGCGAATCTAGATAAGGCCAGTGAAGAGAACGAACGCTCTGCGGCTCTTGTTAAAACAAAAGACGGCGTTCATGTTGGTTTTGTACAAATTGCAGGTTTGATTGCCCGTCGCATTATTTGTGACCTTGAAGAAAAGCAGGACGTTAAGACGGGCGAAAAATATGGTATTATCCGTTTTGGTAGCCGTGCTGATGTTTACTTACCCAAGGGCGTATCATCACTTGTTTGTGTTGGTCAACGTATGATTGGTGGCGAAACTGTTTTGGCTGACTATAAGTCAAAAGAAAAAGCCCGCATCGGTGAAGTTGTCGAAGGCTAATCCTTAAATCATGTCGAATATAAAGAACCTCAAACCAGTTGAATCAACATCGGATAAAACCGTAAAGATTGTCTCTTTGCCAAAACTTATTCCGAATATGTTGACGATTCTGGCGCTTTGTGCAGGGCTTTCTTCTATTCGTTTTGCCCTAAATGAAAAATGGGAATTTGTTATTTTCGCCCTTTTGGCGGCGGCATTATTTGACGTTCTTGATGGCGCAATGGCGCGTTTGTTAAAAGCGGGCAGTGCCCTTGGCGCAGAATTAGACAGTCTTTCAGATTTTTTATGTTTTGGTGTTGCTCCTTGCATTGTTCTTTATTTATGGATCATGCAACATGCTGGCGGTATCGGTTGGTTCGCTGTCATGGCGTTCACTGTCGCAACGGCTTTGCGTCTGGCTCGGTTTAATGTTGATAATAAAGCCGAGCAACCAAGCGCCGAACAAGAAAAGAAACAAGCCTATTACTTTAAGGGTGTGCCATCACCTGCGGGCGCATTGCTGTCTCTTATGCCATTAAGTATTTCTCTTTATTTTGGCAGTCATTCAATGGATGGGTTTCCAATAACATCAAGCTTTGTGGCCATTTGGATTTTATGTATTGCCGCCTTAATGATATCCAATGTCCCGACTTATTCGGTTAAGCGTATCAAGTTACCTCAAAAGCTGGCGATTCCTTTATTAGCGACGGTTGGTCTTGTGATCGCAGCTCTTGTTACGGAACCATGGCTGACCTTAACGTTGCTAGGCTGTGTGTATTTGGGCTTAATCCCATTTTCCTATTTTGCGAAAAGACGCGGTGCAAATGCCGTGAAGGAGAAAACAGGCAAGAAGAGCACTAATAGTAAAAAAGTTGTACGCTAATGCTGGACCTGCACGCACGATCTTTGATTGACCCTATTCTTGTTAAAATTGCCCAATCCTTATACAAAGCCGGCTTAACGGCTAATCAGACAACATGGCTATCGTTAGTTGTCACGATTTTCTCTTTTCCATTTTTAGCTTTTGGTCTTTATTGGGGCGCATTATTTTTCATTGTTTTAAACCGTTTTTTTGATGGTATTGATGGTCATATCGCACGGATAGAGACCCCTGATGTAAATAATCCTAAACGCGATGTTGGCGGTTATATGGACATTGTTTTTGACTTTGTCATGTATGGCGGTTTTGTGATTTTCTTTTCTTTGGGGCAAGGGCAGGTGACATTTATCGCATCGTTATTGCTGTTTGCTTATTTATTGAATGCAGTGGCGTTTTTGTCTTATGCCAGTATCATTGCAAAGCGCGGTGAAACAAATACGACCGATCGTCGTTTACAAAAATCGTTTTATTTTTTAAGTGGTTTGGCTGAAGGAACGGAAACAATTATCTATATGGTTCTGTGTTGTCTATTACCCGGCTATTTCACAATATTCACAGCAATCTTCGCGCTCATTTGCTTTGTCTCTGCGGCGGCACGTGTGCGCATTGCGATGTCAGATTTAGCGACTAAATGAAAAGACGATCGTTTGTCGTCCTTCTATTTATCATCATCTTTTCTCTTTTTATTATAAAGTGACGGTGTTGTCGGTGTTAGAATGCTATAGGGGCTAATTTCATGTAACTTACGCTGTGCTTCTAATGCTTTGTTTGCTGCCTGCTGTTTCTGGGCAATCTTCATCGCTGCTTCCCGTTTTAGGCGCAGTTGTTCTGCGGCTTGACGGCGTTGTGCATTAATTTCATCGCGCTTGCGCTGTGCTCCGCCTATTTCAAAATTAAAGCCAAGGGCTTCTTTTTTCTTTGCGGGATCTTTGCGCGTGGGTGCAGAAATCGTTTGAGATTTTTTAAGGGTAGCGGTGTTTTTGCGCTCGCTCTCTTTCATTGGCGTGAAACCAAGCTTGTCCGATGATGTTGTTTTTCCCTTTGCTGATCCGGAATCTTCATCACCATCTTCTTCAGGAGGAAGGCCTTGTGCGATACGTTTTTCACGTCTTTTTTGTTTTTCTGTTGTGAATAAGTCAAGCCCAACTTCTAAAACAACAGCGCCTGCAGATAGGCCACCATCTACGCTTACAGCACCTGATAGGTCTATCCCTTGTATACCAGCAACTGGGGTGCTTCCGATTACGGTTGATTGTATAGTTCCTGTAACAGCGGTTTCCGAGACATTGCGATCGGCTTCTAAATCTTTATTTGCGGCCTCGGTTTGTTCAACCGACATGATATTGTCACCGTTCAGTAATTCGGCATTGGCATCTTGTAGGTCTTGCGCGGCAGCGGCTCTGTCATTTGCTGCTTGCCCCGTCGTTGCATCGGCAGCCATCGCAAAGATGGCAGCGGGTTTTAATTCTGTAGCGGCTTGCATCGTCATATGTGTAACTTTTATTTTAGTTTAATGGTTATTATTAAAGGCATAATACGCGATTTTTTATTTTTAGTATACCAATTTATGGCAAATAAAGGGTTAATAAAGTATTCTTCATTATTATCATTGGTTTAAAGGTGTTTTGCGATAGGCAAGGGCCTCTAGAACATGATCTTTTTCAACATCTTTTGAATTGGCTAAATCTGCAATGGTTCTGGCTACGCGTAACAGACGCGTATAGCCACGACCACTTAACTTAAATTGTTCTGCGGCTTTTAATAGCAAGGCTTTGATTTCTGCGTCTTTAAGAATGTCTGCCTCTAAGGTTTGTCCGTCAATACGCGCATTAATCGCTTTATTGTTATTATGGCGTTCTTTTTGGCGTGTGCGGGCCTTAGTGACGCGGTTTTTGATAGTGTTGCTATCTTCGCCGTTTGGCGTATTCAGGAGTTCTTCGGGGGATAGCGCCTGTACGTCAATAAATAGATCAAAACGATCCAGCAAAGGCCCTGATATTTTTTTCTGATAATCTTGAGCGCAGAGTGGGACTTTGCTACAAGATTGCTCTGGCGTGCCAAAATACCCGCATTTACAAGGGTTCATTGCGGCGATCAGTTGAAAATTGGCTGGATAACGCACATGATTATTTGCGCGTGAGATTAAAATTTCTTGGGTTTCTAGCGGTTGACGCAAGGTTTCTAAACTTTGTTTAGAAAATTCTGGCAATTCATCCAAAAATAGAACGCCGTTATGTGCTAGGGAAATTTCGCCTGGTTTGGCTTTATGTCCTCCGCCAACCAATGATACATGAGAGGCCGAATGGTGGGGATCGCGAAATGGGGCTTTACGGATAATCTTTTGATCGCGCAAATGCCCAGATAAAGAGTGGATCATTGACGTTTCTAAAATATGTTCGGCTTCTAAATCGGGCAGAATTGATGGAAAGCGCGATGCCAGCATTGATTTCCCCGCACCAGGTGGGCCAACCATTAAAACATTATGCCCGCCAGCGGCAGCAATTTCCATGGCACGTTTAGCGGTTTCTTGGCCTTTTACTTGGCTGAAATCTTTTAAGTTTAATAGTGCTTTTTCCTCTGGCTCTGGTTTTTTGTCTGGGCGAGGAGCGGTTATTGTTCTTTCGCTCTTAACATGTTGAATAAGTGCCATGAGATTTGTAGGCGCTAAAATCTCTAGATTTTCACCTGCCCATGCGGCTTCGTCATAGGAAGCGGCGGGGCATATAAATGTCTTGTTCTGTCCGCTTGCTTGAAGGGCGGCGGGAAGAACACCATTAACAGTGCTTATTTCACCATCTAGGGCCAATTCACCCATAACAATCGTATTATTGACTGCATCCAATGGTATGACGCCCATGACGGCTAATAAGCCCAAAGCGATTGGTAAATCGTAATGACTGCCTTCTTTTGCGACGTCTGCGGGTGATAGGTTAACCGTAACGCGCTTGGTCGGCATGGATAGGCCCAATGTATGCAGGGCGCTTCTGATTCGTTCTTTGCTCTCGGCAACGGTCTTGTCTGGTAACCCCACAATATTAAAGGCTGGTAAACCGTTTGATAATTGTACCTGTGTATCAATATCAAGAACGTCAATACCCTGAAAGGCGACTGTTTGTATGCGTGCAACCATATGAAGTTATGTATCCTTATTTAATTCTCTAGAAAATATATAAGCAGAGCGTGTGTATTTTTACAATTAATTAACAAATAAAATATATATTATGAAAAGATACTGCGTATAAAAGACAGTATAAAGCAAGGTTTTAAAAAATAATAAGGGATAGCGTCATGAATGATGTATCTACTAAAGCTGGTGAATTATCCGTCTCTAAGGATTATTATACAAAGCAAATTGAAGAATTATTATGTTCCGTTGAATCTATTTCAGACAAGGAGCGGTCTCATTTGACATCTATGTTGGGCGACCTTGACATTAAAGAAGCATTGTTGGTGCTTAAGGGTGTTGTTTTAGAGGCGCAAGGGCGTTCAAAGTCTATGCATAAGGCCGTTCAGGCATAGTATATTAGCATAGTATATTATCATTATAGCTGTTTTAGTGCTTCGCCGCCCATCATATGAAAATGAAAATGGGGGATTTCTTGCCTTGAATCGGCGCGGCAATTCGTTACTAATCGATAGCCTGTTTTATCAATGCCTTCTTGGATTGCGACGTCTTTAACGGCATCATGTAGGGCTAAAATTTCTTGCTCTGTCGCGTTCTCATGGAAATCCTGATAATCGGTATAGCTATTTTTAGGGATGATTAATAAATGAATTTTGGCCTGTGGATGTATATTTTTAATACAAATAGCAAAGTCGTTTTCAAAAATTTGCGTTGATGGTAACTCACCGCGTAAGATTTTGGCAAAAATATTATTATTATCGTAGGGCAGTGTCATTGTTATTTAGTCTTTTTTATCAATAAGCGTCGGATCAATCAGTTTTGACATGAAGCGACCCTTAATGGTTTTGTCATTCACATGTGCATAGTTTTCTTTGATTCCCCATGTCTCAAATCCTGCTTTTTCATACAGATGGATCGCGGCTTTTTGCGTTTCTCGGACATCCAGATCAAGGACAGAAATGCCGCCTTTGAGGGCGCGTAATTCCATGGCCCGCATAATGCGTGTCGCGATGCCGTGTCCACGTGCCCAAGGGGCGACAAAAACATTGGTGACGCGTGCGCTAAAAGATTGTGCCTCGTTGCTTGTGGGGTACATGATAAGTTGACCTGTGCCACCGATAATACCGTCCAAGCGCCCAACAAATAATTTACGATCGGGGACGATCATCACGCCTTGCCAGAAGCGCTCTAATACTTCACGGGCAGGAACCTTGACCCAGCCAAAACCACCACCACTTTCAATCGCCATATCTGTGGCATCGCATAGATCGCTCAAGTCTGCGGCGCTTAGTTCAGAAACTTCTTCAATCATTACCTCTGGTGGTAATGCTGGCACTTGGTTTTTATCGCTCATATCCGTCAATATCCTTGCATTTTTGCTTATAAAGATTTATTTCTTATAGCTGTTTTACACATAAAAATAAAGGCGAATCCACGACGTTGGTCGGGATAATATGAAGCGCCACATTAATAAGGAACATGTAATCATGAATCATAAAGATCAAACAACGTGGTATGGCACAACAATTCTATGCGTCCGCAAAGGTGATGATGTTGTGATGATCGGTGATGGGCAGGTGTCCATTGGGCATACAGTGATGAAATCAAATGCTAAAAAAGTACGCCGTATTGGTAACGGCGATATTATTGGTGGTTTCGCAGGGGCAACGGCGGACGCCTTTACGTTGTTTGAGCGTCTAGAAGCCAAGCTAGAACAGCATCCGGGTCAGCTCACACGTGCGTGTGTGGAATTGGCCAAAGATTGGCGCACAGATAAATATTTGCGCAAGCTTGAGGCCATGATGGTGGTATGTGACAAGGATGTGTCTCTTGTTCTAACGGGGAACGGTGATGTGCTTGAGCCCGAAGATGGTATTATTGGTATAGGTTCAGGTGGTAATTATGCCCTGTCTGCGGCGCGTGCTTTGGCGACACAAGAAAAATTAACAGCCGAAGAAATTGCGCGCAATGCGATGAAGATCGCGGCGGATATTTGCGTTTACACAAATGAGAATACAACAATCGAAATACTTAAAAAATAGATTTACAAAAACAATATAATTATCTGATAAAGAAAGATTTTATTGACATGAACAACCAAACGCCTCAAGAAATTGTAGAACAGCTTAACCGTCATATTATTGGCCAACATGATGCAAAAAAAGCCGTGGCAATCGCCTTGCGTAATAGATGGCGCAGGCAGCAATTATCAGAAGATTTGCGTGAAGAGGTCTTGCCCAAGAATATTCTTATGATTGGCCCCACCGGTGTTGGTAAAACAGAGATCGCACGTCGTTTGGCAAAATTAGCCAATGCGCCTTTTATCAAGGTTGAAGCGACAAAATTTACCGAAGTTGGTTATGTGGGGCGCGATGTAGAATCCATTATTCGCGATTTAGTCGATATTGCCGTTAAAATGGGCAAAGAAGTCATGTTAGAGAAGGTTCAACGCCAAGCGCAAACCTTTGCCGAAGAGCGCATCATTGATGTTCTTGTCGGCGATCAAGCCGGCGACGCGACGCGTGGATCATTCCGCAAGATGTTATTATCTGGTGAGATGGATGACAAAGATATTGAGATTAAAGTGACCGAACAGCAAACGGCCTCTATGCCTACAATGGATATCCCAGGTATGCCGGGTGCATCTATGGGTATGATGAATTTGGGCGATTTATTGGGGAAGGGTTTTAATGAGAAGCGCGTTAAAAAGAAAATGACCATTGCCGAGGCCGTTAAAGTCTTGAAAAAAGAAGAGGCTGATAAGCTGGTTGATGAAGATGCTGTTGTTAAAGAAGCGTTGAAACAAGTTGAGCAAAACGCCATTGTCTTCCTTGATGAGATTGATAAAATTGCGGGACGTTCAGAAAATAGTAGTCGCGGTGATGTTAGCCGAGAAGGCGTACAGCGTGATTTACTGCCTCTGATTGAGGGCACAACGGTGACGACCAAATATGGTATGGTGAAAACAGATCATATTTTATTTGTTGCCTCTGGTGCGTTTCATTACGCCAAACCATCGGACTTATTGCCTGAATTACAGGGGCGCTTGCCAATTCGTGTTGAGCTGAAAGCCTTAACGCAAGATGATTTTAAGCGCATTTTGACCGAGACAGAAGCCAATCTTATTCGTCAATATACAGCATTATTGGGTACTGAAAATGTGACACTTGATTTTGAGCCTGCTGCTATTGATACGTTGGCTGAACTAACGGTACAGATTAACGCGAATGTAGAAAATATTGGTGCGCGTCGTCTTTATACTGTTCTTGAGCGTCTTCTAGAAGAAGTTAGTTTTGACGCGAGTGAGCGCAGTGGTGAAACAATTAAGATTACGGAAGACTTTGTGCGTGAACGCATTGAGGATTTAAGCAAGAATGCAGATTTATCAAAGTTCATTTTATAAAAGCTATTTACAAAAGGTAACACATCATTCTAAATCGATTAACACGCGTCAACAGGGCTAATTTAGCATTCATTCATGATATTTTCATGGCTGGTGCGTCGATGGTTTTGGCGTTCTACCTACGTGTTGGTTCTGATCTTTACATGAAGTCTTATTTCTTGGATGTTCTTATCTATGCGGTGCCTTTATCGGCGTTCATTGCCGCCGTGACATTCCGTATTTTTGGCATGTATCGTGGTCTTTGGCGCTATGCGTCTTTGCCTGATTTGCTAACTATCTTAAAGGCTAGTTTTGTATCAATTGCTGTTTTTGTTATTACGTTATTTATCGCAACACGCCTTCATAACTTCCCGCGGTCGATTCCGATTATTCAATGGGTGTTGATGGTCGCCATGCTTACGGGTCCGCGATTATTGTACCGTATCTGGCGCGATAGACGTACCGAAGCTATTAAGAAACAGGGTTATGACGGTTTGGCAATCCCTGTACTGCTTTTTGGGGCCGATGATGGGGCAGAGTTGTTTATCCGCGCGGCGGCCTCAACACGCAATCATAATTATGCTGTTGTTGGTATTATTGATGAGAAATCAAAACGAGGCGGGCGTTCTATGATGGGCGTGCCGATCTATGATTATACAGATCAGGACTTGGGTACGGTATTGGATATTGTGCAAAAGAAATATAAATGCCGTCCACAAAAAATTATCTTTACAAAAAGCACACGAGATATTGATAAAGAGATTGTTCAATCATTGGATCGTCAGGCCGAAGCCAATAGTATTATTCTAGCACGCTTGCCTAAATTAACAGATTTTAAAAAGGCCGCCGATGAAGGTGATATTCAGGTCCAGTCTTTTGATATTGAAGACCTTCTGGGGCGTTCTCAGGTACCTATTGATAAGGCAGCAATTGCTCAGTTTATTTCTGGTAAACGTATTTTGGTTACGGGTGCGGGTGGTACAATTGGCAGTGAATTATCGCGCCAATTAGCACGCTTAAAGCCAGCTTCTTTGGTGTTACTAGATCAGGGCGAATATAATCTTTATCAGATTGATCGTAAAATCGAGCCGATGATGCGCGGTGAAACGGCACAGGGGCAATCACAGAACTATAAATCTTTACTGTGCGATATACGTGATCGTGACCGCGTACGCAGAATATTTGAAGCGGAAAAACCAGAAATCGTTTTTCACGCAGCCGCGTTAAAGCATGTCCCGATTGTTGAGTTGAACCCAGAAGAGGGTATATTGACCAATCTGATTGGCACGCGCAATGTTGCCGATGCCGCCAATGACGTTGGGGCGATGGCTCTTGTTCAAGTATCAACCGATAAGGCCGTGAACCCAACAAATATTATGGGGGCGAGCAAGCGATTGGGCGAGTTATATGCGCAATCTTTGGATGTTACGTCCGATACTACACGGTTTGTGACTGTTCGTTTTGGGAATGTCTTGGGTTCCAGTGGGTCTGTTGTTCCATTGTTCCAAAAACAATTAGCCGCAGGCGGGCCATTAACGGTCACACATCCAGATATTAAGCGCTACTTTATGACTGTGCGTGAGGCTTCTGGGCTGATTCTACAGGCCGTCACAAAGACGTTTGAGTTGAATTTAGACAAAGGAAATATCTTCGTTTTGGATATGGGGGAATCAATTCTGATTGCCGATGTCGCGCGCAAAATCATTCGTCTTGGCGGATTTAAGCCCGATGAGGATGTTAATATTGTCTATACAGGCTTGCGCCCTGGTGAAAAGCTTTATGAAGAACTTTTTGATTCGGAAGAAACGCCGCTACCGACAAAAATAAAAGGTATTAACGCCGCGCGTCCGCAAATTGTTGAACGTGCTTTACTTAACAAGAACTTCGAATCGATTGAAAAATCTGCCCGCGCAGGTGATGTGGCAGCGATTAAACAAAAGCTATCAACCATCGTTCGTGGTTATTCACCATTAGAAGAAAACAGCACAACACGAGAAACGGATATCAATGATCAAGCCCAAAAAGACATCAAGTAACAGACTTATTACGCAAGAACAGTTACAGCAACTGATCGATGTTTCACGCGCCGCGGGTGAGATCACCCTTAAATATTTCCGCAATGATCCTGATATTATTATTAAAGATAATAACAGTCCTGTCACTTTGGCAGATCAGGAGGCCGAAACCCTTATTTTAGATGTGGTTAAATCATTAGATCTACCGCATCCTATTGTGGCCGAAGAATCGTTTGCCGCGGGGATCATTCCAGATAATAATCAGCTTGATACATTTTGGTTGATCGATCCGTTGGATGGAACTAAAGAATTTGTGAATGGTCGCCCAAATTACACGGTGAATATAGGTCTTGTAGTTAACCGAAAGGCTTATTTTGGGGTTATATATGTGCCTGTTACTGGCGAGCTTTACTATGGTTTTGTAGGCGAGGCATCGGCCTATCGTCAAAAATCTGTTGATGGCGCAATTGAAGAAATTAATGTCACGCCTGTTGACCTTAATAGTAACAAGCGCCGTGTTGTTTCAAGCGCTAGTCATGTTAAATCAGAACGATTACAAGCATTTTTAAAAGAGTATGATATCGAGCCAATCTCAAATGAGTTTTATGGTAGTTCTCTGAAAATGTGTCGTTTAGCCGAGGGACTGAATGATATTTACCCGCGTCTTGCCCCAACATCAGAGTGGGATACAGCAGCCGGTCATGCGATCTTAAAAGCCGCAGGCGGCAACATCTATACGCTTGACGGTAGCGATAATAACGAAGAGTTAGAATACGCCAAACAGTCAGATTACATTAACCCGTTTTTTGTCGCACGTACCTACTAGATTTCTTTAAAAAGCACCGCGTGATTCTTTTGAGCAATAAGGCGCGCGACGATCTAATAGGCCAGGATCGACAGAGTTGTCACGGCGAACACAATAGCTTATTGATCCTGTTTCGGTGTTCACACGCCAAACAAATTGCTGTCCATCGCCCGCAATCATATATCCACCAGCTGACGATTGACTATATAGAGTTGACTGACTGGCAAACATAAACGCACAGGCACAAACAATAACCGCGAATAAAAAGGCTTTTGGCCAAGATAGTGAATTTTTTTGCTCTGACATGATTGTCTCCTCAAAGATATATTAATGAATTATAGTTATTGGATTAGCCTATTATAAATATCTGTTCATAGATGTCTATAAGCAAAAAAATAGCTCTAAATGATTAGAGCTATTTTTGAATTCTGGATAAAGAGAAAAGGGCTTAAGCCTCAGCTTCAACTTTTTCTTCTTTTTTAGGAGCTTCTTGGTTTGAAGAGAACATGCTACCAAAACGCTTGCCAAATTTAGCCGCACGACCACCATCCATGATACGCTGTGGACCACCAGTCCAAGCCGGGTGAGATGTAGGGTCAATGTCAAGACGCATGGTCGCGCCAGGCTCGCCCCATGTGCTGCGTGTTGTGAAGCTTGAACCATCTGTTAATTGAACAGTGATCTCGTGGTAATCTGGGTGAATTTCTTTTTTCATCGTTTTAACGTCCTAATGAGCTTAATAATTACAATATAGTTGGTTTTTAAAAGGAAACCCCCATAAAATCAAGTATAAAATCACGCTTTGGTAGCAAAAGTGACAGTTTTCATCAATTGACCTCAATTTCTGGCTTTTTTAGGCAAAATAAAGCGTCTATGAATTGATTTACATGCCCTATGATACGCGATATAAATAATTATAAAATCATTATAAAAAGAGCCATAATAAAATGCCTATTTTAAAGACATTATTCCCGTATCTAAAAGCTTATAAGCTACAAATATTGTTAGCTTCTATTGCCCTTATTATTGCGGCTTTGACCGTTCTTGGTATGGGACAAGGGTTAAAGTTCTTGATCGATGATGGTTTTACAAAGGGCGATGAAGGCCTTCTAGATAAAGCATTATTTGCCCTCTTTATCATTGTTACGGTTTTATCCTTAGCAAGTTTCACACGCTATTTCTTCGTTTCATGGGTGGGAGAGCGAGTCGTTGCCGATTTACGCAAAGATGTTTTTAAGACATTAATCAATTTAGATCCATCATTTTTCGAAATAAATAAAACAGGTGAAATATTATCCCGTCTTACGGCTGACTTAACGGTGTTACAGTCGGTGATTGGGAGTGCCGTGTCATTGGCTTTGCGTAACAGCCTCATGATGATCGGCGGGCTTATTATGTTGGCTTTTACCAGTCCCAAATTAACCGCATTGGTCTTATTGGTTGTACCGTTGGTGATTATACCGATTGTTTATTGGGGGCGGAAAGTCCGCGAAAAGTCAAAGGAAGCCCAAGACAGGGTTGCCGAAGTCAGTAGTTTTACCGACGAGGCGTTACAGGCCGTGCGCACATTACATGCCTTTGTTCAAGAAACAAAAACAGCCCTTAGCTTTAATGAAAAAGCCGAAGATGCCTATAAAACCGCGCGTGATTATATCTTTATTCGTGGCCTTATGTCGGCATTTGTCATTTTCATCGTTTTTAGTGCTGTTGGTATTATTCTATGGATCGGCGGGCAAGATGTCATTAAGGGCAATATGACGGCGGGTGAGCTATCGGCCTTTGTCTTTTATGCAGTTATCGTTGCAGGGGCCGTTGGTGTAATTAGTGAAGTTGCCTCCAACATTCAACGTGCGGCAGGGGCTATTGAACGTTTATTCGGATTAAAATCAGAGGTCACAAGCGTTCCTTTATCTGAAAACCCTGTGGATATTCCTTTGCCAGTGCAAGGACGTGTAGGCTTTCGTGATATTGATTTTGCTTATCCATTAGCACCTAGTAAGAATATTTTTCAAGCCTTGAGCTTTGATGTTGAAGCGGGGCGCAGTCTTGCCATTGTTGGGCCTAGTGGTGCAGGTAAAACCTCACTCTTTAGTCTGCTTATGCGTTATTACGATCCACATCAGGGCATTGTCATATTGGATGATATTGACATTAAGGGCTTAAGTTTCGAGGATTTACGCGGTCATATTGGTGTTGTGCCACAAGATCCATTTATTTTCTCTGGGACTGTTTACGAAAATGTTGCGATCGCGCATAAGGTAACAACAGAAAACCCTGAACCAACAAGAGACAACATTATAGCGGCTCTAAAATCAGCAAATGCATGGGGTTTTGTATCAAAGCTAGATCATGGCATGGAAACAATTTTAGGCGAGCGCGGTATTCGTTTATCAGGCGGTGAAAAACAACGCATTGCGATTGCCCGTGTGTTGTTGCGCAACCCAACCGTTCTGCTGTTAGATGAGGCAACATCAGCACTCGATTCCCAAAATGAGCGTGATGTACAAATCGCTTTGGAAAACTTGATGGAAGGGCGCACAACGTTAATCATCGCCCATCGTCTATCAACGATACAAAATGCGGATTCGATATTAGTGTTAGAGAATGGAAAAATTGTTCAACACGGTCCACACCAAACATTGATTAAAGACAAAAAAGGTCTGTACGCAAAAATGGCGGAACTACAATTTAAAATGGATAATAAAGCGGCCTAGTTATTTACTTAACTAGCTTAGACATCATTTGATGAATATGCATGTTGGTGGCCAAGATCTCACGGTTTTCATGATGGTTTTTAGCACCCTTATAATCGGTGACTGAACCACCTGCTTCGGAAATCATTAATTCACCAGCCGCGATATCCCAATCACCAAAGCCTTTGCGGAAATATCCGTCATAGCGCCCTGCGGCAACATAACAAAGATCCAATGCTGTTGATCCAGATGATCTGGTTGATGCAACATGTCTTGAGACCTTAGCCAGTTTTTCTATGATCTTTATACCCTCGGCACCTTCTTTAATTGAGGGTGTGCCTGTACCAATAAGGCACTGGTCAAGCTTTGAACGTCCAGAAACACGCAGGCGATGCAAATTGATCTGTGCGCCATTTCCTTTTTCGGCCGTGAATAACTCATCTTTAACAGCGTCATAAATAACACCGGCGATGACTTCGCGCTTATCGCCCGTTGTTCTTTCCAAAGCAATGGAGATACACCAATGGGGGATGCCATGTAAAAAATTCGATGTGCCATCAAGCGGATCGATAATCCAGCGATGTGACGCATCTGTGCCTTTTTTCTCGCCACCTTCTTCTAGTAAGAATCCATAACCAGGGCGGGATTTTTCTAATTCTTCAACAATACGTTTCTCTGCATAAGTATCCGCATTGGAAACAAAATCACCCAATGATTTTTGAATAACTTGTAGTTTTTCTAATTCACCAAAATCACGCAATAGGCTCTGAGCGGCTTTCTTGGCGGCATTAACCATGACATTCAAGGTAGGGGAGAAGCGAGTTTCTAAGCGCATAATATATATTCCAGTTTTATTGTTATTATTTTATATGGGATTGTTATAAGCCTAATCTTTGGCGCGTTCAACATATGTTGTGTCTTCTATGCGCACAACAATACGTGTACCGCTTGCAACATGGGGGGGAACCATAACGCGCACACCATTTTCTAGTGTTGCGGGTTTATATGATGAAGAGGCTGTTTGGCCTTTAATCACGGGCTCGGCTTCGATAATTTCTAAGGTCACTTGATCCGGAAGCTTAACCGACAGGGGATTACCCTCATATGATTCAACCATAACGATCATACTATCTTGTAAAAAAGCCGTTTGGTCGCCAATCAGGGCGGCGCTTAAGGTCACTTGTTCAAATGATTTTTGGTCCATAAAAACATGATCGTCACCATCGGCATAAAGATATTGAAATTCTTGCTCGTCTAAACGGGCTTTTTCAACTGTTTCTTGTGTGCGAAAACGAACAACATCTTTATTGCCATGAATAATGTCTTTCATTTCGACGTTAATAAAGGCGCCGCCTTTGCCAGGCTTTGATACATCTGTCTTTGCGACCTGCCATAACTTATTATTATGATCCAAAATATTTCCAACGCGAATATCGATAGCATTGATTTTCATGATTCTTTTCCTTTTTATAAATATCTATCTTGTGTTTTATAGCATGAAAAAAAGACAAAATTCAAAAAAAATAGAAAACATAAAGTAATTAATTACAGTGGTTTAGTTTAATTATATTTTCATAACTGATATTTTTCTTGTGCTTTTTTCGCAAATACTGTAAAAAGAGAGTAATCAAAAGATTAACAAGAAGTTAACGTGATAACGCGTAAATGTCTTTATCCGATCAAAATACACAGTATGTGGTGAGGGTGATTCAGGATTATTTAGGTATAAAAGTTACAGGTAATTTCAAATAAAGGACATATTAATCATGTTGAAAACAATAAAAACAAAGATTAAAAAATTGGCACCTCTTTTTGCAGCCGCTGTATTCTCAGTCGGCGCATTCGGCACAACGGCTTATGCACAAAGCAATGGCGCTCAAAATAATGGCAGCGCGGCAATGACATTAAACGATTTAGAAGCATTCAGCGCACAATATCGAGAAGATAGAGCGCGACATACTAACCGTGATAACCGTGCACATGATGCGGGGCGCTATGATAACAGACGCTATAACGATAACCGTAATCGTAATGACCGTAATCGTTCAAATGATGATGGCGATGTGTTGGGATCAATCGTTGGTGGCACATTAGGTGCGATCATTGGTAATGAAATTGGCGGCGATGAAGGTGCTGTCCTTGGCGCCATTCTTGGTGGTACTGTGGGATACACAGGCGGTATAAATAATAATAACCGCCGTTACCGTGCAAATGACCATGGTTCATGGGGATACGGTAACCGTGGCTATCGCAATCAGGGATACGGTGGTTATGGCTTTAATCAAGCGGCGCGCTGTAATTTTGAAATTGTTGGAACGCGTTATGATCACAGAAGCGGTCAATATACGAACCGTTTCCGTAAAGTATGCTTCAATAGTCGTGGTCGTCAGATTTCAAGCCAACCAGTACGCTAGTTTTAAACAGAGATACATTTAAAAAGCCCTGAACATAATGTCAGGGCTTTTTTTATTCTCAACGAATTTTGTCGTTAATTAAAACGCAACGGCGATTTTTAGCGGTGTGCCTTCACATTCATAATTCGCGGTGCCGTAATCAATTTCTTCGGCGCGGGCGACGGCTTGGAGAGAGTTTTCCAAGGACTTCACCGTTGTAATCTCATCATTTGAGGCCGCACTGATATCAATCGTCAGTTTTTTAACCTGTGCCGTGGCAGAGAATTGATTTTGTGAACGTAATTGACGTACAGCCCGTAAAATAGTCAGGACAATAGTCATTTCTTCGATGTCGGCATCCCATGTTGCATTGGCGGTTGGCCATTGTGTCACATGAAGAGAGACAGTTTTTTCAAAAGGCTTAAAGATTTCTTGATAGAGCTCCTCTGTCACAAAGGGCATATAAGGAGCATATAAGCCAAGAATAGTGCGCAGAGCCTCCCACAATGTTGCTTGTGCGCTAAGGCGGGCTTCATTTGAGTAACGATCAGGATTCCAAAAACGATCTTTGACGATTTCTAGGTAATTATCACAGAATGTGCCCCAAAAAAACTTCTCTAGTGCTTCACGCCCCTTCGCATAGTCATATTTTTCAAAACCTTCACCAACACGCTTTGTGACTTGGTTAAGTTCATTGAGTAACCAGCGATCTTCAGGCGTACGTGTGTCGGTTTCTGGACGCGGTGCGTTCGGGTCAAAACCTTCTAGTTGCATCAATACAAAACGCGCAGCATTCCACATTTTCACAACGAGTTTACGACCCGCTTTGACATCTTTTTCATTATACCGTAAATCAGAGCCAAGCTGGCTGCCTGCCGCCCAATAGCGCAGGGCATCAGAGCCATATTTCTCAATGACAGAGCCTGGATCATAGCGATTATAGCCATTTTCATCAGTGAATTTTTCTAAGTCACGCTTAGAGATTTTTTTGCCTTGTTCATTTAGGCCCCAACCAGAAATCATCACATCTTTCCACGGTAAAGAATCAGTATGTAAGTGCGATTTGATTGTCGTGTAAAATAACCATGTGCGGATAATTTCAAACGCTTGGACGCGAACAGTCATTGGGTATAGCTGTTCCATTGTGCCATCACGCCCCTTGGTGCCTGCCCAGTTTGCATTGATAAGCGGGCTAAGCGATGAGGTCATCCATGTGTCCATCACATCCATTTCACCGCGCAATGTTTCACCGTCCGCATCATTGCCCGTATAGGCATCTTCGGCGGGGTCAACGGGCAGGCTGTCTTTTGGTGCTAAAACAACAGAGCCATCTTCTTTGAACCAAACAGGGAAGGGGACGCCATAAAAACGTTGGCGTGAAATATTCCAGTCATATTTAAGGCCGTTAATCCAGTCTTCTAAACGCACACGCATATGTTCTGGGAACCATGTTAGTTCCTTTGCACGTTTTAACATGTCTTCTTTCAAGTCCATGACTTTGATAAACCATTGTGGCTCCATTACGAATTCAACAGGACGACCAGAGCGTTCTGCAACCGATACGGCTTGATCAACGGTCTTTTGTTCCAGTAATAGCTCGGCTTCTTTTAAGTCTTTGATAATATTTGCGCGGGCTTCTTCGATTGGTTTACCTGCGTAATCACCAGCAAGGTCAGTCATCTTACCGTCTTTGCCAACAACAATACGGGTTTCCAGTTTGTCGATTTTCCATTTCTTCACATCTTCGCTGTCACCAAAGGTACAGCACATCATAAGGCCTGTACCAAACTCTAAATCAACATCCTCTGATGTTTTAATCGGCACGCTGTAATTAAATAAAGGCACAGTTGCTGTTTTACCAACCAGATGCGTATAACGTTCATCTTTGGGGTTCACATACAGGGCAACACAACCAGGGATTAATTCTGGACGTGTTGTTGAAATCACTAATTGTGAGCCATCTTCACCGGTAAAGGCGATATCGTTTAATTTACCCTTGCGGTGTAATGTTTCTAAATCGGCTTGGGCGAGGGCTGTCTCAAAATGTGTGTCCCATAAAACAGGCTCATCAGAACGATAGATAAAACCTTTTTCAAACAGATCAATAAAAGAGGCCTGTGCCGTTCGGCGGCAATGTTCGTCAATCGTTGAATAGCGTTGATCCCAATCCACAGACAAGCCCAATGTACGCCATAATTCTTCGTATGTTTTGGCGCCTTCTTTTGTTTCTTTTTCACACAAAGCCCGAAATTCGGCGCGGGTTGTTTTCTTTTTATTAATTTTATATTTGTTTTCGACATAACGTTCGGTCGGTAAGCCGTTATCATCAAATCCCATTGGGTAATAGATATTCTTGCCGTTCATGCGGTGATAACGCACCACGAACTCGGCTTGTGAGTAAGACATAGCGTGACCAACATGTAAATGTGCCGCCGATACATAAGGCGGCGGTGTATCAACGGAAAATACTTCTTTTTCGCTGTTTTTATCAAATTTATAAATACCACTATCTTCCCACAACTTTTTACAATTTTCTTGTGCTTGGGTGTGGTCAAAATTTTTGTCTAGATCAGGAAATGTCATAATATGTTTGTGTCCAATTTTTGATATGATAATGTGATATATCTCTTTAGATCTCTAAAATAACGGCTCTGTCACTATAGGCAAGTTTTTTTAGGGGCTATCTCGAAGAATATAAAGGATTTATGCTCAATGGCTAAGAAAAATTATAAGCAACGTACCTATGATGAAAAGAGTGTTGCGTTGGCAAAGCGCTATAACAGTATCTCAGCGCATGATGTTTACCCTTATTATTTCGATTTCTTGAAAAATATTACTCTGTCTGAGAGGCAAAATATAAAAATATTAGAACTTGGTGCGGGCGCTGGCCGTGATGCTTTTAAAATGGCTGAAATGGGTTTTGATGTGTGGGCTGTTGATGGTTCTGAAAATATGCTCGCTCAGGCACGCCTTCAAAAGCCACACAAGAAAATAACGTATATTCACGATATAGCACCAGCATTGAGCATTATTGTTAAAGATAAATCACTTAAAAATCACTTTAATATTATTTACATGAATGCATTTATGTTTCATTTGGATACACAAGAGCGAAGCTCTTTATTTAAAGTGTTAGATCATCTTGCTAAAGATCATGTGTCCATATTTATGTCATTTAAGAATGTTGGTTTCAAGGAGGATGGACGTACATTCTATCCGATTGCGCCAGAAGACATTGAAAAGTTAGGTGAAGAGTTCGGTTATACAGCACATATCTTTGATCCATTGCCGGATGAATTGGGCAGAGATCACGTTGAGTGGACGTATTTAAGATTGACACGCTAATTATTTATTTATTCTTATAAAATCAGACTCAAAGCTATGTTGTTGATTACCGTATATTTCATCCGTGTTTTTATTCCAGTAAATATAACCACCTGCCTTAATATATTGGTCGGTGCCAAAGGATGCGGTTAAGACAATATCTTCGGATGTTTGAAAAGCTGGTCCCGTGTTAATTGAGATATAATGATTTTTATCATCGGGCGAGATTGTGTAATTTTTCTTAAATTGTGCAGGGGATAGGATATAGCGATCATTGTTATTTTCTTTATTCGGGCGTGTGATGATGTAATCGCCCTTGTTCGCGGTACGTGTCGTTTCTATATATGTATGTCCTGCACCATCTCTATGGGATGTCTCTATAATTTCGTCGCCTTTGGCTATGACAATATCTTTTAGATCTAAGGTGCGTGTCTTTTTATAGTGTGGGCAACCATCAAAATCGGCGTGCTGTGGTGTTATCCGTTTGTATGTCATGTTTTTATATGTGCTCATATTGTTACAAAAGAAAAAACGCCGATAAAAATCGACGTTTTATAAAATTATTTATGTGACGTCTTTGATTAGCGCACGTAAATGTGAACTTCTGTTGTATCCGCTTCGGTGCTCATTGATGATGAGACTTGCATGCGGGCATTTGGAAGGCCCATATTAGACAGAGTACGCACAACATTTTCAGCCTTTTGTTTAGCATCTGTTGATGCCAAGGCTAGTTCAGCCGATGTACCTTCATTTGGTGCAATTGCGATGATTTCAAATTGTGTATCGGGATTAGCGCGGATCGCATCATTTAAAGCCGCATAAACGGGTTGCTGATAATTCACGTTATCTTGGTTAAAGCGAATAACGGCGAGGGGACGTTTGCCCTCTGAACGTAGACGCTGTAATCCAGCAGCCGATGTCGGGTCTGTCACGCGGCGGAAATATTGATTTGTTAAGCTGCGGCCAAATAATTCACCATTTGTAATGCCAACGGCCAGTGATTGTAAGTTTTTACGCTCGGCCGATAGATAAGCTGTGCGACGGTTAATATCGTCTGTTGATTCGTTTAACAGGCGATTAATCACAAGGATCGTATTGGTTGCATCATCTTCTAATACTTCTAACAATGCATGATCACTTTCTAAAGCGCCGGAAAGTCCGTATGTTGCACGCGATGCCTCAAGCAAAAACTTACCTAAGTTAGCTTGTGCCGCAACTTTTGTTGCCAAACCACCCAAAGAATCAATATCTTCAGACAGGCGATCTAAACGATCTTGTGCAATGTTCCAACTATTCACTAAACGAGGGTTGCCAGGTGTTGATCCTGCCTGTAAGCGAGCCTGAATAGCGGCAACAACGGCATAGTAATCAGCGGCTTGAAGTTCAGCAGAGTAACGCAATTTTTCAAGTTGCTCTTTCGCAATTGCGATGGCTTCTTGTAATTTGTTCAAATCGCCGCGCATATCGCCAATTTTACGGGTAATCAATGTCTCAGAGCCTAAATCATCAATCTGATCAATTTCAAAGGCTAGGCCAGGTTGTGCTGGAATATCCTGATAGGGCAGTTGGTTCATAGATTGTGTCGTGCGCTGTGATGGTGTGAATAATGGTGATGGTAGAATTGAACGATCAATCCCTGTATCGCGATCAACACCAAATTCACCCCCAGCGTTATAACCATTATAACCATTATTATAATCAGGTAACGGCGATGTAAGGGTGCTCACTTGACCATTAGCTTGTGCCATAGGCGCATTAAGTGGCGTATTTGTGCCTACAAATTGTGTGTTACTGTCCATGATCGGCTGCATAAATACTTGTTGTGGTGCTTGTTGCTGCATCACGGGTTGATAAACAGGCACGGGCACTCTAACAATTTGTGTCTGGTATTCGCCATTATCAACGAAATTATTATTAAAATCATTATTCTGCATAACCGGAACTGCCGGTGCATTTTGGAATGCGGGGTCAATCATAATTGGGGTTGGCGCATTTACCATCCAATCTTGTGCTGATATCGGTTGGATTGGGTTAACATTAACGGGCGCAACATTCGCTTGTAGTTGCTGATCTGCGCCATAAATTGATGTTGGTGCTTGTTGTGCAATTTCTCTTTGCATCAGTGATGGGACGGTGCGACCATACGATCCGCCAATCACGCCGCCTGTTTGTGTTGTATTCGCCATCAAACCACTAGGGCTGGTTGTTTGATAGGCTGATACTGTTTGTGCCTGTGCTTTTTTAACCATTGTTGCAGGGGCAAGGCTGAGTGCTGTTGCAAGCAAGAGGCATGAAATGAATTGTGTGGGTTTAGAGGCAGATTTTGTCATGATATATCGAATCTTTATTTCTGGTCTTTGTTTTGGGTAAGGTGAGGGCGTAGAACACCCTGAATCACATAAATTATCTAAGTAAGATTAATAGTTGATTTGAAGGGTTTCAACAAGGAAAATCAATCTATTGAAAATAGTTTAAAGAAAAGGCTTGTTTTTTACGCAGAGTTTTCTTATAAAAGCGAAGTTCATTGATATTCTTTTTTGTTTGGAGAATGTCTTTGATACAGCCTTAAGCGCTCGTAGCTCAATTGGATAGAGCATCTGACTACGGATCAGAAGGTTGGGGGTTCGAATCCTCCCGAGCGCGCCATTATCTATATTACATTTTCACAAAATAAAAAAACACCAAGCCAAATGGTTGGTGTTCTTGATATGTCTTAAATATATATTTATATGGCATAGTTGGCATTTCTATTTTCTCTTGCAAACTGCCCCAGTGCTTTAATCGTTTGATTGTGTTTGGTGGAATAGTCAAGTTTAGTGGTATTTAATATCAAGTGAGCAGAAAGTACCACTGTCGATGCCGCGTATAATAAGGCTCCTGCAACGATGTTTTTGGTTGCAAATAACATTATCCCCCCAGGAACTAAGGCCGCCACGCCAGAAACAGTCGAAATTGCGCATAGAGACACTGCACGCGGACTTTTTTGTTGCGGATAGAGTTCTTGATATTTAAGCCACGCATCGATATCCCAATTATTGGCACTATGGTGGAAAGTGGCTTTTAGATCATGTGCTAAGGATGTATCCTTATCTAATATTTTTTTAAATTTTTTGCGACTAATCATTCTGGCTAATCCTTGTAATTGTCCTGTTGATGGTATTTTTACGTTTGCTTGCATGCCGATTTATATAGCAGGATTTGTGTTTCTGTTGCCTCTTGCAAATTTTCTTAGGGCTTTAATCGTTTGATCGTGTTTGGTGGAGTAACTAATCTGGGGGTTGTCTGCTACCAATATCCCGCAAAGTACAGTTGTCGCCATTATATGTACTGCCGCACCCAAGGCGACACTGCTGGTTGCAAGGGTCATTAATCCAGCCGGAATTAAAGATACAACGCCTGAAGAAACAAGGAGTGTAGCTACCGCACGCATGCGGGGACTTTTCTGTTTTGGATAGAGTTCCTGATATTTAAGCCACGCATCGATATCCCAATTATTGGCACTGTGATTGAATGTGGCTTTTAGATCATGTGCTAAGGATGTATCCTTATCTAGGATTTTTTTAAATTTTTTGCGGCTAATCATTCTGGCTAATCCTTATTTTTAGTATGGTCTATGGTTGCTTGCACGTTGTTTTAATTCTTTAATTGCGGCTGTTTTCTTCGGCGTGAAGTCAAGATCGTCATACATGCCTTCTGATACAGCCCAAGAAAGGGCCAAAACACTGCCAAAGCCAGCTCCAATAGCTGCTGTTAAAGCGGTTTGTTGAAAGAGCTGATTATACCATGCTACGTCGGTCTTCAATATATTGATACTTATGCTAAGGCCTGCACCAAAGACTGCTCCAACGCCTGTGCCAAAGAGGGGGAATTTTAGCATCACGTGACCAGATCCTTTTGCTTTTTGCTCTGATTTGACTTTTTCATACTCCAGGCGCGCATCAATTTTCCAATTGGCACTGTCGTTGTAAATATTTCTAAGATATTTTTCGATATCAGGGTTTTGATCTAATATTTTATCGAATTTTTTTATTGCTGATGTCATGTGCTTTCTTTCTTTTTTATGCGAAGTGGTGATCTTCTGCGCGTTGTTTTAGTTCTTTGATGGCGGCCTTTTTTCTTGGTGTTAGGTCGGCCCCAGAGAATAATGCGGCAACGGTAAGTATTAATGTAAGGGTTCCGCCTATTGCAGCGCCGTATTTGACGGCGGTGCCAATGTCTTGTGTTAGATTTTCACTCGTTATCATATTTATTAATGTGTTGCCGATAAGTAATGCTGCAGTTCCAACACAAACACCTCCTGCATTTATAGCGGCTATTTCCTTGGCGGGATGCCAGCTCTCTTTTTTCTTGGCATTGCGGACGGCTTCAAAATCTAGGCGGGCATCAATTTTCCAATTGGCGCTCTCATTGTAAATGTCCTTGAAATATCTCTCAATATCAGGGTTTTGATCTAGAATTTTATCGAATTCTTTTATTGCTGAAGCCATGTGCTTTCCCCGTGTTTAATGGATGTGAGGGTATTAATACATAACTTATAGTATTATGTCAATAAAATAGTTCTCTAATTTTTACAGAAAAATGCCAGCCCATCTTTGTTAGGCTGGCATTTGGTGCCTGTATTTATTACGTGATTATTTGCGTTTTAAGGCATTTTTTTGTGCGAAACGTCTATTTGTGTGTCGAATAAGGGATTGTTGCTCTCTCTTGTCGGCATCAAAGATTGTATCAAAGCGGTCGGGTTCTTGTGTCTTTTCTTCAAATAAGGCTACTAAATCTTTTTCTGAGTTTCTTGACATGATTTTCTCCTCTGTTTGATGGGTGTGATTATACTTTATGTATTAAATATTTTTATGTCAATGTTATTTCGCTATTAATTTTTCTTGTCTTTTTTGTAATAATCGCATTATAATTAACAAAATTATAAAAAATAATAATGTTTAGTGATCGGTTTTCGTCACTTTATAATTAATAGGGGCTTGACCAACAGATGAAAAAAATAGATAAAAGAGCGCTTTTTAATATTGCAAAAGATGTCGGCAAGGCCGGTTTTGATGTTGTGCGTGGTGTGGGTGAAGTTGTCGCATCTCCGGCATCTATGGTTATCGCAGGCAGGGCAACACCAAGTGGCAATGGTAAGTCTGTTATTATGGTACCAGGATTTGGGGCTAATGAGTTTAGTCTCAAGCCAATGGCCTTTTTCTTAAGAAAAAAAGGCTATCAAACATTTGATTGGGATATGGGGCAGAACCTTTTTCTTAATGAAGCGCGCATGGCACAGTTGGAACGTCACGTGGAAGCGGTCTATAAAGAGAGGGGTGACAAGGTCACTCTAATAGGTCAAAGTCTAGGTGGCTTAATCGCTATGGTATTGGCGGCGCGTCGACCAGACTTGGTTGAGGGGATCATCACATTAGGGTCGCCACTCGGATATGGTGATAATCCAGATGACGTATCACTACTTACAAAGGCCGCTTTTGAAGGATTGAATACATATATTCAGAATAATCAGGCCGATATTCAGGGTATGACAGAAGAAACAAGTCCTTTAGAGACATTGTTATCTGATCCTGATCGCTTGCAAAATGTTAATATTACGGCCATTTATTCAAAGGGTGATGGTATTGTTGGTGGTAAAATATCTAAAGTCCCGCTAGAAAACTCTGATAATAATAGGCATCAAAATATTGAAATCGGTCGTTTAACCGATAAGATCGGTGTCGCGGCACATTGTGGTATGGGTTTCAATGTTCAGGTTTTAACAATCATTGGAGAGGTCTTGTCTAAATCTAAAGGACAATCCCCACATTTTGACACTAAAAAATACCCGCGCATTTTTCCACGCCAAATCATAAAGCGCCTGCCGAAAATAGGGCATATATTTAGTTAAGTGATTAGGGTAGTTTCTTCAAAAAACGTCGCGCATTAAATTCTGTGGTTATATAGGCAATGAATGCGCCTATGATGGGCAGGATAATCAGGGATAGCCAATCCATCCACTGCACATCTAACTTCACGGATAATGTTGACGCGTTCTGGCTGTGGAAATTCTCAATAAAAAATAAGGCGCTTAATGCCATGAACAGGCCAACGCATGCGCCTTCTAATGTCATGATTGCCGAATGTCTTGAGAATTGTTTGGCGATATAATGATCGCTGGCACCGATAAGGTGAAGTAATTCAATATCATCTTGGTTCATTGTTATACGTGATCTTGACGCGCCGGCAACCGCCGCAATTGTGGTTGCGCCAATGATGAAGGCGATCAAGTATCCTAGGTTGCGTATTTTATGGCTCATGCTGATAAGGTGATTAAGCCATGTTTCGTGTGTGTCTATGGTGATAGATCCATCTATTTTCTTTAAGTTTTTTTCAAGCGTTCCTGAGGTCAGGTCTTGATTGAAAATGGCCTTGTCGTTTTCTGAAATGTTTTGCTTTATCTCAACAGCAATAAGGCTAGGGAGCGGGAAGTCTTTTAAAAGTTGATCTGTATTGTCACTATTCTTATCACCAATCCACGGCGATAGCATGTTCATGAATGCTGATTGATCGATCTGTGTTGCCTCAACTGATTTATAGGTGGTTGTGATAAGGTTTATAACATTTTCTGTTATGTCTTCTTTTGTTTCGTTGGGGCGTATTTCAATGGTTAATTGACCTTGTAAGCCTTTTTCCCATGAACTAGTAAGGTTGGATAGCATAAAACTGCCCGCCAAGGTCATGGCGCATAAAAAAGTCATCAGGGCAATTACCCATAAAATAAAGCCAGTGCCAGCTTTCTTGTGTAGTGGTAAATCATAGCGATTATTGCCAGAGGCTTTTTTAAGTACAGAGGAGAGTTTAGTGATCATAATAGATCTTCCTCTTCTAAATTTTTGAATGTTTTCGCCGCGCCTAAATCGCCGTGTATATGTGCCAAGCCATCTTTGAGGCGAATGATTTTATGATCGAATCGTTTCATTAATGTTTCATTATGACTGGCAATGATGATTGTTGTACCCAGCTTATTTAGTTCTTCAAATAAATGCAGTAATTTATAACCAATTTCGTCATCAAGATTCCCCGTTGGTTCATCCGCCAGTAATAATTCAGGGCGGTGAATAACAGCGCGGGCAATCGCTATGCGCTGTTGTTGTCCGCCCGACATCGCCATTGGTTTTGCCTTCATATAGTCACCAAGCCCGACCCAGCCTAAAAGCTCTTCAACATTATCTTTGATGTCTTTTTCTGGCATGCCCATGATTCGTAGAGGCAGGGCGACGTTATCAAAAGCCGATAAATGAGGGAGGAGGCGGAAGTTTTGGAAGACAATACCAATCTTGCGACGTAATTGAAATAATGTATCGCGCGGTGTCGTGCTAATTTCGTGATCAAACATATGAAGGAGTCCGCGCGTGGGGCGCATGCCTAAATATATAAGGCGCATCAAGGACGTTTTGCCAGCACCACTGGGGCCCGTTAAAAAATGAAACGAGCCTTTGGGAATATCAAAAGAGATATCACGTAAAACTTCTGGGCCTTTATCATAGCGCAAGCCAACAGTTTCAAACTGTATGAGGGCGCGTCTAGGTTTTTGTTGCTGTTGGCTCACGGTTTGTGGTCTCAAAACTATATTGTGTTAACTGATTCTTATTATATAAAAGATACGCTCAATCACATCCAAAAACAAAAGGAAAAATGGCTAAGTGCCCTCTATGCAAATATATGATTCAATAAATCACACATTGAAAGCGTTTTATGCTTGCATTTCCTGACTTATATGGGTAAAACACACGTAATTCTACAAGCGGACGCTTTGGTTTGGCGTTTGGTAAAAGATATTCTTTGTCTTCTTATTGATCGTTTTAACCGTCCGGTGCTGATTTAAGGTTAAATTAGTTCTGTCCGCTGAAGCTATAACTGGAAAAAAGGAAAATAACCATGGCTTTACCTAAATACTCTATGAGAGATCTGCTTGAAGCAGGTGTTCACTTCGGTCACGCATCACGTCGCTGGAATCCAAAAATGAAGAAATTCATTTTCGGTGAGCGTAACGGCGTACATATCTTAAACCTTGAGCAAACAATGCCCCTATTATTTGATGCATTGAAAGTTGTTCGCGATACAGCCGCTAACGGTGGTCGTGTTCTTTTTGTTGGAACAAAGCGTCAAGCGTCTGATCCTATCGCTGAAGCAGCCCAAAAATGTGGTCAATACTATGTGAACCACAGATGGTTGGGCGGTATGATGACTAACTGGTCAACCGTATCCGAATCAATTCGTCGTCTTCGCGGTCTAGAGCGTTTATTCGAAAAAGAAGAGTCAGGCCTAACAAAGCGCGAGCTTCTTGAAAAAGAGCGTGAGCGTAACAAGCTTGAACTGTCTCTTGGTGGTATTAAAGAGATGGGCGGCTTGCCAAGTCTGCTATTTATTATCGACACAAACAAAGAAAAAACAGCGATCGCCGAAGCAAAACGTCTAGGTATTCCTGTTGTTGCTATTGTTGATACAAACTGTAACCCTGATGAAATTGATTTCCCGATCCCTGGTAATGATGATGCGCTTCGTGCGATCTCTCTTTATTGTGATCTTGTTTCTGCATCTGTTCTTGACGGTATCCAAGCATCGCTTGGTAAGTCTGGTAAAGATATGGGTGAGGCATTAGTTGTGCCAACTGAGGCTGCTGTTAAAAAAGCGCCAAAGGCAGTCGAGAAGCCAGTAGAAGCAAAAACATCAGACGAAACGCCTAAGGCAGCTGAGAAAAAAGCAGCGGTTAAAAAAGAGGTTAAAGCTGAAGATGTTAAGGTTGAAGAGCCAAAAGCAGATGCTAAAAAAGCTGGCGCTGCGGCTTAATCATTAACGCTTAAATAACTAAAATTTTATCTTAAGGAGAAAAACTATGGCTGACATTACAGCATCAATGGTCAAAGAACTGCGTGAAAAAACAAGCGCTGGTATGATGGACTGCAAAAAAGCATTAAACGAAACAAATGGCGACATGGATGCCGCTGTTGATTGGTTACGCACAAAGGGGCTTGCCTCTGCTGCGAAAAAAGCTGGTCGTGCAGCTGCTGAAGGTTTGGTTGCTGTTGCTGGCGAAGGCACAACAGCAGCTGTGATCGAGTTGAACGCAGAAACTGACTTTGTTAGTCGTAACGAGCAATTCCAATCTGTTGTTGCTGGTACTGCCGCGTTGGCTTTACAAGCTAATGGTGATGTTGATGCACTTAAGACAATGGATCTTAACGGTTCTGAAGTTCAGCAAACAATCACGAGCTTAATCGCAAGTATTGGTGAAAATATGAATTTACGTCGTACGGCAACATTATCTGTTGATAGTGGTTCTGTTGCGACATATATCCACAATGCTTTAGCGCCTAACATGGGTAAGATTGCTGTTCTTGTTGGTTTGGAATCAACGGGTGATAAGGCTGCCCTTGATGCCCTTGGCAAGCAAATTGCGATGCATGTTGCTGCTACAAACCCACAATCACTTTCTGTTGATGATCTTGATCCAGCGATTGTTGAACGTGAGCGCGCGGTTCTTGTTGACCAGGCGGTTGCAAGTGGTAAGCCACAAGAAATTGCTGAGAAAATGGTCGAAGGCCGTATGCGTAAATTCTATGAGGAAGTTGTTCTGTTAAAGCAATCTTTCATCATGGATACAGATCGTACAGTCGAAGCCGTTATCGCCGATACTGCAAAAGAAATTGGTACAGACGTGAAAATGACTGGCTATGTTCGTTTTGCTCTTGGTGAGGGTGTTGAGAAAAAAGAAGATAACTTTGCTGAAGAAGTGGCAAAAATGGCTTCTTAATCTGGCTCTGCCAAAGAAAAGAATTTAAAAGGGCGCTCTTTAATCGGAGCGCTCTTTTTTTATCCCCATTAAGGGCTTGTGTTTTTGCTAGTGGGGCTGTATTTTTATGACATAAATGAATAAGGCTCAAAAGAGCTAGAGGATTTAATTATGGCTTTCCCATCTGTTAAACGCGTATTGCTTAAGTTGTCAGGAGAGGCACTTATGGGGGATCGTGAATATGGTATTGATCCCAATATGGTTGATCGCGTGGCACAAGACATCAAAGATGCCCAAGCAACAGGAATAGAAATGTGTATCGTTGTTGGTGGTGGTAACATTTTCCGCGGCGTTGCCGGTGCGGCAAATGGTATGGAACGCGTTACGGCTGATTTCATGGGAATGATGGCGACCGTTATGAATGCGTTGGCGCTACAATCTGCCCTTGAAAATGCCGGCGTACAAACGCGTGTTCAATCGGCTATTCCGGTGGCTAGTGTATGTGAGCCATTTATTCGCCGTCGTGCTATTCGTCACTTAGAGAAAGGCCGTGTGGTTATTTTTGCAGCAGGTATCGGTAGTCCATTTTTTACAACCGATACGACATCTGCGCTGCGTGCCTCTGAGATGGATTGTAATGTCTTGATTAAGGCGACAAAAGTTGACGGGGTTTATGATAAAGACCCGCATAAATATGATGATGCTGTACGTTACGATCATTTAAATTTTTTGGATGTTTTATCCAAAGATATCAAGGTCATGGATGCTTCGGCAATCTCATTGGCGCGTGATAATAATATTCCAATCATTGTCTTTTCTTTGTTAAAAGAAAAAGGCTTAGAACGTGTTCTCAAGGGTGAGGGCACATTTACACTGGTTGATAACTTAAAAGAGGGAAATGCATAACATGTCTAATTTTGATACATCGGATTATCGTAAACGTATGGAGGGCGCGGTTGAAATGCTACGCAAAGAATTTTCGGGTTTACGTTCGGGGCGTGCCTCAACAAACCTACTTGAAACAGTAAGTGTCGAAGCCTATGGCAGTCGTATGCCTATTAATCAGGTTGCCAATGTAAACGTACCAGAGCCGCGTATGTTAACCGTACAGGTTTGGGATGCAACACAGATTGATGCCGTTGAAAAAGCAATTCGTGATTCAGGTCTTGGCTTGAACCCGATGCGTGATGGCGCGGTTATTCGTGTGCCAGTGCCAGATTTAACCGAAGAGCGCCGCTTAGAATTAGTCAAGGTTGCCGGTAAATATGCTGAAAATGCCCGTATTTCAGTGCGTAACGTACGACGCGATGGTATGGATACCGTTAAGAAGCTTGAAAAAGACGGTGATATTTCAGAGGATGAGGCGAAAAGAGCATCCGATTCCGTTCAAAAAGTGACGGATGAAATGATCAAAAAAATCGATGATTCTTTTGTGGCAAAAGAGGCGGAAATTAAACAGGTTTAAGATCGTTTAGTTATCTTTCATTTTAAAAAGTGATTTTAAAAGGCACGCATTTGACAAAAGCAACGTCACATACCCCACAACATGTAGGTATTATCATGGATGGTAATGGGCGTTGGGCGACAGCGCGTCATTTGCCCCGCGCAGCCGGTCATAAGCAAGGTGCGGAGACGGTTCGCAAAATTGTTGAACATGCCAAGAAAATGGGCGTTTCTTACTTATCGCTTTTTGCCTTTTCTTTGGAAAACTGGAATCGTCCAGATGATGAAGTGTTGTCTTTGATGGGGTTGTTGCGTCGCTATTTAAAATCAGAGGCCGCAGACCTGCACAAAAAAGGCGCACGCCTGCGTGTCATTGGTAATCGCTCTAGGCTTGATAGCGATATTGTCACAGCGATAGAGGGATTAGAAGATCTTACAAAAGATAATACAGACCTTACTGTTATCATTGCCCTTAGTTATGGTGGGCGTGATGAGATTGTCCATGCCGTGAAGAAAATTACACAAGATGTTAATGATGGTCTCGTTAAAAACGATGATATTGATGAAGCAATGATTGGTCGTTATTTAATGTCTTCTGATATTCCTGATCCGGATCTTATTATCCGAACCAGTGGTGAGCTACGCTTATCAAACTTTTTGCTGTGGCAATCTGCCTATGCAGAATTACATTTCACCGACAAGAATTGGCCTGATTTTTCATCCCGCGATTTTGATATCGCTTTAGAAGATTATGCAGGGCGTGAGCGTCGATTTGGCAGTGTTAATTTAGACTTAAATGAAGCCGAATCAGGCTGTTAAAAAATATAAAAGGCTTTCATTGATATGAACTTACTACCACAATCATTATCTAAAAAAATAAAATCGAATCAATTAACTGCAAGAATTTTCTCAGGTATTATATTAATTGCTTTGGCGCTTATCGCTGATTATTTCTCACCGCTTTTTGGGTTGTTATGTGTGGCTATTGCTTTGGTTGCATTTTGGGAATGGTATAACCTCGTTAACCAAGGGAAAAAAGCGCGATTATTCACGGCGCTGTGCGGGATTGCCGTTCTCTTCCCTATGTTACTAAGTTCTCATCTTTCTATTGAAATTGGCGTGTTGGGTTTGTGTTTTTTTGCCGCTACGTTTTTTCTTATTTGCACGCTTTTTAATACATTGAGGCGCTCTTTTGTTCTGTCTTTAGGTGTTCTTTATATTGGTGTTCCGATGAGTATTCTTGTTTGGTTGCGCAGTGATAATGATGTCGGGTTTTTCCTCATTCTTTATCTTTTCTTTGTGACATGGGGGAGTGACATTACCGCTTATTTCGTTGGTAAAAAGTTTGGTAAAAAGAAATTAGCGCCAAAAATTAGCCCGAATAAAACATGGGAAGGCTTCTGGGGTGCTTGTGTAGGTTCGCTGGTTGGTGGTCTTATTGTTGCTGGTTTTTATGCCTTATATAAAATGGGGGAGCCTAGCTTTGAAGTTGCCTATATGAGTATTTTTGATCTACCGATTTATGCCCTTGTTATCATCAGTTTTGTGATGGGCGGTATTGGTCAAATTGGGGATTTGTGCGAATCCTACGTAAAGCGTCATTACAAGGTAAAGGACAGCGGGTCGCTTATTCCTGGGCATGGCGGTGTCTTGGACCGCGTTGATGCCTTGCTGGTTATTGCCTTTGCGTTTGGTTTTATCCACTATGTAATCCAGTCATTTCTACAGATGTCTATTTAGCAACAAAAACAATTTGCCATTTTGCGCGAAACGCGCATGATGTGCCCTATATCAATAAATGTATTAATAAATGAAAAAAGATTTTAAACGGAGTTACACCCTATGGACTTAATCAGCACGCTTATTGACGTTCCTTTGGATTTTACCATTGATTTTGTCGTACCATTTTTGGTTGTTTTGACAATATTAGTTTTTGTCCACGAATGGGGGCATTTCTTCGTTGCGCGTCGCTGTGGTGTGCGTGTTGAAGTGTTTTCTGTTGGGTTTGGACGTGAAGTTTGGGGTTGGACAGACAAGCACGGCACACGCTGGAAAATAAGCCTTTTGCCGCTTGGTGGCTACGTGAAGATGTACGGCGATGAAGATCCCTCTAGTACATCAATTGACCCTGAAAAACGCAAATCAATGAAGAAAGCTGATCAGAAATATGCGTTTTATAATAAAAGCGTTGGCCAGCGTGCGGCGATTGTTTTTGCAGGGCCTGCTATTAACTTTATTTTCGCGATCATCCTGCTTATGGGGCTTTATGCCACATTTGGTAAACCCTACACACCGCCTGTTGTGGCTGGTGTGGTTGAGGGCAGTGCCGCAGAAGTTGCTGGGCTAGAGCCAGATGACATTATCCAGACAATAAATGGTCAAAAGATTGAACGTTTCCAGGATATTCAGCAAATGGTCGCGCTAAATCTGGATCAAGAAATGGCGGTTACAATTTTACGTGGTGGCGCGCAAATAGACATGGCTGTAACGCCAGAGAAAATTGTTTCAGAAGATCGTTTTGGTTTTATTCATTCAACAGGACGCATTGGTATTGCCGCGGTTGAGGGTGTTGATGTTAAACCTTATGGTCCAGTTGATGCGTTTGTTGCGGCAAGCAAAGAGACATATCGTATTACCGTTGGCACGCTTGAGGCTGTATGGCAGATGGTTGTTGGTGTACGCGGGGCCGAAGAATTAGGCGGCGTTATTCGTATTGGCGCAATGGCTGGACAGTTTGCTGAGCTTGGCTTTGCATCAATTATTACTTTTACAGCTCTGTTATCAATTAATCTTGGTTTGATTAATTTATTTCCAATTCCGATGTTAGATGGTGGTCACTTGGCGTTTTATGCGGCAGAGGTCGTGCGCGGTAAGCCTTTGAGTGAGAGGGCTCAAGAGTATTTCTTCCGTTTTGGTTTTGCATGTGTGATTACGCTGATGCTCTATGCCACGTGGAATGATTTGATACAGCTGAATGTCTTTTCAAATATCATGGCGCTGTTCTCTTAAGTTTTTATCTTTTAAGTGCTTGGATTCATATATTTTTACTGTTTTTACTTTTATTATTAATCGTGATTTTCTATTTGGAATTGCTGACGAATACTAGTATAAATATAGCTATGAAAAACTTAGTTAAAAACACATTTATATTTTCCATTTTATCGTTCTTTCTGATCGTTGCTGTTGCATCATCAGTCTCGGCGCAGGTCGTGCCCGCTGGTGAAGAAATTCGCCGCATTGAGGTTCAGGGGACACAGCGTATCGAAGCGCAAACAATTTTATCTTATATGACCGTCAAGCCTGGGGATCAATTCTCGGCTGAGGCTTTGGATGAATCGTTAAAGTCCTTGTTTGATACGGGTCTTTTTGCAGATGTTAAATTTGCAAAAAATGCGCGTACGTTGATTGTTAATGTTCAAGAAAACCCCGTTGTTAATCAAGTGGCTTTCGAAGGCAATTTACGCCTTAATGATTCAAAGTTAAGTCCCGAAGTGCAATTGCAAGAACGTGTGATTTTTACAAAATCAAAAGCTCAATCTGATGTTGCTCGTATTCAAGAGGTTTACCGTCGCTCAGGTCGTTTCGCCGTTAAGATCGAACCAAAGATTATTGAGTTAGATCAAAATCGTGTGGATGTTGTTTTTGAAATTGATGAAGGTGCAGAAACAAAAATTAAAAATGTTTCTTTTGTTGGTAACAAAGCCTTTGATGATAACGAATTGTCGAGCGTTATCGCCAGCCATGTTGATCGTTGGTACAGATTTTTATCGAGTAACGACAGTTATGATCCTGATCGCTTAGAGTTTGATAAAGAATTGTTGCGACGCTATTACCTGCAAAATGGTTATGCTGATTTTAAAGTGACGTCCGCGATTGCTGAATTATCACAAGATAAAGAAGCTTTCTTTTTAACGTTCAGCGTTAACGAAGGTGTGCGTTATAAAGTTGCGGATGTCGTTGTTAAAAACCGTTTGCAAGGCGGTGTTGATACATCTGTTTTGGCGCAAGAGGTTTTAACCCTGCGCGGTGAATGGTTTAATAACTTAGATGTTGTAGATACCGAAGAAGCATTGACGAAGGCTGTGGAAGCACAATTATTCCCATTCGTTCGTGTTCAATCAGAAACAAATCTAAACCGTGAAACACAAACAGTTGATATTGACTATGTCATTGCCGAGGGGCCGCGTGTCTTTATTGATCGTATTGATGTTGGCGGGAATGTTCGCACAATTGACCGCGTTATTCGCCGTGAAATGGAAATGGTTGAGGGCGACCCTTTAAACCGTAATCGCATTCAAAAATCAGAAGCAAATTTACGTGATCTTGGTTTCTTTGAAACGGTTGAAGTCAAAACAAAACCTGGTTCAACACCAGATAGTGTGAATGTTGATGTTGAAGTATCAGAACAGTCAACGGGTCAATTATCAATTGGTGCTGGTTTTTCATCTCAAGATGGTCCTTTAGCTGATTTTGGTATTCGTGAACGTAACTTCCTTGGTCGTGGACAGGAGTTAAATTTAACAACTGTTTTAGCGGGTGAACGCTCAGAGGTTGATTTAGGGTTTGTTGAGCCATATTTCTTGGGTCGCGATCTAAGATTCTCATCAAATGTCTTCCACATTACACGTGATTTACAAGATGAGAGTTCATTTGATCAGCAGCGTACCGGTACAGGGCTTTCTTTGGGGTATCCTTTAGCAAGAGATCTGCGCCATACATTGAGCTATCGTTTTGTGTCTAATGATATTAGTGACGTAAGTGCGGATGCCTCACGTTTTATTAGAGAGCAAGAAGGCAAACGCTCTACCTCTGCTTTCGGGCACACATTGACATTGGATAAAACAAATAGCCGTATTACACCGACCGAAGGTTATAGCCTTTCGTTATCTAATGAGGTTGCGGGTCTTGGTGGTAACGCAAAATTCTTTAATACAGAAGTGGGGGGGAGCTATTTTTATCCTGTCACAGACGATTTAATTTTTGCCGCATCTGGTAAAACAGGATGGGTTGTTTCTTATGGTGATGATGATGTTGCGATTAATGATCGTTACTTCATAGGTGATAATAGTTTCCGTGGTTTTGAACAATCTGGTATTGGCCCGCGCGATGTATCAACAGACGATGCGCTAGGTGGTGAAAGATATTACCGCGGTTCATTTGAATTATCATTCCCTATTGGCTTACCTGATGAATACGGTATCAAGGGTCACACCTTTAGTGACATAGGATCTTTGTGGGATAATGTTGATAGCTCTGCTACTAATGTTGAAGATGAAAATAGTCTGCGTGTTTCTGCTGGTGCCGGCATCTCTTGGGTATCGCCTATTGGACCAATTCGTGTGAATTTTGCATGGCCTTTGATTAAAGAAGACTATGATAAAGACCAAGTCGTAAACTTTTCTTTTGGGACAACTTTCTAAAAAAAGTCACGCACAAATTTAATAATAAAATAAAGGCTTAATTCATGAAATTTCTAATTTCAAAATCGTTGTTCTGTTTATCGCTGATTATTGCATTGTCACTGTCTGGTTTTGTAACGAGCGCAGCATTGGCGCAAGACGTACAACAAAAAATCGCCATTGTTGATATTCAGCAAATGATGCGTAGTAGTACGGCTGCAAAATCAATTCAAAAGCAAATTTCTACATTACGAGAGCAATATAAAAAACAAATTGCAGATGATGAAAAGGGCCTCCGCGTTGCTGAGCAAGCCATCATTGCTAAAAAATCTTCACTTACAGTCGAAGAATTTCAGAAAGAACGCCAAGGCTTTGAAACTAAACTTGGTAACGTTCAGAAAAACGTTAGATCAAAACAGGAAAAATTAGATAAAGCCTTTAACGCCGCTATGGAAGATGTTCGTGTAAAAGGGGTTGAAATTATAGCGAAGCTAGCAGAAGAAACGGGGGCGAGTATTGTTCTGCCTCGTCAAAATGTCATCATCATTGATAAGCAATTAGATCTTACCGATGAAGCCATGAAGCGTCTTAATGCTACATTGAAAGATGTTAAGGTAAGGGTTCAGTAAATTATGTCGGATATTAAGTTTTTTAAAGCAAAAAAAGATTTCTCTTTGGCTGAGTTGACCCGCATATGTGGTGTAACGGTTGCTGATGGTATTGCACAAGATGTTGTCTTTCATGATATTCGTCCGCTATCTGAGGCTTCAAAAGATCATGTTAGTTTTCTTGCAAATGCTAAATATCTGGATGCATTAAAGCAAACGAATGCCGGTGCTGCTTTCGTATCAAAAGACTATGCAGATAAATTACCAGAGGGCGTTATTGCCCTTGTTTCCGATAATCCACATAGATCATATGCTTTAGCCACACAGGCCTTTTACGGCGATTGTAAACCACGCGAATCTTTCGTTTCTAAGGCGGCTCATATTGATGATACGGTTGAAATTGGCCAGAATGTCACTATTGGCGCTGGTGCTGTGATTGAGCATAATGTGACCTTGGGAGATAATGTTTCCATTGGTCCAAACACGGTTATTCGCTCTCATGTTGTTATTGGTAAGAATACAGTTATCGATGCGACTTGTGTTATTTCACATACGCATATAGGCGAGAATTGTTTTATAGGGCCAGGCAATAAAGTTGGTCAGGCGGGTTTTGGTTATGCCATGGATCCACGCGGGCATGTGCCTGTGCCACAATTGGGCGCGGTACGTATTGGTGATTCTGTTGAAATTGGTGCGAACTGTACGATTGATCGTGGTTCTTGGCGCGATACAGTTATTGGCAATGGGTGTGTAATCGATAATTTAGTGCAATTGGCACATAATGTTGAGCTTGGTATGGGGTGTGTTATAGTCTCTCAAGTTGGAATATCTGGCAGTACAACATTGGGTAATTTTGTTGTATGTGCAGGACAGGCAGGACTTGTGGGTCACATCGAAATTGGTGACGGCGTTCAAATCGGCGCGCAATGTGGTGTTACAAAAAGCCTGAATGCAGGTATAAAAGTAACAGGAACACCGGCCGCACCAGTCAAAGAACATTTAAGACGTATTGCAACATTGTCAAAAATGGCATCTAAGAAAAAATAAGAAGGATATTAACTATGTCTGATAATACAGAAAACAATATTGAAGAAACAAAAAAAGGTCAATCTTATGAACTGGCCGACATTAAGAAAATGATTCCACATCGCTATCCCATTCTTTTGGTTGATCGTGTGGTTGATGTTATTAACAATGAACATGCAACGGGGATCAAATGTATTTCTGTTAGTGAGCCCGTATTCCAAGGTCATTTTCCGAATATGCCTATTTTTCCAGGTGTCTATATTGTTGAGGCAATGGCTCAAACATCGGCTGTTTTGGTTGTATCAACTTTGGGTAAAGAATTTGAAGGCAAGCTCGTTTATTTCATGACAATTGATAATGCACGCTTTCGCAATCCTGTTGTACCTGGTGATGTATTAGAGCTTCATGTTGATGTCGTGCGTAGTCGCGGGATGGTTTGGAAGTTCAAGGGACGTGCCATGGTCGGTAATAAGTTATGCGCCGAGGCAAAATTCTCTGCGATGATTATTGATAATCCAGACGATAAATAAAGTTAAAATTATAAATAGAATTGAATGAATCCATGTCTAATATTCACCAAACAGCAGTCATTCATGAGAATGCAAAACTACATGACAGTGTTACTGTAGGGCCCTATAGCGTGATCGGTGAAAATGTAACAATCGGTGAGGGAACGACTGTTAGTTCTCATGTTGTTATCGATGGTTATACGACGATTGGCAAGGGTAATAAGATATTTCCTTTTGCGTCTATCGGTACAGACCCGCAAGATCTTAAATATCACGGTGAGCCATCGCGTCTGATTATTGGTGATAATAATTTAATCCGCGAATATGTGACTTTACAACCAGGTACCGAAGATGATGCCATGGAAACCGTTATTGGGTCTAACTGCTTGTTTATGGTTGGATCACACGTCGCCCACGACTGTGTCGTTGGTGACCGTGTTATATTAGCCAATAATGCGACGTTAGCCGGGCATGTTCATGTCGGTGATAATGCTATTATTGGTGGCTTGTCTGCTGTGCGTCAATTCGCACGGGTGGGTGCACATGCAATGATTGGTGGCATGACGGGAGTCGAGAACGATGTCTTACCTTATTCATTGGTTATGGGCGAGCGTGGCTCTATGCACGGCCTTAACCTTGTCGGTCTACAACGCCGTGGTTTTGGCAAGGCTGAAATTGCAAAATTACGTAATGCCTATAAAGATATCTTTGAAAAAGATGATAATCCCTTGGCTGTTCGTATCGAACAGGCCAGTAAGACATATGGTGACAGTGAATTAGCAACATCTTTTGTTGACTTTGCCGCGACAAAAACGCGCGTTGGTTTATGCCAGCCTAAAAAATAATGACACAGACAAATCATACACTAAACATAAAAACAGCCATCCTTGCGGGTGGTGGTGATGTTGTCTTGGATGCCATTGAGGCATGTAAGGCACAGGGCAGAGATGTCTTTGTTATTGGTTTTGACGGACAAGAATACCCAGAAGCAATAGATTTCAAAGTGCCGTTGGGCGCAGCGGGCGCCTTGATTGACCGCATGAAAATAGAAAATGTTAAAGATATTCTGTTCATTGGTCGTATAAAACGCCCTAGCTTGTTGGCCCTAAAGCCCGATGCGCGCGGTGCGAAAATCATGGCCCGTATTGGTCTTAAATCTTTGGGTGATGATGGCTTGTTAACGCTGGTTTCCGAAGAATTAGCCAAAGAAGGATTTAACCTGATCGGTATGAAAGACGTGATGCCTAATATTTTGGCACCAAAAGGCACATGGACAACGCGACAGTTAAATAAGATTGACAATAGTGACATTGCGCGCGGATGCGAAGTAGCGAAGTCGTTGGGTTTAGCCGATGTTGGTCAATCAGTTGTCGTCGAGAATGGTATTGTTCTAGCGGTTGAAGCGATTGAAGGCACAGACGCATTATTACAGCGTGTTGCGGAATTAAAGCGCCTTGAAGAAAAAGCAGGTGTCTTGGTGAAACTGAAAAAAATACAGCAATCCGAAAAACTTGATCTACCTACGGTAGGTTTAGATACATTAAAGAACATGGTTGATGCGGGGCTTGTCGGATTGGCGGTTTCTGCGGATGATACATTAGTTGTTGGTTATCAAGAAATGGTCGATTTCGCCAATGATAATGATCTTTTTATTGTTGGGCTGTAGGGCATGACTATAAAAGTTCCAGACCATGTAAAACGACTGTTTATTATCACTGGTGAGGCGTCTGGCGATCAAATGGCGCGTAAAGTTATTGCATCCCTTAAGGGCCGTAATATTTTGATCCAAGGCATCGGTAATGAGTGGGTTAAGGAAGCGGGTATAGAATCATTATTCCCTATGCGGGATTTATCAATCATGGGTATCGCGGAGATTATCCCGCAAATTCCCAAAATGCTTAATCGTATTAACAAAACATATGATGCGATTACTCATTTTAATCCTGATCTTATTCTGACATTTGATTCACCCGATTTTTGTTTTCGTGTGGGTAAAAAAATCAAAGCCTATAAAGAAAGAAATGAGATTCATCGCACCCTTATTCATCATCATGTTGTCGCACCAACAGTATGGGCTTGGCGACCTGGTAGGGCAAGGAAAATTGCCCAATTTCTAGATCACTTATATTGTCTATTTCCTTTTGAACCTGCTTATTTTAAGAATGTTGATTTGGACGCGACATATATTGAGCATCCTTTTCTTAAGGATTATGTGCCGTTGAAATCATCACGCGCATGGTTAGAAAAACAAGATTTCTACATTGATCAAAAATTAACTAAAGATCATAAAATCATCGGTATATTCCCGGGCAGTCGCCGCGGCGAAGTGCGCCGTATGTTACCAACGCTTTTAAAGGCGATGGTTGAAATGCGCAGGCATGTGCGTAAAAGCAGGAAACCGAAAGAACCAGTTTTTGTCTTGCTAACATTGCCGCATTTACGTGCAATGGTTGAATTGCTTATTGCCAAAAATACACCTGATTTACAGGTTCAGATCATTGATGATAGCGAACAAAAAGTGAATGTAATCACATCTTGTGATGGTGCAATCGCAACATCAGGAACGATTGGGTTTGAATTATCTTTGGCGAATGTTCCCCATATTATTGGCTACACAATGAATAATATAAGTTGGGGCTTGGCAAAGATATTGGTTAAAACGCCCTATGCACATCTAACGAATATTCATCTGAAAGCCGAAGCAGTACCTGAATTTATTCAATATGAGTGTGAACCATCAAAGATGAGCGAAGCCCTTTATGGACTTGCTTATGATGACCGTAAAACAATGGAACAACGCGAACATTTTGATGCGTTACGCACAATGCTGGCAAATGCTTAAGATTTCGTTTTAATGACGTCAAAGCCCGTATAAGGGCGCAGTGCTTCTGGTATTACCACAGAGCCATCTTCTTGCTGGAACTGCTCCAAGATTGACACGGGGCCACGGCTTAATGCCATTGCGGTACCATTAAGCGTATGAACAAATTCATTCTTACCAGTATCGGGGTTTTTGAAACGAATTTTTAAACGACGTGCTTGGAAATCAAGACAGTTTGATGTTGATGTAATCTCACCAAAATCACCATTTTCGCCTTTGCCGGGCATCCATGCCTCAAGATCATATTTCTTATAAGCTGGTGCGCCCAGATCACCCGTACATATATCAACGGTGCGGAAACATAGCCCCAATGAAGAAAATATTTTTTCCTCAAGCGCACGAATTTCTTCATGGGCTTTGTGGCTATCTTCTGGCTTTGTGAATTGGAATAACTCAACTTTGCTAAATTGATGAACACGGTAGAGGCCTTTACTCTCTTGTCCAGAAGCACCTGCTTCACGGCGGAAGCAATGGGATAGGGCAACAAATTTAAGCGGTAGTTTATCCGCGTCAATAATCGTGTCTTTTAACATACCACCGACAGTGATCTCAGAGGTTGCGATGAGACAAAGATCTGTATCACTGATCTGATAAATTTGGCTTTCTTCACCGCGCGGGTTAAACCCAATACCCTCAAGGATTGATTCACGTGCTAGATCAGGAGTGATAAGCGGCGTATAGCCTTCTTTCATCGCCATATCGAATGCATAGCGCGTAAGTGCCATATCCAAAATAACAGCTTCGTTTTTAAGAAAATAAAACTTACTACCCGCAACCTTTGCACCGCCCTCGAAATCTAGCAAATCAAGATCACGTGCTAATTCTAAATGGTCTTTTGGTGGGAATGAGAACTCTGGAATTGTGCCAAAACGCTCAATCTCTGTATTATCTTTATCTGTTTTACCAACGGGAATATTATCCGCATGGATGTTGGGCATCGTCATTAAAGCTTCTATATATTGCTTTTCATAGGCCCATAAAAAGGCATTTTCTCTTGCAAAGTCTTGCTTCAACTTTTTGCCTTTTTCAATCAAAGAGCTACGCTCTTCTGGCGTGGCGGATTTCATTGCTTTGGCTGTTTGATTGCTCTCTGCATTTATATTTTCAACTTCTATACGTTTTTCACGATAAGTATCATAAGCAAACAAAAGAGCATCAACATCGGCATTCATATTGCGGTTGGCAATATTTTCTTTCATAAGATCAATATTATCTTGGATGAACTTAATATCTAACATGGGTGTCTGCTTTCTGATTTTTTACAATTATTACCTTAAAAGTCATAAAAGAAAAAAGGGCTTGATACAAGACCAAACCCTTTTTGAATAAGATTTTATTTATACATTATTTGCGCTTATCAATCGGTACAAACTCACGATCAACCGCACCATTATAAAGCTGACGCGGGCGACCAATGCGCGTTAAATTATCATCATACATTTCTGTCCATTGTGAAATCCAACCCACACTACGCGCCAAGGCGAATAAAACAGTGAACATATCTGTCGGGAAGCCAAGAGCTTTAAGGATGATACCAGAATAGAAATCAACATTCGGGAAGAGTTTTTTCTCTTTGAAATATGGATCTTCTAGGGCAATGCGCTCAAGCTCCATAGCCAATGCTAACATTGGTTCTTTATCAAGAACGCCTAGTTCACTTAATACTTCGTGGCAACTTTCGCGCAATACTTTGGCGCGTGGGTCATAGTTTTTATAAACACGGTGACCAAATCCCATAAGACGGAAGGGATCATTCTTATCTTTGGCACGGGCGATGAATTCTGGAATACGGCTCTTGTCGCCAATTTCTGCTAACATATCGAGAACGGCTTCGTTCGCGCCGCCATGAGCAGGTCCCCAAAGAGAAGCAATACCAGCGGCAATACAAGCAAATGGGTTGGCCCCAGATGATCCCGAAAGACGCACAGTTGATGTTGACGCATTCTGTTCGTGATCTGCATGAAGAATAAAGATGCGGTTCATTGCGCGCGCAACGGTTTCACTCAACATATAATCTTCTGATGGCACACCAAATGTCATTTGTAGGAAGTTCTCGGCAATGGATAGTCCATTACGCGGATAAATAAAGGGCTGGCCTTGTGTATACTTATATGTCATTGCCGCCAATGTAGGCATTTTAGCGATAAGGCGCATGGCTGAATCGTGGCGCTGTTCTGGGTCATTGACGTTTAATGTTTCATGGTAAAAGGCGGATAATCCACCAACAACACCGCACATAATCGCCATGGGATGTGCATCACGGCGGAAACCACGATAGAAATGATGAACTTGTTCATGCACCATTGTGTGATAGGTTAATTCATCAACGAATTTATCATATTCGTCTTGTTTGGGAAGCTCGCCATTAAGCATTAAATAAGCAACTTCTTCGAATGAGCAATTAAGAGTCAAATCTTCGATTGAATAACCACGATGTTGTAAGATACCTTCTTGGCCATCAATAAAAGTAATCTCTGAGCGACAGCTAGCGGTTGAGGCAAAGCCTGGGTCAAACGTAAAGTGACTTGAATTCGCATAAAGCTTTGATACGTCAACAACATTAGGTCCAGCGGTTGTTTCATAAACAGGGAGTTTGAACTCTTCCCCTGTTTTATCATTCTTCATTGTGAATGTATAATCGGCGGTTTTAATGTCTTTCATGGGGGTCGCTTTCTAGCCAGAAGGTGATTAGTGATATTTATTTCTGTGCGCAGGATCGCGCGTCCCCATTAATATGGGGTAAAAACGTTAAAAATTCAATAAAATCTGTTATTTAATCACAGCGTTCAAGCGCGCCAAGGTCTCTTCACGGCCCAAGGCAAACATAATGTCATGAACTGGTGGCGCAGAGACTGTGCCAACCAATGCCGCACGCGCGGGCATGCCAACATGTTTGAATTTAAGGTCATTATTAGTGATGAAATCTTTAATGGTTTTTTCTAACGTTTCGGCATCATAACTTTCAACCGCTTCGACCATGTCTTTAATGCGGGCGATCATGGCGCAACCATCATCATCTAAAACATTAGAGGCTTTTTCATCCATGGTGACAGTATCTTGTAAGAATAAACAGGCTTGTTCTGCGATTTCAATCAATGTTTCGCCGCGTTCTCTGATAACGGGCAGGGCACGATTTAATGTTTCCATCTGTAGATCATTCAAAGATGTTTCTAACGTCTTTTCAATGAAGGGTACAAGATGTTTTAACAAATGATCGCCGTTTGAATGTTGAATATAATGTGCGTTTAAATTATTTAATTTCTTCGTATCAAAACGACCCGCAGATTTATTAATACCATCAAAATCAAACCATTCGATGGCTTGTTTCATAGAAATGATTTCCGCATCACCATGCCCCCAGCCAAGGCGCATGAGGTAATTGTTTAAGGCCTCTGGTAAATAACCCATATCAATATATTCATGCAATCCTAAGGCACCGTGGCGTTTTGACAATTTACCGCCATCACCCCCTAAAATCATTGGCAAATGTGCAAAGATTGGAATATCCCACCCCATGGCTGCATAAATTTGTGCCTGACGAAAGCTGTTGGTTAAGTGATCATCACCGCGGATGACATGTGTGATGTTCATATCTTTATCGTCAACAACAACAGATAGCATATAAGTTGGCGTGCCATCGCTACGCAGTAAAACAAGATCGTCAATTTGTGCGTTTGCAACCGTGACATCACCTTGTACCAAATCGGTGATTGTTGTCTCACCCTCATGATTGGCCTTTAGACGCACAACGTAATCTGTATTGTCTGTTTCTGGTGCGGTTGATGCATCGCGGTAAGGGCTTGCAAAAGGTTTGCCTTCAGATTTCAAAGCCTCTTTCAATGTTGTCACGTCTTCTGCATTTAAGTAACATTTATAAGCATTGCCGCGTTCAACCATTTCTAGGGCAACTTCTGCGTGGCGGTCTTTGCGTGCGAATTGTGAAATAGCCTCACCGTCATGATCTAGTCCTAACCATTTTAAACCATCCAAAATAACGCGTACGGCGTCTTCGTTATGGCGTTTACGATCTGTATCTTCGATACGCAATAGAAACTGTCCGCCATGATGTTTGGACAATAAATAATTAAATAAAGCGGTGCGCACATTCCCGATATGAAGATAACCAGTAGGGGATGGGGCAAAGCGTGTGATCATTGTCATGATAAAGTCCTTAAAATAATTTTTTATATGCGATGTTTTTAGCACAATTTGTATGATAAATGCTATAGATACAGTCATAATAAATAATAAAAATCATGATCCATCTTTTTCAAAAAATAGAAAATGGCTTTTACATTTTCTTTTATAGTCTAGGGGAACAGCTATCACGCTGTTTTTTATGGTGTCCTGTTTTTATGGCTATGGGTGTGTTGGCATATTTTTATCCCAAAAATACACCCGCAATAACATTCGGATCGGCATTCGTATTAACGGCGATCTTTATTGTGTTCTATTTCGTGTTTCGGCGTGAAAATTCTACGGTAATAGATGATGATTTTTTGTACCAACGACATAGCAAGAAGCGCGCATCTTATGCTTTCTTTTTCTTCGCATGTGCCTGTTTTTCATTAGGGTTTGCGGTGTCGGATTACCGTACCAAGACAAAAGGCACAGTTTTTATCACGTCTGATATTTACCCAACATGGATAACAGCCCAGATTCAAGATAGCGATAAGCATATCAATGGCTATCGTTATATTCTCGATGATGTACAGCTTGATGATGACGGGGCATATGACAGTACGATAGAGGCGTTTGAAACAATGGATAAAATCCGTATACTAATTCGCCAAGATCATGAACCTTTGGCGATTGGTTCAATTGTGCGCTTGCGTGTATCCTTAAAAGCCCCTAGTCCACCAGCAATGCCAGAGGGGTATGACTTTCAGCGTGCGCTGTATTTTCAAGGGATTAATGCGGTTGGGTATGCGGTTTCATTGTCTGAAATGACAGTCATAGAAGAATCAAGTGAGCAAACAAATATACGTACACGTATATATTTATTATTTGAAAATTGGCGCCAAGAAATCACCAAAGCCGTTTACGAACATATTGATAATCCAGAAACAGCGGCCGTTGTAACAACATTCATGACGGGGGATAAAAAAGCTATCCCGAAAGATACCCATACAGCCATTCGTGATTCTGGCTTGGCACATTTATTGGCGATCTCTGGATTACATTTAGGCTTTATCGCGGGGATTTTATTTTTCATGGTGCGTGCATTATTGGCGCTCTCGCAACGTTGGGCGCTTCATTATGATTTGAAAAAAGCCTCGGCGCTTGTGGCGCTTATCGGCGCGTTTGGGTTTATGTTGATTGTGGGGGCAAGCATCCCGACACAGCGCGCAATGATTATGACGGGTTTGGCCTTGATTGCCGTTATGGTTGAACGGCGCGCAATATCTTTACGTCTGGTGGCATTGGCAGCAATCATTATCATCGCCTTTAGCCCACAAGAAGTCTTAAGCCTATCTTTTCAGCTATCCTTTGCGGCTGTGATTGCTCTGGTCGTTTGTTATGAACGTTTGCATCCGTTTATGGGCTATCTTTACCGTGATGCGGGGACGGTTAGAAAGGTGATGATCTATTTTATTGGGGTTATTTTAACCTCCATCATTGCATCCATCGCCACAGCCCCATTTGTATTACAGGCCTTTAATCATTTGCCGCTTTACGGGGTATTGGCGAATTTATTGGCGCTGCCGATTATGGCAGTCTTGGTAATGCCGTTTATTATCCTTGGTTACCTGAGCTTCTTTGTTGGTGGACAAGCCATTGTCTTTTATGTGTTGGATAAATCAGTTGGCTTCATTCTTGATATTGCTCAATGGACCAGTGTCTTAGAGGGAGGTATTATTGAAATGCAAACATGGCCGATTGAGGCTTTGTTCTTGATGGTTTTGGGTGCGCTTATTTCTTTGTTATGGATTGGGCGCTTTGGCAAAGCCAGTGGGGGTGTGTTGATTGTAATAGGGTGTCTTTTAATACCCATCCATAAACAACCCATAATGATGATAACGGATGATTTGTCCTTGATTGCTGTACGTGATGCTGACGATACTTATTTTATATCCAATGGGCGTAAAAATAAGTTCATCCGAGATCAATGGTTAGGGGCAAATGCACAAAAAGGCTTTGATCTTTTTCAAAGTGAGAATGAAACAGTTTCTTGTGATGGCGATGGCTGTATTGCAAAAATTGATGATCGCATCATTGCGCTACCTAAAAATTATCAAGCTGTGAAAAAAGATTGTCAAAAAGCAGATTTGGTTATCACGGATATACGTATGAACAGTAAAACAAGGCGACAATTAGGGTGTTACAAAGATAAGCTTATCCAAGGGTGGGATTTACGCCACAAAGAAATAATCGCCCTTTATAAAAACAAAGACGGGTTTGAAATGAAAACAGTAGCAGATAGCCGCGGCAATAGACCGTGGGTTGTTAAACCTTAATAATGTTTAATGATAAGAACGAATAAGGCCAGACAAGCGACCTTGAACGACGACACGATCAGAGGGTAAGACCCGTGTTTGATAGGCTTGGTTTGCAGGCTCTAGTGCAACTTCACCATTTTGGCGATAGATACGCTTTAAAGTAACTTCGTGTTCATCAACCAAGGCAACAACAATTGCGCCGTTCTCGGCATAGTTGCAACGCTCAATGATGACTGTATCGCCATCATGAATGCCGGCCTCGATCATTGAATCACCATCAACCGTGAGGGCATAATGTTCACCGCGTCCAATCAGGTTTGGGGGTACGGCAACGAAATCTGTATTGTTGTGAAGGGCTTCGATAGGGGTCCCCGCCGCAATCTTACCATAGAGGGGAAGCTCTGATAAATTGTCCAAGCCGGTTGAAACGGTGGCTTGTTGTGATACGGTTGAAGGGATAGGAAAATTAAGAAGATTTGTGCCAACAGGTGAGGGAATATCACTGGGCAGTTTTAGAATTTCTAAGGCGCGTGCCTTGTGTGGTAGGCGACGAATAAAGCCACGTTCCTCAAGTGCGCTAATAAGGCGGTGAATACCTGATTTTGATTTTAACTCAAGCGCGTCTTTCATCTCTTCATAAGAAGGGGTCAAGCCATTTTCTTGAAAATGATCGTTAATGAAAACCAATAAATCTTTTTGTTTTTTAGTCAGCATGTTGAGTAATCTCCATTTCTTCTATAACTATAGATGATAAAAAAATAAAGATCAAACCAAAAACAAACAAAGAACAAAAAAAGAACGTTTTTATTTTGAGATAGAGTGTGTTTATTCAGAGGTGAGGCTGTTTAATAGCGTTTTATCTCGCATTAAGCTCTCGCCAATGAGAAAGCCATTTGCACCAGATGCGATGAGTGCATCAATATGCTGCTTATTTTTAATACCACTTTCTGAGATTTTTACAAGGTTGTTTGATATCTTTGGCAATAAAATATGTGAGCTTTCCAAATCAACAGTCATATTTTTAAGATTGCGGTTATTAATACCGATCATTTCTGGTTGTATTGCAAGGGCGCGATTTAGTTCAGCCTCATCGTGAACTTCAATCAGCACATCCAAGCCCAAAGAGCGCGCAATCGTATAAAATGCTTTCAAGTCCTCATCGGTCAACGCGGATACAATCAGTAATAGGCAGTCAGCCCCCATCGCACGTGTTTCATAGATTTGATAAGGATCAATAATAAAGTCTTTGCGCAGTAACGGGATAGAGACCGCATTACGCACGGTGAGAAAATCTTCATCAGTGCCTTTAAAATAGGGCGTGTCGGTTAAGATAGATATGCATGTGGCGCCGTTACTAACGTAAGACTTTGCTTGCTCTATGGGATTAAAATCAGGGTCTATAATACCTTGGCTAGGGCTGGCTTTTTTAATTTCGCAAATAAATCCTGCTTGGTTCTTTTTATTTTTATCTTTGATAGCCTGAATAAAGCCTCGTGGCATAGGCGCATTATTGATTTTTTCCATCAACATGTTCAAGGGAGCGCGTTCTTTTTGTAAAGCGACATGCTGTCTTTTTACGGTGCAGATCTCATCTAAAATTGTTTGTTTAGTCATTCTGTGTTGCCTCGCGGTAAGTCATGAGCAATTCATATACTTGACCGGATCTTAGGGTGTTTTCTGCCTGTGCTAGGCCTTCTTCTATTGACGAGGTTTTATCCGCAATGATTAAGCTTAATGCGCTGTTTAAAAGGACACTTTTGAAATAACCAATATTGCTCTGTGTTTTAAATAGATCAATGATTGCCGCGGCGTTAAAGGCTGGGTCGCCGCCATCTAAATCACCTTGTTTATCATGATACATATCTAAGGATTTTGGGTTTAATGTCATGTGGGTGATGTGATTATCTTTTAGATGGGCGTAACTGCTGTTATCAAAGATGCTTGCCTCGTCGATACCGTCATGACCAAAAATCGTCATCGCATTCACGTGTCCTAATTCTTTTAAGGCCTCTGCCATTGGTGCAACCCAATCTTTTGAAAAGACACCCATAAGTTGCCGTTTAATGGGGAGGGGGTTTGATAATGGGCCTAATAAATTGAAGATAGTACGATGATTGATTTTGCGCCTTATCGGGGCAAGATGTTTGAGGCTGTGATGATAATTGGGTGCCATGAAAAAAGCGATTTTATGATCACGTAGGGTTTTTAGGTTTGTTTCAAAACTGGTATTGAGATTAACGCCCAGAGCTTCTAACACATCGGCGGCGCCTGATTTACTGGTCGCCGCGCGGTTGCCATGTTTGGCAACGGGCACGCCGCAAGTCGCCAAGACAAAAGAGGTTGCCGTTGATATATTCAAGCTGTGACTACCGTCACCACCTGTCCCGCAACAGTCTAACGCTTGAGAAAGAACATCATGGCTTAAGCCATCGCCAATATCAGGCATATTTAACCGTGACTTCAGGGCGTGGGCGGCGATGGACAAATCTTGCGCGCTCTCGCCTTTATCATGAAGGGCGCTGAGAAAGTCAATGACATGATTTTCTGGCGTTTGTGCGTCTAGTAAATAAGACATAGCATTTTCCATCGATATTTTATCGAGAGTGCCATTGTTAATCATTTGCTGTGTAAGGGTAGGTAACATCGATTCTCTTTATTTTATTTTGTCTTTGCGCTTGTAACAAAATAGCGAATATGAAAGCATAAGGGAATATATTCTTGATAAATAAAAACGATAAAAAAAGACATCATGCTCAATAGCGATTCATTTTCTAAAATTTTACAAAAAACATCGGCACAAACTGCTATTTTGGTTGCTGTGTTTTGTGTGTTATTGGTCGGCCTTATATGGCTGGCGCCAAACCCGCAAGAGAGTGTTAAACAAGCGACGATTAAAGCAGATGTTGTGGTTGTTGCCGATGCGGCGATAGAACCAGTTTTAGAACAAGATATTATTAAGCAAGACGATAATGACATAGAGGTCCTGCAAGATAGCCATTTAAAGAATAATGGTTTCTTTAATGATTTGGTCTCAGGTGATTTATGGGGCGGCACCCTTTTTCAAGAAACTGTCGATACGGCGCAATCATTTCCCAAAAACACAAAACAGTCTTTAATTGATGGTGACTTAGGCGCAGCCGCTCATGGCTTCAATCAAATGATTGACGAACTTGCTCACACGCATGACGATGATGTTCAAGACGCTGAAAATATTTTGCCATCCATTATTGCAGCAGGTGATGGTGTCGTAGGGCTTGAAGAAAAGAGCACAATTAAAATTGTTAAAACTGAAAGACCACAGGTTAAAATTTCAGAAAAGCAAGCGCACTTGAATAAAGAAGCCCTGAAATCTGAAAAACGTATTTATGCCACTGACAGCGGTGAACGTCCAAAGATCGCGATTGTTATTGATGATCTGGGGATGAATTACGGGCGCTTGAAAGAGCTAAGCTCTATTCGGTCTCCTTTAACACTGGCTTTCCTTCCTTATGCGAAGAATTTAAAAGACCAGACCAGCTATGCTCGCCTAAAGGGACATGAATTAATCGTCCATATGCCGATGTTGCCGAAATCGGATACGATTAATCCAGGTCCGATTGTTCTTACTCCTGATATGACTGCAGATCAAATTCGTCAAACATTAGAGAAGGGTTTGGAAGCCTTTGATGGTTATGTGGGGATTAATAATCATATGGGCAGTGCCTTTACCGAAAACTATCCAGCTATGCGCGTTGTTGCGAGTGAATTAAAAAAGCGGGGTCTCTATTTTCTTGATTCACGCACGACCAGTATCTCTGCTGGCGCGCGTGCTTCGGCTTATTATGATCTACCTTATATCGGGCGTGATATATTTCTAGATCACTATGATACGTCAGAATTCATCAATAAGCAGTTACGTGCCACAGAGCGCGCAGCGCGTAAAAATGGCCATGCTATCGCGATCGGCCACCCTTATTTAAATACAATTGAGGCGCTGGAGAAATGGTTGCCAACCCTTGAGGCCAAAGGCTTTGATTTGGTGTCTGTGTCTGATTTGATTAAGCAAAAAAAAACGCTAAAAGTCTCTACTAAACAAATATCCAATAAATAAAAAATGAAGATCACAACCAAGACATATGATGCTTTGGATGGTACGCGCAATACGGCGATTTATTCGGTGTGTGAGAAATATCGCTATGTCTTGTCTAGAATATGGCAGGCGGATAAGCCACCATTGGTGATGCTCATGTTAAACCCCTCTACGGCGACAGAACTTAAGAATGATCCAACGATTGCGCGCTGTGAACGTCGTGCTCATATGTGGGGGTATGGTGGTCTTATTATTTTGAATATCTTTGCCTACCGCGCGACAGAGCCTAGAGACATGAAAGCACAAGCTGATCCAAACGGCGCATATAATGATCATTATATCAAAGAGATATTGAGCACTGCAAAGACAGACACAATTGTGTGTGGTTGGGGAACGCACGGTACATTAAATGATAGAGAGGCGCAGATATTTGAGATATTTAAAGCGTTAGGCCATACACCGCGTGCATTGAAATGGACCAATAAGGGCCATCCCCAACATCCGCTTTATATCAGCTATGATGAACAGCCCAAAAACAGGTCATTAGGTTAGCCTCTTAGTAGTTTTGCTCTAAGCGTAACTTATAGAATTGATCAATCACGTCATTATTCACATCAACATCGATCTTGTTGCGTAATTTTGCATAGTAATCAGACAGAACATTCTCTTTAAAGGTACGGACATAAGCGCCGCGCTTTTCAATCAAATCATCATCCTTGGGTGTTGATAGAACAATTTCTTTCAAACGGATAAGACGCTGTCCGTTATAAATCGGTAATGTTGTCACACCATTGATATCTTCAATTTGGAACAGGGCAATGCGCTCAATCTCTGAAAGACCACTTTTATCCGTTGTTTCTTTTTTGGTATCATCACCATCTTCGGTAACATGTTGAAGTGGGCGTAAGGCTTTTTTACGTGTCTTAAACGATACGGCCTTTGGCGTGTCTTGTAATTCAACCATCAAGCTCTCAGCTTTTTCACGTGCCAAGCGTGCGCGTTCTTGGGAGCGCCAATCTTTGGTAACTGTTTCTTTTAAGTCTTCAAAGGCCGGGATCTCACTGGTGATAACTTCATCAACATAAACAACAATAAAGTCACCATTTTCGTTTTCAACAAGAGGGCTAGTTTCGCCTTCATTTGTTTCAAACACGGCCTCAAGAACGGATTCTGATCCAACCAAGGCCTTGTCATCAAAGGCTTTTTCTTTGCTCGCTTGTGGGCGACCAATCGCATCAATCATATGCCATTCAACAACAGGAAGGTTCATTTCATCTGCAGCCTCAATAAGGTTTAAACCGCCGGCAATTGAATCTTCAAAACTATTACCTAATTCAAAAAGCGCATCGGCAGATAATTCAAACTTAATATCTGTTGTAATTTCGTCGCGTACATCTTCAAGGGGCCTGTTGCTCTCATCATTGGCTGCGTCAATACGCATGACAAACCATCCAAGCGGTGTTTCCACAGGTTCGGTAATCGTGCTTACCTCGGCATTAAAGGCGACGTCTGCCAATTCAGCCGTTAAGGCATCGCGTGTATAGTCTTCAGGCACAACATAGCTGTCCGTTGATCCTGTTACTTCACGTAGAGCGGCACGTAAATCTTTACCATCTTGTGTGGCTTTATAAACTTTATCGGCAGTTTCAAAGTCGGGCAGGGATGCTTGTGCCAATTTACGGCTTTCTGGAATAATATAATCACCATTACGCATACGCAGGTCATATTCATCCAAGATCAAATCTTCGCTAACCTCTAGCTCTTTAGTGACTTCTTCTAGAGATAATGTCACAAAAGAAAAACGACGATATTCAGGTGTCGCATAGCTTTCTTTGGCTATCTCATAAAATGCCATCAAATCTTCGTCACTTGGCTTTCTAATATCTTTATCTTTGATAATAAGATCATATGTTTGCGCAATACGTTCTTCTTGGTCAAACGCGATTAACGCATCGACAAGATTACTCGGTGTGAAAGACGCTTTGGTTAAAGCATTCGAAACCAATTCTGTTGCGATCTTGTTTTTCTCACTTGCGACATACATAGATTCTGTCATGCCCAAATTATTGACGAACTGACGGAATACAGCCGCTTCGTCAACATCTTGGTCGCTTTGTTGGAATACGCCCATAATAGTGCTCATCAAGGCGCGGGCTTTTTCCGCAACAACAGAATCGGGAATACGTACACCAAGGTCACGTGTTTCAACATTAAGAATACGGGAATCGACTTCGCGATTAATGATCTCTTGGATGATTCCTTCTTGCAGGCCTTGCTCTAATGTTAAATTACGATTGCGCAATGTCTGGGACACCATGCGGTCCAATTCAACGGTAGAGAATTCTTGACCCTCAACGGTGAACGCCACCGCTAGTGGTGGCCCAGAGCGGAAGAAGCCACCCATATCCATAAGAACCAAGCCCGCGGTCGCTAAGACCAAAAGGGCGGAAAAGACAAATTTCATAAACCAAGAACTGGCACCGTCGCGCATAGATTGAAGCATGTTATCTCGCTAACTTTCTTAAAATAGTTATATTTAAGCGTTTTAAATGATCGCTTTAACGTCTAATCTTATAAAGAATTATAAGATTAGATAATAGTCAAAAATAAGGATGTTGCAACCATGAAGACATTAATTGCTGGAAATTGGAAAATGAATGGAACGCGTACCTTTACGCATGATCTATGTAACGCATTAACCGATCACGTTAAAACACCAAACGCAGATGTTGAGATGTTAATCTGCCCGTCATCAATTTTAATTCGTGATGCGCATGATATTATTAAGGACAGCCCCATAAGGTTAGGCGCACAAGATTGCTCAAACGCCGAATCTGGAGCTTATACGGGCGAGGTCTCTGCCAGCATGCTCAAAGATATGGGCTGTGACTATGTTATTTTAGGGCATTCTGATCGCCGTGATTATCACAGAGAAAGCAATGTATTGATCTGTGATAAGGCTCAACAGGCAATTGATAAGGGAATAACGCCTATCATTTGTGTGGGTGAGACATTGGTACAGCGTGATGCGGGTAAAGAATTTGAGGTTGTAAAAGATCAGGTGATAAACTCTGTACCCAAGGGAGTTGGTGACGTTGTTATTGCTTATGAACCTGTATGGGCGATTAGCACGAGTAAGAACTTAAAAGTATGCGGTATTGATGATATTAAAGAAATGCATGAATTCATTTATCAAACATTGCTCTCCGCATTCGGCGCAGAGGTAGCAAATAAAACCCGTATCTTGTTCGGCGGATCAATGAAGCCCTCTAATGCCAAAGACATCCTAGCTGTTCCGCGCGTCCATGGCGGCCTTATCGGCGGTGCGGCGTTGAAAGCCGAAACATTTAATGGTGTTTATGATATTGCGTGTGGAGTTTAAGCAGGCTTTTATATATCACATTGGTGGTCATAATCTTTTCTATAGTCGCGGTAGATTGTTTCCATCTCATTGGCGTTTAGATCCAGATGTTTTTGTATGAAATCGGCACTGCCACCATATGAAGACGATCTGAAAGCTACAAAATTATCCATATAAACAGCAACGCAAGATTGTCTAAAGTCTTCGCGTATTTTCCATGTCTTTCCGTCTTTTTTAATAGCCATTATTTTATCTCTCGTACATTATTTTATTTTTAACATAAGGCAGTATAGCATGGCATCATTAAATATGTCAAGTAATGTGCTCGTCTTAAATAATAAAACGAAGTTTTAATTTTAAATTGCAAAATTGTGTAACCTCGTGTAGGAATCAGCCATTATGAATTTAATATTTATTTGAGGAAGCTCATCCATGGAACAGGTCGTTCTTATTATACATCTTATTATTGCCGTGGCTTTGGTTGGCATTATTCTGGTTCAACGCTCTGAAGGCGGTGGTTTAGGTATTGGTGGCGGTCAGGGTGGTATGGGCTCTTTTGCCTCTGCTGCTGGTACAGCAAGTTTTTTAACACGTGCAACAGCAATCTTGGCAACATGCTTTATTGGTACTAGCTTGACCCTAACCATGATGTCCCATGCAAAAATAGAAACCAAGTCAATTTTGGATGTTGGGATTACCCAAGAACAAACAGCCCCTGCGGTGGGCGCCATAGAAGAATTGGCAGATAAAATAAAAGAGGAGGCACCGGACGTGCCAACGGGGCAAGTCCCCAGCGTCCCAACCTCGGAGTAGTAATTTAAGGCGGTCTTTTTGACCGCCTTTTTTAATACCTTCTTTTTATAGTGAGAAGAAGGAACAACATAAGGTAAAAGGAGAAACCATATATGGCGCGTTATATTTTTGTTACTGGTGGGGTTGTTTCATCATTGGGGAAGGGATTGTCATCCGCATCAATCGGGGCACTGTTACAAGCCCGTGGGTATAAGGTACGCATTCGTAAGCTTGATCCTTACTTAAATGTTGATCCAGGCACAATGAACCCATATCAGCATGGTGAAGTATTTGTAACGGATGACGGTGCAGAGACAGACTTAGACCTTGGGCATTATGAACGTTTCACAGGAGTGACAACAACCAAGCATGATAACATCACAACGGGACGTATTTATTTGAATGTTATCACCAAAGAGCGCCGCGGTGATTATAATGGTACAGATGTTCAGGTTGTTCCCCACGTGACCAATGAGATCAAAGATTTTATTGCTGATGGATCACAGGGGTGTGATTTTATGATTTGTGAGATCGGTGGGACTGTCGGCGATATGGAGAGTTTGCCCTATATCGAAGCCATCAGACAATTTGCTAATGAGCGCGGTAAAGAAAATTGCTTGTTCATTCATGTAACATTGGTGCCTTATCTAAAAGTTGTCGGAGAACTTAAAACAAAACCAACACAGCACTCGGTTAAGGAACTCCTGTCTTCTGGTATTCAGCCCGATATGTTGTTATGCCGTAGTGATCATGCTTTAACCCTTGAGGATAGGCGTAAGATTGCTTTATTTTGTAATGTTCCCTCGCAACGCGTTATTCCAGCACTCGATGTTGAAACGATCTATGAAGTCCCATTGAAATATCATGAGGCGGGGCTTGATGATGAAATCTTTGAATATTTCAGAATGAAAGCACCAAAAGGCGATTTACAGCCTTGGCGTGATGTTGTGAGCACGATCCATTCAAACCGAGATGAGGTTCGCATCGCCATTGTTGGGAAATATGTTTCCCTTAAAGAGAGTTACAAGTCACTAGAGCAAGCCTTAATCCATGGCGGTATCGCCAATAAGCAAAAGGTCAAAATTGAATGGGTTGATTGTGAAATCTTTGAAAAACGTGATCCCTCTGAGAAGCTGGCGCATATGCATGCGATTGTCGTTCCTGGTGGTTTTGGTGAGCGAGGCATAGAGGGCAAGATTGCTGCTATTACCTATGCCAGAGAGAATAACATCCCCTGTATTGGTATTTGTTTGGGAATGCAGTTAATGGCGATTGAAACGGCACGCGAAGTTGCTGGCCTTGAGAAGGCTACTAGTGCAGAAATGAATCCTGATGCCAAACCAGAAAACCAATTGATTGGCTTAATGACCACATGGAATAAGGGTGAGATCGTTGAGCATCGCAATGTGAATGAAGATCGCGGTGGCACAATGCGCCTTGGGGCTTATCCATGTGTGATTAACAAAGAAAGCCTTGCCTATCATGTCTATGGTAAGGAGAGCATCGCAGAACGTCATCGTCATCGCTATGAAATGAATATTGCCTTTAAAGAAGCATTGGCAGAATCAGGCCTGGTTATTTCAGGTTTGTCCCCTGATGGACAATTGCCAGAGATTATAGAACGTCCAGATCATCCGTGGTTTATCGGCGTACAATTCCACCCAGAGCTAAAGTCACGTCCGCTTGATCCGCATCCATTATTTACCTCATTGGTTAATGCTGCGGCAAAATGTGCTAATTTAGCTTATCGCTATGCGGCTTAACTAGAAATCATATTGGGCGCGTACGATAAAGGCATTTGTTGTGTCGTTAGGTACGGGCCCAGTATTTGATGTCTCATTGATGACATAGTTAAAATCAAGACGCGTGTTTGATGTTGGGTACCAATTGACGGCAAAGTTTATCGTGTCTAACTCTCCGCCTTGAAAGCCTGCATCATTCAAATCAATCGTCGCATAACGTGCGCCGATTTCTACCGCACCCAATCCGCCATCAGTAACAGGATTACTAGGCTTTAGACGACCGACACCACCGCGAGACGGGTTATATGTTCTGTTCTCTCCTGTTAGGTAATAAGAAGCCTGTGCATACCAACCATCAAAGCGAGGGTCGTCGCCACTGTTTCTATCAACACTGGTGGTTATGTATTCGGCCTGTAGGTGATAATTATCCCTTAGGTAGATCATTTCTAAGCTAGTAGCCAAGCTATGATCTGCATCGGTAACGGTGACATCAGCAAAGCGTGATGTTGCTAAACGTGTTCCCGGGCGCGCATCATATTCAAAGTCATTATCCAATGAGCTTTCTGCATATCTTATAGCACCACCGAGATGAAGTGTTGAGCGACCATCTATATAGGGATTATATCCAATACGTGTTCCATATGATTGACGGCTATTATCGCTGTTACCATTACCATTTAAGCTTTCGTCATAGATGCCTAAACCAATTTGCCAGTTTGTTTCTTTACCTGCATCACCATATTCGCCAAAGAAGTTAGCTAAGGCACCAACGGCGTCACCTGGGTAAAAGGCATCATGGACAATAGAACGCTCAATGAATGATGCATGTAGGCTACTCGTATAATCCTCCATGCCAATAATTTGTTCATGATGCCCTCCAATAAGATAGAGATTATCAAATCTCGTGTAGGCGAGGGTCGCATCATTAAAGCTTGCGTTACTGCTCGTGAAGTTACCTGTGACTTGATATTCAAGGTCATGGACGATTGTGCCTTTAACACCTAAATAGAAACGTCTTATATCTGTATCATCATCAAGATCAACAGTATCATCGTCAAACATAGCACTATCAACTTGGATGCGTCCGTTGAGCTTAATACTGTTGCCACGCTCATCAGAGGCTTTGATTTCTGGTTTTAATAAATCTGCGGACGCAGTTGATGTTGTCGCAAATGCCAGGGCAAGAGGAATAGCAGTTAAACATGTCAGCGTTAAGAGAGTATGTTTCATCGTGATCTTTCAAAGGAGGTAAGGGATTATCTATAGTGAGATATAGACTATAGCAATATAAAAGAAAGAGGATCAATAAAGATCGTTAATAAACATTATATGTGGTTGGCTTATGGGTTGAATTTATCTCTAAAAAGGGCTACATATAAAACCTATAATTAAAACCCATATCCACAGAGCAATACAGAGCATTAAGGATCACGACATCATGGCTATTCCCTATCATAATATTAAGCTTAAAGACTTTACCATTGGTAATGATCAACCATTCACACTTATTGCAGGACCTTGTGCGCTAGAGAGCAAGGATCACGCGTTCTTTATGTGTGAAGCCCTAAAGGAAATTGCGACAAAACTTAATATTCCTTTCATCTATAAGACATCGTTTGATAAGGCAAATAGAACAGCCCTTAACGGGAAACGCGGTATGGGTATTGATAAGGCTATGCCCATTTTTGATGCTATTCGTTCTGAGTTCGATGTGCCGTTGGTAACCGATATTCATCTACCAGAACATTGTGAATTGGTTGCTCCGCATGTAGATGTGTTGCAAATTCCTGCTTTCTTATGTCGTCAAACAGACTTGCTTGTCGCGGCGGCAAAGACAGGTAAAATTATTAATGTTAAAAAGGGTCAGTTTTTAGCGCCTTGGAATATGGCTGCGGTGGCTGAAAAGATTGCCCAGAGCGGTAATGATAATATTATGCTATGTGAGCGCGGTGCGTCTTTTGGCTATAATACATTGGTCAGTGATTTTCGTGGTCTGCCTGTTATGGCGCAAACGGGTTATCCTGTTGTTTTCGATGCAACCCATTCTGTTCAACAACCAAGTGTTAATGGTCAATCAAGCGGTGGCGATAGACGTTTTGCGCCTGTATTGGCGCGTGCTGCAATGGCGGTTGGTGTCGCGGCGGTCTTTATGGAGAGTCACCAAGATCCTGATAGTGCGCCATCGGATGGTCCAAACATGATTTATCTAAACCATATGGAAGAAATTCTGAAGGTTATGAAAGATATTGATGCCATTGCGAAAGATAATCTAATTGTCATTGAGGATTAAGAAAGTAATTTAACGCATTAATAATATGAAAGATTTTTATGGGCGCTCTTATTGATTATATATTTACGGTTCAGTCCTTGGCGCAAGCCCTGATCGTTATTATATCAATCGCTATTTCATTTTTATTGCGCTATTTATTCGCCAAAACTCTGTTCAAAGATAGTGAAGGAAAGAAGACCATGCTTGGGCGTGGCTTTGAATCAATCGCGCCAATCTTTGGGCCTCTAGTATCTGTTGTCCTTATATCTGCAGGCCAAGCTTTCTTTGCAAAGTTTGTCGGTCAGGATATGCGCATTATTGAACTGGGTTATGAGTTAGTGATCTTGTGGGCTGTTGTGAAGCTTATCTCTTTATCAACAGAAAGCCGTCCGATCATTTATTTCTCTTTGGTGGCGGGTTTTGCGATTGTAGGGCTAAGTTTTACTGGCAATTTGGCGCCCTTTGTTGATTTTCTTAATCGTTTTTCTTTTAAAATCGGAACCTATCAGTTCTCCATCGTTGCCCTTGTAAAAGGTATTGTTGCCTTGGGGATCTTGTTCTGGGCAGCGGGTGTCAGTACCAAGATGGTACGATTCCTTATTAGCCGCTTTAGTAAGTTGCGCGTCAGTAACCGTGAATTGGCGGCAAAATCCGCCCAAATCGCCATCTACTTTGTCTTATTCATGGTTGCCCTTGATATTATGGGGATTGATTTGACCGCATTGGCAGTCTTTGGTGGTGCGGTTGGTGTCGGTCTTGGTTTTGGTTTACAGAAAATTACATCTAACTTCATTAGTGGTTTGATTCTATTGGTTGAAAAAACCGTTGAGGTCGGCGATGTCGTAGAGCTTGAGAATGGTCTTTATGGGCATGTGCGTCAAATTGGTGCGCGCTACACAATGTTAGAAACATTGGATACCAAGGAAGTGATGGTGCCAAATGAAGAGTTTATCTCAACCAAGGTAACAAACTGGACCTATTCAAACCCGACTGGGCGTATGGAGATTAATATCGGGATCAGCTATAATACAGATATTGATATGGCGCGTGATGTTATGGTTGAAGCCTTAAAAGATCATCCGCGTATCCTGCGTAACCCGGAGCCTATGTGTTTATTGGATGAGTTTGCGGATTCATCGCTGAATTTCCGTTTATTATTTTGGATTGATGATGTTTCATATAAATATTGGCGCGTAAAAAGTGATGTGATGTTTGCTGTCTGGCATGCCTTGAAGGATAATGAAATTGAAATTCCATACCCGCAGCGCGATGTAAATATTCGTAATGTGGATGCTGATATTATAAACTCTATCGAACAAATGAAACCAAATAAGACAAAGAAGAAACCCACAACACAACTTAAAAAGGATTAAAAACTATGGGACAAATTCTAGATATTTATGCACGTGAAATTATTGACAGCCGTGGAAATCCGACTGTTGAAGTCGATGTTTTCTTGGAAAGCGGTGCTTTTGGGCGCGCGGCTGTACCATCTGGTGCGTCTACTGGTAAATTTGAAGCCGTTGAATTGCGTGATGGCGACGATGTTCGTTTCATGGGCAAGGGTGTTCAAAAGGCTGTTAATTTCGTGAATACAGAAATTGCCGATACATTGGTTGGTCTGGAATCGACAGATCAGATTGACATAGATAGCTTAATGATTGAATTAGACGGCACAGAAAATAAAGGCCGTTTGGGCGCCAATGCTATTTTGGGCGTAAGTCTAGCAATTGCCAAGGCCAGCGCAGAAGAGGCAGGCATGCCACTTTATCGTTACATTGGTGGTTTCAGTTCAACCTGTTTACCAACGCCGATGATGAATATTATTAATGGCGGTGCGCATGCCGATAACCCTGTTGATATTCAAGAATTCATGATTATGCCGATTGGTGCCGAAACAATTATTGAGGCTGTTCAAATGGGCGCGGAAATATTCCACAACCTAAAGGCTATTTTGAAAAAAGAAGGCCATAACACAAATGTCGGTGATGAGGGTGGTTTTGCACCAGCGTTAAAATCGTCCCGTGAGGCTCTTGATTATATTCTTAAAGCAATCGAAGCAGCTGGCTATGAAGCTGGTGTCGACAAAGAAGTTGCTTTGGCGCTAGATGTTGCCGCATCTGAGTTTTATAAAGACGGTAAATACCATTTGGCAGGCGAAGGCAAAGAGTTGAGTTCTGCTGAAATGGTTGATTATCTTGCTGCTTTGGCAAAAGATTACCCGATCGTATCCATTGAAGATGGTATGGATGAGGAAGACTGGGATGGTTGGCGTTTACTGACTGAGAAGATAGGTGACACGGTTCAGATCGTTGGTGATGATTTATTCGTTACAAACCCAGAGCGTTTGGTTAAAGGGATCGAGCAGGGTTGTGGTAATGCTATTTTGATTAAATTAAATCAGATCGGTACATTATCTGAAACCATGCAAACAATTGAGATTGCCCAGAAATCTGGTTACGGCGTTATTATTTCACACCGTTCTGGCGAAACAGAAGATACAACCTTGGCTGATTTAGCGGTTGCGACAAATGCTGGACAGATTAAGACAGGATCTTTATCGCGCTCTGATCGTACTGCAAAATATAACCAACTGATCCGTATTGAGGAAGAGTTGGGTGTTCAGGCCTATTATGCGGGCAATATTCTTTAATAAGAATTGTTCCATAAGGCTTTGTAAATAAGGGCGAAATATATATAAACGGCGCATCCTTGATTGGGTGCGCCGTTTTTTTTATAACGATCTGATATAGCACGTTATAATTATTCTTAATAAAAATAGATAAAATACTGACTCTATTGATAAAAAATAGATTGATCTAAGCGTGTTTTTGTGATTCTATAGATAGATATACACAGGGTTATCCACAGCTCAAAATATGTGTCTCATCTCTAATTTATTCATAAAACATAAAGCCTTATATGCCTGTATCATCGTCACAAAAGACATCTAGCATAGCGTTTGAAAAAGCGAATGATGATCTGCAGGTTATTTTCGGTCGTGGGCAAGCATGGAAAAGTTTCTTGTTTATTGGGTTTTGTGTCTTTCTAATCGCCTATTTGATGTTTCATTCCATTGAGGGTCAGCGTGGATTATTTGTTCTTGATCATTTTAATCAGAAATTAGAAACGGCCGAAACTCAGCTATCAACAATACAGCAAGAGCGCGCTGCGTTAGAGATTGAAGCAAAGGGGTTGCGTTCGGCGTCCCTTGATCCTGACCTCGTTGATTTGAAAATCAGAGAGCAATTGGGATATATTCAAGAGAATGAATATATCATTTTGATTAAATAAAGATTCTTTTAAATAGAGAGCGTTAGGCGCAATATAAAATTAAGCTGTGCTTTTATGCTTTGATGTTGCCTTTTTTTTTGGTAAAAAAGAGCATAATTTAAAATCATATATTTATGCATCTATCATATAGTGAGTAAGGGTCATTTCATGGCAAAAGATAAAAAGACAAAAACGTCTTCTAAAAAGACAGCAACAGCATTGCCGAAAAATGTCACACAGGAACAGTTACTGCAGTTCTATAAAGACATGTTATTAATTCGTCGCTTTGAAGAAAAAGCCGGTCAACTATACGGCATGGGCTTAATTGGCGGTTTTTGTCACCTTTATATCGGTCAAGAAGCGGTTGTTGTTGGGATGCAGTCTTGTATTTCTAATGCACGTGATAGTGTAATTACCGCGTATCGCGATCATGGCCACATGTTGGCGTGTGGTATGGAAGCTAACGGTGTTATGGCTGAGTTGACTGGCCGTGAGGGTGGTTATTCTCGTGGTAAGGGTGGCTCTATGCATATGTTTAGCCGTGAAAAGAAATTCTATGGTGGTCACGGCATCGTTGGCGCACAAGTCCCCCTTGGGACTGGTTTAGCCTTTGCGCACCAATATAACGAAGATAACGGTGTATGCCTTGCCTATATGGGTGATGGTGCATCAAACCAAGGTCAGGTCTATGAGGCAATGAATATGGCGTCTTTGTGGAAGTTGCCTGTTGTTTATTGTATCGAGAATAATCAATATGGTATGGGAACATCCGTACAACGATCTTCGGCGGGTGAACTATATCGACGTGGTGCTGGTTGGGATGTACCTGGTACGCGTGTTGATGGTATGGATGTTATTGCTGTACGTGAGGCAGGGCTTGAAGCCGTTGAACACGCGCGCTCTGGTAAAGGGCCAATGATCCTTGAATTTGAAACATATCGTTACCGTGGTCACTCTATGTCTGACCCTGCAAAATATCGCACAAAAGACGAAGTAACCAATATGCGTGATACGCAAGATCCGATCGTGAACTTAAAATCAATGTTGTTTGATCTTGGTATGACCGACGATGACCTTAAAGGCATTGATAAAGACGTTAAGAAGGTTGTGGCAGAGTCTGTTGATTTTGCACAAAATTCTCCTGAACCAGATCCAGCGGAATTGTGGACTGACGTTCTTATCGACGTTTAATCAGATATAAGACTTAAAAAATAAAGATAGAAATTTACTAGGATAGAAATAATGCCCATTCAAATTTTAATGCCTGCCTTATCCCCGACAATGACCGAAGGTAAGATCGCAACATGGAAAGTATCCGAGGGTGATAGTGTATCATCGGGTGATGTTTTGGCCGAGATCGAAACAGACAAAGCAACAATGGAAGTTGAAGCGGTTGATGAGGGTATCATTGCGAAGATTCTTATTCCTGCAGGCACAGAAAACGTTGCCGTTAATGCGGTGATCGCTATTTTGGTCGAAGAAGACGAAGATATTGCGGATTTAGATTTAGATGCCGTCGATAATAATGCGCCAGCGCCAGTTGTTGAAGATGTTGCTGATACAGAAGAAGCACAAATTACAGTTGCGCCACAGGCTAAAGCAATTATGGATGTTGATGAAGAGCGTTTCATGCAAAACACCAAAGAGCAAACAGTGCGCGAAGCTTTGCGTGATGCGATGGCCGAAGAAATGCGTGATGATAAAAATGTCTTCCTTATGGGCGAAGAAGTTGCGGAATATAATGGTGCTTATAAAGTATCACAAGGCTTGTTGGATGAATTTGGTCCAAAACGTGTGATTGACACCCCCATTACCGAACATGGTTTTGCCGGTATTGGTGTTGGTGCTGCGTTTGGTGGCTTAAAGCCAATTGTTGAATTCATGACGTTTAACTTTGCGATGCAGGCGATTGATCATATTATTAACTCTGCGGCGAAAACACTCTATATGTCTGGTGGTCAGATGGGGTGTCCTATCGTTTTCCGTGGACCTAATGGCGCGGCATCTCGTGTGGGGGCTCAACACTCTCAAGATTACGCAAGTTGGTATGCACATGTGCCTGGTCTCAAAGTCGTTGCACCTTGGAATGGTGCGGACGCTAAAGGTCTGATGAAGGCCGCTATTCGCGATCCAAACCCTGTTGTCTTCTTGGAAAATGAAATGATGTACGGTCAGGTTTTTGATGTGCCGCAAGATGAAGATTTTGTTCTGCCTATCGGTAAAGCCAAAATTGAGCGTGAGGGCAGTGATGTAACAATCGTTGGTTATTCAATCTCCGTTGGACGCGCGATGGAAGCGGCCGAGGAATTAGCTAAACAAGGTATTGAGGCTGAAGTCATTAACCTACGTACAATTCGTCCTTTAGATATTGATACAATTGTGCAATCGGTTAAGAAAACAAATCGTTTAGTCAGTGTTGAAGAATGTTTCCCATTTTCTGGTATTGGTGCCGAAATGGCAGCAACAATGATGGAACATGCATTTGATTATTTGGATGCGCCTGTTAAGCGTGTTCACCTAACAGATGTGCCGTTGCCATATGCCGCAAATCTTGAGAAATTGGCGTTACCACAACCAGAAGATGTTGTGCGTGCCGTTAAAGAAGTTTGCTATAAATAAGTTACTATAAATTATTACTGTAAGGTTTTTGAAAATGCCAATTCCTATTTTAATGCCAGCCTTGTCCCCGACAATGACCGAAGGAAAGCTTGCCAAATGGCATGTGAAAGAGGGCGACGTTGTGTCTTCTGGTGATGTCTTGGCAGAGATCGAAACAGACAAAGCCACAATGGAAGTTGAGGCCGTCGATGAAGGTACGATCGCTAAGATCTTAATTGCTGAGGGCACAGATGCCGTTGCCGTGAATGCACAAATCGCGATCTTATTAGAAGAAGACGAAGATGCATCAGCGCTGGATGGTTTTGATGCTGGCGCAACATCTGCACCTGTTAAACAGGAGGTAAAAGCTGAAGCGCCTAAAGCAGATACATCTGTAACTAAAGATGCGCCTGTTAAAAATACACCTGTACAAAATGATGGCAAACGCGTATTCGCCAGTCCTTTGGCGCGTCGTTTAGCGGCGGACGCTAATATTGATTTAAATGTCGTTCAGGGCTCTGGCCCTCATGGCCGTATCGTTAAGGCTGATATTGAAAAAGCTAAAGCGGGCGGAGCAACAAAATCAGCCACTTCAGCGTCACAAAAATCTGGTGGTTCTATGCCTGCTGGCGTTGATGCACGCGCGCAGGCCGATGCATTGGGACAAGGATACAACTTCATTCCAGCCAGTGGTGTGCGTCAAATTATTGCCAATCGTTTACAAGAATCAAAACAGACAGTGCCGCATTTCTATCTCACGATTGATTGTGAAATTGACGCATTGTTACAGTTACGCAAAGAAATCAATACAGATGCCGAAGGTTATAAGATATCTGTGAATGACTTTATTATTCGCGGGGTTGCCAAGGCAATGCGTGATGTTCCTGCGGCGAATGCGGCATGGGCGGGTGATGGTATTTTGGAATATACGGATGTTGATGTGTCTGTTGCTGTGGCCAGCGACAATGGTTTGATTACGCCTATCATCAAAAATGCAGATGAGAAAAGTTTAGCAACTATTTCAAACGAAATGAAAGATTTGGCTGGGCGTGCACGCGAGGGTAAGTTGAAACCTCATGAATTCCAAGGCGGCGGCTTTACCATTTCTAATTTGGGTATGTTCGGTATTCGTGAATTCGCGGCGATTATTAATCCTCCACAATCATGTATTATGGCGGTTGGTGCCGGTGAAAAACGTGCGGTCATTAAAAATGACACTGTTGAAATTGCAACCGTGATGACGGTTACATTATCGGTGGATCACCGTTCGGTTGACGGCGCGGTTGGTGCAGAATTCCTCGCGGCATTTAAGCGTTATATCCAAACACCAGCAAAAATTCTTGTATAATAGAAGAGGCGACATTCATGGCCTTAACGGATTACTATGTTATCCAATTTACCTTTCCAATTGAGAGCGAGTGGGCTTTTGATATGGATAGCGTTATTAAATCGGCTGTATTTGCACCTGTTTTGGATGTTATTGATGCGCATAAATTACATGGTGCAATTGGCAACTATGAGGGTTGTTTGAACATTGCACCAGTCACAGGCAGCTTTGTTCCGGATGCCAAGGCTGAACCAGCCATCGGACAAATCGGTAAGCGCGGTATTGCTACAGAAGTCATGGTGCAGATTTACAGTGATAAAAAGACAAGTGCAGATGATTTAAAGGCGTTTTTAGAAGATTTAAAAGCGGCGCACCCCTATGATCAGCCAATGATTGCCGTGATTGACGCACGGCTTTATATTTAGATTTTATAATAAAGAGAGATAAAATAATGACATATAAAAATTACGATCTTTTGGTTATTGGTTCTGGCCCTGGTGGCTATGTTGCGGCGATCCGCGGCGCGCAATTAGGCATGAAAACGGCTGTGATTGAACGTGAACATTTGGGCGGTATCTGTTTAAATTGGGGTTGTATTCCAACCAAAGCCTTGTTACGCACGGCAGAGATTTATAATTTGATGAAACATGCGGATGCTTTTGGTTTATCGGCGGATAATATACAATTTGATCTTAAAAAAGTGGTTGAACGTTCACGTGGTATTGCCAAGCAACTTTCTGGCGGTATTGCTCATTTGTTGAAAAAGAACAAAGTCGATGTGATTGATGGTCATGGTCGTTTGATGGGCAAGGGTGCCGTCGAGGTTGAAGCAAAAGACGGCAAAAAACAAACCGTGAAAGCCAAGCATATTATCGTTGCTACGGGCGCACGTGCCCGCACATTACCGCATTTGCAACCCAATGGTAAAACGATTGTTACTTACAAGGATGCGATGACACCGCATTCTATGCCAAAAAATTTACTTGTTATTGGTTCTGGTGCAATCGGGATCGAATTTGCCAGTTTTTATAATACAATGGGCGCAAATGTGACGGTTGTTGAAATGCAAGATCGCGTTATGCCGGTTGAAGACAAAGAAGTTTCCGCATTTGCGCGTCAATCTTTTGAAAAACAAGGCATGACGATTCTAACGGAATCTAGTGTTGATGGTTTAAGTGAAAAGGGCGCCAATGTGGAGGCCACAATCACAATCAAAGGTAAAAAAGAAACACGCACATTTGACCGTGTGATTGTTGCGATTGGTATTATTGGTAATAGTGAAAAAATCGGTTTGGAAAACACAAAAATCAAACTAGATCGTGGCCATGTTGTAGTGAATGAATGGTTGGAAACGGCAGAAAAGAATGTCTATGCGATCGGTGATATTGTCGGTGCACCATGGTTGGCACATAAAGCAAGCCATGAAGGCATTATTTGTGTTGAAAAGATCGCTGGTGTTAAAGGCGTTCACCCAATTGTTAAAGAAAACATTCCGGGCTGTACTTATTGTCACCCTCAAGTGGCCTCTGTTGGTCTAACAGAACGCGCCGCGAAAGAGGCGGGCTATAAAATTAAAACCGGTAAATTCCCGTTCATGGGTAACGGTAAAGCGATTGCTCTTGGTGAAACCGAAGGTTTTGTCAAAACAGTCTTTGATGAGAAAACAGGTGAGTTATTAGGTGCCCATATGATTGGCGCAGAAGTCACCGAAATGATACAAGGCTTTGGTATTGCTAAGACATTGGAAACCACCGAGGCAGAATTAATGCACACAATTTTCCCGCATCCAACACTTTCAGAAATGATGCACGAGTCAGTTCTTGATGCCTATGATAAGGTTATTCACTTCTAAAACATAGTAATTGCAATAACGGTACGATTCCCAAAGAATGGCATGTATGAATTCTTGGGAAGATACTGGTTTTATTGTCTCTGTACGTAGTCATGGTGACGCGTCTGCGGTTGTGTCTGTGTTGACCGAGAATCACGGTCGTCATGCAGGCTATGTTAAGGCGGCATTGGCCAGTAAGAATAAATCACTCTATGATTTGGGTAATGAGGTTGAGGTTAACTGGGCGTCGCGCCTAGAGGGAAGTCTGGGCAGTTTTCGTGTCCACATGAAACATTCCTACCCGTCTCGCTATTTGGATGAACCTCTAAAATTACTCGCAATCCAATCCATGTGCGCCATGATCGATATGGCCTTGGCTGAACGTGAGGAACATCCTGCCGTCTATCAGGGTGTAAGGGTTTTCTATGATAATTTGGACACGGATGTTTGGTTGGAAACCTATCTTTATTTTGAGATGGCGCTCTTAAAAGAAATGGGGTTTGGTCTTGATCTACGGGTCTGTGCATCCACAGGACAGGGGGATGAGGCGGATAGGCTTATTTATGTTAGTCCCAAATCTGGGCGGGCCGTATCACGCTCAGCGGGGGAGCCTTACAAGGATAAATTATTACATATGCCGCGTTTTATGATTGGTAAAATCGGTGAAACGGATTCAGAAATCCAGCAAGACATCATGAATGGATTTGATATGTTGGGGTACTTTTTTGAGCACCGTGTCTTTACACAAACCTATCAAGCCATGCCCGATGCCCGTGTACGTTTTGTGAATAAGGTTCTAAAAGACTTTAATCGTTAAAAATCTGAAAAAGATATAAGACAAGCGGTGACAGCCTTGCTAAACTAATCAACATACAGATAATGATTCTATAAAAAGATGAAGAAAGAGCAGTTCCATGGGACAACTTATTTCCGGTGATGAAACAATTATTGATCGCGCACTTGTTGATATTCTCTCAGAGAAATATTTGGCGTATTCGCTTTCTACGATTACCTCTCGCTCTTTACCAGATGTGCGCGATGGTTTGAAACCTGTGCATCGTCGTTTATTGTTTGCGATGCAACAATTACGTCTTAAATCGACTACTAGCCCTAAAAAATGTGCACGTGTTGTTGGTGATGTTATCGGTAAATTTCATCCCCATGGTGATCAATCGGTTTACGATGCCTTGGTGCGCTTGGCACAAGATTTTGCAGTGCGCTATCCATTGGTTGATGGGCAGGGAAACTTTGGTAATATTGACGGTGATAATCCCGCCGCGATGCGTTACACAGAGGCGCGCATGACTGCTGTGGCGGAGGCCTTGCTAGACGGCATTGCTGATAATGCAGTTGATTTTCGTGAGACATATGACGGAGAGGGCGGAGAGCCCAAAGTTTTACCAGCGGCTTTTCCAAATCTTTTAGCCAATGGGTCCAGCGGTATTGCCGTTGGTATGGCGACGAATATTCCACCACACAATATTACCGAACTATGTGATGCGTTGGTGCATTTGATTGAGAATAAATCGGCCACCGTTGCCGATTTAACGCAATTCGTCACGGGTCCTGATTTTCCAACAGGTGGGATCATGGTTGAGCCAAAAGAGAATATTTTAACGGCCTATGAAACGGGCAAGGGGTCTTTCCGTATGCGCGCGCGCTGGGAAAAAGAAGATTTGAAACAAGGGCAATATAATATTGTCATTACCGAGATACCGTATCAAATTCAAAAATCAAAATTAATTGAAAAGATAGCTGATCTTATTATCTCTAAAAAAATCACCGTCTTAGAAGATGTGCGTGATGAATCTGCGGAAGATGTGCGTATTGTCCTGGAGCCGAAATCACGCAATATTGACCCAGAAATATTAATGGAAGCGTTGTTTAAGCAAACAGATCTTGAAACGCGTTTTTCATTAAACATGAATGTTTTAGACATGGGCTGTGTGCCAAAAGTCATGAATTTAAAAGAGGTTTTAAGAGCCTACTTAAATCACCGCCGTGACGTTCTTGTTCGTTGCTCTAATTTCCGTTTGGGTAAAATTGTTGATCGTCTTGAGTTACTTGAGGGTTATTTAATCGCCTTTTTAAATATTGACGAAGTGATCCGTATCATTCGCCAAGAAGATGAACCAAAACAAGTGATGATGGCGAAATTTGAGCTGACGGATAATCAGGCCGAAGCTATTTTAAATATGCGTCTTCGTTCACTGCGTAAATTAGAAGAATTTGAAATCCGTAAAGAGCATGATGCGTTAAGCAAAGAAAAAGAAGAGATAGAGATATTATTATCGTCCGAAACACGTCAATGGACAGTGATTAAAAAGCAGGTCATGCAAACCAAAAAAGATTTTGCAGATGATCGCCGCACGACATTACAAGATGCGCCAGATATCGATTTCATCCCAGAAGAAGCCTTTATTGATAAAGAGCCTATCACTGTTGTTTGTTCTAGCAAGGGTTGGATACGAGCATTAAAGGGTCATAATATTGATACCGAAAGCCTATCTTACAAAGATGGTGACAAGGAAGGCTTTGTCTTTACGGCACAAACCACTGACAAGATTTTAATCTTTGCTACCAATGGGCGTTTTTATACATTGGCGGGCGATAAACTACCCTCTGGGCGCGGTCATGGTGAACCTGTTCGTTTGATGGTGGATTTGCCTAATGATGCTGAGATCTTAAAAATGTTTGTTTATAATGCAGAGGCCAATTATTTATTGACCAGTGATGCTGGGCATGGTTTCCGGGCTAAGGGATCAGACTTTTTTGCACAAACCAAAAATGGAAAACAGGTATTGAACGTTAAGGGCAGTGTAGAAGCTCTAATTTGTCATGTGATTGACGACGCGGATGATTCCGTGGCAGTGATTGGGCAAAATCGCAAGATGCTTATTTTCCCTTTAGCTGATGTCCCTGAATTGTCAAAGGGCAAGGGGGTGATCATGCAAAAATATAAGGATGGTGGCTTATCAGATATTAAAACCTTTAAGATCGCCGACGGGTTAAGCTGGGATTATGGTTCTGGTATTCGTCAAGAAACAGAGATTGATCCCTGGATAGGTAAACGTGCTCAAGCTGGACGCATGCCGCCAAATGGTTTTCCTAGGAATAACAAGTTTCATAAGTAAATAACTATTTTTACTAGCATAGCACTTAATAATAAACGTAAAATATTTATGATTTAAAACATGAATAAAAACAGGAGGTTCAATATGTCAGATTCTAACAACGCGGTATCCAGAAGAAATAAAAAAAGATTTTTTGGTATTTATAGTGCGAACAAAACATTAGGGCTTCTAAATGTAATGGTTGATGGCGCTGTTGATGGCAAAACTTTTACACACACAACACCTCAAACAGCTTTAAGAATTGGTTTGTCGACACTGTTCTTAGAAGATTCTGCGGATAGCTCTGAGGCATCAAGGCTTCTTGTTAATATGATTGGAAAGACAAATAAGACATCCGCTCCATTAGGGCTTTCTGCTCTTGTTAGTTTACTGGAAAATGTTGCAAGTGGCGGTAAAAGAGGTAGTGTTCCATTTCGTTATGCTTTTGGTTTTGTGGCGACCTGTTCCTTACGTAAGAATAAATACATTGTGCGTGTGAACGCACTGCAATATATACGCGCTGTTGTTCAAAGCACATCACAATCATGGTCGCAAAGCTTATCTGCAACGATGAGAGAAATAGTAGTCACTGATAAATCTAATTTAGTTGCCTCAACCGCAGCACATGTTCTTCAGGATTTGGGTGTTGAAGACGATGCCATCGCTTATTACACCGCTAATCGTCCTAAAAGTTTATTAGCTGGTAACAAAAAGCGTCAGCCACGATTTGCTATTAAGTAAGGCGTGTTTCTGTTTTCTGTCTTACATAATAATTTGACAGTTCATCTGTGGCTATTTATGCTTATTCTTAATTAATAAAATAAAAAAGAATAGGGACGCTTTATTATGTTTGGTCATGATCCAACAATCTATATACAGAATGAACGAAAACGCAAAGAAATGAAGAATTGGTTTGCGCCGTCCGCATTGCTTCAGTTTTGGGAAGATGCCGTCACCAATGCCAACCAATTTAATGCCGCGGATAACGATAAGAAATTCTCACTGTCTTTGATGGCGTCTATTTATTTTGATGATTACCGTGATGTTGAGATCGTCTCACAGGGTATTAAAAACACAATGAAGACCTCACGTAGCTTGGGTAAAAAGCTCCATATGCCTTCTATTTCGGAATTTTTAGAAGACGTCGCCATGAACCAAGAAGAATATTCAAAAGGCAGAACCCCAACTGACTTACATGGTAAAATGCGTTTAAATGCGGTCTTATATTTATCTGCGATGGTCACTGTTTTGGGTAAAGAAACCTCGGATACATTAGTCGGTACATTAGAGTCTATTGTGCTATATGAAGATATGGATCTTGTTGCTCTTATTGCGGCGGGTATATTGAAAGATTTAGGCATTATTGATGATGCAACAACATATTATTTGAGTAAGCGTTATCTGTCTGATGATCGTGAGCCGGAGCTGCGTGTCTCTAAAGGTGGCGTTATAAAGTTACGCCCATAATCACACATTATTTTTCTTTAGGTGTATTCCAAGCGCTATTGTGAAAGACTTCCACCCCATCAAAATTGATTTTGTACGCCATTTTAGGCGAATTTTCTATCCAATAACCTAAATATAGATGCTGCCTTGGACTTATCTTTAGCTGCTTCACAACATCATAAATCATGTGTTTCCCAAGACTGTTTTTATCGTAGTCTGGATTATAAAAGCTATACATGGCCGAATATCCATCATGCACGCTATCAAGAATTATGACGCCCTGAAGTGTGTTTTCATTATCTCTATATAGCCACAACTCTGTGGTATCGCTCGTAGATGCGAAGTTCTTAAACCCTTCAAAATCTATGTTATCCATGCCACCATTTTTATGACGTGTTTCTTGATAGTGTTGGAATAAGCGATATAGGTCACGGGTCAAAGCATCGTCTGGATACGTGCCTAAAATCGTCCGTGTTAAATGACGGTTTTTAGAGAGGATTCTTTTTGTTGATTTTTTATTGAGATTACATTTGTCAATATTGATCCGACAGGGTGTGCAGGCCGAACACTCTTTGCAGGCAGGGCGATATAAAATATCATCTGATCGTCGAAAGCCTTGATTGATAAGTGCTGTTAATAAGGCCTTGTCCGTTCTGTCAAATAGGGTGAAATCATTCTGTGCTTCCATATTTGGAAGGTAAGGGCACGGCGCAGAAACAGAGCGATAAAGAGACAATGTTCTTTGTTCTGTTTTTGGCGGGGGTGTTGTCATTGATTTTATTATTGAAGCTGGTTATATTCAAGCGCATCAACGGGCAAAGCATCAGGCTCAGCAGGTGTTTGAATCAAAGGTTGTGTTGTTGTTTCTTCTTCCTTTTTAAAGGGGTCGAAGTTCGTGATTTTATTTTCACGTAACAAAATAATGCTGACGCGACGATTGCGCGGCGATTCAGGGTCATTTTCAATTAAGTGTTCTGTGTCGGCTTTACCAACAACATGACTAAGGCGTTCTGTCGGAAAGCCAGATTCGACAAAGGCTTCACGGCTAGAGTTGGCGCGGTCAGCCGATAGATTCCAGTTGTTATAACCACTTTTTGTACTGAACGGCTTTGAATCGGTGTGTCCTGTAATCGATATTTTATTTGGTAGTTTTTGAATTACATTTGATACTAAGCCGATTAATTCTTTTGTTTCTTCATAAAGACGCGCACTGCCCGATGGATACATAGAGCGACCTTCTTGGTCAATGATTTGAATGCGCAAGCCTTCTGGTGTTTGATCAACGATTAAATGCGGGGCGAGGTCGGTTAAATCAGGATTTTCTTGTAAGGCTTGTCTGATTTGTTCGGCCGTTTCTTCGAATTGCTTTTGCTCTTGTTCAGCAACCAGTTCGTTTAACGTATCTTCAGACAGTTTTTTGACTTCTTCTTGTGTTAGGTTCTCATCATTAGGATCGCTAACAACTTCTATATTTGAAGGATCTTCGACCTGCACTTCGCCTTTGCCATACTCATCGGAGAAAGCACTTTCTTCGCTGTTTGGACCCGTTTCTGGAATGCCAGGCATCTGCATATCAACACCCATTGGTGATGTTGGTGATATCATCGCGCCTTCTTTAATCATTGACTTACCGCCTAGAACGCCGCCACTTCCGCTTACGGATTTAGAGACACTAATGGGGTCAAAGTAATTGGCAATACCAAATTTCTGTTCGTCTGTTGTTACGTTTAACAGCCATAGCAATAAAAAGAACGCCATCATCGCCGTTACAAAATCGGCATAAGCAACTTTCCAGGCCCCTCCATGGTGTCCACCATCTACCTTTTTGATCTTTTTAATGATTATTTGGGGGCGATCATCTGCCATTTAGGAAATGGTCCTCTTGTCTCTAGCTGCTAATTGTTGGTGCTTCATTCATTGCTTCTTCAACTTCTAAGAAGCTTGAAACAACATCATGCGTTAATGTCTTACGCGCAAACTCAATAGCAACCTGTGGTGCCACGCCTTGTAAAAATGCCAATAGCGCAGACTTTATGCATTTAAAATATTTTACTTCTGCATCGCCGCGCGTACCAATTGCTGTTGCCATGGGCGCACAAAAACCATATGAAATCCATACACCAAGGAATGTTCCTACAAGTGCACCACCAATCAATTTACCCAAAACTTCTGGTGGTTCGGTAATTGATCCCATTGTTTTAATAATACCTAAAACGGCGGCAACAATACCAAGGGCAGGCATACCATCCGCCATAACCTGTACCGAATGGGCGGCGTGTTTTTTCTCCTCATGCAAGGTTTCAATTTCTTCATCCATCAAGGCTTCCATCTCATGTGGATTTTCACAGCCCAGCGAGATAATACGCAAATAATCACATAGGAATGTGCGCGCATGATGGTTGGCATTGAAATTAGGGAATTGTTGGAAAAGCTCACTCTCGTCAGGGTTCTCAATATGGCTCTCTAAAGCCAGGAAGCCCTTGGTTCTAGCCAATTTAAAAATGACATATAGTAGAGCAAGTAGATCAAGATAATCTTTTTTGTTATAGGGGTGTTTTTTAAAGATCGCTTTTGTCTCATGAAGACATTCTTTAATAACATGAAGAGGGTTAGCAATCATAAAGGCACCGATCGCGGCGCCAACAATAATAACAACCTCAAATGGTTGCCACAGAACGCCCATTTTACCACCCATGGCCATATAGCCACCAAAGGTACATAGGGGAACAAATATAAAACCAATAATACGAAGCATTATCCTTACTGCCTCTCTCTATTCTTTTAAAGGTTAAGCCTAATTCTTAAGCGATAGAAATATCTTTTCTGAACCGACCTGTTAAACACTATAATCCATTAAATCTTAGATGATTTGAAATGGCTTAACAAGTCGATAACATCCTAACATAACAATTCTATCATTGCTATTTCTTTGGATGTTTATTCAGCCTGTCGTTCTGACAATGTTGGATTTCTATCCTTATTATAACGTTAAATTTCTTAGCGAGCCCTTAATGGTTTTTACAGAATTAAAATCAATATGATTTGTCTGGTGATAGCTTCGTGATTAACTTGACAATGGCCTTGTAAATAGGGATCATCTTAGCCATGAATTTTGATTTTACAGATGATCAACGCGCCTTCATTGATTTAGCAAAAAACTTTGCTGATAATGAATTGGCGCCCCATGCGGGGCAGTGGGACAACGACTCATTTTTCCCCGTTGAGACTATTAAAAAGAGTGCGGAACTTGGTTTTGCGGCACTTTATTGTTCAGAAGAATATGGCGGTACGGGGCTTGGGCGCTTAGATTCAGCGCTTATTTTTAAAGAACTATCACGGGGGTGTATTTCAACTGCTGCCTATATTTCCATTCATAATATGGCGTGCTGGATGATTGATACATTTGGTAACGATACACAGCGCGCGAAATTTTTGCCGTCTTTAACATCTATGAACCATTTAGCGAGCTATTGTTTAACAGAGCCATCATCTGGATCTGATGCGGCGGCTCTTAAGACCAAAGCTGTACGTAACGGAGATCATTATATCTTAAATGGCAGTAAGGCGTTTATCTCTGGTGCGGGTGTATCAGATATCTATGTTGTGATGGTACGTACAGGGGAGGATGGACCAAAGGGTATATCGACCTTCATTATTGAAAAAGATATGGAGGGCATTGGTTTTGGTGCCTTAGAAAAAAAGATGGGCTGGAAAAGCCAGCCAACAGCCTTGGTTACGTTTGATGATGTAAAGGTGCCTGTTGAAAATCGTTTGGGAGAAGAGGGTGAGGGTTTTACCTTTGCTATGAAAGGCCTGGACGGTGGTCGCGTTAATATCGCGGCGTGCTCTTTGGGCGGCGCAACATCAGCCATGGAAAAAGCCATTGCCTATATGGATGAGCGTCAACAATTTGGTCGCTCTTTGAATAAGTTCCAAGCGTTACAATTTAAAGCATCTGATATGGCCACACAGTTAGAGGCGGCGGAGTTAATGACCTATCGCGCCGCACATGCCATAGACAGCAATAATAGCGACAAGACAAAGCTTTGTGCGATGGCCAAACAATTTGCAACGGATGCCTGTTTTGACATTGCCAATGATGCCTTACAAATTCATGGTGGTTATGGTTATATTCATGATTATGACGTAGAGCGCATCGTGCGTGATTTACGTGTCCATCAAATTTTAGAGGGCACAAATGAGATTATGCGCTTGATTATATCTCGTTCTTTATTCTCTAAATAATATTAACTCATCGCTTTAAGAAAGACTTTTAAATGACTGTTTCATTTGATCTAAAAAACAATACTGGTTTTATAACGCTTGATCGCGAAAGAGCGTTAAATGCCCTTAACTTAGAAATGACCTCTGCTATCTATGACCAGCTTTTGTCATGGAAGGGTGATGATGCTGTGAAGCAAATCATCGTTAATGGTGCTGGTGAGAAGTCATTTTGTGCGGGCGGTGACGTAAAAGCAATCTATTTGGAAAAACAAGAATTGGGCGATCAATCAACATTGGCGCAAGATTTCTTTTTCCATGAATATCGTTTGAACTTATTGATTGCGACCTATCCAAAACCATATATCTCTTTGGCGAGTGGTATTGTTATGGGTGGTGGCGTTGGTTTGTCTGTGCATGGTTCTCATCGTGTTGTTACAGAAACCACGATGTTTGCGATGCCTGAAACGGCTATTGGTTTATTTCCTGATGTTGGTGGCGGATATTTTTTATCACGCGCACCTGGTAAAACAGGTTTATTTGCTGCGATTGCGGGGTATCGACTTTATGCGGCGGATTGTTTTGCCATTGGTTATGCGACAGATTATATAAAGAGCGAAAATTTACAGAAATTCCAAGATCATATTGTTGAAACGAATGATGTTGATGGCGCGTTTAACGCATATGGTGATGTATCATATCGTGATGGTTATAATGATGAAGGGGCTGAACTGGTTACATATCGTGATCAGATAGACAGCATGTTTACGGGTGATACCGCCAAAGACATCATGAAAAATGTTCACGCTTCAGATACTGTTTTTGGTAAAAAGATCGCTGAATTATTATCTCATATGTCACCGTTAAGCATGATGGTTACGTGTGAACAAGTAAAACGCTCGGCGTCTATGACATTAGAAGAGGTATTGGTCATGGAATATCGTCTTAGTCAATATTGCACGGCTGAGGGTGATTTTGATGAGGGTATACGTGCCTTGTTGGTTGATAAAGATAAATCACCAAAATGGATTTATACGGATATTCATGATGTGCCGAATGATGTTATCGAAAAAGCTTTTAATTATCAGCCTCCTAAAGGCGATTTAACCTTTAGTTAAATCAAAATTTGTATGATATGAATTGCTTTGATCAAAAGCATGTCTAATAAAAATACAGATGATATTAAGTCTTTCTTTTCAAAGAATGAAATATACGTTACATTATGGTTGATAAAAGAATCGTCTAGAAAAAGGTTATAACCGTGTCAGAAACATATTACGATACCATCCAGCTTATTGAACGTCTTCACCGTCGCTTTCTTGACGTGTTGAAAGTTGAACTTGATAAGCAAAGCATCCAAGATATTAATAACGTTCAGGCAATGATCCTGTTCAATATTGGTGATGATGAATTAACCGTCGGTGAATTGACAATCCGTGGTTATTATCTTGGTTCAAACGTCTCTTATAACGTGAAAAAAATGGTCGAAAATGGCTATTTAGACCAAGAGCGCTCTATTCATGATCGCCGTTCTGTTCGTGTTAAAGTTTCTGAAAAGGGACAAGAATTAACAAGTGGCATTGATCACATGTTTGAAGAACATATGAAGAAATTGGCAGCGGCAGGTGTTGCAGAAGATAATTTAGTTAGCTTGAATAAGGCACTTAAAGCCCTTGAAAGCTTCTGGGCATCACAGGCTAGCTTTTCAATGCCATCTGATATTTTCTAAGATTTTAGAAATAAGAATTTTAAGAAGATCGCTTTAGGCGATCTTTTTTTTATGGCTTTAGTGTCTTGAGAAATTTGTTGTTGGGAATTGTTGTTTGCGATTGAATGCAGGCCGTGCCCAATGATGTACCTTTCAGCAAACCGCGCTCAATCCATGTGTCGCCGCCATCCAAATAACTATCTAGCACACCCGCCATAAAACAATCACCAGCACCATTGGTATTGATAATATCTGATGCTGGAATGATATCGCATTTTTTATGCATATAGGTACCATTGGTAAAGCAATATGCGCCTCTTTCACCATAGCTCATAAATATCGTTGTATTGGGCAGCGCATTATTGAGGCGGTTTGCTAAATCTTCCATAGATATATCGTTGATCGTTATATCTGATTGAGTCGCTTTGGATAATAACAGCTCAATCTCTGCTTCGTTTCCAAATAATAAATCTACATGTTCCTTGATAAAGGGCATCATGACGCCGTGGCGTTTATGAATGACGGATATATCCGATAGGCTTAGGGCAACGACACTTTCTTGGCCTTTATACGTCATGATTTCATGCTGGATAGCGGTTTTTTGAGGCAATAGCCAGTCGTATCCTTCTAACATAATAAGGGCAGAGTTGTTTATTGTATTTTTTTGTTCATTACTCAATGTAATTAAGGGAAGTTGTTCAACGCCGCTATAATCGGCGTTCACAAATAATCGTTCCCCACTATCTTTGTTAACGATCACAAGTAAATTGCCTTTGCCGGCTTTATGGGCATTGAATAACCATGGGATGGTTTGATGTGCGTTTAATGTTTTGGCAACCAAGCCATCTTTATCATCGGCACTATAGCCCAAAAGATGACTATATCTTTTTAGTTTTGCCAGCATGATAATTGTGTTCGTTATAGAGCCACCAACATCAATAGAATCAATATTAAGTGCATCTTTTATGCGTTCCAATTGATCTGATGTGTAATAATTATCGGCGGCATTATTCAGGCCAATAGCGCTGATCTCCGCATCTGTAACCTGTGCATAATAATCAAGTTTTGGTTCGCCAACGGCAATAATAATAGGGTTGCTTTTTTGCATTGTTAAAGCATAAAAGTTTTAATGCTTTCAAGCAACCTTTTCTAATGGCGCGTTTTGCGTGCCATGTGTATGGGGTGCTATGTTTTTTGTATCAATAAAATCATTAGCACCGGGAACGGATGTTTTTGATTGAATGCATTCTGTGCCTAATTGTGTCCCTTTGCGCAGGCCTTGTTCAATCCAATTGGGCTGCGCTTTTAGATAACAATCAAGCACACCAGCCATGAAGCAATCGCCCGCACCGTTTGTGCTGATAATTTTGTGGGAGGGAATCTGTTCGCATGCCATATGGGTATATGTGCCGTAATAAAAACAGATCGCACCTTGTTCGCCAAAGCTCATGAAAATAATTGTATTTGGGAATGCTTTGTTTAACGCCTCTGCCAATTCTTCGGATGTAGCGGATAGCACAGAAACATCGGTTTTATGGGCATAAGAAAGAAGGCAGTCAATTTCTGTTTCGTTACCAAATAAAAGATCAACATCATTTTTAATGAAGGGAATTAAATCTGTGTGTTTTGCATTAATCACCGATGTATCGGACAACCCCAGAGCCACCTTTGTTTCGCACCCGCGTAATTTTATCACATCTTTGTGGATTTGTTCTTTTTGGGGCAAGAGCCAGTCATAGCCTTCTAAAATGATGAGATCACTTTTTTGAATGGCCTCCGCTTGGGAGCGACTGATGAAAATCGGTGCGAATTCTTCTTTACCGCTATAGTCGGTATTAATGAACAAACGTTCACCCGTGGCGGGATTGACAATGATAAGGAGGTTTCCTTTACCAAGGCGCTCAGCCTCAGATAACCACGGTGTAATCCCATAATTGTGTAATGTTTTATTGACTAAGCCATAATCATCGTCTGCCTGAAATCCAAATAGTGAACTTTTGCGGCCTAAGGCACTCAAGGTCATCGCCGTGTTTGTAACAGATCCACCGGCAATAATTTGATCGATATCAAGGGCATTTTTAATGTTAAGAAGATCTTCTGGCGTATAAAGATTATCACCAGATTTATTGAGGCCGAGGCGCTCAATATAGGTGCTATCACAACGCGTATGGAATTCGAGCTTTGGCTCTCCAATTGCTATGATTAAGGGTTCTTTATACATGTCTTTCATCTTAGAAAAATGCCTGTAATCCAGTCTGTGCGCGCCCCAATATGAGAGCATGAATATCATGCGTTCCTTCATAGGTATTGACCGCTTCAAGGTTCATTGCGTGACGAATGATATGATACTCATCTGCAATCCCGTTACCGCCGTGAATATCGCGGGCGTGACGTGCTATGTCAAGGGCTTTACCGCAATTATTACGCTTTAAGATAGAGATTGCTTCGGGGGCAACTTTGTTTTCATCCATAAGGCGACCAAGGCGCAGGGCACTGTGTAGACCCAATGTAATTTCGGTTTGCATGTCTGCTAATTTCTTTTGTACCAATTGTGTGCCAGCCAAGGGTTTACCAAAAATAATACGCTCCATTGCATAATTACGCGATGCTTTCCAACAGAACTCAGCAGAGCCCATAGAGCCCCATGCGATACCGTAGCGTGCTTTGTTTAAACAACTAAAAGGCCCGCGAAGTCCACGCACTTCTGGGAAATGATTTTCTTCTGGCACAAAGACATCATCCATAACGATTTCACCCGTGATGGACGCACGCAGAGAGAACTTACCCTCAATTTTGGGTGCGCTTAAGCCCTTCATGCCTTTTTCTAAAATGAAGCCATTGATAAGGCCTTCATCATCTTTGGCCCAAACAACAAAAACATCGGCGATGGGGGAATTGGTAATCCACATCTTTGACCCTTTAAGAATAAAGCCGCCATCAACTTTTTTGGCTGTTGTGCGCATGGATGCGGGGTCAGAACCGGCGTCTGACTCTGTTAAGCCAAAACAACCGACAAATTCACCAGTAGCAAGTTTTGGTAAGAATTTTTCTTTTTGTGCCTCTGTGCCAAACGCATCGATTGGATACATGACAAGAGATGATTGAACGGAAAGGGCGGAACGATAACCAGAATCAACAGCTTCAACCACACGTGCAATTAAACCATAAGCAACATGCGATGCACCAGCACAGCCATAACCATGAATAGTTGAGCCTAGCAAGCCAAGTTCACCCATTTCAGTCATGATTTCACGGTGAAAAATTTCGTGACGATTGGCTTCTAAAATGCGGGGCATAAGCTTGTCCGCAGCATAATTGCGTGTCATATCTTGTATAAGGCGCTCGTCCTCGGTTAACATGCTTTCTAAATCAAGGGGATCTTCCCAGTTAAATACGGGTTTGGACATGTATATGCTTCCTGTTTCTTATTTTATTTTTTTGATGTAGAAAATATTTCAAATGATTCTTTTCATTGCCTCAATAATCTTTTAAACATTAAGGCATGACAAATCCTTTTAACAATCGTGAAACAATTATTGAATTTCAGGCAAGCGGCGCCTATATGCGTATTAGTGCAATGGATGTTGCAAGCCTAACAGAGGTCGTCTCACAAGCGCCAAGAGCGACAAGTGAAGCGCAAATGAAGAGCTTGATCTTAAGAAAGATGGAATATGTATTGCGCAAAAAAGGCATTATTGACTAAAGAAATAACAATAAGAATCGGACAAAATAAGCTTTTAAAGCTAATGATACATAGAAAAAGCTAATGATACATAGAAAGAGGCTATGATGAGTGCTATCAAAGAAACAAAAATGGATGATAATATGAGCAACAGCAAAGACGACAGAACCGCATTCTTTAATGATGACCTAGCAACACGCGATAAAACAATCTTCGATTCAATCGATAATGAAATGCATCGCCAGCAAACGCAGATCGAATTAATTGCCTCGGAAAATATCGCGTCTAAGGCCGTACTTGAGGCGCAAGGCTCTGTCATGACAAATAAATATGCTGAGGGTTATTCACGTCGCCGTTATTATGGCGGGTGTGAATTTGTTGATGTTGCCGAAGATTTAGCGATTGAGCGTATTAAAGAATTATTCAACTGCGAATTTGCGAATGTTCAACCCCATTCAGGATCACAAGCGAACCAAGCTGTTATGCTGGCTCTATTGGAGCCAGGTGACACAATTTTGGGTATGTCATTATCGTCTGGTGGGCATTTAACGCACGGTGCCGCCCCCAATCAGTCTGGTAAATGGTTTAATGTTGTTCAATATGGTGTGCGCGAAGATGATGCCTTGATTGATTATGATGAGGTAGAGCGTTTGGCGCTTGAACATAAGCCAAAAATGATTATTGCGGGCGCATCTGCCTATCCACGTGTTATTGATTTTAAACGTTTTCGTGAGATTGCCGATAGGATTGGGGCATATTTCTTTGCTGATGTTGCGCATTACTCTGGCTTGATCGCGACGGGGCATTATCCTTCACCTCTGGAACATGCTCATGTCGTTACATCAACAACACATAAAACATTACGCGGTCCACGTGGCGGCATTATTCTGTCGAATGATAAGGCTTTGGGTAAAAAAATTAATTCAGCTGTATTCCCCGGTCTTCAAGGTGGCCCACTAATGCATGTGATTGCCGCTAAGGCTGTTGCCTTTGGCGAAGCACTAGAGCCAAGTTTTAAAGCATACAGCCAAGCTGTTTTGGACAATGCGCGCGTGCTGGCGAAGACATTGAAAGAGGGCGGCGTTGATATTGTTTCTGGCGGGACAGATTGTCACATGGTTTTGGTTGATTTGCGCCCGATGGGCTTAACGGGGGATGTTGTAGAGGCAGCCCTAGAGCGTGCGGGGCTAACCTGTAATAAGAACTCTGTACCGTTTGATCCTGAAAAATATACGGTTACATCGGGTGTTCGTTTGGGTACACCAGCGGGTACAACGCGCGGTTTTGGTATCGCAGAATTCACACAGGTGGGTGAGATGATCTTAACAGTTCTGCGCGGTTTAAAAGAAAATAGCGTAGACGGAAATAAGACAATTGAGAATACAGTACGCAAGCAAGTCTTGACATTATGTGACCAGTATCCGATTTATTAGTCCTGTTTATTTTTAAGAAGAAAGTTATTTCATGAAGTGTCCTTATTGCGCAAGCGAAGATACGCAAGTTAAAGATTCCCGTGCAGGGCAAGATGGCGCGGCCATTCGTCGCCGTCGTCATTGTGGGTCCTGTAAGGGGCGCTTTACGACCTTTGAGCGCGTACAGCTGCGCGAGTTTAATGTCATCAAAAGTGACGGCGTTGTTGAACCTTTTGACCGCGATAAGCTCTATCGTTCTATGCATTTGCCTTTGCAAAAACGTCCCATTGAAGCCGCAGAGCTAGAGCGTGTTATCAGTGCTATCGTACGTCAATTGGAAACAAGTGGCGAAGCAGAAATCCCGACAAGTAAAATCGGCGAAATGACCATGCAGGCTTTGTTAGATTTGGATAAGATTGCTTATATCCGCTATGCGTCAGTTTATAAGGATTTTCGCGAAGTTGACGATTTTAACCAATTTATTGACGAAGTAACACAGCTTAAAAAAGACGCATAAAGAAAGAAAATAGATCATGTTTACAGGTATTATTACCGATATTGGTACCGTTATTGATGTTACCAAGGCTGGCGATACGACATATCGTATTCAAACATCATTTGATTTAGGAACTGTTGAAATGGGCGCATCCATTGCGCACTCTGGCGTTTGTTTGACAGTGGTCGAAAAGGGTTCTGATTGGTATGATGTTGTTGTATCAGAAGAGAGCCTGTCTAAAACCAATATGCGTGACTGGGCTGTTGGCACAAAAATCAACCTAGAGCGTTCTTTAAAATTAGGCGATGAGCTGGGCGGTCATTTGGTTTTTGGGCATGTTGATGCGGTAACAGAACTTGTATCAAAAACCCAAGAGGGCGATAGTTGGCGCTTAAAAATTAAAATACCACAAGGCTTTGCACAATTTGTTGCGTCTAAGGGATCTGTTTGTTTGAACGGTGTTTCTTTGACTGTAAACGAAGTGGGGGATGATGTGTTTGGTATCAACATTATTCCGCACACATGGGATGTAACAACATTTGGCACTTTAAATGTTGGAGATACAATTAATTTTGAGGTCGACATGTTGGCGCGTTATGTTTCGCGCATGATGGATGTTCAGCAAAATAATATAAAAGCGGCATAAGCGTAATTAAGAGAAACCCTTAAAGGAAAAAAACTATGTCAGATTTTGAGAATTTATCAGCGCCACACATCATGATTGTGACAGCACCTTATTATAAGCACATTGTTGATGGTTTAATGGAGGGTGCTTTTGCGGCCTTAAAAGAAGTTAATGCAACCTATGAGGTTTTTGAAGTACCTGGTGCATTAGAAATTCCTGGCGTTATTCGTATGGCTTTAAAGGGGCATGATCACTATACAGGAAATAAGCGTTTTGATGCTTATATTGCTCTTGGATGTGTCCTGCGCGGTGAAACAAGTCATTATGATGTCATCTGTAACGAAGCCTTTCGCGGTATCCAGCAACTGGTCTTGGAGTATTCGATTGCCGTTGGTAATGGAATACTTACATGCGAAGATGAAAAGCAGGCTTTGGTGCGCTCTGATGTGAAGCAAAAAAATAAAGGCGGAGAGGCGGCGCGTGCATGTCTTGCAATGCTTGACATTAAGCGCTCTTTTGGTCTATATCCCAGAGACTAGATATTTAGACTAGATATTTAGACTAGATATTTAAACGATATATATCCCTTTACGCAGGTAAGAAAACATCATGGCGAAGACGATTAAAAGAGGCTCTGCTAAGGCACGCTTAAAATCAGCACGCTTAACGGCTGTACAGGCTGTTTATCAATTCTTTACAACAGAAAAAGATGACCAAACAATCGTACGTGAGTTTTTAGCCGACCACCTTAACCAAACAATTGACGGTCAGGATTTGATCACGGCAGATGCTGAGTTACTAAGTATTATCGTTCAGGGTGTGTATAAAGACATCCCAAATCTTGTTGATTTGATCGAAGCAAGTTTAACGCGTCAGAATTTTGATATGCTTGATGATATTCTTAAATCAACATTGTTATGTGGTGCTTTTGAGCTGGTTCATCGTCCAGAGACGGACAAGGGAATCATCTTGAATGATTATATGGATGTAGCAAAAGCATTCTATGAACAAAAAGAAGCGGGTCTTATTAATGCCGTTCTTGATAGTGTTGCTAAGGCTGTGCGTTAAGTAAAAATTACAACACACTGATATAATTATATTAAGTAACGAGATGTGTCTTGTTGCATTGCAAAATGCAAACAATTTTATATAAATTCTCCCTAAATTCCCTTCAACATTAAAGTCCTATTAAAGAATCACCTGTAGACTTAAAGCTAGGGTAAAAAGGCGTTTCCTTTCAATCTAATAGGAAATGCAGGATTTTTAAAAAGTGTCGGGTGAAAAAATGCCAAAAGGCTTAGTAATAATATTAGGATTAGTTATTATCCTCGCCATTGGCGCAGGCGGTTATTTCTTTATGAATAACAAGGCCGTTGCAGCACCAGAAGCTATTAAAGAAATTGTTAAACAAGATATTGATACATTTGAATATGTTCACTTAAATCCCATCACTGTACCCATTATTAGTGATGACGGATCCGCTCAAATCATCACAATGGTTGTGTCAATCGAAGTTGCGGATGAGGGCGGTGTGGAATTTATGGAATCTAAAAAAATTCGCCTTGCTGATGCTTTTTTGACAGATATGTACGGTATCCTTGATCAAAACCGTCTTTTGCGCAATGGCTTTATTGACGTTGAGCGTGTTAAGTTCCGTCTTGATCGTATTACCAAGAAAATTGCTGGTGAAGAAAATTTTTCAAAGATTCTTCTCCGTGCGGTACAGCAGCGTAAGGTTTAGTCTAATTCATAGAGCGACAGGTTTTTAAGTCTGGGTCTGATAAAATACCCCCGTTTACTTAGGTAGGCGGGGATTTTTGCGGGAATTTTTGTATGCATTATTTTGTGACGAAAAACCCACCTCTTGAATTTCAAAAAACGCTTTTAAACTAAACCCTTGATTCCCTTTTTGAATCTTCTATTCTGATTGCTTCTCATTCGTTAATTCTGATGGATGGGCTTATAAATGTTAACTAAAATAAGGAGTTTGGGGGATCATGGAATTCTTTTCTACTTACCCATTAGAAAGCTTTATTGTCGCTTGTGGATTACTAGCGCTTGTTTACGGTTACTTTGCTGCGCGTTCAATTAACGCACTTAGTCCCGGTAACAAGAAGATGCAAGAAATTGCTGCTGCTATCCAAGAGGGAGCTGAAGCTTATCTTAATAGACAATATAAAACAATTTCGGTTGTTGGTGTTGTTATCGCTGTATTAATTTGGAATTATCTTGGGACTTGGGTCACTGGTGGTTTCGTAATTGGTGCTGTATTATCTGGTGTTGCTGGTTACATCGGCATGAATGTTTCCGTTCGTGCGAATGTAAGAACAGCAGAAGCCGCTAGATCAGGCGTACAAAAAGCACTTGATGTTGCTTTTAAAGCTGGTGCCATAACAGGTATGCTAGTTGTTGGTCTTGGTCTTTTAGGCGTTGCCGGATATTATTTCTATCTAACAGAAATTCATGCCCTTGATCAGCGTGTTGTATTAGAAGCCCTTGTTGCCCTATCATTTGGTGCATCATTGATTTCAATCTTTGCACGCCTTGGTGGTGGTATCTTTACAAAGGGTGCCGATGTTGGTGCTGACCTTGTTGGTAAAGTAGAAGCTGGTATCCCAGAAGATGATCCACGTAACCCTGCCGTTATCGCTGATAACGTTGGTGATAACGTTGGTGATTGTGCTGGTATGGCCGCTGACTTGTTTGAAACATATGCTGTAACATTTGTTGCAACAATGCTTCTTGGTGCGATCTTCTTTGAAGGTGCGGATCAGTCAGTTATGATGATGTTGCCACTTCTTATTGGTGGTATCTGTATCATTGGTTCACTTGTTGGTACATTCTTTGCCAAGTTAGGCCCTAGCAAAAACATCATGGGTGCTTTATATAAAGCGTTCATCGTGTCGGCTTTGGTTTCATTGGCGGGTATCTACTATATGTTCAAAACACAATATGGCTTTGAAGCAACATTTGGCGACTACACAGCAGAAGATCTCTTCGTTTGTGTGATTGTTGGTCTTGTTGTTACTGGTCTTTTGATTTGGATCACAGAGTATTACACATCAACAAAATACCGCCCAGTGCGTTCAGTTGCGAAAGCGTCTGAAACTGGTCACGGTACAAACGTTATCCAAGGTCTAGCGATCTCATTGGAAGCAACAGCAGTTCCTGCTATCATTATTTGTGGTGGTATTGTTGTGGCTTACACATTCGCTGGTATCTACGGTATTGGTTTGGCTGCTACAACAATGTTGGCTTTGGCTGGTATGGTTGTCGCTCTTGATGCTTATGGTCCTGTGACTGATAATGCTGGTGGTATTGCCGAGATGGCTAAACTGCCTGCATCTGTCCGCAAAACGACTGATGCATTAGATGCTGTTGGTAACACAACAAAGGCTGTAACAAAAGGGTACGCGATTGGTTCTGCCGGTCTTGCTGCTCTTGTCTTGTTTGCGGTTTACATCGAAGATCTAACCTATTACTTCCCTGACGTTGCGTCACAAGTAACTTTCTCTTTGAAAGACCCTTATGTGGTTGTTGGTTTGTTCCTTGGTGGTATGTTGCCATTCTTGTTTGCCTCTATGGGTATGACGGCCGTTGGCCGTGCTGCCGGTGAAGTGGTTGTCGAAGTTCGTCGCCAGTTCAAAGACATCAAAGGCATCATGAAGGGTACAGCTAAGCCAGATTATGGCCGTGCGGTTGATATTCTGACTAAGTCAGCGATCCGTGAAATGATTGTTCCGTCACTTCTACCTGTGCTTGCACCGATAGTTGTTTATGCGGTAATTAATCACTTTGTAGGTCAAGCCGAAGCATTGGCCGCTCTTGGTGCGCTTCTTCTTGGTACAATTGTAACAGGTATCTTTGTTGCTCTGTCTATGACAGCGGGTGGCGGTGCTTGGGATAATGCCAAGAAGTACATCGAAGAAGGCAATCATGGTGGTAAAGGTTCTGAGGCCCACAAGGCGGCAGTAACAGGCGACACAGTTGGTGATCCTTATAAGGATACTGCTGGTCCAGCCATTAACCCAATGATTAAAATTGCAAACATTGTTGCGATCCTTCTTTTAGCAGTCTTAGCTAAAATGTAAGATCACAATAGTGTGAGATTTAAATAAAAGGCGGTTCATGTGAACCGCCTTTTTTTAATATCTGAATTTTCAAAAGCACATTAGGGCGTCAAAGATTTGGCCATTGCTGTGCTTGCTTTTAACGCCACGCATTTTGAATCTGCTTGGTTCATCGATTTTAAATTGCGTTCTTCAGCCGCTTGATCAACATCAACGCAATAACCGATTTGAATATAAGAACTATCTGTTTGATTGTTTGGGTCTGTTTTTGCGAATTCGCCTTCTACGATAGCTTTGATGGCGGGGGTGTCTGCCCAGTTATCCTGTGTTAAGCCCAGTGGATAAACCGCAATTGCGGATACTGTACGATCAAAGCTTGGGAGGTAACGACGATATGTGCCAAGCGCACGACGCTGGCTATAGGCGGGGGCGATAATAAGTGTTGTCTTATATCGATTAAGTGTATCAAGTGTATTTTGAATGTTTGCACCTGTATTTTTAGATTTACGCTCAACGCAAACGATATCATCTTCACGAACACCATTTTTCAGTAAAAACCCTTTAATAAAATCAGCCTCTTTTTCAAACGGGTGGTTAGGCTGTACACCGTCTTCTTTCATTTTATCCCGCAATGCCTTAGGTAAAAAATCAAAGGTACGTCCACCACCAGAAATAGCGATTTTCTTAATACGACCCGCTTTGTATAGCTTAACAGCCTCTTGTGCCACATAACCAGAGATGGACTTACAGCCCAAAATTAACCCCAGTTCAGCAGAAACGGTTTTATCATTATCATGGAATAGGTGGTTATTGATTTTTGCAACAGATGTCATGGCTTAGGTCCTTTGATTCATTGCGGTATAAAGTACTTTATATAATATATATTATTTCGGAAAATAATTCAAGTATAAAAGCGTAGTATTAAACAATATAGGAGTGTTGCTTTTAGAGGGGGTATTGCTAAGGGTGAGGATGATTTTTATTTTTAACGTCGCGCAATTCTTTCATGCCCGTTGTGGCAAAACCACATGTCATGAAGGCCAGAATTCCAGCGCATGTAAAATCAGCAACAGAATTGCCAGTCAGCATAAGTTTTCCCGCACCAAAACCCGCCATGGCGGTAACGGTGAAAGAGAGGCTTATATTTAATCTGTCTTTATCTATTTTTGGCATTGCTATTCCTCTGATTATTGTAGACATAATCTTACACATTAAGAATCTTACGTCAAACTAAAATGGCGGTATGCCGAATGTTATTGATTTTGACCAGGATTAAAGCGCCCTAAATTACCCACTAGCTGTTGCATCAGGGTGAATTTACGGCCGGATGATTCTGTTTCACGGCTTACAACGGCGAGGTCTGTGCCGTCATTTTCATCTAAGGTATTAATGCTTTCTAAGATACTCTCATCATTGAATTTTAATACCACAACATTCCTGTCTACGATCTCGGCTTCAAAAATGGCGAATTGTTCGGTTTTTTGACCGACATAATACCATTCATTCTTATCAAGGGTTGATGTTGCCGTTGGTGAGCCAAGGGTTTGTAGGGCTTGACGTTGCGTGGTTTCACCGATTGTAAGATCGACTAATTTACGATCTTCGACCAAATTGCCACGGATTTCCGTGATGGGGCTACAGGCATGAAGAGAAAGCGCAAAAACCGCACAGGCCGATGTTAAGAGTATTTTCTTGAATATCATTTTTTATGGTCTCTTTTGAAAAGATTGCTCTATATTGTTTTTATAATAAAATATCATAAAGGACTTAAAATGGTTTTTCAGCTTTTTTCTACATCTTTATTTGACGTGCTAACCGGACGAAATAGACGCGCGCGCAAAGAGATTGCTTTTCGCCTTTACACACAGATATCAGAAAAGTCGAGACAGCCTGTTTTTTACACTGATATGGGCGTTCCAGACACAATCGATGGTCGCTTTGATATGTTGTTAATAGAATTATTCTTGCTAATCCATCGTTTTAAAAAAGAATTCCGCGGTGCGCATGAAAAAGAAGCGATCAAAATTAACCAAGCGGTCTTTGATCTAACATTCATTGATATGGATCAAAATCTAAGACAAATTGGTATTGGTGATAGCGGGGTGCCACGACATATAAAAAACATGGCGAAGGCATTTTATGGGCGTGCTACCGTTTACCAAAATGGCATTGAGCAAAAGGACAATAAGCAAATTTTGATAGATGCCTTGACGCGCAATTTATATGCCCATAATAAGGATAAAGATAAAATAGCCCTTTACGCGGATAAGATGGCAGATTATATGATAGAACAAGATAAGGTTTTAGAGAAAATACCCTTTGAGACACTTATTAACATTAAAGCATAAGAGATAGAGATAATGACAGATAATAACCAGACACCAGAATTTTCACGTCCCTTTTTAATTGATCATGTGAAGGGTGAAACACGTGTTAAACACAGCGCCACCGATGAAGAATGCCTGGCATTGGCTAAGCGTTTCGGTTTTATGGCTGTACGTGATGTGGCTGTGGATTATCGTATTGAAGAATTACAAAATGATACGTTGTTTCATGTCCATCTGGACATTAAGGCGACGATTGAGGCGGATGCCGGCAACGACGATTCTATTACCGTCACAATTGATCAAAAAGAAGATGAATTATTCACCACCCGTGAAGATTTAGCCGCCCAAGATGCCGCGGATTTCGAAGCGCCCGAATTAATCGTTGAGCGCACAATTGACATAGGGGAGCTAGCATCAGAATTCTTATTTTTAATGGCGGATGAACGCGTCAATGATGAGATCATGGCGCTTGTTCGTAAAGAAAATCCAGATATGATCAAGGCCGAAGCCCCAGCAGAGGGTGTAAAGGACACGCACAAGCCTTTTGCCAATCTAAAAGACTTGCTGGATAAAAAATAAAAGTCTCTTTATTTTGGGATCTGGATAAAGAAAAAGCTTGCGATAATTGTTTTTTTTCGTTAGATAAGGGGTTCGAAACGTGCCTTTTGGTATCGTATTTGTGATAAAAGATTTTAACTCCGTGATAAAAAGGCTATCAAAATGGCAGTTCCAAAGAAAAAAACCTCGACATCAAAGCGCAACATGCGCCGCTCACACCACGCTTTGAAAGCAACATCAGTTGTTGAAGACAAGAAGACTGGTGAAATCAGACGTCCACACCATGTGTGCCTGAAAACAGGTATGTATAAGGGTGAACAGATCCTTGATGGTAAAGACGTATTCTCATAAGATTTTAGAGATTATAAATTAGCCCTGAAAATATGTTATGCGATCAATGATTTTATATCATCAACGCGTGGACATTTTCAGGGCTTGTTTTTTGTCTATAGATCATTAGAGTCGATCTTGATTGATTCACAGATAAGCAGAATAAGGACATAATGAAACAAGTACTGACCATAGCTTTGGATGCAATGGGTGGCGATCATGCGCCGCTGTGTGTGGTTGAGGGCGCAGAGTTAGTGCGTGTCAGGTCTTCTAAACATAAAAAATTTCACGCCTCTGTTTCATTCCTTATGTTTGGCGATGAGGCCAAAATAACACCCATCTTGAAGCGTTTTCCGTATTTAGACAAGATCACCCGTATTGTTCATACGGATCAATTCATTCTAAACGAAGACAAGCCATCAGCGGCGTTGCGTAACAAAAAATCAAGTATGCGCATGGCCATTGATGCCGTGGCAAATGGTCAGGCCGATTGCATTGTTTCTGGTGGTAACACCGGCGCATTAATGGTCACATCGAAAATGGTCTTAAAGTCTTTGGCTGGTATTACTCGTCCCGCAATCGCATCAATTTTTCCAACATCAAAGGGGACGGACGGTCGCGTTGTTGCTCTTGATCTGGGCGCAAATGTTGATTGTGATTCTGATAATTTGGTTCAATTTGCTATTCTTGGTTCTGTCTTTGCGCAAACGGCTTTGGATGTTGAAAAACCGACTATTGGTATTCTGAATATAGGCGAAGAAGACATGAAGGGGAATGATTCTGTTCGCCAGGCCGCAACGCAATTACGTGAGATTGACTTGCCTGGTTCATTCTATGGCTTTGTTGAGGGGAATGACATTGGTAAGGGTACGGTTGACGTGATTGTGACTGATGGCTTTACGGGGAATGTTGCCTTAAAGACGATGGAGGGAACAGCCAATCTTTTATATGACTTTATGAAAGATGCATTTTTCGGCTCTATTGTGTCAAAGATACTAGCACTATTGTCTTATTTCTCTTTCAAACGTCTAAAACAACGGATGGATCCACGTAATTATAATGGCGGTGTTTTTCTAGGATTGAACGGGATCAGTGTTAAGAGCCATGGCAGTACAGATTCCAAAGGATTTTCTAATGCGATTTGGTTTGCTTATCGTATGGCCTACCATAATTATAATGATCGCGTTTCAGAGCGTCTTGATGTTCTATCTCAGGAACTAAAAAATGACAAAGAAAACGACATTGAAACATCAAAAGCGGTAGGGGCGTAATTATGGTCTCATTAAAACAGACAATCGTTTCTGGCTATGGTCATTATTTACCAGAAAATATTGTTACGAATGCAGAATTAACAAAGACTGTTGACACCACGGATGAGTGGATTCAAAAGCGCACAGGTATCAAACAACGCCACATTGCAGGTCCCGATGAACTAACGTCTGATATGGCCTATGCTGCGGCTAAAAATGCCCTTGATAAATCAGGCCTTACCATTGATCAAATTGACGGTATTATTTTGGCAACGACATCGCCTGATCGTACATTTCCAGCAACGGCAGTGCGTGTACAGGCCTTGTTAGATATGAAGCATGGTTTTGCATTTGATATTCAAGCAGTTTGTTCTGGTTTTGTCTATAGCATGCGCTTGGCCGATAACATGATTAAGATGGGACAAGCCAGAAATATTATTATTATTGGGGCTGAAAAATTCTCAAACCTTCTTGATTGGAATGATCGCACAACATGCGTGTTATTCGGTGACGGTGCGGGGGCGTTTGTTTTGTCAGCCAGTGATGTCGCAGAGCGCGGTATTCTATCAACACATATTCATTCCGATGGTCATCAGCATGATTTACTAATGACTGATGGCGGCCCGGCGCTTAATAAGACAACGGGTGTCATGACAATGGATGGACGTGAAGTTTTCAAACATGCGGTAACAAATTTGGCCGCCGTCGTTGAGGAAGTGCTTGAACACAATAATATTCAAGCAGGTGATCTTGATTGGTTGGTGCCTCATCAGGCCAATGCCCGTATCATTGAGACCACGGCTAAAAAATTAAACATGCCGATGGAACGCGTTATTTTAACGGTTGCTGAACATGGTAATACGTCCGCGGCATCTGTGCCTCTGGCCTTTAGTGTTGGCGCTTCCGATGGGCGTTTGAAAAAAGGCGACTTGATATTGCTTGAGGCAATGGGCGCTGGTCTTACATGGGGCGCGGTACTTTTACGTTATTAAGTGGCTTCTTATTTCTTATCTATACCCTATATCATTGATGTGCTTTTTAGAAAAAAGTGCTAACAGATTGACAGGATTGCAAAAATCCTGTTACGCTTAGCCATAAATAATGATTCGTATTTATCAATAAAAGATCAGAAAGGTGCTACTAACATGGCAAACGAAACACTGACACGTAACGACTTGGCTGAGGCTGTATATCAAGAAATCGGCTTATCACGCAATGAATCATCAGATCTTGTTGAAATGGTTTTATCTGAAATCAGTAAAGCATTGGTTGTGCGTAACAATGTTAAGCTTTCTGGTTTTGGGACATTTATGGTTAAAGACAAGAATGAACGTATTGGACGCAATCCAAAAACGGGCGAAGAAGTGCCTATTTTACCGCGTACTGTTCTAACGTTTAAGCCATCACATGGTCTGCGCGATATGATTGATGAAGGTAATAAAAAAATCGGATCATAAATAATAAGAAACAGGCAAAAATAATAAAAAAACAAAGCTTGTCGAATGAATTATAAAAATAAAGCTTATAGGGAGCGCAATTCATGACAATACAAAGAAATGCATTATCGGCAGAGTCACTTTTAGAGCAGTCTCGTCTTAATGATGAGGGTGAGACACTGGATTTATTCGGTGCGCCCGTTCAAAATAAACCGCAAAAAAACATCATTAACAAAGTCGTTAAACAGATAGAAACGAAGTCTGATATTACATCGGTAAGTGCTGATAATATTGTCGTTGAGCCGATTAAAACGGCTATGGTGAAGTTAGAGCCAAGGTCATCGCGCCGCAATGGTCCTAAAAAATCATCTTCAGCGATGAAAACAATCAGCGAAGTTGCGACATTGATTAGTGTCCCACAGCATGTTCTGCGTTTTTGGGAAACAAAGTTCAAACAAGTAAGGCCAATGAAGCGCGGCGGCGGGCGTCGTTATTATCGCCCCGATGATGTGCAGCTTATAGAGCGTATACACCATCTTCTATATAATGAGGGTTATACGATTAAGGGCGTACAGCGTCTTCTAAAAGTATCGAGTAAAGAAGCCTTCTTAAATGGTGATCGTCCTGTTCAGACCGTTATTGTTGAAAAAATAGTTGAAAAAGCAGCTGCACAAAAAGAGACAGCCCCGAATAAAGCGCAAGATGACAACACAAAAGAAGCCTTAAGTGCTCTGTTGAATGGTCTAAAAGATATCCGCGCAGAACTTGGATAGGTTTTAATTGGTTAGATTTTACTTGCAGGGATCGTTATCCCTTGATAAAACATATTTCCCAAATACATATTTAAATGTTCGGAATGTGGCGCAGCCCGGTAGCGCACTTGCATGGGGTGCAAGGGGTCGGAGGTTCAAATCCTCTCATTCCGACCATTTAAATCTTCTCCAAAGCCATCTTCAAATCTCTAATAATATCATCAATATGCTCTATACCTATCGACATGCGGATAAGGTCGTTTGGTGTATCGGCATTGTCTTTTTCTGTATCAGATAACTGACTGTGTGTGGTTGAGGCAGGGTGAATGATAAGGGTTTTTGTATCGCCTAAATTCGCGACATGTGACGCTAGGTTTGCCGCGTTGACCATATTCATACAAGCCTCATAGCCTGCCTTAAGATGGAAGGCGATAATACCAGCAGCGCCGCGCGGCATATATTTTTCTTGTAATGATTTTTGATGGCTTGTTTTAAGGGCAGGGTAATAAATTTTTGAGACAGCATCGTGCTCATCTAAAAATTCCGCAACTTTTAAGGCGTTATCACAGTGACGTTCCATGCGTAGGTGGAGGGTTTCTAGTCCCATTAAGGTGATCCAAGCATTAAACGGGCTTTGGCAACAGCCTAAATCACGTAGGGCAACACCGTGTAAATATGCGGTAAGGGCATTGGCGCCAAATTTATCCGCCATATTCATGCCGTGATAGCCATCTTGTTCTGTTGTTAAATTCGGAAATTTTTCTTTATGGGCTTGCCAATTAAAAGCACCTGAGTCAATGACGGCACCGCCGATGGTGTTGCCGTGACCCGATAGATATTTAGTTGTTGAGTGCACGACGATATCGGCACCATGATCGATGGGGCGACATAAAAACGGTGTTGCCATTGTATTGTCGACAATTAATGGGATGCCTGCCGCGTGTGCGATTTTTGATAGGGCGGCGATGTCTGCAATAATACCGCCGGGGTTGCTGATAGTTTCAACGAAGATGAATTTTGTTTTTGCGTCGATCTGGTTTTTAAAGCTATCAAGATCTTGAATGTCTGCAAATTTGACCTGCCAATCAAAGCTGGGGGCAAAGCTATTTTTCATCTGATTATAAGTACCGCCATAGAGTTTTTTCGAGGCAATATAGTTATCACCAGCCTTTAATAAGGCAAAAAATACAAGCATCTGTGCGGCGTGTCCCGATGAAGTACAGGTTGCGCCAACACCATTTTCTAAGCTAGCTAAACGTTTTTCTAGGGCGCGGATTGTTGGGTTTGTAATGCGTGAGTAGGCGTATCCAGCTTTCTCAAGGGCAAAGAGGCTTGCCGCATCGTCTGTGTTTTCGAAAGCATAAGCGCTGGTTTGATGAAGGGGTATGTTAACCGTTCCTGTATGGGGGTCTGGATTAACGCCTGCATGGACGGTGCGTGTTTCGAAATGGCTGTTTTTCAGGTCTTTCTTCATGGTGTTTTAACCTTTTACTTGGTGTGAATCGCTTAATGATTTTAGTTTATCATGCTGTTTATTGCTCGTCTTCATTAAAAACAACGCTTTATATATGCGGTTTTATAATACCTTTTAGTTAATATCATTGATTTTATTGGATTTTTTATCAATTAATACAAAATAAAAGATTGACAGAGGCGGGCATAGTGAGTAAAAAACAGCATCATTTAACGATAACATTATTTAGGACAGAAAAAATGACAACTCCAATGACTGTTTCTCTGAAACCTGCAGAGGTTCAAAAAAAATGGATTTTGATTGACGCTGAAGGCGTCATCTTAGGCCGTTTGGCATCAAAAGTAGCAATGATTTTACGTGGTAAGGATAAGCCAAGCTTTACAGCACATGTTGATTGTGGTGATAACGTAATTATCATCAATGCTGATAAAGTTGCATTGACTGGCCGTAAGCGCGACCAAGATATCTTTTACTGGCACACAGGCTTTCCTGGTGGTATCAAGCAACGTACAAAAGGTCAGATTTTGGATGGTAAATATCCAGAGCGCGTTATGATGAAAGCCGTTGAGCGTATGCTGCCTAAAACAAAAATGGGCCGTAAGCAGTTAACGAATCTTCGTGTATATGCGGGTACTGAACATAACCAGGAAGCGCAGAACCCAACGGTTCTTGATTTCGCTTCATTGAACCCAAAAAACAAGCGTAGTGCTTAATAGATAAATCTCGCTTAATTATCGGATATAGAATAAGGATAAAATTATGACTGAAACAGCAACAGTAGAAACAACTGAAGACGTAGTAGCGGATACAGGCAATATTAAAGCCATTATCCATGAGAAAAAAGTTGATGAGCACGGTCGCTCTTATGCCACAGGTAAAAGAAAAACCGCAATCGCCCGCGTATGGTTAAAGCCAGGTAGTGGTAAGGTGGTTGTAAACGGTAAAGAGGCTAAAAACTATTTTCCACGCGCTACGCACATGATGATGATTAATCAACCATTTGAATTAACGGATCGTGAAGGTCAGTTTGACATTATGTGTACGGTTAAAGGCTCTGGTCCTGCGGGTCAAGCCGGTGCTGTGCGCCATGGTATTTCAAAAGCATTATCTGCATTTGAGCCTACACTGCGTGTAATCTTGAAGAAGGTTGGTCTTATCACACGTGATAGACGTATTGTTGAGCGTAAGAAGCCAGGTCGTCCAAAGGCGCGTCGCAGCAGACAGTTCTCAAAGCGTTAATATTAAACGTTTTATATATAAGAATTTTTATAAAGCACCCCGCAAAACGGGGTGCTTTGTTATTTTGTGTTACGTAGAAATATTTTGCATCTTTTGGCGGATTCATTTATCTTTATAAACAATTAGAATTCCGCGCGTTACCGCGATAATTTATTTAATTTTTAGACTTAAAAAGAGATGACATCATGGCTGTTAAATCATTCTTTAAAAACTCTGTTTCTGTTGTTGCGTTAACGACCTTAATAACATTAGGCGGCGCCTCAATCATACACAGCGAAGCCAAAGCATGGTTTGGTAGTAGTAATGAGCTTCACGCAGAGGATATACAGCCCGTTTCTGATGTTAAAATTATTGATGAAGTAGCGCCGATAGAGGAAACATTAGTTCAGCCCGCAAAGACCTTTATCGAAGAAACAGTAAAAATCGATGTACCAAACGTACCTGTTGAGGCGGTTGCTGTTGAGGTGGGGGATGTGTTGGACGCACAGGCGTCTCAGCAAATAAAAGATACGACAATCATCGAAGATGTTATTGATGCAGTTGCGGATAAAGGATCGGATATTGTCTCTGACGACACACAAGATTATGTTGATCTTAAATCTGTACCAACACCGCCAGCATTAACAAGCCAAGAGCGCGCTGCACAATTGAAAAAAGAATTATTAAATGATATTGCAGAGGCCGAACAACTTAAGAGAGACGTTCTTGATGTGCCATCAGCCAGTTCAGCCAGTGCTGTATCAAGCGTTATTGAAAAAGTAGATGTCGAGGTGCCTTCATTGCCAACGGTACCTGTTTTAAAAACACAGGCCGAAGAAGTCGTTCTTAATACAGTTAAGGCTGAATCAGTACCTGTGGTCCAAGCGCAACCGTCATTCCAACAGCCGACATCTTCATTATCAACTGTTTCAAAGCAAGAGCAGGCGATAGCGCCAGTTGTCAATAATGTTGCGGTACCCCGTTGGACAAAAACACCAACGGAAGAGCGCGCAGTTTCTCTTCTTTCTCGTTTGGAAAAAGCCAAAACAGAAAAGCAAGTTTTAACGCCAATTGGGTTAAGTGATGTTGACCGTGTTATGGCGATGGCCGATGCTGAGTTAAGGGGTGATTCTTTTGACAGTGTTGTTTCTAACAAAGTTATTGATGCGAGAGATATTTACCAAGTGACTAACGTCAAGGGGGGAAGTGCCTCGGGGATAGGTATTTCCCGTCAGAGCAATCAAATGAACGCGGATGTTGAGAATATTAATTCTGCAAATATCGATTCTGCTGTGTCAAATCAGTTTATGGATCGTGCCAATTTGATGAATACGGATCTTATTAATACAAATGATCTAGTTGCGCGCACATCAACACCTGTTTCAAGTGCTGTCATTCCTGAGCTTGCTGCGGCACCCGTGGGTATGGTTAGTCGTTCTTTTGTGGGTCAGGAAACAGCACCTGCTTTATCCGAATTATCACCGACAATAGCGCCCGCAATAATACCGGCAATGCGAGCCGATAGATCTGTTTTATTGAGCACAGATAATCTCATTCTTCTGCCGGATGCTGAAAAAATGATGGCAGCAAAAAATCACCCCGTTGCACCAGTTATTAATGCTGTGCAAGTGCCTGTAAATCAGGTTAGTTCTGCTATGCTAGTTGATGATGAAGCGATGCAAAAAATTGACGTCATGGACGCGGAGATAGTTGCACCAGAACAAGCGTTGAATGTCACGGCCCGCGATCTTGTATACCAGCAAGCCTTGATGAATGCGACACCAGAGGTTCGTGCTTTGGGAAATGTTAGCCGTGATTTGCCTAGTAATATGCGCGCCTTACCCCCGTTATCACAGGCATTGTCTATTTCTTCAGCGCCACAGAAAGATATGGTTATGGTCGTTGAGGGGCGTTCAAATGACGTAATGACGCAGAGCAAGCCTGCATTAATGGCTAAAAATAATGGTGTTGTTACGCCAGTACCAGCTACTGTAATGCCTATTCAAACACCATTGAAACCTCAAATGGATAGTATAGCGCCGCGCGTTGCAAAGGTACCAGAGGCGGCAAAACGTCAAGCCATGCCAATGTTGGCATTACCAACTATGGATACTAATTATATGGGTGAGGTGGCCTCTATTGATGCTGTCCAAAGAGTGCTTAATAATGCTCATAATAGCGCGCCACAGAACGTACCGCAGAACGTACCAGAGAGCGTACAGGACTTTAAGCCATCTGTGCCTGATGTCATGCAACCAACAATGAATGTAACCGATAGTCGTAATGAAGATCTGGTTGCTTATAGGAATATTAATGACTTTGATGCAGGGCAGACTGAGGGAACAGCAGCGACGTCGATGACGGCTGCCCCTGTGGCTGTGACAGCTAATGTTGTGTCGCAACAGCAAGTGCAGCCACAACAGCGTCAACAAAAGCCAATTCGTATTGTTGTTCAGCCTGAATATTATTATGTTCCTGCGCCTCAACAAAATAATCCAACTATTCAGCGACAGGTCTTAAGCCAGCCAAGTCCCGTTATGCGTCCAAACCCACAGGTAGCGGCACCAATGGCGCCGGTTATTAATCGCCGTCCTGTTATGCAACAAGCATCGGCGCAATTTTCTAATCTACCTGCCTATCGTCGTCCTGTTATGTATCAACGGGGGAATAATATCTCTCGTGAAGGCTTAAGAAACAGCATTAATAAATCAGCAGAAGCGCTTGCAAAGATTGATTTTAAACCCAGTAGTGCCGTTGTATATGAGACGGATCAACCTGCCGTTCCATTTAGTAAATAGATAAAATCTCAATTGCTATTTGACGCATGTCTAAAAGACGTGCATACTTTTTGTTATGTCATCAAATAAAAAGAAAGATTCACCTCTTGAGGGGGCGGACGCGGATAATCTGGGTAGAGATTCGCTTTCCTCAAAGAAGCAAAGTGCACCGAAACCTTTGGGCCCGCTAATGGTTGATGAATCTTTTTTGGGGAAACAGTGGCGCTTACATCCTGCTGATCCTAATATTGTCAGAGAATTGCAACAAAGACATGACTTGTCCTTGGTTATGGCTGAAATTCTTGCTTCACGTGGTATTGATGCCGATGCCGCGGGTGATTATCTTGATCCTAAAATTAAGAATATGATGCCCGATCCATCAGTGATGAACAACATGGACAAAGCGGTTGAGCGCATAGCCGATGCCATTGAGCGCGGTGAAAATGTTGCTGTTTTTGGCGATTTTGATGTTGATGGTGCAACCTCAAGTGCATTGTTAAAAAAATATTTCCGTGCCATTGGGCATGATATTGAGGTTTATATTCCGCACCGCGTGAAGGAGGGGTATGGCCCCCAAATTGATGCTTTTAAAAAGCTTAAAAAAGAAAAGAACGTCAGTCTTATTATAACGGTTGATTGTGGTGCCAGCGCGCACAGCGTGATTAAAGAAGCGAATAAATTAAACTTGAGTACAATTGTACTAGATCACCATCAGGCCCACGGTGAATTGCCGCCAGCCGATGCTGTCGTGAACCCGAATCATGAAACGGATGATTGCGATCTTGGTTATTTGGCGGGTTGTGGTGTTACGTTCATGACCTTGGTTGCTTTACAAAGAGAGCTCAAAAAACGTAAATTCTTTGATAAAAAAGAGGTCAATCCTCCTAAGTTAATGAATATGATGGATTTAGTTGCTCTTGGTACTGTCGCCGACGTAATGCCCATTATCGGTCTAAATCGTGCCTTTGTTAAGGCGGGACTTGAGGTCATGAATAAGCGCGGCAATATGGGGCTTAAGTATCTTATGAATGCCGCGGGTGATAAAACCGCTAAGGACATGCCAACGCCTTATACAATTGGCTTTGTTTTAGGCCCTCGGATTAATGCTGGCGGTCGTTTGGGTGATGTCCCTGATCTTGGGGCACGTTTATTATCGACAACGTCTGATAACGAAGCGGCGGCAATCGCACATGAATTGAATGAGCTTAATCTTGTCCGTCAAATGGATCAGGCCGATTCATTAAAGCAAATTTATGATTCAAATATGCATATCACAGACGATTATTTCGTTGCCTTACAGGATGAAAATTGGCATCCAGGGATCATCGGTATTATGGCTGGACGTATTAAGGATGATTGTTACAAGCCAACCGCAATCATGACCAAGGACCACAAAACAGGTCTTTGGAAGGGGTCGGCGCGCTCCGTTCCTCAAATTGATCTGGGTTCTATGATTATTAATGCCGTTAAAGCGGGTATTTTAGAGGGTGGGGGCGGTCATAAAATGGCAGCAGGATTCTCGTTAAAAGAAGAAAATATACCAGCCTTCAAGAAATTCATTAACGATGCCGTGCACAAAGAAATGAAGGGCGAGCCATTGGTTGAAATATCAAAAGCAACGTCTGTTGTTTCAATCGAAACCATGACAATGGATTTAGCAAAAGATCTTGAAAAGCTCAATCCATGTGGGCAAGGCAACCCAAACCCCCTGTTTTTACTGACAAATGTAAAAGTGAAGAATACGCGTGTATTTGATAAGGATGACAAAGACTTTATTATCGCTACATTGTGCGATGATACTGGGCGCGGATATCTGGATGCTAAAGTATTTATCAAAAAAGGTACGCCCTTACATGCTGCTCTTTTGGATCAAAGAAAGCCAACGCTCCATATTCTGGGGTCAATTTCTATTAATGAATGGAATGGCAGAAAATCAGTCGAGTTATGGGTGCAGGATATCGTCAAAGATGCACCGGATCTGCCTTTAAAAAAAACACTAGAATTCTCTAAAGTTCTGAAAAATAAAACAGAAGAGCCAGAGAATAAAAAACGTAAAAAATCTAGAAAAGCACCAAGTCCATAGCGGCTAATGGCCTTTAAAATCATTCATTTTCAATCTTTCTTAAAAAAAACATATTTTATGCTTAAAAAGACTTGCAATTAGGCTGTGATAAGGGTAAAAAAATCAAGCTTCTTCGAACTATTGTTCGCTTTATATGTCCCGTTCGTCTAGAGGCCTAGGACACCGCCCTTTCACGGCGGCAACACGGGTTCGAATCCCGTACGGGATACCATTTAAGCACTTCACACACATTCATAATTGTTCATATTCGACCGTTTAGCCCTTCATTTGCAAGGATCCGTGTTTTCATCTATAATCGCTGTCAATCATATGCGTTCACACAAAACCTCAAAAATTGGGGGCACCAGTGGGGGCATAACGTAAACTGCGAAATGGAGATGCCCCCAAATGAAGTTAACAGAGTTAAAATGCAAGAGCGCCAAGCCTTCAGAGAAAGCCCGCAAGATAGCTGATGGCCAAGGCTTATACCTAGAAATCATGCCAACTGGTAGCAAGTATTGGCGTATGAAGTACCGTCATTTAGGTAAAGAAAAGCGCCTAGCGTTTGGTGTTTACCCTGAAATATCCCTTAAAGAAGCCAGAGAGAAGCGGGCACAAGCACGCAAACTGATTGCAAATGGTAAAGATCCATCATACGTCAAGAAGCAGAAAAAGAATCAAGTAACTGCTGATGCTGGCAATACCTTTGAGAAAATAGCTAGAGAGTGGCATGAGCACAATAAGGATGGCTGGAAGCCGAATCATGCCGAAAATATCATTAAGCGTTTAGATAAGGATGTATTTCCAGCGATTGGCTCTATGCCGATTAAAGATATTACGCCGAAAATCTTATTGGATATGGCTGTACTCATACAAGAGCGCGGTGCAAATGAGCTTGCTAAGCGTGTTATTCAGATGAGTAAGCATATATTTCGCTATGGTATAATTACGGGTAGGGCGACTGAAAACCCAGCAGATCATCTAAAGGGATTAATCAAGCCAAAGCCAAAATCACACTTTGCATCTCTTGAGGCTAAAGAACTCCCTGAGTTTTTAGAGGTCTTATACACGAATAAAGCCCGCCTGATGCCCTTAACGCATTTAGCTGTTCAATTTATGATGCTAACCTTTGTCCGCACCAGCGAGATGATTAAGGCCGAATGGGATGAATTTGATTTTGAAGAAAAGATGTGGCTTATCCCTGCAAGCCGTATGAAGATGAATAAAGACCATCTCGTGCCGTTATCTGAACAATCAATCAAGGTTCTCCAAGAAATTAGAGATAGCCACCGCAATAAGCGTTTTGTATTTCCAAGTCGCCAATCAAGTCAAAAGCATATGAGCAATAACACAATCCTGATGGCACTAAGGCGGATGGGTTATGGCGGAAAGATGACTGGTCATGGCTTTAGATCTTTGGCGATGAGCACAATCATGGAAAAGCTTGGCTATCGATTTGAAGTTCCAGATCGTCAGTTGGCACATAGTAAAAAAGGCGACGTCAATAAAGCCTATGATAGGGCAATGTTCTTGGATGAACGCAAAGTCATGATGCAAAATTGGGCTAACTATTTGGAGGAACTTAAATGAAAAAACAATTAGAGCTTAATATTTCTAATAGTAATCATCCAGAGCTTAATTTTCATGCCTTAGTTGCAATGATGGCTTATCCTAAAAGTTTAGAAGATAGATCGAAGTATTTAAAATCTGTCTCTATGGATATAGAAGAAAATAAAGTGAATTACTATACTGAAATCTATGAAGAAAAAATTTCCAAAAATATAAAGAACTGCATTTTGTCGGGGAACGTTTTGTTTTGTATGAAATTAATTCATGATTTTGGAGAAGAGACTAGTATTAATAAAGCGCTTATTGCCCTTACAGATATAAATAATAATTTTGGTGGTTGGAGGAATATTTATCATAAGCCTCTAACGGCTCCTCAAAGCCTTGATTATATACGTAACAAGTTTTGGGCTAACTATAAAGGCGTAGCTCATTTTGGTGCGGCATATGTAGCTTTAGGTCAGCAGGATAGTGGTCAATTATTAAAGGCTGCTTTTTCACCTAGAGGAATGGAAGGTTTTTTAAGTCTAGCTGAAGTTTATAGAAATTTCTTAGATTCTTACATATTTAACAATCAGAAGTATATAGATAGCTTGGACTTATGCAGAATACCTAGTTCTTACACTTTTGATAAGTCAAAGTTAAGGGTGATACAAAAAATATCAGCGCTCAATTTTATTCCTAAAAATATAGAGGATTTTGGAGATTATATGAATAAAATAAAAATTCAGGCAAAATTTAACGATATAAAAAGAAAAAAATAAGCAATTGATTTTAAATAATTTTTACCTTCTATTTTTCAAATAAATGAGGTTATATTTCTTGATCAGTCGAGGTTCTATCTCTTAAAAAGTTCATACGTATTCCGCGAGGTGTGGATGCACAACACTAAATAAAGGAATTTAGTATGAACAACCTATCATATTCAATTAACGACATCGTAAGATTAACTAACATTGGCCGAACAAAAATTTACGAAGCTATCAACCGAGGTGAATTAACGGCTAAAAAATACGGGCAAAAAACACTCGTTTTGCATGAAGATCTGACAAATTTTCTAAATAATCTCTCTCAGTATAACAATAAGAACAAAAGAGGGACTGGCAATGAGTAATATTGATATAGAGAATAAAATAGAACTTTGTCATTGGTCTAATCTTTCTAAGATTCAAAACCGTAATTATCTAATTAAAGGGCTCTTGGATAAAATAGGCGTCAGTTTAATATATGGCCCAAGTAATAGTGGTAAGACCTTTTTGGCTCTCGATCTTGCAGCCTATATTTCACTTAATATGCAATGGTCAAATCAAAAAACCAATGGGGGCAAGGTTGTATATGTTGCTGCAGAAGGAGGTTTTGGTATTTCTAACAGATTAAAAGCTTTCGAAATGCACCATAAACTAGAAGATTGTGGAGACATGTACATACTACCTCGCCCTCTAAAGTTATGCGGCGAAAAAGCTGAAACTAAATTGTTTATAAATACATTAAATGAGTTTCAGGATATAGGTCTTATAATAATTGATACTCTATCAAGATGTTTTGATGGCGAAGAGAATGGTTCCAAAGATATGTCTGATTTTATAAGGAACATTGATTTAATCAAAAATACAATTAATGCTCATGTTTTAATAATACATCACACAGGCAAGGACGCCTCTAAAGGTGCTAGGGGGCATAGTGCCCTGAGAGCTGCAGTTGACACAGAAGTTGAAGTTAAAAATAAAAACGGTACTATTACAGCGATTGTTACAAAACAGCGCGATGGAAAAACGGGCTCATCTTATAGCTTTGATCTTAAGGTGTATGAAGTCGATGAGGATGAAGACGGTGATTCAATAAAATCATGTGCTCTTGTTTGTGCTGAAAAACAGCCCGATGGTGTAAGGCTAACCGGCCGTGTCAAACGTGCATATGATATTTTAGTTAACCAGTTGGCTGAATATGCAGAGTTGAAAAAATTGAAACCAGACATGCCTAAAGTAAAAACAATGTCACTTAGCTTATATCGGAAAGCACTTCAACATGAAAATTTATGTGCATCAGACAAGGAGGATTCTCGTAATAAAGCCGTGTATAGGGCTATTGAGAGTCTTCATCAGAAAGGAATTGCACGATCATACGGAGATTATATCTGGTTAACAGATCATAATAAATAAATCGCTATTCATTACGACAAGACAGGACATCCCCCTATGGGGGTGTCCATTGTCTATAGCTTTATCTGAAAAATATTATATTTCGATTTTTTAGTAAAAAGTATGAAACTTAATCATATATACTGATATTTCCTGATACTAATTTACCTGAATTTATATCTTAAAACGTCTAAATTTCTTGTGTATGTTCTTAACTTGATACAATAATTAGGTGATTTTTTCATATTTCTAATAATTTAAATATTGGTTTCTCAATTCTTTACTAACATTGGGCCTCGTTACGCTAAGAGTGTAGATATTATTATGCTCGGTGATTGAAAAGGTATGATTGTTTTTTACAAACTCATTTGGCGTTTTAACGTTTATATGATTTGGGTACTCTATATCTAGTCTTTCAAGCATTTCTATGAATAGATTTTTACCTTGTTTTAAGATCTTATCGTCAGGATTCCAGATGGTTATTTTAAAATACTCTGCTCTATCAATCTGACCTCGTACGCCGTAATCAAAGCTTGTATTTCGTTCTAAACTTTCTATTTTTAGTTCGCTTAAGCATAAATGGAAATCGGAATGATCTGGTTTTTTATAGATAATAGTTGGTTCAAATTGATAATCTTCAAATAAACTGCAGACGTTTTCAGGCCCATTAGATGTATTCGGTTTTTTAGTGCTATGCGTTGTGTAAAGCATAAATACTATTGAAACTAACGCGATGAAATATATCCCTGCTTTAAGGTCATTGATGTCCGGATTTAAAACTCTACAATTAGGGCATTTAAAAATTCCTTTTTCTATCTCTTCATTGCATTTCTTACAGTTTACTAAATTCATTTATTTCTCCTATTTGTGCAGAAAAGTCACCAAGAAAATCTTGGTGACTGGGAGTTAGTAACTGCTATCCAAAGAAAACAGCGCGATGCTTTTAGCTTGCGCTTGAACATAACACCGCCTCCCAGTCATGAAGACTGAGGGACGGCATCTTTGATGTAATAAATACACCAATACGGTTGATGCCAACCGCTTTGGATAAAGGGTTACTAAGCCCATTAACTGAAAATAATTCTCAATTAATGTATTATATTTTAAACATTTATTAACATTATATCAAGTAGGTTTAATATTATATGAGATGTATATTATAATATTAAGGTTTTGTTTTTATGAAGAGTACATTTGGAAACACAATATTTATTGGTTTTTTTATTGTTTTGGTAATTTTTATAGAGGCTCATGTCGGTGAAATGGCTGTTAAAATTATAGAATCTGATCATAATTTAGAATACACTAATAATGTATTCTTAGCCTGTTTATACGCTGTTTTTGGTTATGTGTTATACAACATAAAACCGGAAATGAATGCTGACCGAGAAGAAAAGTATGCATTAATAATAATGTATCTGTTTACTCTAATGTTTTTTTGCATGGCTTTACTAACACTGGGTACATCTATTGCTGGGTTTTTTGCTGCTTATCACGAAGTTATTGATCAGTGATTTTTAGTAGGAAAGACCTATTGTAAAAGATATTTCCTAGTAAAGTTTATAAAAAAAGAGGAGCTAGTGTAAGCAGCATATTCCTGATAATCATCATTCTTTTGATCGTCCGCAAAGTCACACACTGATTTCGCAATTATTACTATCGGTTTAGGGTCAGGAACTTTTTTTGCAGCGCTTAAAACTCCATAGGCCTCCATCTCTATACCTATTAATTTTCTATTCTGTTTTTTAACTTCCGCAAGAAATTTTTCACTAGAAACTACGGCGGAGCCTGACCCTATAGGGCCAAGGTGAGCGCTAAGGTCATTTGAAGGTTTCCTTTCGCGGTAATCTTGTTTGATTTTTAAATATAAGTCCTCATCGTTAGCAGCAAAACTTAATTTGGAAGAGATTTCGTGTGATACATTTTCTTGATAAGGGTCTGGTTCAAAGGTTATATCTCCATCAGCATTTTCTTTGTATTTACCGCTTTCATAGTTCCAGCAACGGTCAGCAATTATTATATCGCCGATATTTACTTTGCCTTTTATTCCAGCGCATATTCCTAGCATCCAGATGTACTGAGGTTTAAAAGTCATAGCCATCTTTGTTGTGAGTGCTGAAGAGGCCGCTATACCCATTTCTGCAGTTGTTGCAGCTACAATTTTTATTGTTCTATTGTTCCCCTGTAGTTCTGCTTCATGATATAATGCATGGTCGCCTTCAATCTCTAAAATTTTCCATTCTAAGTCTAAGGACCTTACGGCAGACAGTTCTGGATTTTCTAAAGCTGTTAAAATGCAAACGTCATAGTCATACTTCTTTCTTCGTTCTTCTTCTTTTGCTTTTTCATCATTACAGATATGAGTTATTTTGTTGGATAGTGCTTCTGACCATTCATCAGATCTAGGGCTGTATTCAATTATTGTCCATGCCAAGCTCTCAAAATAAGGGGTTTCTTTGGCTTTAATTTCTTTATATGCTGTTAAGCCAACAATGTGCGTTGGTTTTTTTGCACTAGATGATGATTTAGTAATGTATTTCAGTAGGGTGGTACCGCCGTCTTTTATGCTTTCCTGATTGTCATATAATGGGGTGTTAATATCCAGTATTAACAAATCAAATCGATGAGAGTCGAGCTCTTCTTTGGCAGACCTTACATTATCTACATGCCTTATGTAATTTTTCGAAATGCCATTTTTTTTTATAGTGTTATATATTTCAGTTAATTTATTATTGTCATCTTCGAGTATTAATATTGTAATCATTTTAATTCTTTCAATATAAGTTCTTCAATTTTTTGTTTCCAATTATCTTGGGTTGTGCTGTAGAAAAGTGCCCCCTTGTAGAACTTTCTATACTTCTTTTTAAGGTCTTTATCTAACTGAGCAAGAGATTGCTTATCTCTTCCCTGACCAAACACATTGAACTGGGTCAAGATAACAACCGGTGTTGATATTTTATGCCTATACATTTGCTCAATTATTTTTCTTCCGCCATAAGGTTGAGGTCTCCCACCGTCGTCATTGGAGTTTATATCGAATGTGGGCATTGTCATGTCAAGAATAATGAGATTGTATGCTTGCTCAAGAGCAGCTTTACAGCCGCTTTGATATGATGCCTTCGTTATAATTTTAAATTTTTTTTCTATGGTTTTTAAAAATGATTTAATTTGCTCTCTTTTATTTTCATCGTCCTCTATTATCAATACGTTCATGCTAGAATACCTCTATGGTTTATTTCAATTATTATTCTCAACCATCCATCTTTGAGTTCTCCTTGAATGATGGGGGCACACTTAAGGTCCATTTTTAATATTTTATGTAATTTGGGTAGTCCCGATCCACCTTCTTTTCTTATTTTCTCTCTGTGATTTTGATATACCAATGCCTCATTTATCTTCATTAGAACTTTTTCTTTGTCAATGTGTTCATTTAATTGATTTGAAAAGATTAAAGTCATTTTATCCTGATTGATCGACACCTCTATTTTTGTTTCTGGATAAAAGTCATCAGTGATGGAGTGCTTTTGTATATTTAGAAATAAAATAAGAAAAATATCGGTAAAACTTGAAAGGAAGTTACCTTTAATTGTTATCGGATGATCACCCTCCTTGATTTCAATTGTAGGATTTAGTTGTTTGTTTTTATCGTAGGAATTCATTATATCCCGGGCGACGTTTAAGTGGCTTTTTAATGTTGCGTCTTTAGCGTTTTTTGACTCTGATATCTTAAACCAATCTATTACTTTATCTAGTGATGTTTGGAAGTCAGTCATTGCGGCAGTTATTGCATGATTAAACTCAGTCTCTTCTTCAATTATTTCATTAATATCTCTCTTTAGATTGGATACTAGTTTTAGCACGCTTGCTCGGTAACCTTCTTTTAGATTCCTTCTAATCAAATCAAGTATTTCGTCTGTTTTGTCCCATAGTTCTTTTAAAACTATATCCACAAAGCTTTCATATGAGATGTTTCTTAAATCATATGTTTTGTTTATTTTTGACTGAATTGCTCGAGTGTTTGTGTAGTCAAGTAGCCCAGAGGGGTTGTTGGAATTCCGTATCTGCAGCCACTCATTATTGATCTTATCTGTCCAATCATCTATATCCTTAGAAAATTTTTTAAATAACTGCTGGACGGTTTTACTTTTTAACGGATGCCTCTTTAAAATTTTTTCTTGCCAATATGTATTGTCTTTATACTGGCCATTTTCTGATTTATTTGTAAGCATATTGTGTTTTACAAAAGGGCTTCTCAACTGGTTTTCCAATGTTCCATGTCTAATCTTTGTGCTTACGTAGCAGTCTATTCCGTAATCTGCTGATAAAGAAAACTGCGTTACAATCTCTTCTATTAGACCATGAAGCAAGTAAGCAGATTCTTTGGTAATCGGGGTCTTTCTTATCAATTTAGTAGGCTCTTTTCCAGAAATGACACTTTCTATTAATTCTCGAATACTATCATTGTCGAACATTTCGTATCCCTTGGAGGGATCTTCGATTAAATCCACCAAACGATTATAATTGTCTCTGTGAAGCGTATCTAATTTGGATTTTATTCCCGCCGTGTCGACATAAATCTTACTTTTATCTATTTGACTTCTTATCTCATTATTTAATATTCGTTCTTTTAGGTTTGCAATCTCTGAGATGTAATCGTTTTCATTTTTGGTGTCGAGTTCTCCCAAAATAGTGCAAATTTTAATTCTTTCATTATACATTTCTTCAGTGCTGCTGTAATTAACTGATTGCTCTAAGGAGTTGGGCACGCAAACTTCTTTTAAAAAGAAAATGACTTTGCCTTTCTCCCGCAGTTTTGGGTCTATTTGTGATGGTACTTCTATATTATTTGCCAGCATGAAGTCTAAAAATGCGTCAACTCTATCTGCCTCGTTAGCAACCGTGAAGTGCTGAGAGTATATTTGATTGACTATAGGCCATTCTATTTCTTTAAAGATTTTTGTGTCGTTTTTTTCTTTTACTAATTCTATAATTTCATGCACAGGCATAAAAAAATAGGAATGTTTATTTTTTAAATAAGTACTTGTTATAATTGATAAGCAGTTGCTGGCATCATCTGTTTTTAGATAACAATGAGCAAGGTATTTTGCTATATCAGAATGGTCTAAGTTATTTCTATCATCATTAATCAGCACGGTAAGTAAGCTTATTGCATCTTTGTGGTTATTTTCTTTTAGCATCTTAAAAGCTAAGTACTTATTCTTTCTGTGTTCAGGGATTTCGATGTTACAAATTAATTTTTGACAATCATTTATATTTTCCTCAAGCGCTTCTTGAAGCAAAAGCGTTGCTGAATTAGGGGTTCCGTTTTTTAGGGCTTTTAGAAAACAATAATTTTTGTTGAAGGACTTAAAGGCCTTGTGTTGGACCGGGTTAAAATTACGACTCATCATCTGTGATTGGACAGTAAGATATTGATTTTCTTTATCCCAAAGCTGACGTCCACCACGAGATATAAAAGAACTTAAGTGTATTGACCAATCATGTGATGAGTATTGCTTCAATATTTGGAATAGCTTTGAGTATGAAAATTCAGAGCTTTCTTCTTCTGACAAAAATTTATACATATTGTCACATATTTCTTCTGATAAATTAGTGCTTTTGTTTGTGTTGTCTTTTAGGTGAGCTTTTACTTTGGCATATGCTTCATAAAGCTCCACATATTCTGGATTAAGGGTAAATATTTTTTCAAAGGCAATTTTTGAATCTAAGTATCTTCCTGAAGTGTACGCATCTAAAGCATTCAATACGCTTTTATAATTTGGGTGAACTGTAACTCCATCGTCTTTTGAATTTTTTAAATCAATTAGTTTATTGATCATTGGGTCGGGCGACCATTTCGAAAGTTGTCTCAGAGTTAAGAGTAAATCAGATTGAGATTTTTGGTGTTTGTGAGAGCTAAAGACTCTTTTTAAAATATCGCATAAAGTTAAATATTTATCGATAATAGTTGAACTTGCTTCTTGGCTTAATATGTGAGCTAGATTCTTTTCACTAAAACCGAAATGCTTAAAAATCTTATATTTTAAATATTCTTTATTTTTATCATCAATTTTATGATCCGAACAAAAGTCGTCGATTCTATTTGTTAGACGATTAAAGGAGTAACTAGGGTCTAATTTTATTGTAATGAAATAAATAGCCACTCTTGGATTGATCGTGGCTTTCATTTCTTCCATTAAAGTGTACATCAGCTTATTTTTATTTTCTGTTTTTCCCTGTTCTTCAAATAATAGGAGCCTATTTTCGAGAGACCATAGCGATTTACCAAACTTCGCCTCAATGTTTACGAGTATGCTTTCAGCATCATTATAGTTTGACAACAGCATTGCTTCTTCGTAGGACTGTTTCTCTTTAAGAAAATCTAATATTATATCCTTATATGGGCTTATGGATGCAAGAAGCCAAAGAGAATCTCTTTTTGTATTAGTTGTTGACCAAATTCTTCCCTGAGCGATTTGGTTGTATTTATTCGGAAATGGGGCTTGGTTGATCTCTTGTGAATAGACCTGATACTGCGGATCCGATAATATTGAATTTATAATATATTCGATGTGAATCGGATTTGCTTTTTTTTTAATCAAAAACAAGCCTTGTGAGGCGACTTTTTTTGATGCGAGTTGTCGTCTGGCTTTTTGTAATGCTATTTTGTTGCCTGACGGAGCATTTCTTTTTTGCACCATTGCCTATTTATCATTTCTATTTTTACATTTTTGTATAAATTTTGCTGTCTCAATATACATGTATAATCATCATATTAAAAGACAAATGCCGTTTTATGCTTAATACTTAATATTAGTATTTACTTAATGAGAGGGAGAGTTATTCTCTTTCCTTGAGGCGTGTTAGTATATGGGGGCACAAATGGGGGCATCTTAAATGCACGTAACTCATTTAATATATTTTTATCAATTATTTAATTATTTAATATGAATCCCGTACGCAGAACGCTTATTGTGAGGTGATATTGGTGATTGATCTAAATCATTGAGCACTTGATTCAGCGTCACATTAGGGTTTTCCAATGCTTGCTGAGTAAAGTTCGTTATAACTACTATAAAGTCCAATGCACTATTGATATACCCAGGGCCACCTTCGCAGCGGTATTCAATTGTGGGTGGAGCTTGATCAAAGCTTAGATTTGTAAAATTGAATTTGTGGTCTCTATCATTATTGGGACACATAATATTCACTAATTCAGTAATAGTTTTTGCATTTTGTATCATTTCTATATCAGCATGTTTGCATGACTTTGCAAAAGGATTTGTATTTCCGCGTCTATTTGCATGTATTAGTTCATCAATGTACTTTTCATTCTTAACAAGAGCGACTGCAAGATTCTTTACTTGTTCTAAACTCCTGTGTTCAAGGCTTACGTGAAGATGCATGCCACATGTAAGATTACTTAAAAACCCGTTCTCACTACTTTTTAATATAGAAATTACCTGCTGTACTTCCTTACCTCCCTCTGGACCGGTCAAGATACGCGAAACGATCTCCATTCCAGCGTGTGAGGATTTTTGTTTTTTATCGTTTTGTTCGAGATAAGTTAAAGGATTTAAAACGGAAGAATCCCTTGTGATTGACCATATATCATAGTTTCCTATCTTTGGAAGCAATGCATTTCTTATTACTTTTAATGGATTCTTTTCCACAGGAATTAAGTGCTCTATAAGTCTTGTATTAAGTTTTAGTGCTTGGGATCCAAACGTATCTTTTGAAAATGTAAATCCTTCGAATTCAACACCAAAATCTAGGTCTTCAGGAATTTGACTATAATCTGCAGAAAGTTCTTTTCGTGAATTCGGTTTCGGATATTGGCTTTCTTCTATTTGCTGTAAAAGAGTTCTATATAATTTTTGTGTTTCCAAAGTAGCTCTATTTTTTAATTCGCTTATTTCTTGATCAGAGAGTGAGATTAACGGTATGCGGTTTTTTGCTGTATCTTTTAAGGTCTGTAAATCAACACTAAGTTTTTTATTGATAGCATCTTGTATATAAGGAGCAAGTTCTTTTTTATAGGGCGTTGTGTCCATCGCAGGACTTTTTACGCTGTATTTGGCCATTTGGAAAATACTATAGAAAAGTGCATTTCGTAGTTTTAGGCCAGATATTTTTTTAGTAAGGAGTGGGGAGAGGGACCAATTTAATAGATTTGATGCGCCGCGCATAACTGCATTGTTAAATATGCCTGTTTTCTTCCCACTTTCTCTATGATTTTCTTTTATGAACATTTGTCGAATGCTTAAATCTTGAGCGGCAGAAAAATTTTGTTTTCCAACAAACTCCTTCATTTTATTCTCGTCGCCATTTTTTAGATATTCGCACCATGCTTGAAATGCTTCTTGCTGGTCAGGAAAGGCCTTGATAGCTTTGACTAGGGCGCGAGGGATAAACGTGTTGTTACTTATTAAGTAGTTATCAACGTTGGCTGAGACCATTGTCTCTATTCCAGAATATTGCCTAGCGATATCGGCTTGCATTGTGTTTATATTTTCAACCATGACTAGATATATATATGATTATGGCAAAAGAATCAACGTAATTATAGAATTTTCAGTGGAAAATTAAAGATTCTGGAGGTTAGGCCTCAATAAAGTTATGAAAACTTCTTGTTGACATATTCTGAGCCCTTCCTTATAAGAAGTATAGTTATACCCCGAAAACAAAGGAAAACAGCATGTCCACAAATGACACAATCGAACAACGCCTATCACGTTTCAACATCGCATTCACAAAATCTGCTATTAAGCGTAACATTGCAAATGATAATATTCTTTTGTCACCGTATAACGTAATGGCGTGCTTATCGATGGTTGCCGTAGGATCGGACACAAAAACGCGAGAAGAAATTTCGACTGTGCTCTATAATGCATCAGCCGAAGAGCTTGAAGCTGTCGTTAGAGAATACGTCGCTTTTAACCAACATTTGCTAGAGATAAATAAAAGCAGCGTTGAATTGAAAACAGCAAACGCTGTGTGGTCAAATAGCAACATGGCAAAGCTTGCAGATGATTATGTCGGATTTGTTAAGGGGGTCATGGGCTCAGACGTAGAAGCAAAAGACTTTGCAGACACGGCAACTGTTGATGAAATCAACCAATGGGCAAGCGACAATACAAATAAACTTATTACCGAAATTATCGAAGAATTAAATGCAGATGATTTTGCTGTGCTTGCATCAGCTTTGTATTTCAAGGGTATATGGACAAACAAATTCGATAAAAGCCTGACAGAAGATAAGCCATTTACGCATGATAATGGTTTTGTGAGCATTACAAAGATGATGTCGCAAAGTTTTGAACAAGAAGACGAAACTCTAACAGCTGTGGATACTCCAGATTATACAGCCGTTGCTATGACCTATGGTCAAAAAGATCAAGATAACGGTGTGTATCCGACAATGCGTCTTGTTGTTGTGCGTCCAAAAGATGATACAGTGTCTGCGAAAGATTTCCTTATGGCGTTAGATGATACTAAAGAACCGCAATTCTTAAACAGATGGTATTCACCTGCTTATGGGTCTGTTGAGCTTCCGCATATGGATATGAAAGAAAAGCTAGATATTATTAAGCCACTACAAGACATGGGAATTAGAAGCGCATTTGAAAAAAACAGTGCTGACTTATCCAAAATGGTGAACAATGGAAATCGTGGTCTTTACGTATCGGAAGCAACGCATGACGTCGTCTTTAAAAGCGACGAAGAAGGTTCTGAAATGGCGGCAGTAACTATGATGAGGATTTCACTCGAATCTGTTGGCCCTATGCCTGTTCAGGTTGATTTTAAAGCAGATCGTTCCTATGTCGTCGCTTTACAGGACATGCAAACAGGAGCAGTAATCTTTATGGGTGCGGTGAATAAGCCGAATGAAGCCATGAGACCTGCGCGTAAATGTGGTAACGAAGCAAAACTAAGGGTATGATGTCAAACAGCTTATAAGAAAGAAAATGTATGATCGATAATGACCAGCAGTTAAAAATCACAAGAAGTTTAGTGAAAAAATTTGAGAAGGCCGTTAAGAAAGTCAAAGGTACGGATGCAATGAGCGCATTACAAAGAGAGGGTCTTCTGAGTCAGTTACAAGATTTAAAGAAGCAAATACGTGATTATACCAATCAATAAACTGAATAATATTATTTCAATCTGATATGATCCATTAAGCTATATTTAAGTTTTTTTTCGTAAAATATACTATGTTTAGGGGCATAGTATGGCTGATTTAGCTACTGATTTTATTGAATCTAATGCGATAATAGAACAAAGTGATTTTTCTAACAAGTTAGAAGGTCAGCTTAAAGATATTGCGGTTAATTTGTTTCCAGAGCTTGATTGGCAGAATAATCCTGTGATATTCAAGATCGCTGATGTTCCTCATGTAAACGCTTCTATATATCCCCATAAATCTCCCGCTATAATTGTCTTGAATAAAGGTTTATTTGATTTTGTTAAGACAGAAGATGAGTTGGCCTTTATTATTGGGCACGAACTAGGACATAAAGATATTAGGACCAAGCTTGATTATCAAGATCGAGTTACAAAAGGTGAGGAGGCGTCCGCGGACATTATATCTACTTTGCGCCTGGTTAAAGCAGGTTATTCGTACAATGCAGGTATTGATCTTTTTCGTCGCCTTGAACAAAAGATACGAGAAACAAGTAAAGATCAAGTATTAGGGAAGATATCCTCCGTCTTTGATCCTCATCCTTATAATGAAAATCGTATAGTTGCAATGCAACTTGCACTTGCAAATGAGAATTTATTTAAATCGGGCAATGTTGAAGAAGTGGAAGATACTCCTCTACGAGGTTTGATCGCAGATAAGAATGCTTTATTAGACGTTAAGCATGTGAGTTTTCTTGAGGGCTTTTTACCATCTAATTATGATGATTTATCAATTTTGGAAAAAGTGTCTGCTCTTGGTGACGCATTATCTAAAACTATATCAAGTGAACAATTTATTGATACATCTTATCGGCGCAGATTAATAAGAGGTAATGATATAATTGATCGCTTATCAAAAATAACAGCTGTTGATGCTGACGATCAGGTAGAAATATATAATAAACTATCCGCTATGGTTGCGGAAGTGCACAGGATGGATCCAAATAACGTTTATAACAAGTTTGATCGGTTTTACACGGCGGCGTCTAATATAGTTAAGAATGATTTTGATCCTTTTAAATCTTTTGGTAATGCTGTCGACCAATTTATTGATTCCACAAAGAATCCTAAGAAAGCTTATATAGGAATCGCGTCCAGTAATTTATTATATGCCTTAAGTGAATTAGGGCCTTATCTATCAAGAACCGATGGGAATAATATGTCATATTCGTTTGACAGACGCGCAGATATGAGGAGGTCTTCTAATGCTTTGTATGGGAGCAGTGCCATGCTTCGCTTACAATCGTTCGACTTAAGGCCATTATATGGGCTTGCAAATGATGATGAGGCATTAGCCAAAGCCATTTGGGCAATTGGCGGTGCTTTCATAGATGGTTTTCAGGAAGCTCTTGGTCCAGATATGTTGAGCCGGTTGTTGCCAGTTACGCCTTACCTTGGCTACAGAAGAGGAAATCAAGAAACCAGTAGATATGAAGAATACAGGGACCTAAAGAGAAAAATCAATGCTAGGGATGCCCTTAAAATCAAGGAGAACTCTAAAAAAAATACCAAAGGGTTTTTAGATAATCCTCTAGCTTTTATTCAAGCATACGAATTTGATTTATTTCCAAAGGGAAGTCCGCAATCACCTCGTGCTGTCGTCACAAAACCTGTTAAAGATATAATATCTGATTTCAAGACAACCGCATCAGTAGACAAGAAGACAAGTATAGCTAAAGTGTTTCAGATGGCTATGGCTGGCTTTAAGTCAACAAATGTATTAAATACCGAAGAGGGACCACAGAGTAGCGTTAAAGAGGCACAATATAAAATTATCAATGATATTCATATTGAAATTCGATCTGCGTTGATTTCTGGTAATCAGGCAAAAGTTTCGCAAGCGCTTGATGCGGTTAATATGCTTCTGCTGTCACGTAACAGTCATGTGGAAAGCTGGATGTCTAGTAATGGACGGGAGGATTATTATACTTCTCCGCGTAATTTTTACAGGAAAAGCAAGAAGATTGCTAAAGAGAAAAGCGATCCTTTTTTTAACGCGAGGATGACCAAGAGCTATGGTGGTCAACCTAGATACGACTCTTATAAACTGCCTTTAAACCATCCTTTCGTTGACCTCTTTAAGGACACTTCAAGTTATTTGTCTCAGGAACAGAGGGCTGCTTTCATCCAGAATAATATTGAATATTTTGATACAAATGGAGAGACTGTTAGGGATCTATTGGGCGTTGATAGGATGGAAACCTTATCAGAGGCCCTTGCATTAAGAAACAGTACAAAAAGTTATTCACAACTCTACGATTATATAGCAGATGAAGCAATCGATAGCTTATTAGCGGAAAATAAAAAATTATCTTTTTCATCAGGCGACTTTATGTCTTTGATAAAATTCCATGGAAAACTTAAAGGCGCTGAATATAAAAAAATATTAGGGCCCGACGGTGTTGACGCGATATTTACTAATCTTTGGAATAATTATAGCCCAGAAAACCTTACGAGCCACTTAGAAGGACAGGATATTAATTCTGTTGTTGATATATATCAATTCATGGAGGCCTATAAATTATATCCAGATAAAGGCGTTAATCGTGATGTTGTGAGTATTATAAAAGATAGGCTCGATAAAGAGCCAAGCTCACCAGTGAAAGAGAAAGCATTAAATAGGCTTTTGTTCGATCAAACATCGGAAAGCGAATACGACAGAACAAGATACACTGTCAGTGACATTTCATTACGTGATTATGCCGTGACGGAATACAAAAAACACATTTTATTAAATATGGGACAAGATAATGGTAGTGTAGATTTTTATAACATAGCGAAAAAAGAGATTGATAAAATTATTACTAGATCGTCTAAGCGCGATCGGCGTTTAATGCTAGAGGCACTAGCGGACACTATCCAAATACAAGAACCGTTGGCTAGATACATAAAAGAGAAAGTTGCTCCAAGTGCAGAGGATTTAAAAGAAACGCACTTTCCGATCGTAGGCATTGAAAGTCTGTTATACTCTGTGCAGCGAGATAAGCCACTTAGGGAGGGGCTGATTAACTATCTTTCTGAACCCATTAGCGTTGAATCAGTAAAAGCCTTACAAAAGCTTATTCAAAAAAATAAAAACCTTGTCCAAAGAATGACGTCTCTAGAATATTTAGAGGTAAAAGACGGCTGTGTAGAGCTAGACAGGTTAGCTGATAGTCGCCTGGGCAATTCTTTATCAGACTTGCATGATAACTTTACAGCCCTCAACATTGAGAATAAATCAGCAATGATTAGCGCTTTGTTAATTCCAGGAGACGCTAGGCTAGACGCTGAGCTTGAGGAGATTGCTTATAGTGAAGCCATGGATATGGTTTTGAGTAAGGTTTTTAGCACTGATATTGAAAATGGGCGTGAAGCAGAAAGCTTTGCCAGAGCTTACATTCAAACGGCACATAATTTTGAAAGACCAGCCATTTTAGCTGCACTAATGGTTCTGTCGGGTGAAAGTGATAAAAGTAAAAAAATCTCTATTGCGGATTCTGCTTCTCGAATTATGAGTTTACTTGGTCCTTCGTACGTTAAACTTGGGCAAGCTATCAATTCACACCCTAATTCTTCTGAAAGCTGGAAAGCCGCCACAGCTAACCTCAAATCTAATTCTGGTATAGAGACTCGTTGGGAAACCATCGTTCGTACGGCAGATCTGCTTTCGGATATATCAGATACTAGCGCAGATAGATCATATCTTTCAGTTCTAGGGGCTGCATCATTTAATACGGCAATAGAGATAAAAGAGTTAGGCAATGAAAACACTGTTGTTCTTTTAGAGCGGGAAAATGCATGGACGCGTGCACGATCTGGATTTGAGCATATTGCTAAAGCATTAAACGCATGGGAAGATGTTGCTGCTGAAGAGCATAGAGATGTCATTATGGACATGGTGAATGAAGCAAAAGATGTTGCAAAACTAGAAACTAGCTTTGACGTTAATGAAAAGCAATATAAGCAAGCAAAAGCCGCTTATACGGGAGTATCTATTGTTTCTGGTGACTCTGATATAAAAGTATCGTTGCAGCCAGTGGGCTCTATTTATGCTAAACAGCATGTTCGTGTCATTACAAAAGCAGATGGCGTTCATTTCTCTGATTTACCAGAGAAAACAAAAAAACAACAAGAATTAAAAAAGCATATAGCGAAATCATATTTGGCGGTTGAATTGTCTAATATTCTGTCAGGTAACCCGTTTGACTGTGATCGCCATGGGCAGCAGATGAAGGTCGATATTGTTTCAGAGAGTGATATCAGGCTCAATTTATACGATTATGGTGGTTTTGATATCTCAGAACCAAGCGTTAGAGCAAAGAAATCTTTGGGATCAGCCCTCAATCAAATCGCTGTTGGGATTCAAATGAATGAAGATCCGATTAGTATATTCGAGGCATCTATAGAAGCTGAAATCGATCAAGACAGTAAAAGATATTTAATGCGAACTAGAAAAGCGTGGCTGGCTTTACAGGATTTTCAAAAACACATAGAGCCAAATGAGATGATAGAGGTCTTTAAGACTGCATTGTCTAATGGGCAAATGGACGCTGATATAATGTCAGGGTTTAAGTTAGGGGAAATGCTGAGAATGGTTCCCTCTGCTGGACCTTCAATGCATATTACACGAGAGGTGAATAATGTTCCTTTGGCGGTCGTATCGCTCAAAACTATCCAGAAGCCATAGTTTCAATATATCTTGTGTTATTCTAAATTATTGTCTTTCTTCGGTTAAAAACCTAAGGGGGCATAATTGGGGGCATTTTATAAAAATTTAACTCATTTAATGTATTTCTATCAATGATTTAATTTTTTAATATGAATCCCGTACGGATTAAATTATGTTAATGATTTTTTTTTGAGCTTAATCTTTGGATAGTAACGCAGATTAAATTTTATTGACATAATTATGTTGTGTGTGTGTTACTTTCCACTATGTCAAAATTTTTTAAAATTCAGGAGCAATATGCGCCTGCTATTCATAAGGCTATTCTTGCTGATGAAACAGCAGGGGTTGTTTTTGGTGATAAATATAAAAAGCTTTCTGAAGAACAAATTTTCACTCTTTTTGCCCAGAAAATAGACCCCACTTTTAATCACAAGGGAAGTAATGCCTATAAATATTTAGATTGGTGCTGTCAGAGATATCTAGAAAGAAAAGAAGCCGATAATCCTATTCTTTCGGAAGATTTATATAAAATTTTTGATGGTTTAAGGGAGTTTAGAACGTGGTCAGCGCGTATCAAAAAAGATGGACAGCCAAACGAGATTAAAGATATTGAGGGCTTTGAACATTTAGAAAAAGTTCTAAGACCTTATCAAGCTAGGCGTGATCAGAAGAGGGCTGACAAATTAAAACGTCGCTTAGATCAAGAGGCCAAAGACCAAATATACAGCGAAACAACAATTCTCTTTGATGGTCCAGAGGGGCAAATTGTTATGCCTCATACCATTTTATCTTCTCAATATTGGGGTGCTCAAACTAAGTGGTGTATTTCTGGGAAAGAGGCCGATCAGGCTTTCTTTACTTATAACCAAAAATATCCAATCATTATGTATCTTCCAAGGCGCTCGAAAGGCTTTGGTGGGAAATATACATCATATAAATTTGCATCTGTCGGCAATGCCGTTTTTGATGAATATGATAAAGCGGGTTTAAAATCCTATCCTAAAGAGTTAGAGAGCCTGGTTGATGCCGCGATGAATTCTGACGATATGATCTTACAAGATTATTTAAAAAAACATGGAAATGTTAGACAGATTAAAAATCCGCAGCCCGAAGTTACAAAAGAAAAGATTGAGCAAAAACTGTCTGCTGAGGCGGCGCTTATTTTAGAGAAAATTAAGATGTTTATTGAAGAGGGTTCTTATGAAGAAAAAAGAAAGCTCTTATCAGGTATTTCAGATGTAAATGTGGCATTAGAATTAGTCGGAAAATATGGCGATTATTTAGAGCATCTGTCACCAGAGATGCAAGATAATGAAATAGTTGTTTCTGCAGCGCTTAATTCATCGGATCATACTTATAAGCTTAAATATGCTTCCGCGCGATTAAGGGACGATGAGAGTTTTATAGAGAAGCACCTAGATAAAGAGGGCGGTTTTCAATATCTTTCCGAAAGACTGCGCTCGAACAAACGAATTATTGACATGGCTATGGCTCAAAATACATCTAATTTCGAATATATACATCCATACGCAGGGTTCTATCCTTCTAAGGCTAAGAAAATTAAGCAAACATTCAATGAGTTTTCAGCGTACGCTTTGAGGCGCTTTAAAAATTGGAAAGATGATAGAGAGTTTGTTGAGTCTATTCTTATAACCAACCCTTATGCGTATAAGTATATAAGCCCAAGGCTTAAAAAAGACGAAGGCCTTTATCAGCTTACAAAGGGATGTGGTTACGAATATGCACCAAAATCTATTCGCCAACAATGTAAGTATTTAATCGAGGCACAAAAAGAAAATTATGATTCATTTAAATATGCCCCTAAATCCTTGAGATCTAATAAAGATGTGATCTATGAATGCGTAGCACTTCATCTTCATATTCTTAATCACGTTCCAAAAGAGTTCTTAAAAGATAGAGATTTCATTTTACAAGCAGTAAAAATTGATCCGGAAGCAATTGGGTACGCAAGAAAATCAACAAGATTGTGGTCGACTGAACCCCTATTCCAAGACGACAAAGAAATATTAGAGATTATTTATGCTAGAAATCCTAAATTACATGCTCAATTACATGCAAAAATTCTAGAAGAAGAAACATCAATAGCAGACTGGAAAAGGCATGTGGCAAAGAATGGACATCTCTTGCGTTATGCGCCGTGGAAATTGAGAGACGAGGAAGATATTATTTTTTCAGCGGTTCAGGCAAATCCAGAAATATTAGATATTAATTTTAGTGTTGAAATGCGCTACCGTGGGCATCAAGAAGAAAGATGGGATAATCGTACTATGGGTAAAATGTTCCGCCGTGGTGCTTTTACATTCTTAAATGACCCCAAATTTATGAAGAAAAAAATTAAACAAGATCCTAAAGCAATTATTAAGGCTGGTGCGCGAACAAAATCTGATATTGGGTGTGCGTTTGCGGCGGTTAATGGTAACAAAGAACTCATAAAACACGTACCTAATGCAACACGATGTCATCTATCGTTTGATTGGGAATCTATCTTGGCAGTAAACTGTTCAAGAATTGATGAATTGCCTATAGAGCATCCAAATTACAAAGAAATAGCCATATCTTTTATGAAGCAAAACACCAGGAACTTTAATCGTTTTAAAAGTGCTGAAGCACGCTGTGCTGCTCTATCAGAGCCTGTGTTTACGTTGGACTTGCTGGTAAGTTCTAAGCAAAGTGGAGATAATGCAGAACAATATCTGCGCTATATTCCTCAGTTAAGAAGTAACCTAGCTGCAATGCAAGATGTTAATATCGCAATATCTACCCTTAGGGAAATTGTCCGCCCATCGCTTTCAAAAAATACTAGCCTTAAGTTTGCTGCCTGATTATATTTATATCAATGATTTATAGTTTTTATTAAGATTCGATGTGAAATAAATTGGAGACGTGGCATGGATACACTTAGTCGCTTACAGCAAAAATTTGACCTATTGGTACCAGAACTGGTTAAAGAGATACGTGATGATGCCCTTGGTGTTGAGGGATATGTTGTGGTGTGGGATTCGACGCTGTCTGTTGGTGGGCCTTTGGATCGTTGTGGAAAAGGCGGGACGCGCATAGCGCCCGATTTATCTTGTGATGAAGTCAAGATGTTAGCGCGCAAGATGACGTTAAAAAATGCTGCTGCGGGCTTACCTCTTGGGGGCTCAAAGTCTGGATTAAAAGCGGATCCTAAGGCGCCAGATTTTGAAAAAAAATACCGTAGATTTGTATCATTATGTAAGCCTTATTTATTTGAAAATGGTGGAATTTTTGGTGGATTTGGTTTTGATATTGGCGCCGCGCCGGAACATGCTTTGTGGGCCTGTGATGAATTACAATCGACACAATCTTTTACGGGTAAACCATTAGATATGGGCGGCACGGATTATGACCGTGAAGGTCTTGCCGGATACGGTGTTGCCGTTGCTGCGCGCAGTGTTTTAAGGAATCGCCATCAAGATACTCTAAAATCACGTTTTGCCGTTCAAGGTATTGGTGCCATGGGGGCGGCTGTTATTCGGTATTTTACTGAATTTGGCGGGCAGCTCTATGTGATGTCAGACCCGCGTATTGGTGGTGCTTGGCAGTTTGATGAAAAGCCATCTTCTGAATTAATTGCTCTAATTGCTGATATGAATTTCGACGCTATTAATGCTTATCTGTCTACATGTGAGTATGCCCTTAAGATGAACGATATTAGTGATGTTTTATATTGCGATGCCGACATCTTGTTCCCGTGTGCTATCCACGATGTTATTACACCAAGTAATGTTGAGAATATTAAAGCACTGATTATTGTTGAGGGGGCGAATGGCCCGTGTAGCGACGATGTTTATGATTACTTGGCTAAGCGTGACATCTTTGTTGTTCCTGATTTTTTAGCGAATTCTGGGGGTATAATTGCCGCATTTATAGAGTTAACCAGTCAAGCGACAATAGAAGATAATATGAAGAATAAAACCAAGACCAAAGAGGCGAAAGAATTAACAAAGCAGAAAATAAGCAGTAATATAGATGCGTTATTTGACGTTATGAAAGAGCAAGATCTCAACGCTAAAGATGCAGCAACCTATATCGCTTTGTCGCGTTTATATCCAGATGGCTAGGAATAATTAAGGGGTTAGTTTAGTAGGTTTTGGCGATCTTAGCCTGTCTCTCGCAATTAGTTTTGGCTTGCGTAAATAATCAGCTTCATAGCCACGGCTGACCAAGGATTCTAATGATAATCTGACATTTTCTGGAACGGCTTTATAGATTTGTAATTTTAAGTAAGGGTAATCACTTACGCGATTTATTGTCCCCATCATTTGTTCAATGATGTGTATTTTTTCATCATGGTTCTGTTGCTTCATGAATTGGTTAAATTCAGCACGAAATGTTGTCAGTCTTGCCCTGAAGTGAGGTGTTTGAGCGGGGGCCGTTAGGTATGCTCTTATCGCCACAAAGGGTCTTGAAACGGCAATGATTTTTGGGGTTTTGTTTGTGGGGTCAATCGTTCTAATGATCGTGTCTGATCGCAAATAATTTCCACCGGTATGTTTTGAAAGGCGTTCATTAATGATATCTTCTTCTGGCACACCCGCGGCCTTCATATAATGAGTCATGATATCAGCTTCAAAATCATATACGCGATTGCCGGCAATTGCATGTGTTCTCTTGACGCCACCACTTGAGATGATTTTAGGGGCCAAGCCATGTTCATAAAGTTCTGCACATCGCTCTGCCACTTCTTTCATGTGAAGGCTGCCGAGGGCAATAATGTAATCGCTTTTGTGATTGTCGTTCGTCATGTCAACATCATCAGTTATATTGCAGAAATCCCAAAGAACCTGAGCGTGTTTCATGTCTTCTGCTGTGATATTTTGAGGTTTAATAATCTTCGACAAAAGTTTGCCCTCTTGCTATTTTTTCTTTATAGTTTGTTATAATTAACCACTTTACATTACATAATTTAGTGTAAGTTTTCAACCCTAAAATAAAAAAGATAAATATATATGTCATTCGACGATTTTGCCCTGAATAATACCGTAAAAAATGCCCTTAAAGACCTTGGTTTCGTTAAACCCACTGCGGTGCAGGAGCAAGCCATTCCTCTCGTATTGCAAGGCAGTGATGTTTTGGCATGCGCACAAACAGGAACAGGGAAAACAGCGGCCTTTCTATTACCAATAATCAACAACATGCAAAATGGCCAATTGAAGATGGGGATACCAAATGCCCTTATTTTATCGCCGACGCGTGAATTAGCCTTGCAAATTGCGGATGCATTTGATGATTTCGCTAAGGGATCAAAACTGCGTCAGGTATGTTTGATCGGTGGTGTTTCACAAAATCTGCAAATGGCAGAAGTGCGTCGCGGTGTGAATGTTATAATTGCGACACCCGGTCGTTTAATCGATTTTATAGAACGCGGTTCTTTATTGTTACACCAGATTAAGTATTTAGTGATCGATGAAGCGGATCGTATGTTGGATATGGGTTTCATTCCTGATATTGAAAAGATTATGAAGCGTTTACCACCACGTAAACAAACCTTGTTCTTTTCGGCGACAATGCCAAAACCAATTGAAAAATTAGCGAATAAAATCCTTAAAAACCCTAAAACAGTTTTTGTAACACCGCCACAAACATCATCAAAAAATATTAAGCAATATTACATCGCACTGAGGAGCCCGAAAAACAAAGAAAAACGTTTGAGCGACTTCTTGTCCCAAGAAAAAGTCAACCAAGGCATGATTTTTTGTAATCGTAAGAAAGACATTGATGCGCTCTGTATGCTCGTTGCTGGGTTTGGGTATTCTGTGTCGCCGCTACATGGTGATATGACGCAGATGAAACGCTTGCAGGCGCTCGATTCCTTTAAGGCAGGCGAGATTGACATTCTTATTTGCAGTGATGTCGCCGCGCGTGGTGTTGACGTAGAAGGGGTTAGTCATGTGATTAACTTTGAAGTACCTGGCAGTCACGAAGACTATGTTCATCGCATCGGTCGTACAGGTCGTGCTGGATCAAAAGGTATTTCTTTAACATTTGTAACGGACCGTGAAAAAACGGCCAAAGATTCTTGGAATAAAATCTTTGAAAATAACAAAGATTCTCTTGAGCATTATGGTGCTTTAGAAGATGCGACCCAAAGTACTTCTGGATCAAAAGATCACAAGAAATCGGATCAAGGTGCAGGGCGTGGTAAAAAACGGAATTCTAAACATGAGAATAAGGACACGCAATCATCGGGCAATAGAATGCCACATAAGCGCTCGGCAAATGGCGGTGTAAAAGAGGATGTTGTCAGCAATAAGAAAACAGATAATACATCATCAAAGACCGATGATGATGCCTTTGGTGATGATGTTCCTGCATTCTTAAAGATGTAATAGGGTCGAAATATTTCTAAAATAATCTCTTTCATATGATAAAAATGATGAAACATAAAGGCGGTATATCTTCATATTACCATGGATCATTTATCCTGTTTTTTGTCTTGTCATTATTTTTCTTCACATCTTTATCGTATGCGTTCGATCTAGATCAGAAAGAATATTTATTCTCTGCTGATCGTGTTGTTTATGATGACGAATATGGCTTAATTATCGCCGTTGGGGACGTAGAAATTATTGGGCAACAAGAAACCTTACGGGCCGATATTGTAACAATCTACGAACAAGATAATCGTGTTGAGGCAGAGGGAAATATTGCTGTCCAAGATCTTGACGGCAATGTTTTTTACACAGACGCGCTGAATTTTTCCGATGATGGTAATAATGTCTTCACCAAGGGTATCCGCGCCTTAATGGCAGATAATTCAAGGATTACAGGGGTAAGCGGACAGCGCTTGGGTAACGGTATAACAGTCATTAATCGTGCTTCTTATTCCCCTTGTCTGCCCTGTGTTGAAGATCCGGATGCTGCGTTATCATGGCAATTAAATGCTAAAAAAATCATTCATGACGAAACGTTACAACGTATAAAATATTATAATACGTCTCTTTCTATGTACGGTGTCCCTGTTTTTTGGTTACCTTACTTCCATCATCCAGACCCTAGTGTCAAACAATTGAGCGGTTTCTTAACACCTGAATATGGCTTCAAATCAGATTTGGGTTGGATATTTGGCAGTAGCTATTATTTTGCGTTAGCTTCGGATAAAGATATTACAACACGTTTGCGTTGGACAGGCGATCAAGGTCCTGTTGGTGACGTTGAATATAGGCAGCGTTTTGATAAAGGTGAATTTAGTATCCGCGGCAGCTTGACACAATCAGACCGTTTTAATGATGACGACACGATAGACCGTGACGAATTACGTGGTCATTTAGAGAGTAAATTAAATTATCATTTGGATGAGAATTGGCGCACTGGTTTTAATATCTTCCGCGCCTCTGACGATCAATATGCGCGTCTTTATGATTATAGTTCTAGAAGTGTTTATGAGAATAGGGGCTATGTCGAAGGGTTTTTCGACCGTGACTTGGCCAGCGCAGAGCTGTTCTATTTCCAAGATGTCCGCTTAGGTGAAGCAGTAGATCAGCCCGCTGTTTTTCCATGGCTACGTTATCAGGCCTATGGTGATCCCAATTCAATGTTAGGTGGCCGACTTCATGGTGATGCGTCTTTCTTGGGGCTTGTCCGTGATGGTGAGGGGCAGGATGTTCTGCGCACAAGTTTATATGGTGATTGGCAGCGTGAATATGCATCATCATTTGGATGGTTAAGTGATTTAACATTATCTGCGCAAAGTGATTTCTATTATATTCAAGACCGAGATGAGGCAGCCCTGAACCCATTGATAGATAATACGCGCTATGTGTCGCGTATCTTGCCACAAGCACATTTGGTTTCACGCCTGCCTTTGGTCAAATATTTTGGGGATAACAAGGACAAGCAATTTTTACTTGAGCCAACGGTTTCTTTTACGGCCGCACCGCGCGTATCCAATAATGACATTCCTAACGAAGACAGTCAGGATTTATTACTTGATTGGTCAAATCTCTTTTCACAAAATCGTTTCAATGGTGATGACCGTTTAGAAGATGGTGTGCGAACAACATACGGGCTGCGCGGATCAGTTTTTTCAAGCTCCGAAACTTACGGCAGTGTTTTTCTAGGGCAATCATATCGTTTAAGTAGTGATAATATTTACCTCGAAAACTCAGGTCTTACCGAAGATTTTTCTGATTATGTGGGCGGTGTATCTTTCGTTTTAAACAATAATATTAGCATGGATTATAACAGCCAGTTTTCTGAGGACAGTTTTAATTTACGCCGTCATGAATTACGCGGACGTTTAAATTATGACCGTTTTAGGGCTGGCTTAAGTTATTTCTATGACAGGGGCGTGGCAGGCACAAACCTTAATAATGTTCGGGAGCAAATCCTGCCATCATTCTCAGTTGATATCGCCGATAACTGGCGGGTTAATGGCGCGGCACTTTATGATTTCTCTGACAGTCAAGAAGGCCTTATACGCGCCAATGGTGGGCTTACCTACTATAATGATTGTCTAGAGGTTAATTTGAGTGGACGCAGAAACTTGGTTGATCGCGCAACCGGAGACAGTAATTTTGAGTTTCTTATATCACTCGACTTTAAAAATCTAGGTGCTATCCAAAGTCCTAGCTTTGGTTTTTCAGACGATGGTGACCGTCTCGGCGACGATAATGATTTTAACGATTAATTCCCAAAACCGCCCAATAAGCCATCAATCACATTCTTAACATTCGGCTTTTGCGCTTCTGTGTTTGTAGAAGATCCATCATCCGTTGTCTTTGTGCTTGCTGGTGTGCCCAATAATGTGCCCAAGGCATTACCTAAATTATTGTCTTTAATTTTATCGCTTAAGAACTCATTGGCTTTTTCTTGTAATTTTTGTCCAGCGACTGACTGTATAACACTGTTCAAAACAGCTTGATCAATAATAACTTTACCATTTTTTATGCGCAGTGGAATTGTTCCGGATAGCTTGCCTTTAATGTCTAACGCTTTAACAGCGAGTAAATCAGACAGCGAAGAGAAGTCAACGCTTTCAACGGTCATTGTAATTAATGTGTCAATATTAGTTAGGGCTGTTTTAAAGCTTTCTGTTTTGATTGTACCGCCGGCAACATCAAGACTTGCATTATCGACGGTTAAGAAATCCATATCTTTTAAGCCAAAAGCTGTTTTGATATTTTTAATTGGAATACCGGATTTTCTTACCTGTTCAATTGTAACGACTTGTCCTGTTGGAATCGTTAGGGGTAATAGTTGATCAATCTTAAGATTTGTCGATAGATTTTTAACATCAATACCATCTTTGATAAGGCTAACGTTAGTAACTTTTACGATACCGCCACCTTTGATAACATCCATTTTATCAAGATTGGCAATTGCAAACGTCATGTCTGCACTTGCCGTACCAGATAGATTGGTCACCATATTAGCAATTTCTGGTTTTGCAACGCGCGCAATTTCTTGCAATGCGCGAACATCCGTTTCAGTCATTTTTAAAGCGCCTTCAACAGATTTTTTAGTCATGTTATATGTTGCATCAATGGTCGCGTTAATCGTTTTCTGACTGGGCGACAGAATATTGAGCTTCATATTTTTAACGATGATTTCATTAAACGGCAGGGCGGCACTGTCTTTACTTTGTGTGCCACTAGCTGTTTTACCATCAGAAATTTTAACAAGCGCGTCATTCTGTTTTGTTTGCAAGGCATTATCAATACGATAGCCCGCCACAATCACATCGCCAGAATTTTCAATTGTTACATTCAGGTGGCCATCTTCTATTTTAACGGCATCAATTCTCTTTGATAAAAGCTGTTGCGGCCAATATGTAACGGCAACGGCGCCAATCGTATCTGATCCATTATTTAAGTCGATTTCACTAACGCGGCTCTCGTAAATACCAACCGAAACATCACCGATAACGGCATCTTCAAAGCCTAAATTGGCCAATTGCGTTTCTATTTGTCCCTTTAAGAAGGGCTTGAAGTAAATGGTCGCGACGATAAGAAATGCAGCAAGTGCAATAAAAAGAATACTGGCTGAGGCAATGAAGAACTTTTTCATGGATAAATAAACTCCGTTTTTTATATATCTGGTTTTATATTTGTATTTAATGATCTATATCATTCTATATAGAGTGTAACGTCTGCTGACAAACAAAATTCAAAAAATAATATAGTAAAATCATGAAAAAAACGCTTCTCTTAATTCCTGGACTGCTTTGTGATGAGGCGTTGTGGCATCATCAAATCAATTATTTTGAAGATGATTATGAGATTATTGTCGCAGATGTAACGCAACATGAATCGATTGATGAGATGGCGACAGATATTTTACGCACCGCGCCAGATGAATTTATTCTATGCGGTTTATCAATGGGGGGGTATGTCGCACAAGCGATCATGATGAGAGAATCAGGGCGCGTTGAAAAACTGATTCTAATCAACACATCATCAAGGCCTGATATGCCAGAGACCATAAGGCGTCGTAAAGGATTGATATCTATCGCAAAAATTGGAAAATTTAAGGGTGTTACACCTAAATTATTACCACTCCTTATTCATGAAACACGCCTTGATGATATAGATATAACACAGCGCATCATGGATATGGCGGAACGGGTAGGGCGCGATGCATTCCTGCGTCAACAAAAGGCAATATTAGGGCGTAATGATTTTAGACCTACTTTGGCAAAGATAGATATCCCAACGTTAATTTTAGGGGGCGATAGTGATAAAATTACGCCGCCTGATTGTGCCAAAGAAACGGCCTTACTTGTTAATAATTCTATTCTTCATATTTATGAAACATGCGGGCATTTATCACCGCTGGAATATCCAAATGATGTTAATAAGCGCATAAAAAGCTTTATAGAGGATAGGGCTTAAGGTTTTGGTGATTTCTTTCGTAGATCATCGGCTGTAATGCCCATTTCTTTCATCCGCGCAACAACATCACGCCCTGTTTGGCTAAGGCGTACTTGTGGCATAACGCCAGTATGGCAATAATCAGGGCGCTGTACACCATAGAAATCATCTGCGAAATCACTTCCCGCTGAACCACAACGATTGAGATCATAATAAATAACACGGTTATCACGCTCACCTCGTTTGAGGCGTGGATAACTCATATTTCCTTGGCCATCCAAATAGGGATCATAAGCACCCAAAGAAAGTGCGCCGTCCAATCCTAGAGTATCTTTATGAGGAAGGCCCAAGACATCAAATACTTCACCTAATATATGTTGTGTATAGCCTTTGCACACGCGGCGACCCTGTCTGACATTATTTGAGTCCAACGTGTCGTTGCATATTGTGCGCGCGATCGAGTTGATCCCTAATTGTCCCACTTTTTCTTCTAAACTAGACGATGACGATTGTGCATATGTGGTCATTGAGGAAAGGGTAAAGGTTAATGCGGATAGAAATATTATTTTAAGCGGTTTCATTAAGATGTTAAGCCTTCTGTTTTATTTATTTTTATTATTATGATTGTATTATGCATAATTTAAAAAGCAGGGGCAAGAAATATACCGTTAGTTATGTGGCTTAATTGAGTAATAAAATTACCCATGGGGTTGAGGGGCTAAGTAAGGTCAATAAAAAACCACCCGCAAAGGGGTGGTTTTTTATATTTTAAATAATTCTATATATCATTGTCTATAAATGATTTGCGGCAAATGCGGCCAAGTCGCTTTTATGGCATGGTCTGCTCTTATTTTTGGTTTTGCACATTGTTGATTCATATATCGATCAATATTTTGTTTTTCACCAATATGTGCATCAAGGGCTGTAGAGATAGCCTGCATAATATTGCGGTCACCTTTAACAATTTCAAATTCACCACTATTGCCCATTATGATAAGACCAGCTGTCTTATCTTTAAAATTAAAAGCGGTCATACCAACGGCAATGTCACTCATATCTACAAAACCGCCGGTGATCAAGCCATTATCTCTAAGACTCTGTTTTGTTTGCGATAGTTTTCTTTGTGTTTCAGAGTTGAGCCCATATTGTACTCTAGTATCGTACTGTAGCCTTGATATGTCCGCCTGTGCGTCATAACATATGCGCATAGCTTCAATATTAGCATAGTTTTGCATTTGATTTTCTAAAGAAGCTAGGCGTCCTAATCGATCGCTTATTGTAGCCGCACCATCGCGAATAGATTCTGGTAAGTCTCTTGTTATGCCGGGGCTTGCTATGCCCAAATTAACCCTCAAGTTAATTGGAAATTGAATCCTGAACTGGTCAATTTTTCTTTGAATTTTACCTAGGGTGCCTTCTTTTGTTTTCGCGTAATAGATATCTGTGCTTGTTAAAAGGCCCGATATTTGTGCTGTTTTAACTAGATTGGTATTCGAAGAGGTAAGGTCCGAGGCGTCTGCCCATTTTATAGGCTCGACTTTTCTTGCACAGCGTCTACTAATAGAGTTATGGCACCCTCGGCTGCTTTGAGCTTCTGCTGACTTTGTGGCAACGGGGTTGGGTATGGATATATTATCTGTGATTTGAATTGTGTCCGGTCCAAGAGATCCTAATGCCATTGTACCAAAAACAGCGCCTAAGAAGGCGTATCTAAATGGAATTTTCATAGTTCTTTATCCTCAATGAGATATTTTGTGTTCATATTTATATAGATTATACCAAAAATACACCAAAAGTCAATAAAATATGGAAAATTAAACCTTTGTTAAGGGCTTAAATATCCAGATCGGTTGCAAAGGTGGCGTTTTCTTGGATGAATTGAAAGCGCAATTCTGGCTTTTTACCCATTAATTGATCGATCAATGTATTTGTTTTTTGAACTGCTTTTTGTAAATTACTAGTTTCAGGATCAAGTTCAGGGTCAATTAAAGTCACGCGCATTAATGAGCGTGTTTCAATATTCATCGTCGTTTCTTTAAGCTGTTTAGGCATCATTTCACCCAAGCCTTTAAAGCGACTGATTTCAATTTTCTTATTTTTGAAATATTGATCGATAAGCTCTTCTTTATGTGCATCATCGCGTGCATATTCACTGCGTCCTGCACCTGATATACGGTATAGCGGCGGTAGGGCGATGAATAAACGACCGGATTCGACAAGACCTGGCATTTGTTCATAGAAAAACGCGACCAATAGAGCGGCAATATGGGCGCCATCAACATCGGCATCGGTCATGATGATAACTTTTTCATAGCGCAGGTCTTCGAGATCAAAGTTTTTGCGCAAACCAACACCTAATGCTTGAGTGATGTGGCTGATCTCTTGGTTGGCCTGAATTTTTTCATTTGTGGCACTGACAACGTTTAGAATTTTACCGCGTAGGGGCAAGATTGCTTGTGTTTCACGTTTGCGCGCTTGTTTCGCAGAGCCACCAGCCGAGTCACCCTCAACAATAAAGATCTCTGTGCCTTCAGATGTCTTGGATGTGCAATCGGCTAATTTACCGGGTAGACGAAGTCTTTTAGTCGCGCTTTTACGCTTCATTTCATCATTTTTACGCCGACGTGTGCGCAGTTCCGCGCGCTCAACCGCATAATCAAGCAGGCGATTGGCCGATGATGTATCACTGGTTAACCAATGATCAAAGCGATCTTTGATGGCGTTATCCACGATGCGCGTGACATAACTGTTTGTTAATTTATCCTTTGTCTGTCCCTGAAATTGTGGGTCGCGGATAAAGACGGATAATAAAATACAGGCCGTGCTTAAAACATCATCAGACGTAATCATGCTGGCTTTTTTATTACCGCTCATCTCGCCATATGATTTTAAGCTTTTTAGGATAGCGCTTTTTAGACCCGACTCGTGCGTTCCGCCTTGGAGCGTTGGGATAGTATTACAATAGGAGTTTGCAAACCCTTGTTCATCAAAGGGCCAGCCAATACAAAATTCAACACGGCCTTTACCATCGGGGAAGTCGGCACTGCCGTCAAAGGGTGTAGCGGTTGTGGCGCGACGACCCTCAAGTGTTGCATTAAGGAAGTCAAGTAAGCCATTGGGGAATTTAAAGACATCTTCTTTTGGTGGTAGGCTGACATCCGTTCCAACCAAATGCTCTTCAGCACATTTCCAACGAATTTCTACACCTTTAAACAAGAACGCCTTTGAGCGTGCCATGCGATAAAGGCGTTTCGGGCGAAAGCGTGCATTAGGCCCAAAAATCTCTGGATCGGCATGAAAGTAAACGGTTGTGCCGCGTCGGTTACTAACTGCGCCGAGGCTTTCTAGAGGTCCTTTTGGTAGCCCGCGAGAGAACTCTTGACGATAGAGTTCTTTATCACGCGCGACCTCGATATACATGTTGTCTGAGAGGGCATTAACCACGGAAATACCAACGCCGTGCAAACCACCGGAGGTTTCATAAGCGCTACTAGAAAACTTACCACCAGAGTGAAGAGTGGTTAGAATCACCTCTAGAGCTGATTTCCCTGGATATTTAGGGTGTTGATCCACGGGGATACCACGTCCATTATCTGAAATAATAATGCCACCATCGGCGCAAAGCTCAATCTCGATACGGCTTGCATGGCCTGCAACCGCTTCATCCATTGAGTTATCAAAAACTTCACTAACAAGGTGGTGTAGGGCGTTTTCATCAGTGCCACCAATATACATACCAGGACGCATGCGCACGGGTTCTAAACCCTCTAAGACTTCGATGTCCTTGGCGGAATATTCATTTTGCGCAACGGCAGTGGACGATTTTTTGAAAAGATCAGACATTTATTTTTATATTCAGTTCATTTTTTTTAAGAGATAGCTTATTATAGAGAGATTGCAGGCTGTATCTCAACAGCTTTTATTGTAAAAACGCTATTTCAGGGCTATTCCGCCATTATTTAATTGTAAAACCCCCTATAAACAACACGAGAAACGATATTCACATGACTAAAATTGCTCAAAATGCATCCCTTATCACAATTGCCATGCCTGCAGATGCGAATCCTAATGGTGATATTTTTGGTGGATGGCTTTTATCACAAATGGATTTGGCTGGTGCTATTATTGCCAAAGAGCAATGTCAGGGACGTGTTGTCACAATCTCTGTTGATAAAATGACATTTCACAAGCCTGTTTTTATTGGGGATCAGGTCAGTTGTTATTGTAATTTAGAGCGGATTGGTAATACATCCATGACGGTCTTTATTGAAACATGGGTGCGCCGTCAGGTCAGCGGTGATGAGATCAAAGTAACAGAAGGGCGCTTTACCTATGTTGCGATTGATGAAAACCGCAACCCGCGTCCGGTTAACCCCTAAAATATTAAATGATCTGTAATTTTTAACTGTTATGATGGTTCCTATGATCAAAAATAATCTTCAGTTGTATGTTATCGCTTTATGTTTCAGTGCTTTTATGTGGGCCATTCCTGCGTATGCTTATGATATCAATACAATCAAGGAAATGCCAACTGGTGAGGCATTGCTTTATGACGCCTTTGTGCAAAATGCTAATGTTTACAAGAAACAACCATTAGGCAGGCAATATCTCTCTTATGAGATGACAGTCCCTAAAAACTGGCAAGATAGTTATAAGCAGGAAAGCGGTGTAACTGATATTAATGGTGCATTTATGACAGATATTGGTCGTTTTGTTAGTCCTGCCTATGGTGATACACGTGCTTTTGCCACTGTAGAGGCGATAAAATTACGCCATGAAATTTTTGTGCAAGATTGGTTTCGCGAGAGAGCGTTATCCCAGAGCTTTAATGTTAAAATATTGAATATTAGATCATCAAAAGAAATAGAGGCGCTTTATACTTCTATTGAAGAAGGTGGCATAGCCTATGCAACAAGAATGAAAGCGACCATTTCTGGTAATGTTCTATTTTACACACGTGTGTCTGTCCCTATTCGGGGGTTTTCTAAACTAGCTGACATGCAGGCACGGATTATTGATTCGTTTGCTTTAGGTCATTCACTGTCAGGTAATATTGAAAAACATCGTCGCTTTGCTGTTTTGGATGCATTGGTTGTTAACTATCCTGAAAGTTGGACAATTAGAAATCCTGATTTTAAAGATGCGGATCGCTTGTCTGTAAATATAAGGCGTATTGAAAATGATTTGGTTTTTGGTGATATTCGTATCGATGCGATTCGTAAAAATGAACGCACAGACTTTGGTCAAGAATCAAAAGCTCTTATTAGTCGTTTAGGAGAGCGCAGTATTTATCTCAAGAAAATCTTGGAAACACAGCAGATTAATATATCAGAGAGCTTTATTCCTGCCGAGGTTGAGGTTTATGAAACCACGACCCCCGTAGAAATGTTATCCCAAGAATACTGGTTTAGTCATTTTCAAAGTAATACACATTTATATTTTGTTACAATGTTAACGCCAGCCCGTCATATATCATATGACGACTGGGCGCGTAACCGTGCTGTTTTTGTGAACATGATTAGAAATGTGGAATAATTACACTTAATAATTATGCTGAGTAATACATCTCAAATTCAATCGGGTGGGGCATCATTTCATACGCCTTAACTTCTTCCATTTTAAGATCAATATAGCCATCAATCATATCTTTGGTAAAGACACCGCCTTGGGTTAAGAACTCATTGTCTTTGCGTAACTCATTCAGGGCTTCACGAAGTGACCCAGCAACAGTTGGAATTTTCGCCAATTCGTCCGCAGGTAAATCGTATAGATTCTTATCCGCGGCATCACCAGGGTGTATTTTATTCTTAATACCGTCAAGGCCAGCCATCAAGAGGGCTGCAAACGCTAAATAAGGGTTGGCTGTTGGATCTGGAAAACGAATTTCAACGCGTTTTGCGTGCTCGCCAACAGAGTAAGGAATGCGACATGCCGCAGAGCGGTTACGCCCAGAATAAGCCAATAGCACAGGTGCTTCATAGCCAGGCACAAGTCGTTTATATGAGTTGGTTGACGCATTCGTGAAGGCATTCAGGGCCTTTGCGTGTTTGATAATGCCCCCAATGTAATAAAGCGCATCTTCGCTTAATCCCTCATATTGATCACCAGCAAAAAGTGGTTTTTTGCCATTCCACAACGAAATATGTACATGCATACCAGAACCATTATCACCGTAAACTGGCTTGGGCAGGAATGTCGCCGTTTTACCAAATAAATGTGCAGTGTTATGCACCACATATTTGTAATGCTGAATATTATCGGCACTTCTTACAAGGTCGGCATATTTAATACCCAACTCACACTGTGATGGTGCAACTTCATGGTGATGTTTTTCAACTTCAACGCCAATTTCATCAAGTATTTCCACCATCTCGGCGCGAATGTCATTTAGGGCATCAACGGGCTGTACGGGGAAGTAACCGCCTTTAACGCCAGGCCTGTGTCCCATATTACCGCCTTCAAAGTCATCCCCTGCTTTAAATGGTGATTCTTCTGATGATATTTTGTAAGAAACCTCGCTCATACCGATGCGGATTTTAACATCATCAAAGATAAAAAATTCTGCTTCTGGGCCAAAATAGGCAGTATCGGCAATGCCTGTCGTTGATAAATAATCAACCGCGGCTTTGGCAATAGAGCGGGGGTCGCGACCATAAGGCTTTTGCGTGTCAGGATCAAAAACATCACAAAAAATATTCATTGTTGGTTGTGCTGTAAACGGATCTAACGTCGCTGTTGAGATGTCAGGCATCAAGATCATATCTGACTGATGAATTTCCTGCCATCCAGCGATAGAGGAGCCGTCAAACATGATACCATCTTTGAACAATGCTTCATCTAATGATGATACATGTTGTGCCGTATGCTGTAATTTACCACGGGGATCGGTGAAGCGGAAATCAACGTGCTTGACGCTCTCTTCTTCGATAAGTTTGAATAAGTCTTTGATTGTTTTCGGTGATTTTAAAGCCATGATGGTTAAAGCCCTGTTTGTTTAAGGTGGTGATTTTTAATACTCAATGAGAGTATTATTTGATTGATCCCAAGTCAACATAAAAGCTAATAAAATTTGCGAATAAAGGCAATTTAAAAAGGTGGTACAGATGAATAAGTAAAAGAATTCGGGCAAAGCGTGATATTTCTATTGATTATTTTTAACCGATCTATTAAACCAATAACAGCTTTAAAGCGTGGCGATTGTAGCTCAGTCGGTAGAGCACTCGGTTGTGATCCGAGTTGTCGCGGGTTCAAGTCCCGTCAGTCGCCCCATTTTTATCTCATCACTCTCCGCTCATCACTCTCCGTAGGTCTTAGAAATAACAAAAATAATATTTTTTTGTTTATTTTCGCTTGCATTAGGCAGGAAAGTCACCTAGAAACAAGTTTCCTAAAATGCGGGTATGGCGGAATTGGTAGACGCACTGGTTTTAGGTACCAGCGGCTTTGGCCGTGGGGGTTCAAGTCCCTCTACCCGCACCATTTACCAAAAATCATTACAAATATAGTTTATTTCACGTTTTCTTGTGCCTTTCGGGCATTCTTTGCTTTACTAACGTGGTAAAAGCCGATAAAAAAACGTGTAAATCATATATAACACTAACTACGCTTAAGGTAATTACTATGAAAGTTTCAGTTGCAAAAAAAGACGGTCTTAATAGAGAGATCAAAGTTGTTGTCCCAGCCAAAGATATCAAGGTAAAGGTTGACGCAAAAATCCAAGAATTAACAAAGACAATTAAAATCGCTGGTTTCCGTGAAGGTAAAGTTCCTGCCAATGTTATTGAGCAGCGCCATGGTGATGCAGTTCGCGGCGAAGTTTTGCAAGAGATCGTTGGTGATAGCTTGAACAAAGCGATGGAAAAAGAATCTTTGCGCCCAGCAATGCAGCCAAATATCGACATTGAGAAATTTGATAAAGAGGGTGACCTTGAATATAAAGCCACATTCGAAATCTTACCTGATATGCCTAAAGTAGATTTTGATAAGATCAAGCTTGAGAAATTAGTAACGAAGGCTGAGAAGAAAGCCATCGACGAAGCTATGGCGCGTGTTGCAGAACAAAATCAACAATCAGTTGTCGTTAAAGAAAAACGCGCCGCGAAGACGGGTGATGTTGTTCTTATCGATTTTGATGGTTCTGTTGACGGCGAACGTCGTGACGGCATGAAGGGCGAGGGCCATGAGCTTGAGCTTGGTGCGGGTCAATTTATCCCAGGATTTGAAGAGCAGCTTGTTGGTAAAAAAGCGGGCGACGATGTAACCGTTACTGTGACTTTCCCTGATCCATATATGTCAGCAGACTTGGCTGGTAAAGAAGCGATTTTTGAGTGTAAAATTCACGAAATTAAGAAAAAAGAGACACCAAAGCTTGATGATGAGTTTGCAACAAAGCTTGGTCTTAAAGATTTAGCAGATCTTAAAGAAAAGATCCAAGAGCAGATTGAAAATGAATATAGCAATTATTCACGCGGACGTATGAAGCGTGACTTGCTTGATACATTAGAGAATATGTACGAATTTGAAGTGCCCGAAGCTCTTATTAAGTCAGAGTTTGATTCTATTTGGCAACAAGTAGAGCGTGAAATGGAAGTCGCGAAAGCAAAAGGTGAAGACGAAAAGGTTGATGAGGATGCATTAAAGTCGGAATATCGCGATATCGCAATCCGCCGTGTTCGTCTTGGTCTTTTATTGTCTGACGTTGGAACAAAGAATGATGTTAAGGTTGAGCAGGATGATATTAATCAAGCGCTTATTGCCGAGGCACGTAAGTACCCAGGGCATGAGAAGCAAGTTTTTGATTACTACCAAAAGAATCGTCAAGCATTAGAGACAATGACAGCGCCGATCTTTGAAGATAAGGTTGTTGACTTCATTTTTGAGAATGCCAAAGTAACTGAAAAGTCGGTTTCTTTAGAAGAATTAACGGCTGACCCTGATGAAGATAAGTCAGTGACGAATCCTTCTGGTGGTGCGGCTAAGAAAAAAGCACCCGCTAAAAAGGCAAGTGCTAAAAAAGCACCCGCCAAAAAGAAAGCTGCGGCTAAGAAATAAGTCTTAAGAACATAATATTAAAGCATCGCCCCTTATGATAATTAAGTGGGCGATGTTTTTATATGGAACGTTTTTTATCTTTTTGTGAAATTCGGTCTTGTTTTCTTGTCGCGGCTTGCTTATCTTTATAACTGTTAAATCTAAGGGGCTTTTCGCCCGTATCTTTATAGTCGAAAGTGTACAGTATGTCAGAATTTATAAATCCAGTTGATTATCTTGTTCCTATGGTTGTTGAGCAAACAAACCGTGGTGAGCGTTCATATGACATTTATTCGCGTCTTTTAAAAGAACGTATCATCTTTTTAACGGGCCCAATTGATGATGGTATTGCGAGTGTTATTTGTGCACAGCTTTTATTCCTTGAATCAGAAAACCCAAGCAAAGATATATCTATCTATGTTAACTCACCTGGTGGTGTTGTTACTGCTGGTATGGCGATATATGACACTATGCGCTATGTGAAGCCGGATATTTCAACAGTATGTATTGGTCAAGCGGCATCTATGGGGTCTCTTTTATTAGCTGCTGGAACGGCTGGTAAGCGTTATGCTCTTCCACATGCACGTGTGATGGTTCACCAACCACTGGGTGGTGGACGTGGTACGGCTGCTGATATTGAAATCCAAGCCAAAGAAATTTTGAAAATGCGCGATACGCTTTATGATGTTTATGTAGAGCATACGGGGCAGAAGAAGGCAGCTGTTGAGAAGGCCCTTGAGCGTGATAACTTCATGTCCGCTGATGAAGCCAAGAAATTCGGCCTTGTTGACCATGTTGTGACAAGTCACCTAACAACAGAAGAAGAATAGTCTGTTGTTCTAGTGTTATTTTAAGAAGCCCTGCGTTTTGCGGGGTTTTTTTTTGGCTGATGTTTTGGGCTGATGTATCGTTGTGAATTGATTCTTATAAGGCATGCTTGTAATTCATGCGTGAGGTTCTAAATTTTCGCGTGAAATGATTATATGGGTGGTGTTTTTAAATATATGCGTATTTTAAGTATTTTTTATATATATGTAAAGGGTTAATTGCGCCAAAAGTTGATTTTCCGAAAAATATTTTTTTTATGACATTATTTGCTTGCAATATATTTTACCATTTCCTAATGTTTTATTAAGGCTTTAGTTTTTAGTGATTTTGTTATTTTCCTACTTGTAGGGTGAATTTTTTGATAATAAAATTACAAGAACTGTTAAAAAAAATAATAAAAAATAGGGAACAGGCAAAATGTCAACAATACGTTCAAATACATCTACACGCGATCTGATTAACGGGAGGATGCCTGTTATCACATTGAGTGCATTCAATGAAGATGGATCTTTAACACCATTTTTGCCGGGTGTAAAATTATCAACTTTTGTTAAGCAGGGTAGCGCCAACTCTGCGGCCTTGCTTGCTGCATCTGACGATATGTTTCGTTTAAAAAAGAACGCCGCTTCATTTGATGATGCGCCAGATTCTATGATGGCGGTTGTTCGTATCCAAACAAATAAAGATTCTGATCGCCCTGAATATGCTGATACGGGAGTATTGGTTGAGGTTCTTTCGGAGCCTAAAAAGAGTGCAAATGGGTTATACGAATTTTCTTTTGTAGTCGATGATTTCGTAGGAATTGATGGTGTTGCAACTGAATTGCTTCAGACAATGATCCCAGGTGTTCCTGAAATGGAAGTTGATCGTGGTGACATCTCTGAGATTTCGGCTTTAAAAAATATTGATTCATATGATATTGAACACGCTATAGATGTCGTCAAGGCGTCAATCGCCTCATACGCATCGTTGCGTAATCAGTTCATACCGAGTGATCCTATTCCAGAAGTGCGTTTAAATGCTTTATTAAAGGCAATTGACAAGGATCCTATTACTGAAATTAATAACTTTATCTCTAGTTATGCATATCCGCTTGAGTCGGCGATTGGTCAGTATAAAACATTGGCAATTGCTTCTGCTGATCCAAAGAGTTACGTACGTTTGGCAGCTAATATCATCGATATTTATGCGACACAAGAACTTGGGCAGCTGGTTAATGTTGAGGGCATGGTGTCTGAGGCTATGAGGGCAGAAATAGAAAAGCTGCAGCGTGAAAATGGTCTTCGCATGCAAAGGATTCAGCTTGAGGCGGGATTAAAGAAAATCGCTGAAGAGCTTGGTGAAGATGACAGTGATGTTGAGGAATATAAGCGTCTTTTTGAAGAGAAAAAAGAGGCCGGTGTTTTACCGGAGGCTGTTATTCGCGAATGCGAAGATTTGATTTCAAAAGTAGAGCGCAACCCATCGGCAATGACAAACGAATCGTCGAAAAATGTTTTGGATATTTTCCTGAAATCATTCCCATTCGGCGTGACTGAAATTGACCGTCCAAATTTAGAAGAAGCAACAGCATTGCTCGATGAGCACCACTATGGTTTAGAGGATGCGAAAGATCGTATTCTTGATCAAATTGCTGTTGATCTTCGCCGTGCTAAAAAAGATGCGGGCTATACAGGTAAGCCTTTATTGCTTATCGGACCCAAGGGAATTGGTAAAACAACACTTGCCAAGTCTATCGCGGCGGCAACGGGTAGACCATTGGCTTTCTTACCCTTTGGCGGCGTAAGTGATCCTGCGGAATTACGTGGTCACGGTCGTACATATATCGGGTCCAAGCAAGGCTCTGTGGTCAAGGCTTTTGAGCAAGCTGGTCACCAGGCGCCGTTATTATTTATTGATGAAATTGATAAGAGTGGTAAGGATATGCGCGGTAACCCGCAAGAGGTCCTTATGGCTTTAACGGATCCATCGCAAAATAAAACATTTAAGGATAACTTCCTTGAAATCCCAATGGATTTATCAGCCGCTAAAATGATTGCTACGGCAAACCATTACGATCGTATTGATCCTATTTTGTTAGATCGTTTTGAAGTTATTCACCTTGGTGAATATTCTGTCGGTGAGAAAATGGTTATTGCGCGTAAATTTATTTTGCCGCGTATGATGAAGGAATCAGGTCTTGAAGATACTGAATTAAACCTCAGTGATGCAGTGCTTGAAAAGGTCATTAAGGGCTATACAAGAGAGCCTGGTGTACGTCAATTAGAGGCGCGTATCAAAGAGGTGTGTGAGAAAACTGTACGTAGATTGTCTGGTACAGACGGACAATCTGTGGCTATCACGGAGGAACTTCTTGAAACCAAAGAGTGGTTTGACTTACCTCTGGTTCAAGATGATGAAGTGCCTTCGAAACCGACTATTGGTTGGGTTAATGGCCTTTATGGATCGTCCAGCGGCGGCGGTGTCTTGCCGATTAAATCTAAGGCGTTCAAATCTTTGAATGGCGCAGAAGCAAGTATTACACATACTGGTCGTTTACAAACAACGATGCAAGAATCGCTTGTGAACGTGTCAACCGTTGTAAAAGTCTTGTTGGATGATTTAAAAGAGCCAGATCAGAATGCAAAAGATAGCTTCATCGTGAAGTGGCGCAAGGAGACAGACTTCCATATTGAAGCCGTTGGTAATTCAAAAGTAGATGGCCCATCGGCTGGTGTAACAATGACAACAGCGATTATGTCGCAAATCTGTCAGTTACCCGTTGATTCTTCTGTTGCTATGACGGGCAAGATCGATATTCACGGTAAGGTTCACGCTATTGGTGGCTTGGAACAGAAAATCCCTGCTGCACGTGATGTTGGTATTAAGACTGTTATCGTACCAAGAGAAAATGAACGTGATGTGAAGCGTTTGAAACCTGAAATTACCGAAGGTGTTAACATTGTTTTTGCTGATGATATAAGAGAAGTCTTAAAAATCGCTATCCCTGGAATCGAAAAAATCATCGATATCTCTATGAACAAGCCTATGGGTGCTGCACCTGCAAACCAGAATGATCAAAATGGAAGACAGCCAATTGGTTTTGATGTTCATGCAATGGTGCGTGCAAGTAAGGCTTCGGCTAAGAAGTTGACACCCTAATATATTTTGTTATTTTATAAAAGCCCCGCAAGCAAAATGCGGGGCTTTTTGTATTTATGGTATTTTAAACGGCTATATCATCTTCATCTTGTCTTTAGGCTTGTTTTTTATTATGATCGGAACATCTTTATTAATAGCTATTTAATAAAATTCCGCTCTATTTATATGATGTAATACATATATCCAAATGAAAGCTTTAGATTCCTATGTCTGATAAGAAAACACCATCTGCTACGCCTGAAAAAATTGAAAATTATCCTTTATTGCCCTTGCGCGATATTGTTGTTTTCCCGCATATGATTGTCCCGCTTTTTGTTGGGCGTGACCGCTCTGTTAATGCCTTGGAAGAGGTCATGGATAGTGGTAAAAAAATTCTATTAGTGACACAGAAAAAAGCATCAACGGATGACCCTGTCGCAGACGATATTTATCGTGTCGGTACGGTTGGCAATATTCTACAAATGCTGAAATTACCAGATGGCACCGTAAAGGTATTGGTAGAGGGCGGCGCGCGCGTATCTATTGGTGAGCTACGCGATAATGGCGATTATTTCGAAGCAGATGGTGAGGTTTCACCTGTCGAAACCGAGTTTAGTAAAGAAACCACAGATTTTTCACGCGCTGTTATTTCTCAATTTGAGGATTACATCAAGTTAAACAAGAAAATTCCACCAGAAGTTCTGGGGACTATTCGTCAAGTCGAAGATGTTGCGCGTTTAACCGATACGATTGCATCGCATTTGGTGCTTAAGATCGATGAAAAACAGGCTCTGTTAGAGATACTGGATGTCAGAGAACGCCTAGAGCAAATTTTCTCTCACATGGAGGGTGAAATATCGGTACTTAATGTTGAAAAGCGTATTCGTAACCGCGTTAAGCAACAGATGGAAAAGACTCAGCGTGAGTATTACTTAAACGAGCAAATGAAAGCCATCCAAAAAGAATTAAATGATGGTGATGAAGATGCGGATGATGCAACAACATATAAAAAGAAAATTGAGGCATTAAAGCTGCCTAAAGAAGCACTTGATAAAGCCACGGCAGAATTAAAACGCCTTAAGCAGATGCCGCCAATGTCGGCAGAGGCAACCGTTGTGCGTAATTATCTTGATTGGATCACATCTTTGCCTTGGGGTAAGGGGAGTAAGCTTAAAACCGATATCAACCAAGCTGGTGATATTCTTGATACAGATCATTACGGTTTAGGTAAGGTTAAAGAACGCATTTTAGAATATTTGGCGGTTCAAAAGCGTACAAAATCATTGAAAGCCCCGATTATTTGTCTTGTTGGCCCGCCCGGTGTTGGTAAGACATCTTTGGGTCGCTCTATTGCCAAGGCAACGAACCGTGAATTTGTCCGCATGTCTTTAGGCGGCGTACGTGACGAATCAGAAATTCGCGGTCATCGCCGTACTTATATTGGGTCTATGCCGGGTAAAATTATTCAAGGTATGAAAAAAGCCAAGGCGGCTAATCCTTTATTCTTGCTAGATGAGATTGATAAGATGTCTAGCGATATGCGCGGCGATCCTGCATCTGCCTTATTAGAGGTTCTGGATCCAGAACAAAACAGCACATTTAACGATCATTATCTTGAATTAGATTATGATCTATCTAATGTGATGTTTGTCTGTACTGCCAACAGCCTTAATTTACCCCGTCCATTGCTTGATCGTATGGAGATTATTCGTCTTGCGGGTTATACTGAGGATGAAAAGGTAGAAATTGCAAGGCGTCACTTGCTTGATAAACAAGTAGAGGCAAATGGCCTAAAGGAAGATGAGTTCTCATTAACCACACCGGCACTGCGCGATCTTATTCGTTATTACACACGTGAGGCGGGGGTGCGTAGTCTTGAGCGTGAGATTGCCAATCTGGCACGTAAGTCTGTGACTGAAATCCTTAGGGGTGAGGGTAAAAAGACAGGTAAGAAAAAGGTCAAAATATTACCATCTAATCTTGGTAAATATGCAGGCATTAAGAAATACCGTTTTGGTGAAGCCGAAAAAGATGATCTTGTTGGGGTGACAACGGGCCTTGCATGGACCGAAGTTGGCGGCGATTTATTATCGATTGAATCTGTTATTTTACCTGGTAAGGGTAAGCTAACAATGACAGGCCAATTGGGCGATGTGATGAAAGAATCAATTCAGGCCGCCGAAATGTTAATCAAGTCACGTGCGGGTCATTTTGGCATTAATCGTGACGTGTTTGATAAGCATGACATCCACGTCCATGTACCAGAGGGCGCAACACCAAAAGATGGTCCATCGGCTGGTATCGCTATGGTAACGTCTATTGTTTCTGTGTTGACGGGTATTCCTGTTTCTAAGTCAGTTGCGATGACAGGGGAGATCACATTGCGTGGTCGTGTATTCCCGATTGGTGGCTTAAAAGAAAAATTATTAGCGGCACATCGTGGCGGTATTACCAAGGTTTTGATTCCTCAAGATAACGCAAAAGATTTGGCGGATATCCCAGATAACGTCAAAAGAGACATTGAGATTATCCCCGTTTCGATTATTGATGAGGTTTTAACGCATGCTTTAACGGCGCCGATTAAGGTAATAGATGATTCTAAGGCGGTAATCGAAGCGTCCACGTCATCGGCAAGTGATTCTAAAAAAGGCGAATCAAAGGGTGTTATTCGTCATTAGAATTACGCGATAATGGCGTAAAACAGCCAAAAAATACAGAAAAATACAGAAAAATGCCCAAAAAAGGCTGATTTTGGAAAATAATGCTGTTTTTCCCTTTACAAGATGCTCAAAGATGCGTTTAATTTCTCATGAAGCAAGACATAGACTGGCTTACAGCCGATTAGCTATTTGTTAATTGAGTGTGAGCAGATTTAAGATTTGAATTATTCATGTCATAGATTGGTTAGTGGTTTGTTTTTTATTTAAACCTAAAAAAATGGAGACATACTCATGGCAGTATCAAAATCAGAACTTGCAGAACGTTTAGCTGCAAAGACAGAATTAACAAAAACTAAAGCAACAGAAGTAATCACTGCTTTAACTGAGTGCATTACAGAAGCTCTTAGCAACGAAGAAGAAGTACGCCTAGTAGGTTTCGGTACGTTCTTAACAACACACCGTAAAGCAACAACTGGCCGTAACCCACAAACTGGTGAAGCGATCCAAATTAAAGCGTCTAACCAAGCGAAATTCCGCGCTGGTAAAGCCCTTAAAGAAGCTGTTAACTAGTAGCCTCTTTGCTTTATTAAAAGATTTAAAAGCTGTCTTAGCGTCTGCAAGACAGCTTTTTTCTTGTTTGGAGCTTTTTCTTTTGACAAGCCTGATTTTAGGTATTAAAAAGATCACACTTCTTCAGGAAATAGCGACTTGCCTTGTTATTGACAAAACTTGAAAAAGGGCGATTAGCTCAGTTGGCTAGAGCATCTCGTTTACACCGAGAGGGTCGGGGGTTCGAGTCCCTCATCGCCCACCATTTACTCTTTAATTGTGCAACTCTAAACTGTTAGGTCTTATTTTATGGCGTGGCCACAAATGTCTATGTCAAAAATCGGCGTTGTATTCTTTTATCTATAGTATAAACGGATTGTTCTTCGTTATGGCGTGTGATTGTTTGTTCTTTTATCATACCTAGTTTCTCTAGCAATTTAATTGAGGGTATATTTCTGCTTTGTGTTTCTGCAACGAGATTCTCTAAACCTAGTGTTGTTAATGCATAGTCAATGATTGCTGATATAGATTCATTGGCGAATCCGTGCCCGTATTTTTCTGGATTGAATTCATAGGATATTTCATTGCGGATGTTGTCGTGATATATATTGATCGTTACAAGACCGATGAAACTTTTGTCATGTATGTCTCTAACAATAAAGTGATGTGACTGTGTGTCGCTTATTATACCGTCTATTTTGTCGTTAATTTGATCCTTAGGGACGGCGCCGCCTAAAAATTTTCTGGCTTCATTGTTCAATTTTAGTGACATAACGTCATCGCGGTCGTTTTCTGAAATAGGGCTGATTGTGCAGCGCTCAGTTTTAATTAAAGAGAGTGAGGAGTGCATTTTCTTACTTTCATTGGGCGCTTCTTTTATTTTTTGAGTATAGAATAGATAAAAAAATAAAGAAAACGGAAATAAGTGCTTGCATTTGTTCCTGACAATCATTAGATATTTCTATGCTAATTCTATATAGCTAAATAGGTTAGCGGGTGTAGCTCAGTTGGTTAGAGCGCCGGCCTGTCACGCCGGAGGCCGCGGGTTCAAGTCCCGTCACTCGCGCCATTTTTATTTCCCTTAAATCATATAATATGCCATCTGCTTTCTCTAAATGAAAGTGGTTCTCATTTATATTGATTTTCAATAGTTTATTAGGGGTTTATTCGAAAAATAAACAGGAAAAACCATTGAGTTTTGGTGCTGAGGTGTTATTTTAGATGGGCATTATGAGTCGTAATAAAAAATAATAACTTAAATAAAAAAGCCATCAATGTTTGCATCGTCTGACCTTCTTGTTAACTATCTTCCCGTCATCATCTTTATTGGCGTGGCTACCTTTGTGGCTTGTGCTGCTGTATTAGCGTCTTATTTAACGGCGGAGCAAAAGCCTGACGTTGAAAAACTGTCTGCCTTTGAATGTGGATTTGAAGCCTTTGACGATTCCCGTCATAAATTTGATATCCGTTTTTATTTGGTTGCTATTCTATTTATTATTTTTGATCTTGAGATTGCATTCTTATTTCCGTGGGCAATCTCACTGGGGCATATCGGCGTATTCGGCTTTTGGTCAATGATGGTCTTTTTGGGCATCTTAACCGTTGGCTTTATTTATGAGTGGAAAAAGGGCGCGCTAGAATGGGAGTAATCCCATGTGGTGCAGATTTGAAATAAATGACAGAGAATAATTTTACATTCGACAAAACAACACCAGTACCGCAAGGTCCTGTTCAGAGTAGTATTATCAGTAATGCAACACAGCAATTACAAGATAAGGGCTATTTAGTTGCCAAGTTTGATGATTTGCTTGACTGGGCGCGAACAGGGTCTTTATGGCCTATGACATTTGGTTTGGCATGTTGTGCTGTTGAAATGATCCATGCGTATATGAGCCGTTATGATCTTGACCGTTTTGGCGTTATTCCACGCCCCAGTCCACGGCAGTCCGATGTTATGATCGTGGCTGGGACATTAACAAATAAAATGGCGCCAGCATTACGCAAAGTCTATGATCAGATGGCAGAGCCACGCTGGGTAATTTCTATGGGCTCATGTGCTAATGGCGGGGGGTATTACCATTATTCGTATTCTGTTGTGCGTGGTTGTGATCGTATCGTGCCTGTTGATATTTATGTGCCGGGCTGTCCACCAACGGCTGAAGCGCTTGTTTACGGTATTTTGCAATTACAAAAAAAGATACAGCGCGAAGACACGCGTATTATCCGATAAGAAAATAGGTTTATGAACGTTACAACGAAAAAATTTCAAGACTATCTAAAAAAATCATCGATCGGTAAAATGATCAATGGTTTTGAACTGCAAGGCGGGGCGCTAACCCTTGTCGTTGGCGAAGCTGATGTCGCGAAAGTTTGTACGTATTTGCGTGATGATCCTGAGTTGTTATTTAAAGTTTTAATTGATATATGCGGTGTTGATTACCCACAGCGTGAGAAGCGTTTTGAAGTTGTGTATCAGTTATTGTCTATGGCTTACAATGGTCGCATTTCATTGCGTGTACACGTCGCCGAAGATGATATTGTACAATCAGTTACAGATGTCTTTGCAACGGCGACATGGTTTGAGCGCGAGATTTGGGATCTCTTTGGTATTCCTTTCGTTGGCAACCCTGATCTGCGTCGTATTCTAACGGATTACGGTTTTCAGGGGCATCCTTTGCGAAAAGACTTCCCTCTAACTGGTTATGTTGAGTTGCGTTACGATGAGGCACAAAAGCGCGTTGTTTATGAGCCTGTGGAGCTACAGCAAGATTTCCGCCGATTTGATTTTATGAGCCCGTGGGAGGGTATGACTGAAGTGCAATTGCCTGGTGATGAAAAGGCAACGGTTCAGTCTGTTGGTACAAATTTTGATGATGCTTTGGTGTCCGCGGCTTCGGGTGTTTCAAAAATGAGAGGCGAGAAATAATGTCAAATCTCATAGATACAAAAGATATCAATAAAGAAACCCGTATTCAGCCTTATAATCTTAACTTTGGCCCACAGCATCCGGCGGCGCACGGTGTTTTGCGTTTGGTTTTGGAAATGGACGGTGAGATTGTTGATCGTGCCGATCCGCATATTGGTCTGCTTCACCGCGGGACTGAAAAACTCATTGAATATAAAACCTATATGCAGGCTTTGCCATATTTTGATCGTTTGGATTATGTTTGTCCGATGAACCAAGAGCATGCGTTTGCTTTAGCTGTTGAAAAATTACTGGGCATTACGCCACCAAGGCGTGCGCAATATATTCGCGTCATGTACTGTGAAATTGGTCGTATTTTGAACCATTTACTGAACCTAACCACTTTTGCTTTGGATGTTGGGGCGATTACGCCGTCTTTATGGTCATTTGAAGAGCGCGAATTGATGATGGAGTTTTATGAACGTGCGTGCGGCGCGCGTCTTCATGCAAACTACTTCCGTCCGGGCGGCGTTCATCAAGATTTACCACAAGATTTACTTGATGATATTGGTACTTATTTTGACCGCTTTCCTGAGTTCCTGAAGGATTTTGAAACACTTCTAACTGAAAACCGTATTTTTAAACAGCGTACGGTTGATATTGGTACTGTATCAAAAGAGGATGCGCTTGATTGGGGTTTTTCAGGTCCTATGTTACGCGCCTCTGGTGTTGCTTGGGATCTGCGTAAGGCTCAGCCTTATGATGTTTATGATGAGGTTGAATTTGATATCCCTGTTGGTAAAACGGGTGACTGTTATGCGCGTTATTTGGTGCGTGTCGAAGAAATGAAAGAGTCGGTCAAAATTATTAAGCAATGTTTGGCGCAAATGCCAGAGGGTCCTGTGATGGTTGATGATCACAAGGTGGCACCGCCAAAACGTGCGCAAATGAAGCGTTCAATGGAAGCGCTTATTCATCACTTTAAATTATATACTGAGGGCTATCACGTGCCAGCTGGTGAGTGTTACGTACCTGTTGAGGCGCCAAAGGGCGAGTTCGGTGTTTATTTGGTTGCTGATGGCACGAACAAGCCTTATCGCTGTCATATGCGTGCGCCTGGATTTGCGCATTTGCAAGCACTCGATTTCATGTCAAAAGGCCATATGTTGGCTGATACTGTGGCTATTATTGGGTCAATGGATGTCGTATTTGGTGAAATTGACCGTTAATAAAAAGAATTTAAAACTATAAAGAGATTAAAATGAAACCAGTTATAGCGCCAAAAGAGATACAGCCAACTAGCTTTGCTTTTTCAAAAGAAAGCATGAAACAGGTTAAAATGCATATCGCTAAATATCCTCAGGGTAAGCAGGCAAGTGCTGTTATGCCGTTGCTCGATTTGGCACAACGTCAAGAGGGCTGGATTTCTGAAATTGCGATGCGTGAAATTGCGGTTATGTTAGATATGCCACCGATTAAAGTTTTTGAGGTCGCGACTTTTTACACTATGTATCATTTGGCGCCAAAGGGTAAGTATCATTTACAGCTTTGCACAACAACGCCGTGCTGGTTATGTGGTTCTGCGAAGATGGAGAAGATTTTGAAAGACAAGTTAGGTCTGGATAAAAATGCGTCTATGACCAAAGATGGCATGTTCTCTTTAGAAGAAGTTGAGTGCTTGGGGGCTTGTGTAAATGCGCCTGTGGTTCAAGTTAATGATGATTATTATGAAGATCTGACAGAAGAGAATTTTGAGAGCTTGATTGATTCTCTGGCTAAGGATGTTATGCCAGAAACGGGCTCTTTAAAGGGCAGGCAAAAATCTATGGCTGAGGGCGGCGCAACAGTTATGGTTGAGGCGGCCGAAAAGTCTGGATTTAAGAGTAATAAAGGGGGTAAAGCCTAAATGTTACTGCAAGATAAAGATCGTATTTTTACCAATATTTATGGCTGGCAGGGTGCTGATTTAAAATCGGCACAAAAGCGCGGCGATTGGGATAAAACAGCCAGCTTGGTTAAAAAGGGCGCGGATTGGATTATTAATGAAATGAAGGCGTCTGGTCTTCGTGGTCGTGGGGGTGCTGGTTTCCCGACAGGATTAAAGTGGTCGTTCATGCCTAAAGATACTTGCAAACCACATTATTTGGTGATTAATGCCGATGAGTCGGAGCCTGGTACATGTAAGGACCGCGACATTATTCGCCATGAGCCACAAAAAATTATTGAAGGCGCATTGATAGCTGGTTTTGCCATGGGTGCACATGCGGCTTATATCTATATTCGCGGTGAATTTGTGAATGAAGCGCGTATCTTACAGGCCGCGATTGATGAGGCATATGATGCTGGTATGATCGGTAAAAATGCGGCTAAATCGGGCTGGGACTTTGATGTTTATTTACACCGCGGTGCGGGTGCCTATATTTGTGGTGAAGAAACGGCCTTGATCGAAAGCTTAGAAGGTAAAAAAGGTCAACCTCGTAATAAGCCACCATTTCCAGCGATGGCAGGTCTTTATTCATGTCCTACGACTGTGAATAATGTTGAAACAATTGCGGTTGTGCCAACAATTTTACGTCGCAGCGGCGATTGGTTTGCTTCTTTTGGTCGCGACAATAATAAAGGCACAAAGTTATTTTGTATTTCAGGTCACGTTAACCAGCCTTGTAATGTCGAAGAGGCTATGTCTATACCGCTTAGGACTTTGGTTGAAAAACATGCGGGCGGTGTGCGTGGCGGTTGGGACAATTTAAAAGCGATTATCCCTGGTGGATCGTCAACGCCCTTATTGCCGCGTGAGATTTGCGATCATGTCTTGATGGATTTTGATTCTTTGAAAGAACAAAAATCAGGATTGGGTACTGCTGGTGTCATTGTTATGGATCAGTCAACGGACATCGTTTACGCGATTGCACGCTTGTCTTATTTCTATAAGCATGAGAGCTGTGGTCAATGTACGCCGTGTCGTGAGGGTACAAGCTGGTTGTACAAGGTCATGGCGCGTATGGTTTCTGGGAATGCGCGTATAGAAGAAATTGATATGTTATTGGATGTTTGTAGCGAAATGGAAGGGCACACAATTTGCGCCCACGGCGATGCGTCTGCATGGCCAATTCAGGGGCTTATTCGTCACTTTAGGCCAGAATTAGAAAAAAGAATTTTAGAGTACCGCAAGATGGCGGCTGCTTAAAAAAGTAAGAGGGAAGAATACTATGCCAGTTTTAACAATTGATGGCATCGAGATCGAAGTTGAAAAGGGCACGTCTGTTTTACAGGCGTGTGAACAGCTTGGTATTGAAATTCCACGTTTTTGCTATCATGACCGTTTATCTGTTCCTGCTAATTGCCGTATGTGCTTGGTCGATATGGAGCGCGCACCGAAACTGGTCGCTAGTTGTGCGATGGCGTGTGGTGACGGTATGGTTATTCATACGAATAATGAAAAAGTTAAAAAGGCCCGTAAGGGTGTGATGGAGTTTTTACTTATTAATCATCCGCTTGACTGTCCTATTTGTGATCAGGGCGGGGAATGTGATCTGCAAGACCAGGCGATGGCGTTTGGTTTTGATCGTTCTCGATATCAAGAGTCAAAGCGCGCCGTTAAAGACAAAGAGCTAGGCCCGTTGGTTAAAACCATTATGACGCGCTGTATTCATTGTACGCGCTGTGTGCGTTTTGGTGAAGAAATTGCTGGTGCGCCAGACATGGGTCTTTTAAATCGTGGGAATGATGTTGAGATCGGTACATATGTAGAGAATATGGCCAGCTCTGAACTGTCTGGTAATATGATTGATATTTGTCCTGTTGGTGCGCTAACGTCTAAACCGTATGCGTTTAAGGCGCGTCCGTGGGAATTAAAGAAAACCGAAACGATTGATGTGATGGATGCTGTTGGATCCAACATCCGTCTTGATGCCCGTGGGCGTGAAGTTTTGCGTGTTCTGCCACGTCTTCATGAAGACATTAACGAAGAATGGATCGGCGATAAAACGCGCTTTTCTTATGATGGTTTGAAATATCAGCGTCTTGATCGTCCTTTTGTACGTAATGCAAAGGGTAAATTAGAGGTCGCGACATGGGATAAAGCATTTGGGATGATTGCGTCTGTCATGAATGGTGTAAAAGCCAAAGAAATGGCAGCGATTGCTGGTGATATGGTTGATTGTGAAACACTTAAGGCCTTAAAAGATTTGATGGGTACTTATGGTGTTACATCATTAGATGCGCGCGTTGACGGCGTTGATTTTGATGCAAGTAACCGTTCTTCTTATGTGTTTAATGCCGGTATTGCTGGACTGGAAGAGGCGGATGCTATTTTGATTGTCGGTGCAAACCCTCGCATTGAGGCAACACTTGTCAATGCCCGTATCAAGAAGCAAGTTTTAAACCGCAAGGTGCCTGTGGCACTTATCTCTGATGAACAACCAGATTTAACTTATCGCTATGAGTATTTAGGTAAGGATTCTACAGCCTTAGAAGCATTGTTGGATGTTAAGAAGTCCTTTGGTAAAACTTTAAAAAATGCCAAAAAGCCATTGATAATTATAGGTTCTGGTGCATTGAATCGTAATGATTCACAGGCCGTTCAGGCATTAATTGCTGATGTGGCTGAAAAGATCGGTGCTGTTTCCAAAGACTGGAATGGTTATTGTGTGTTGCATACCGATGCGGCGCGTGTTGGCGCACTTGATCTTGGTTTTGTACCACAAGCGGGCGGGCTGGATTATAACGATATTATTAAGGCCGCCGCCAAAGGTTCTATTAAGTTTGTTTATAATGTGGGTGTTGATCGCCCAGAAATTGCCGATTTAGAAAAAGCCTTTGTTGTGTATCAAGGTCATCACGGCGATATTGGCGCACATCACGCGGATGTTATTTTGCCTGGTTCTGCCTTTAGTGAAAAAACAGCGACCTATGTGAATTTAGAAGGGCGCGTGCAACGCACGATTAAGGCTGTTTACGCACCGGGCGATGCAAAAGAAGATTGGAAAATCATCCGTGCTTTATCAGAAACTTTAGGCAAAAAATTGCCCTATGATGATGTGGCAACATTGCGCGCGGCGATGGTTATTGATAATGCTGTTTTTGAAACACGTGATAACTTGGTTGTTAATCGGTGGAAGGCCCCTGGCAAAAAAGGCAAAGTTTTGAAGGCTGGCTTTACACCCATCTATTCAAATGATTTAACGAATGAGCGTCCAAACTATTATCAGACAAATGTTATTGCGCGTGCGTCAAAAACAATGGCGGAATGTGTTACGCAATTATTGAATGATGAGAGCCCATCTAATGAAAGGAAAACCGCTTAAATGGAATCCTTTTTCATGGATATAATAGCTTCTGATTTCATGGTCAATATTGCATTGCCTGTGTTGGATATTTTGTGGCGCATTGCATTGCTTATTGGTGTTTTATTGGGCTGTGTTGCTTATCTGACTTACTTTGAGCGCAAAGTGATGGCATTGATGCAACGCCGTCAGGGCCCAAACATGGTTGGACCTTTTGGTTTATTGCAACCGCTTGCTGATGGCTTAAAATTATTTGGTAAGGAAACGATTGTCCCGAGTGGTTCAGATCGTTTTGTTTTCATTTTTGCACCGATATTAACTTTTATATTAGCGTTAATTGCATGGGTTGTTGTGCCGATTAACGAGGGTTGGGCATTGGCCGACATTAACGTTGGTTTACTCTATATTTTTGCGGTTTCATCTTTGGGTGTTTATGGCATTATCATGGCTGGTTGGGCGTCGAATTCTAAATATGCGTTTCTTGGTGGCCTGCGTTGTGCCGCGCAAATGGTTTCTTATGAGGTATCGATCGGTCTTGTGATCGTTTGTGTTTTGCTGTTCACGGGTTCTTTAAACTTAACTGATATTGTGATGACTGATCGTCCATGGTGGGCATGGATATTGTTATTCCCGATGTTCGTTGTCTTTGTGATTTCTGCGTTGGCGGAAACAAACCGCGCACCGTTTGATTTGCCAGAGGGCGAGTCAGAATTGGTGGGGGGCTATAATGTTGAATATTCATCCATGACATTTGCTTTATTTTTCCTTGGTGAATATGCAAACATGATTTTGATGTCATCCTTGACGGTTATCTTGTTCTTGGGCGGTTGGATGACGCCGTTTGGTCTTGATTGGGCGATCTTTACATGGTTGCCTGCACCGTTATGGTTTGCCTTAAAGGTTGTTATGGTGTTATTCGTTTTTGTTTGGACACGTGCGACATTACCGCGTTACCGCTATGACCAATTAATGCGTTTGGGGTGGAAAGTATTCTTGCCGTTCTCATTGTTATGGGTTGTCATCGTTTCGGGCATTTTATTATATACGGGCAATTTGCCTGTTTATGGAGGGTAGTAAAACAATGACTGTATCAGCCTTAAAAGCCGGTGGCTTTGTTTTAAAAGAAATAGTTACGGGCATGGCCTTGACGTTTAAATATATGTTTAAGCCACGTGTAACAATTAACTATCCGTTTGAGAAGGGGCCATTGAGTCCGCGTTTTCGCGGTGAACATGTTTTGCGCCGTTATCCAAATGGTGAAGAGCGTTGTATCGCCTGTAAGCTTTGTGAGGCTGTATGTCCTGCATTGGCCATCACAATTGAAGCCGAAATGCGCGATGATGGGTCTCGTCGTACAACACGTTATGATATTGATATGACGAAATGTATTTATTGTGGCCTGTGTCAAGAGGCATGTCCCGTTGATGCGATTGTTGAAGGTCCGAATTTTGAATTTGCGACCGAAACGCGTGAAGAACTTTATTATAACAAAGAAAAATTATTAGAAAATGGCGAGCGCTGGGAAGCGCAAATTGCCGAAATGTTAGAAAAAGATGCTGCTTATCGCTAGTCTTTCATCTTTATAGAAAAGAAAATAAGAGATTAAACTTATGATGTTAGAATCGTTTTTATTTTACACGTTTGCGGGGCTTTTGACCCTCAGTGCTGTTGCGGTTATTTCCGTTAAAAACCCTGTGCATGCAGTGTTATTTCTTATTATGTCGTTTTTCAATGGTACGGCCTTGTTCATTTTATTGGGCGCAGAACTAATTGCGATGTTATTAGCCATCGTTTATGTTGGCGCGGTTGCTGTTTTATTCTTATTCGTTGTGATGATGCTAGATATTGATTTTGGATCATTGCGTGATAAAAGCCGTCGTTATTTATCCATCGGGGGTGTTGTCGGTTTAGTTTTATTGGCGGAGCTTTATTTAATCGTCTCAAATTGGGGTGCTTTAAAGCCATCGCCTGATGTCTTGTCGAATGATATTGCGCTTCAAAATGATGCACTGACGAACAGTCACATGCTTGGGGTATTAATTTACACAGATTATGTTTTACTATTCCAGCTTGCGGGTATGATTTTATTGGTCGCGATGATTGGGGCAATTGTTTTGACATTGCGTACACGTGGCGGTATTCGCAAACAAAATGTTAAAGATCAAATCGCACGTAGCGTTTCAGATACAGTGGAAAACGTATCTGTCAAAACGGGCGCGGGCACAAAACAAAAGAATTAATTAGGATATAAAGACACATGATTACATTAGAACATTATCTTGTTTTGGGCGCGCTGGTCTTTTCGATCGGTTGTTTTGGCATATTTATGAATCGCCGTAACGTCATTGTGATTTTAATGTCTGTTGAATTAATGCTGTTGGCCGTGAATATCAATCTGATTGCGTTTTCGGCGCATTTGAATGATTTAACAGGACAAATTTTTGCGATGTTTATTTTAACCGTTGCCGCCGCAGAGGCCGCGATTGGTTTATCAATTTTGGTTATCTATTTCAGAAATCGCGGTTCAATCGCTGTTGATGATATTCAGATGATGAAGGGTTAAGGGAAGTACTATAATCATGACAGCTTTATTTGATCCTATTGTATTATCTTATGCGTCGGTGTTCTTGCCGTTAATTGGCTTTATCATTGTTGGTGGTATTAAGTGCTTTGCACAGACGGAATTCTTTACTGATAAAATGTCCGAAATTTTGACATGTTCGCTTATGGTGATTGCCGCCGCGGCATCTGTTCTTTTATTCAACCATGTTGCGCTTTTGGGGAATGATTTTACCCATACATTATTCCCGTGGATAGTGGCGGGGGACTTTACGCTTAATTGGGCGCTTCGTTTTGATACATTATCCGTCGTGATGATTTGCGTTGTGAATATTGTTTCTGCCTGTGTTCATGTTTATTCCGTAGGCTATATGCATCATGATAAATCACGTTCACGTTTCATGGCCTATCTTGGTTTATTTACTTTTATGATGTTGATGCTTGTGACGTCTGATAATTTGGTTCAACTGTTCTTCGGTTGGGAGGGCGTTGGTGTTGCCTCTTATCTTTTGATCGGTTTTTGGCATCATAAAGACAGTGCTAATAAAGCCTCTATTAAGGCTTTTCTTGTCAACCGTGTAGGTGATATGGGCTTGGCGCTTGGTGTCTTTACATTATTCATGTTGGCTGGATCAATCAATTTTGATGTGATGTTTGCTGATCCTGCTTTGTTGGCTGAAAAGAGCTTTTCGTTCTTTGGCTATGACATTCATGGTTTAACATTGGCGTGTATTTTATTATTTATCGGTGCAATGGGTAAATCTGCGCAATTGGGACTTCATACATGGTTGCCTGATGCGATGGAGGGGCCAACACCTGTATCTGCGCTTATTCACGCGGCAACGATGGTAACGGCTGGTGTGTTCCTTGTGGCACGTATGTCTCCTTTATTTGAATATGCGCCAACGGCGCTGGCTATTGTTGCAGTGCTTGGTGCGTTAACGGCATTCATTGCGGCGACAATTGGATTAACACAATTTGATATTAAACGCGTTATTGCTTATTCAACGATGTCACAATTGGGTTATATGTTCTTCGCTTTGGGTGTTTCTGCATACGGCGCGGCGATCTTTCACTTAATGACACATGCCTTCTTTAAGGCTTTGTTGTTCTTGGGCGCTGGCTCGGTTATTCATGCAATGTCCGATGAGCAAGATATGCGTAATATGGGTGGGATCTGGAAGAAAATACCTGTGACCTATGCCATGATGTGGATCGGATCTTTGGCCTTGGCTGGTATTCCTTATTTTGCAGGGTATTTCTCAAAAGATATGATCTTAGAAGCGGCGTTTGCAGATCATTCAACTATTGGTTATTTTGCTTATGGTGCTGGTGTTGCGGCGGCATTTTTAACAGCTTTTTATTCGTGGCGTCTTATTTACATGACATTCCACGGCAAACCACGCGCAGATGAAAAGGTTATGGATCATGTCCATGAAAGTCCCTTTATCATGCTGTTGCCTTTATGTGTGTTGGCGGCGGGTGCATTATTCGCGGGCTATCTCGGTTATGATTATTTTGTGGGCGAAGGGCGCAGCGATTTCTGGCGCGAGGCCTTGTTCATCTTGCCAGCCAATGATACTGTTGGCGCGGCGCATCACATACCTGCATGGGCAGTACAGTTAATTTTAGCAGTTGCTGTCTCTGGTATTTTGTTCGCAACATTATATTACATCATCGCAACACGTTTGCCTGAAATCACGGCAAAGATCTTTAAGCCATTACATACATTATTTTTCAATAAATGGTATTTTGATGAAATCTATAATGCTGTTTTTGTTAAACCAGCCAGTGCTATTGGACGTTTTTTATGGACATGCGGCGATCAAAAAATCATTGATGGTTTAGGGCCAAATGGTTTTGCAAAATTAAGTCAGCTTGCTGGTCGTATGTTCTCTAAAATTCAAACAGGTTTGGTGTATCATTATGCGTTTGCCATGATTATCGGTTTGATTGTTATTATTGGCTATTTGATGGTTCAAAGAGGGGTTTTATAAACAATGATTGATTATCCAATTTTATCCATCATCGCATTTCTACCGTTGGTCGGTGCTTTTTTCTTGTTCTTTGTTCAGGGCGATGAGGAGGTCGTTGCACGTAACTCAAAATTTGCGGCACTCTACACATCTATTTTTACGTTTTTAATCTCGCTCTATATGTTTGCGAACTTTGATGGTTCAGAAACAGGTTTGCAATTTGTAGAAAATGTTCCATGGTTCGGCGATGCGAATATCTCATATATGATGGGTGTTGATGGTCTGTCTGTTTTCTTTGTTTTGTTAGCAACGTTACTGACACCGATTTGTATCTTATGTAGTTGGGATTCAATCAAGGTGCGTGTGCGCGAATATATGATGGCGTTTCTTATTTTAGAAACATTTATGATCGGTATGTTCTGTGCTCAAGATTTCTTATTATTCTATATCTTCTTTGAGGCTGTCTTAATTCCGATGTTTATTATCATTGGTGTATGGGGTGGTAAGGACCGTGTTTATGCGGCGTTTAAATTCTTCCTGTATACGTTACTTGGCTCTGTTTTAATGCTGGTTGCCCTGATTTATCTATATGTGATTGCAGGTACAACAGAGATCACAGCCCTTTATGGTTTGGATATTTCAACGACCGTTCAAATATGGTTGTTCGTGGCTTTCTTTGCGTCCTTTGCTGTCAAAGTTCCAATGTGGCCTGTCCATACATGGTTGCCCGACGCACACGTTCAAGCACCTACGGCGGGTTCAGTAATATTGGCGGGTGTGTTGTTGAAAATGGGGGGATATGGCTTCCTAAGATTGGCGATACCTGTTGCACCACAAGGGGCTGAGTTCTTTATTCCGCTTATTATGACCCTAAGTGTGATTGCAATTATTTATACGTCACTTGTCGCGCTTGTCCAAAAAGACATGAAGAAATTAATTGCTTATTCTTCTGTTGCGCACATGGGGTATGTAACGCTCGGGACATTTGCTTTTAATATTCAAGGCATGCAAGGTGCTGTTTTTCAAATGTTATCGCACGGTGTTATTTCAGCTGCTTTATTCTTATGTGTTGGTGTCGTTTATGACCGTTTACACAGCCGTGATATTGAACGTTATGGCGGTCTTGTTAATAACATGAAACGCTATGCTGTTGTGTTCTTAATCTTTGTTCTGGCCTCTGTTGGCTTGCCTGGGACTGCGGGCTTTGTGGGTGAGTTCTTATCTCTTCTTGGTGGATATCAGGCAAGCACAGTCTATGGCATATTGGCGGCGCTGGGCTTGGTTCTTGGTGCGGCTTATATGTTGTTGTTATATCGCAAAGTTGTTTTTGGTGCTTCTGTTAATGAAGATGCCGCGGCGATGACTGATTTGGGCACAAGAGAGCTTATCATCTTTGCACCGCTTTTAATCTTGGTGTTCTTTATGGGGATATACCCAACATATTTCTTAGAAATAATAGAGCCATCTCTTGATAATATTTTGGCGGTTTATAACGCCGGACTTATACAGTAAAGACCTATAGAATAAAGAAGAATAAAAATGACCTTTATGCATGACATACAATTAGTAATTCCAGAAATCTTCATGGCTTTGATGGCAATGGGGTTATTGATGGTTGGTGTTTTTCAAAAAGATGCAAAAACATCATGTGGTTCTGTTACATGGTTAAGCGTCAATGCGTTATTAATTACGGCGTTCTTGACGTATGTTTTGATGGTTTTTCAAGGAACAGCCTTTAATAACCTTTTTATTAATGATGGCTTCGCTGCCTTTACCAAGATCATTATTTTAATTGGTACAGCCGTTGGTATTATTATGACGATGGTTGATTTTGAAGGTGCACGCGATTGGCGCTTTGAAATTCCCGTGCTATTTGTTTTGGCGGCCTTGGGGATGATGGTTATGGTGTCGGCCAATAACTTTATGACACTTTATATGGGGCTGGAGCTACAGTCCTTGGCGCTTTATGTATTGGCATCGATAAAACGCGATACGTTAAAATCAACAGAAGCGGGTTTAAAGTATTTTGTACTGGGGTCTTTGGCATCTGGTTTTATTTTATATGGGATGTCTTTATTCTATGGTTATACAGGCAGTTTATCATTTGATGTCTTGAACGGTCTTGTCGGTGACTTGTCAATGGGCGCAGTTTTAGGCTTAGTCTTCGTCCTTGCTGGTATCGCATTTAAATTATCGGCGGTACCGTTTCACATGTGGACACCCGACGTTTATGAGGGCGCACCAACCGCACTTGTTTCTTTCTTTGCCGCTATCCCTAAATTCGCAATGATGATGGTGTTGGTACGCTTATTGACGGGGCCTTTATTGGTGTTTTTAATGGATTGGCAACAAATCTTGATGTTCGTTTCTGTGTCTTCAATGATTTTGGGTGCTTTTGCTGCTTTGACACAAACAAATATTAAGCGCTTATTTGCTTATTCATCCATTGGTCATGTCGGCTATGCCTTAATGATCTTTGCCGCAGGACAAATTGATGTTGCATCAATCTCGGCGCTTATATTCTATATGGTTATCTATAGCGTCATGAGTATTGGTGCTTTTGGTGTTGTGGTTTTATTGCGCCATCAAGATTTATCGATTGAAAAAATATCGGATCTGTCTGGCCTATCAAAGACAAATCCAGTCATTGGTTTTTTCATGGCGATCTTTATGTTCTCAATGGCAGGAATACCGCCTTTGGCTGGTTTCTTCTCTAAATTCTATGTGTTTAAATCTGTGATTGATGCAGGCTTTATCGTCTTGGCAGTCGTTGGTGTTTTATCTTCTGTTGTTGCGGCATTTTATTACTTGCGCGTTATCAAGGTCATGTATTTTGATGAAGGCACAGAAGGGCACGAAGTATCAAAAAGCCCAGCCTTGCGCTTTATCTTATTTGTATGTGCCGCGAGCTTGCTTGTCCTAATCTTCAGCCCTTCATCATTGATGACGGTCATTACAAATCATGCCGTTTTGGGATTAATGTAAGATAAGATGCCTTATCATATCCATCTGTTAGACGAGGTTGGTTCAACCAACGCATTTTCCAAAGAAAACATCACGACGTTAAACCATAAAACCCTTGTCCTCGCCAAGCGACAAACGGCGGGCCGCGGACGTGGTGGAAATACATGGTTAACAAAAGAGGGTAACTTCACTGGTTCTATTATTCTTAAACCTGAAACATTTTTTAGTTTTGAGCAAGCGGGACAGCTATCTTTTGTGACAGCATGTGCAATTTTTAAAACGCTTAAAGAGATACTTCCCGATGATATAGATATAGGACTTAAGTGGCCTAATGATGTCTATGTTTCGGGGAAAAAAATATCAGGTATCCTTATTGAAATCGCAGAAAGTACCAATACAGATATTTATAGTCTTGTGATTGGTGCTGGTGTTAATATTAAAAATAAGCCTGACATCGATACGGCTATTTGTTTGCAAGACATTCTGCCTGATGTGCCATCTCTTAGTGATTTTGCTAACATTTTTACCGAACAGTTTGATAGTCTTTTGACAAAATTTATTCACAATGGATTTGACCCTATCCGTGATTTATTTTTGCAACATGCTATAAATATAAGCCAAGAAATCAATGTCCGTTTAACAAACAGAGAGTTTCGTGCTATCTATCAAACCATAGATAATAAAGGGCAGTTGGTTGTTCAGCATTCAGACGGTTTAATTGAACATATAGCCTCCGCCGATATATTTTTTAAGAAATGACTTCAATGAATAATTTACAGTTTGAAAAAGAGAAATTATATTTTTGTCCCTTGGGTGGGGCAGGACATTTTGGTGCTAACCTTAATCTCTATGTTTTTCAAGATCGGTTTCTTTTGATTGATTTGGGTATGGGGTTTCCTGATACAAAACGTTACCCAGGGGTTGATTTACTATTGCCAGACATTCGTTTCCTACAGGCCAATAAGAATAAAATATCGGGACTTGTTGTTACGCATGTTCATGAAGACCATATTGGCGGCATTCCTTATTTATGGCCACAATTAAAATGCCCTATCTATGCGACACCGTTTGCGGCATCCATCATTCGTAAAAAAATCCGCGATTACCCGTGGGCAAAAGATGTCGATATTCGTATTTTGCCTTTATCATCTAAATTTAATGTTGGGCCGTTTGATTGTGAATTAATGACAATTACCCATTCAACATTAGAGCCTAATGCCGTGATCGTGCGTGCAGGGTTATATAATCCTATATTCCATACGGGCGATTGGAAATTGGATGATGATCCTATTATTGGTGACGTTACCGACCTTGATCGTTTAGATGCATTGGCAAAAGAGGGTGTGCTGGCGGTTATTGGTGATTCAACAAACGCCATTCATAAAGGGCATTCTGGATCAGAGTCAGAGGTGCGTGAAAACTTAATATCGGTATTCGAGGATATAAAGGAGCGGATTGCAGTCACATGTTTTTCATCCAATATTGCGCGCTTGGTTTCAATCGCAGAAGCCGCTGAAAAGGTCGGACGCCATGTTGCGTTAGCTGGAAGATCCTTATCACGCATGGTTGATAGTGCGCGTGAATGCGGATACGACCTGCCTAAGTTCTTATCAGCATCAGAGGGCGCATATTTACCCCGTAATAAGGTTGTCTTTATCGTAACTGGTTCACAAGGAGAGCCACGATCAACCTTGTATAAGATTGCGTATTCCGCGCATAAAGATATTGAACTAGAGTCTGGTGATACGGTTGTGTATTCATCACGCGTGATACCGGGTAATGATATTAATGTCATTGATATTAAAAACCGTCTTATTAAAAAAGGCCTTATTTTAGTTGATGAGTTAGATGGTCGCGTTCTCCACGTATCGGGTCATCCATATCAAGATGAATTGGCAGAGCTCTATGATCGTTTAAATCCCTCTATTGCTATTCCCGTGCACGGGGAAACACAAATGCTATATGCGCATGCGCGTTTGGCAGAGGAGTGTGATGTGCCGCAAACGTTCGTGCCGCAAAATGGCATTGTTTATGAATTTGATAGACAGGAAAATACAGCTAAAGAAATCGCGCGCATTGATGTAAACATGCTGGGACTGGATGGTACACAGTTAATTGACATGCAGAATACACATGTTCAAACACGTCGTAAAATTGCTTTTGCGGGGGTTTGTTGTGTTGCGCTAACCTTGGATGATGATAATAATTTATGTGCACCGCCATCAGTAACCAGTTGGGGACTTGTTGACAATCATCCAAAAGAGAATAGATTCTATAGTGAAGCCGAAGATAATGTTGCGAGCAAGATACGTGACGGCGCACCAGATCAAGAGATCATCCAGACGGTATCACGTGAAGCAAGACGCTTTTTTAAACAGATAACGGGTAAAAAGCCATTAACCAAGGTTTTGATTAATCGCGTTAAGTAAAAAATAGAACTAAGGATCATATTATGGGACCAATCAGCGGTACAGTTGTCTTTATTTTAATTTGGTGGGTTGTTATATTTATGACTCTACCTCTAAAGATAAACAGAGTTGAAGGCGAAGCCTTGGGTGTTGATAGTGGCGCCCCTAGTAAAGCAAATATCAAATTTAAACTTAAGCTGACCACGCTTATATCGGTTATTGTCTGGATAATTTATTATATGTTGGTCGAATATGAGGTGCTTACAATTGAAATGTTTAGATAAAAAAGCAATTCTTGCGATTATTTTTTCTATTGGGTTTCTGACGTTCATCCATAGTAATTATATATATGCGAGTGATTTATTAAATGCTGATCACGCGAAAACTAACATTAATGTATCTGATGAGGAAAATATTTTAAAGCCTTCTGTTGCATTGTTAAAAAGCACATCGGGGATTGAGCTATGCGACTATTTTGCGCAATCTGCACAACATGATGCATCCTATAATGATATTGATCCTGCATCCCAAAACGGTTTTCAAATTCTTCCGCCAGAGGTAATAGAATTTTATTTAGACGTTGCCCTTCAAGAACGGGCAGGAAATCTCTTACCTGAAGGTTTTGAAGCAAACGGCAACACAGGTATTATTCGTTTTGAAAAAGACACTGTCTTACTCAATGGTGTTGAGTTATCGGATGATAATGGCGCTTTGTTAAAAAATTCGTTGATTGATGAGAAATGCGCTGATCATCCTATGAAGGATGCTATGAAAGGCCTGATTTCGAAGCCACAGACACCTGTAAAATAATAAGTTTATTAAAGCGTATCGTCCTTGAAAAAGACAGTGATATCACCTAAGCTATTTTCATCTTAAATTTTATCAAGAAGTGGCTTTATTCATGCTATTTTCACCGTTTGAAAAGATGGTTGCGGGGCGTTATTTACGCTCTAAACGAAAAGAGGGCTTTATCTCTGTTATTGCGGCCTTTTCCTTTACTGGCATTATGCTTGGTGTTGCGACATTAATTATCGTGATGTCGGTCATGAATGGTTTCCGTCATGAGTTAATCAGCCGTATTTTGGGCATTAACGGACATTTATCAATTCAAGGTACTGAAATTACGCGCAATTACGATTGGGCGGAAAATAATTTAATGGATGTTGATGGTATTTTACAAATCACCCCGATGGTTGAAGGGCAAGTTCTTGTGCAAACAAAGAATGTATCACGCGGTGCTATTGTCCGTGGTTTATCACAAGAAAAATTCAAAAATTCAACCTTGTTGAACGATGCGATGATCTCTGGTGAATTAGCCGATTTTCAAGGCAATGCCATTATTATTGGTGCCAAAATGGGCGCACGGTTGAAACTTGGTATTGGGGATCGTTTGACCATGTTTAGCCCAGAGGGCAAGGCATCTCCCTTTGGTACTGTGCCGAAAACACTGCGTCCTTACATCGTTGGCTTTTTTGATTTAGGCATGCATGAATATGACAGTAACTATATTTTTATGCCTTTATCACTCTCTCAAAAATTCTTCGGCTTAAAAGGTCAGGTGTCTTTTATTCAAATTGAAACAACAAATGCGGAGAAATTAGAACCAATAGAAAAAGAACTGTCTGCGAGATTAGGCGAGGGTGCGCAAATATTACCGTGGTGGCGCACAAATCAATCATTCTTTAACGCATTAGAGGTTGAGCGTAATGTAATGTTTTTAATCCTAGCGCTCATTATTCTAGTGGCTGCGTTTAATATCATTTCAAGCTTAATCATGTTGGTGAAAGACAAAAGCAAAGAGATAGCTATTTTGCGCACAATGGGCGCGGCGCGTTCATCCATCATGAAGATTTTTGTTTTAACGGGCGCATCTGTTGGTTTATTAGGGACATTAATGGGCGCGGTTCTGGGAATTTCTTTTGCAGTGAATATTGAATCAATCAGGCAGTTTTTAGAAAGCCTATCGGGGACAGAATTATTTTCAGCCGAGATTTATTTCCTTTCTCAACTGCCTGCACGTATTGAATGGAATGAAGTCATTACCATTATTCTCATGGCCTTGATATTATCCTTATTGGCGACATTATATCCTGCATGGCGCGCGTCAAAACTAGATCCTGTGGAGGCGCTTCGATATGAATAAAAAAGACCCTGCATTGGTTTTAAATAATGTGTCTCATTTTTTCCATCAAGGTGGCAAACAGCTGGATGTCTTAAAGGGTGTGGACTTGGTCATTAATAAAGGAGATATCGTTGCTCTTGTCGGGCCCTCGGGGGCTGGTAAATCGACCTTGTTACAGATTGCTGGTTTATTAGAAAGTCCCAGATCTGGTGATATCTTTATTGATGGATCAGACGTTAGTTTAATGAATGATTTTGAGCGTACGAAAACGCGCCGTGAGAATTTGGGCTTTGTGTATCAGTATCACCATTTATTGCCTGAATTTTCGGCGTGCGAAAACATTATGATCCCGCAAATCATTAAAGGCATTGATCGTATGCAAGCAAAAGACCGGGCGCTTGTTTTATTGGAAACTGTTGGGCTAAAAGATCGTGCAGAACATCGCCCGACCGAATTATCAGGCGGCGAACAACAGCGTGTTGCAATTTGCCGCGCCTTGGCAAACAAACCGACCTTGTTATTGGCGGATGAGCCAACGGGTAATTTAGATCCCGAAACAGGTCAGGCTTTATTTGAAAATCTTTATGAAACGATTAAACGCGAACAAACAGCCGCCTTTATTGTGACACATAACATGGCTTTAGCCGATCAATGCGATCATGTCTTTAGGCTTGATAAGGGATTGGTTGTATAGGGCGATATGGCGGATACAGACACACAATTTATCCATTTACGCGTTCATACTGCTTATTCTTTGGCAGAGAGTGCCATCCCTGCTAAAAAAGCGATAAAGCTAGCGGCTTCTAATGGCATGCCAGCCGTTGCCATGACAGACAGTAATAATATGTTTGGCGCAATGGAGTTTTGTTTGGCGGGTAAGGCCGAGGGTGTACAGCCGATCATTGGTACACAAGTTCAATTATCAATGAGCAATGAGACGTGTGCAGAACCGTTTAAGGTGGTTTTGTTGGCTATGACTGAGCCTGGTTATCGTAATTTGTGTGCGCTGACATCTGATGCTTATATGAATTTGGATAATGACTATCAACCCCAAATTACCTTTAAAGACTTAACCAATCACGCCGATGATATTATTTGTTTGTCGGGGGGCGCGGATGGACCAATTGTTCCTTTACTCGCCAATGGTCAAATTGATCATGCGCGTGATGGATTAAAGCAATTTTATGATCTCTTTGGGGATCGTTTCTATATTGAAGTACAGCGCCATGGATTACCGTATGAGCGCAACAGCGAAGACGCACTCATCGATTTAGCCTATGAGTTAAATATACCTATTGTCGCGACGAATGATGCAATGTTCCCGACGCGCGATATGCATGAGGCGCATGATGCATTGTTGTGTATTGCAGAAGGTCGTTATGTATCAGAGCAGGATCGTCGTACAGCAACGCCAGAACATTACTTTAAATCACAGCAAGAAATGATTGAACTGTTCTCTGATCTACCAGAAGCAATATCAAACACAAGTGTGATTGCGAAACGATGTTCTTGGTTTATTGAACCTATCGCACCCATCTTACCACCCTTTGATTGTGAAGATGGTCGTACCGAGGCAGAAGAATTAGCCGCCCAGTCAAAAAAAGGCCTTGAATGGCGATTTGAAAAATATGTTTTACCCGCACTGGAGAAGGGCGCGGATGTTGATTCCTTGCGAAAAGAATATTTTGATCGTCTTGATTTTGAATTAAACGTGATCACCCAAATGGGTTTCCCTGGGTATTTTTTGATCGTTGCGGATTTTATTCAATGGGCAAAAGATCATAATATTCCAGTGGGACCGGGGCGTGGTTCTGGTGCGGCATCCATTGTTGCTTGGGCTTTGAAAATTACCGATTTGGACCCTATCGATCTTGAATTATTATTTGAGCGTTTCTTGAATCCAGAGCGTGTATCCATGCCCGATTTTGATATTGATTTTTGCCAGGATCGCCGTGACGAAGTTATCAAGTATGTACAAGATAAATATGGTTATGACCGTGTTGCACAGATTATTACTTTTGGTAAATTACAAGCTCGCGCGGTTGTGCGCGATGTTGGGCGCGTATTACAAATGTCTTACGGTCAGGTTGATCGTATCGCCAAATTAATTCCGTCTAACCCTGCGAATCCAGTGTCATTATCTGAAGCTTTAGAAACAGAAGAAGATTTACGCGCACAAAGGGACTCTGATCCCGGCGTGTCACGTTTAATCAAGATTGCCCTACAGTTAGAGGGGCTATACCGCCATGCATCAACCCATGCCGCAGGGGTTGTGATCGGGGATAGGCCGCTTCATGAATTGATACCTGTTTATCGTGATCCAAGATCGCCAATGCCTGTGACACAATTTAACATGAAATATGTTGAAGAGGCAGGGCTGGTTAAGTTCGATTTCTTGGGCTTGAAAACGCTGACTGTTTTGCAAAAATCCGTTGAAATCGTTAAGCAAGAATATGATGAAGATATTGATTTATTGGCCTTACCGATGAAAAACAAAACGACATTTGATATGTTGGCAAAGGGTGATAATACGGGCGTTTTCCAACTAGAGTCAGCTGGCATGCGTGACGTTGGTAAGCAGATGCGTCTTGAGCAGTTTGAAGAAATCATCGCCCTTGTTGCGCTTTATCGTCCTGGACCAATGGATAATATCCCCCAATATATCTCGAACAAGCACGGTACAACAGATTGTGATTATATGCACGAATTGTTGAAACCGATCTTGGAAGAAACCTATGGTATTATGATCTATCAAGAACAGGTCATGCAGGCTGCACAGATTTTGTCTGGCTATACACTTGGTGGTGCGGATTTATTACGCCGTGCGATGGGTAAAAAAATTCAAGCCGAAATGGATAAGCAACGTGAGATTTTTATGGTTGGGGCAGGTGAACATAACGCCGTTCCCAATGAGCAATCATCCCATATTTTTGATCAAATCGCGAAGTTCGCTGGCTATGGTTTCAACAAAGCCCATGCTGCTTGTTACGCGTTTATTGCTTATCAGACCGCTTATATGAAGGCCAATTATCCTGTCGAGTTTATGACGGCGATCATGACACTGGATTTGGGGAACACCGATAAGTTAAACATTTTTGCCCAAGAATTAGGACGTTTAGACATTACATTACTAGGGCCAGATATTAATAAATCCATGCCTGAATTTTCTGTTGAGCATATGGATGATGACCCTAATGAACGTGGTAAAGGTGTGCGTTACGCCTTGGCGGCGATTAAGGGTGTTGGCGCAGCGGCGATGAAGCAATTGGTTGATGAACGCGAAGAAAACGGCCCCTATAAAGATGTGTTTGATTTGGCATCACGCCTTGATGGCAAGGTCATGAATAAAAAGCAAATGGAGAATTTGATTAAGGCGGGGGCTTTTGATGCAATGAATCCTAATCGGGCTCAACTCTTTAAATCTGTTGAAACACTGACCGCCTATTCATCATCTTTAAACCAAGATAGAGAGAGCGGACAAGAAAGTCTTTTTGGTGGTGCCGTTGCCGTCACGCCTGAACATTTACCAAAATTATCAGATGCACAACCATGGGATATATTAGAGCGCTTACAACATGAATTCGCCGCCGTTGGATTCTATTTATCGGCTCATCCATTAGATGGCGAAACAGAGAAATTAGAACGTCAAGGTGTCACCCCTTATATTGATATTATGAATGGCACGGTGAAATCGGGGCGTGTTAAAATGGCGGGTGTAATGTTGAAAAAACAAGAGCGCGTTTCTGCTAAGGGAAATCGCTTTGCCTTTGTGCAGATTTCTGATGCAACGGGTGTTTATGAACCATTGGTTTTCTCAGACACATTGGCATCAAGTCGTCATTTATTAATTCCTGGTCAAACATTATTAGTTACTGTTGATTTGCAAACGCTTGAAGGTGAAGATACGCCGCGCATGAATGCCCAAGGCTTTAAACCGCTGGATGAAGTATTAGAAAAAATGACGCATAACGTGTCTATTATTCTTAATGATACAAAATTAATTACACATATAGAAGAGATTGTCACAGAAAGCGGAGAGGGCGGTATTGATGTTGATATTCTTGTCCCCGCTAATGATTTTGACCATTATGCCCATATTAAGATTGAGGGACGATATGATATTAAGCCTAGTGTTGTCAGGTCTCTACGCGCTAATCCATCCGTTATGGATGTCATCGAATCCTAGCGACTAAAAAATCCTTTTTTCTTTACGTGCTTACCGTTGATTACAACCGGTCGTTTTTCGGCCGATGATATGTTCGCTTCATCGCTGACATCTTGGGTAATTTCGATACCACCGGCAGTAGATGACACTCTACTATCACCAACATAGCCCCTAATAATAACAGCGGCCTGGAAATCATCTCTATATCTGAAATGGTCAAAGACCTGCCTTGTGCCAGTACATGTTCTTACTGGCTTGCTTCCACATGTATAGGTGTAAGTTTGTATTCTTGTTTCATAGGGCAGTGTTGCGGATATAGAAGAATTATCTCCCACGTCACCGTTAATCTCCATGCGTCCTTCTGGAACAGCTAGGGAAACACGATCTGGTACGTGGCCATTTACAATTAATAGACCTTCTTGATTAAAGCGATATATGATGCGTTTTTTTGATGTTTTTGGTTTTGATCGATAGCGATTTTTCTCTTGGAATTCTCTTGTGTCTTGATAGTCAGCAACCATACCATATGTATCAACAGTACATACGGGCAGATCAGGGCCACCATTAAAGACTTGGCTGTAAGACGTTATTTGGCCAGGGCCGTTATTTTCACAAAGACTAATTTCTTTAGGCATCCAAAACATTGCATAAGCGGTTAATGCACATGCGGCAACTCCGCCGGCTGTAATCCACCATGCAGATTCATTTGAATAGAAATCTATCACATTGTCTTTAAGTATATGCAGGCGGTCTGTGTTTGTTGACTGTCTATAATAATTATTCATAACATATAATAAAACACTGGAATTATTATGTCAATCAAAAATCATTTTGTTTTTTGATTCTGGTGTTTTACTATCATTCTATGATTCTTAATTGTCCATCATGTGAAACACGTTTTGCCGTGCCTGATCGTCTTATCGGGCCGACGGGTCGTCGTGTTAAGTGCGCGGCCTGTAAAAATATTTGGCACCAAAATCTTACACCGTCTGATGATGAAGATTTTTCTGATATTCTTGCAGGTATAGAAACGATCCCAGAAGGGGTTAAGCCCATTCCAGAAGGGTCAAATCTCCCTGTTACAACCAATGGTTTGCCATTCTCTATATTCGGGACGATTGCGGCAACTATTATTATGATATGCCTGTTTTTTGGACTCTCAGTTCCTTTTAAAGAAAAAATCGTATCTCTATGGCAGCCAACCGCGGCCATATATGAGACTGCTGGATTCCATATGCCCGTTTTAGGTGAGGGATTAAATCTAGAGCGCATTAAAGTTGTAGAGGCCGAAGGCACGTCACCCGAGGTACGCCTATCAGGCTATGTGACAAATACAGAATCGATACCAATGCCAATGCCCGATATTAAAATGTCATTGATTCGAAATAATGAGATTATTGTATCCGAAAACTATAAAACGATTTTTCCTGTAATCCCAGGGGGGCAAAGTAATCGTTTTAAGACATCTTTTAATATAGAAGGGCAAGACTTCTCTCAAGCTCTTGTTACCTTTACTCCATCACATGCGGCCCAATCTTCCCAATAACATATTATTAATCGGAAAATCTTTTGGAGCTCTTTGCCTTTTTAATTGCGATCATCGCAAATAGCTGTTTTGCCATTATGGCGGCGCAATATAAAACATTGCGTAATCAGGCCATCTCAGCACGTCTTGTTATGGCGATTAGTGGTCTCACAGCACCATTTTGGTTAACGGGCTTGGCTGTTGCCGTTTTCTATTATGGCTATGTGCCCAAGATGGAGGTATTGATTCTTGTTGGCTTATGGGTCGCTTTTTGTATTGCTAGTACATGGCTTAAAATTTTTCTGGTGCGCTTTCAAAGTCTTTCAGAGCTTAATGCTCTCAGTAAATCTCTATTATTTGTGACCTTAATGATATCTGATCTTGTTTTTTTTAGATCTGACATCGATTATTTTGTTATTGCTGGTGCTGTTATATTATTTGCTGCGAGCATGATCTTTTCAAGAGACCGCATTGTGCTTGACCCTGATAATATATTCAAGGGCCCGTATATAAAAATGCTCGGTCTGGTGTTGTTAATGTGTTTGATTGTTAGCGCACAGTTGATTTTTTATAAGAAAGCCGTGATGTTCGAAGATAACACACTGTTCTATGTATTCTTAGCCGCATCTCTACTGCATACATCACGTTTCTTTGCGGCGCCAATTGCTTTGCCTAAAAAATTATTCATGAAAGAGGGGCGATTTCTTAAGCCTGTTTTAATCATGACGGTGATGATGTTAATTGGTGCAACATTGGAGGCATTCGCCTATAGGGATTTGCCCCTTATTCTGGTTCATATGTCTGCCGTTATTCCCGCAATCGTTTATGCCGTGTTTGATTATTTAAACGGTGAGGTGCGTTTAACAACGCGTACCAAGATTGCCTTTGCCATGACTTTGGCCGCCATATCGTTGGTTGCGGTTGGTAAAGCGTATTTTTAAGATCACCTCATAAAAAAACACCCTTTTGCAATAAACAAAAGGGCGTTTTTAGAATATTCTTATTTTTAGTATTTTGGACGAAGATTGCTTGTGTTGTATTTTCTTCCGTCAACAATTTGTGTATTTTGATTTTGCGAATCACCAAATGAAATGGCTCCGCAATCGCTATATGTCACGCCATTTTCGGCGACAAAGGTATTGCTGTCGTCACATGTGCGTTCGAATTGCCCTGAATATGTTGTCCCGCCAGATTGAGTTAAGCTGGTAATGGGAATAAATTGACCGTCAATGTTTACAGATGGAACAACTGCAACGCGGTTAAATTGTAAATCAGAAATTTGACAATGACTTAGAGTGCTACCTGACGTCGAACAAGTCGCGGGTTCGGCAGCGGCGGGCGTCACATAAACAGTTGATGAAGATGCGGGGGCTGGTGCTGTATATGAGCCAGAACCATATGTAGTTGTTACACCACATAAACCAGCGCCAAAGTCAGGGTTATTACGACCATCTTCACCACAATCTGGTAATGGTGTCGTCGTTGGCATTGTATATACAGTTGGCTGTTGTTGAACTGTAACCGGCGCGGGGGCAACAGGTGTTTGAACAACTTCAATCCATGTACCGTTCCAACGTTGATATAATTCATTTGCACGCTTATCACAATCAACAAGATCTTTCATCTTGTCCATTGCTGCCTGTTCGTTCTTTTCAACACCATATTTACCATGATATTCAATCCAAGCAAGATCAACGAGCGCAGAAACGTTACCTTTAGCCGCTGCTTCATTTAAAATTTCTAAACCGGCTTCATGCTGGCCAGAACGTAGTAATTTGATTGCCATGTCTTTGTGTGCTTGTGCAACTTGTCCATCAACACCAATTGGCGCATTTTCACAAGCGCGGTAATAAGTGATTTCATCGTTAGCACATGTAAGTTTATCAATAGTGGCTTTATCAATAGTAACTGGCGCTGGAGGCGGTGTTGCGATAATAACAGGGTTCTCTGCTGCGGCAGCCACAGGGGCCGTAGATTGAAATTCACAATCTGTTGTTTTATCTAGAGCGATAGAAGAAAAAGTCAAGGCCATACCCGTACCAACAATAGATGCAACCATCTTCTTGAACAAACCCTTTGGCTTTGCAATGTTTTTATTTGCAATTTTGTTAGCATATAAGCCAGATCCCATACCAACCGCCGCAACGACGATGGCTGGTGCCAATGTTAAGCCCACGGTTCCAACGGCTGCAACCGCGGCCACTGTTCCCATACCAAAGGCGGCCATAAAGGGTAGTAAGTAATTACGCTTTTGCTCAACTGTTTCTTCAGTATCTGTTGTTGCTACACCGTCCATAATTGATAGGTCTTGTGTCATGATTATCTCCGTTTGCTTATTATTTTTTAATATGTAAATTGCTATTTCAACTAATATACAGTGATTTTCATAATATGTAAAGCATTATTTTTGCCATATTCAAAAAATTATGATTTTATATTTACTTATATAATAGGACAGGGTATAGCGTCTATATAAATATATGTCTTGTTCTTTTTTAAATATCTATATTTGCTTTACTTATTATATAGGCACAAATTATATAGGCACAAAAAGCGTTGATTTAGACAATGAATATAAAAATAAACTATTTACATAAAAAAACTTGACATAGTGTAAATATTCTGTCATTATTATGAGAATTCGAAACATAAACATTATTTAACTGAGTAAAACAAATATTTTAGGAGAACTACAATGAGCATATTAATTAAAAATTCAAAAAGAGCACTTGCCCTTACTGCAGCAGTTACCATTATGGGTGCCTTCTCAGGTGTTGCAAATGCCCAAGGAAATCCTTTTTGTGGACAAAATGGCGTATGTGAGCCAGTTGTAACTGGTGGCTGTGAGAAAACGGGCACATGTGATGACGACAATGGTCCTGATATTACGATAAATGATGAAGGTGACGTTGTAACTTCAGTTAGTGAAGCAGAAGCGCAGGCACAGGCCGAAGCCCAAGCACGAGCAGCGGCACAAGCAAACAATGGTCCAGTAACAACGACAAATACAACAACTTTTAACCAGCGTCGTCAAAACTATTCGGCACCAGGTTTAACATCAAGCTCTAATATTGATGGTTACGTAACTGTAAAATGTGATAGTGTCACGGCCTCATTCTTTGGTATTGCTAATGGTGGTATTTCGGATTGTGATACAACGATGGTTTCACGCCTTGTACTACTTGATACAGCCAATGAAATGATGCGAAGCGGTGATACCATGGAACAGGTCATGGGTTACAGATTGTATAACGAATTGTTTGACGGTTTTACAAATGGTATTATTGACATTCAAAATGTTGTTAAACAAAATGATTTAGTTAAGATTAAAGATATGAATGGCGATACACAATTATATCGTGCGCAAGTTTGTGCCGAGTGGGAAAGAGCACAGCATCCATCTGGATATAAGCTTGTAGAAGTTGATGCTTTCGAATTAATGACTATGGTTGGTGATGTTGATTTAGATATTGATCTTCGTTCAGTTAATGTAGATGCAAATCGTAAAAAAGATACGGCACCTAAGATCAGTGATGCGGACGTAAGAAATGCGGTTAATGGTACGCGTCAATCTGGACAGACTTACCGACCTTAACTAAGAAGAGATTATTTAGTATTTATATTAAAAGCCCCTTGTGTAATATGAGGGGTTTTTTTTATTAACCATAATTTATACTTTTCTTGATATAATGAGATATAATAGATTAAAGGATAAGTAAAAGGATAAGTAAATGAGTGTAAAAAGAAACACAATAATAGCCGTATATGCTATGGCCGTTGCATCTGGTTTAGGCGCTTGCGCAACGACATCTGCGTCATCTGAACAAATTCAAGCATCTTACGAGCAGCTTCAGGAGAATAAATTATTTTCATTAAGGCAAACCACTATTGACTTAGCAAGAACTATAACGAGTGATCGTTTCACTGTTGCTGCGGCAAATAAGATGCAACAAGATCTGGATGTTTTAAGGGGCAGGCCATCCCCAAATAATTATATAGCCATAGTTACACCAGAAGGTGATTTAAGACTGCTAAGAGCCAATGGGCATGCCGTTTCTGACGAAACAACAGAAACGGCCACAGAAGAAATAGAATTAACCAAATCAGAGCGTAATAGAAAACAACGCCAAGAGAAAATTCAGGCAGACGCAGATAGTAGGGCTTCTGAAATTATGTCACAGAACTTCGATTTTGATAAACGGATTGATACAGCGATGAATTTAATGCGTGATAAAGATGTCATGAATCAAGCGATTGGGTTGTCAATGGCGGATAAAATTTATAATGAATATGCACCGAGTTTAGATACGGTCAGTAACATAATGCAAGAGCAATATAAGGCCTGTATCGTTGTTCAAAATAGGTTAAAATGCCCTATTTCACAAACAAACACAGGGTATGGAAATGTTACGGTTGCACCAGTGAATAGTGTTACATTTCCAAAAGATATGTAATTGTTCTGCTATTCCATCGGGTCTTGGTGAATAATCACATCGGCGTGGGGGAATAATCCACCGATTGTCATTTCTATATCTTCGGCAATGTCATGAGCCGCCATTAATGATAATTTGCTGTCTAATTCCAAATGTAACTGTACGAATGCTTTACGCCCCGATCGTCTTGTGCGTAGGTCGTGATAGCCCAATATATCGCCTTTTTCTAATTTTCGTGTATCAAGATAGTTTGTTACTTTTTCGCGCTCATCATCTGGCATTTCACCGTCCATTAAATTATGAAACGATGTTAATCCAATTTGAAACGCGCCATAACCAATAATCGCGATGATAATAATCGATAGTAACGGATCAATGAAATCAAGTTGATAGGCTTGCCAGATATATAAAGACGCAATAACGGCGGCCGTGGTTAATAAATCACTGATGTAATGTAAACTGTCAGCCTTAATTACGATCGAGTGTGAGCGACGGATCACATATTGTTGATACAAAACCAAAATCAATGTCAGAACAAAGCAAATCAGCATAATTGACATGGCTGTGCTATTTGTTTCTTGATTAGCCGCGATGGGGTTCATAAAGCGTGCAAAAGCCTCAATCCCAATCAATAAAGATGTACCAGCCAACATAGCGGCTTGGAATAACCCGGCAATATCCTCAATGGCTGTGTGACCATAGCTGTGGTCATCATCAGCGGGCTTTAGGGCATAATAAATAGCGAAGAGATTTATGCCCGACACTAGAACGTCCATGAGTGAATCTGTAAGGGATGATAAAACAGATAATGAATCACTGATTAGCCAACCATAAATTTTCAGGCCGATCATAATAAGTGACAAACCAACCGACAGCATAGCTGCGCTCTTTGCTAAACGATCTTGCGAGTTTTTTGCTGGGCTTAGCAATGTTTCTTCTAGGTCGTGTCCGTGATTTCCGTGTGGCATGATGTTTATGCTTCCCTGAATTTTTTATACCCAATTATACGTGTTAGAAACGTTCAAGCAAGCGATTGATGTAATCGAGTTCAAATTTGGGTCGTGAGCGTTCACCAGAGCGTTTGCGTAGTTCGTTGATAACATCACGGGCTTTCTCTTGTGGGGCTTTGCTAAGGCTGTCCAAATCGCCATTAAACTCTTTTGCATTGCCTGGCTCGCGGCCTAGGGGGTCCGTTTCGCCGTTCTGTGATTGTGAAGGTTGAGGCAGGCGTCTATTGCCTTTACCATTTTGTCCTTGTCCGTTTTGTCCCATTTGTGGAATTAAGCTATTACCAGAGGAAAATTGCATGTTCATGGCGTTTTGCATTGCTTGCATCGCGTCTTCACCAGATTTTTGTAAATATTCTTCGGCTTTTTCCTGAGCAGAAACGGTTGTATCACTATCTTTTTGTGAAGCTGCATCAATGGCATTTTGCATTTCTACCATCGCATCATCTAGATTTTGAGTGTCTGTGTCAGGGATTAAATCATTGATTTTTTCTTTTACTGATTGTGTTTTGTCTTGTAAATCTTTCTGACGCTCTATGATCTTATTAAGCGCATTGTCGTCATCAAGCGCCCGTGCTTTTTTTGTATCATTCGTGAGGGCTTGCTGTGCCTCTATAAGCTCTTGTAGGTCTTGGAGGGTCTCGATGCCTTGCTCTTGTTCCTCGGACAGATGTTGTGGTTTCGTTGAGCTTTGTTCAAGCATTTTTTGTAGGTCTTGGAGCATCTTCATGGCTTCTTCACGGTCGCCAGCGGTCGCGAGGTCTTGCATTTTCTGTAAATATTCTTCAAGACTACTTTGTTGTCCTGTTTGTAGAGGATTTTGAAAATCTTGTACGTTTGCACCATTTTGTAATTGACGCATAATATCCGTCATTGCGGCGCGTATCGCATTTTCTAGCGCGACTTGATAGTCGGTCATCAGTTTTTCAATAAGCTCTGGTGTGCTGTTCGGGTCTTGTAATGCTTTTTCTAAGGCTTGCTTTATCTCTCTAATATCTTGAAGGGCTTCGAACATAAGGCCTTCTTCTATAAAGATAGCAATGTCCCACAATAATTTTGTAACGGATTTTCGTTCTTGGTTGTGACGATCAAGAAATAATCTATTCATCGCAGATTTTAGACTTAAGAACATAATCGGATCATTGTAATAATTAGCGGGTCGAACAATAATTTCTTCCAAAACTTTTAATGCGCCATCTTTGTTGTCTTTATAACCATTAAGTAATTTCATGCGTTCGTTGTTAATTTTTTTGGCAATCTTATTATTAAAGACACGCACGGGTAGGGTAGTAATCATGGGGTCGCTTTGATGTGCTTGATCAATATGGTCATTCACAGAAAGCATTATTCTAATAGGTGCGCCGGCCCAGTCATGGGCGCTAAGGTCAAGATAATATTGTCCCTGCCATATTTTATTCTCTTCATTAATGTCGCTGTCCGATGTGTTAACAAAACCGATTGGGAGTTCAAATATCAACGGTTCGGGCATTGGTTCATCGGGGGTGCTCTCGATACGTTCTACGACAAGTGAGATATCTTTCGGGCCATAATCGTCAATTGTTCTGTAATCAATTTCTAAGGCATAGTTTTGTGTTACTGCTGGTTCTTTTACAAATGATATTTCTGGTTTTTGGTCTGCCTCAATAAAGATGGGTAGGTCAAAATAACTATTATAGCGGTCTGTCAGGCTTATGAGCGTTGCATCGCTACCTATATCAAATTTACCCGATAAAGATGCGTCGTCATCTTTTGCTTCCATCGTAAAAACGTTGTCATCCATCGTTACTGTGTAGGGGCGCTTTTTGATATTTTGAAGTGTGATGTTTAATGTTGATCCTTGTGCAACGGTCACGGGCGGCACGATATCGCCATTAATATAAAGGGGCTTTAACTCTGTGTGGGCTGGTGGTGTTATCCATGCCGTATAAGTAAAAGAAGGTTTCTTTGCATGAATAGGCGGTGTCGTGTGCGGGAAGAAAACCTTGGCAACATCATTCATATGAAGCGCAGGTAAGGTCATCAAACACAATAGTAATGCGAGGATAGGGATGAAGCGCAATGCATAAGGGTCTTTTGAGGAAGTATTTGTTTTAAAACGGACGCTTTTTAAAATACCGCCGCGAGAGTTTGCTTGTTTTGCTTGTTCTATAGACCATAGTTGCTCATCTTTTTTATCAACAGGCGTATCTCTTAGGAAATCAAAAAAACCAACGCGTAATTTATTGGCTGTTTCAAGCGCGTGGTTGATGTTAGTTTTTGTCGGCAAGTGAAATTGAGTAATATTTCTTTTTAAATCTTTAAAAAAGAAAATAACGAAAATAAGAAATCCACATAAATGCAGTACAGATGATATATCATAACTTAAGTAAAGGATAAGAAAAACAATATAAGTAATTGTTAGTGAAATTTCTTTCCAGAAAATTGATAAGAATTCAGAGATGAAGAGCTTCAGATAGCTAAGGTAAAAGCTAAAAATATAAGTACATTTTTTAAGCAGTTTTTTAAAGCCCATAGTTTCTCTATATCATTCTGTTATGGGATTAATGTTTCTTTTTTTGGGTAGATCAGCGGATATTCTTTATTGCTTTCAACTTGTTCCGTTGGCGATGTTAAGTCACCAGGTTTTACACCACATGAAATAACCGTTAATGACATTACCACCAATAAAGCAAGTGGTGTCGCACAGGATAAATTTTTAAATAACATCAACATTGTTAAAGCTTGCCTTCAAGCTCTGGAACGGCTTCAAATAAATCAGCAACCAAGCCATAATCAGCAACCTGAAAAATTGGCGCATCTTCGTCTTTATTGATCGCAACGATTGTTTTCGAATCTTTCATGCCGGCCAAATGTTGAATAGCGCCAGAGATGCCAATAGCAATGTAAAGGTCAGGTGCAACAACTTTACCCGTTTGTCCAACCTGATAATCGTTTGGTACATAACCCGCATCAACCGCGGCACGTGAGGCACCAACAGCGGCACCAAGCTTGTCGGCAAGTTTCTCAATAATAGCAAAATTTTCACCAGAACCAACGCCGCGACCGCCAGAAACAACAACACCTGCGGCTGTTAATTCTGGGCGCTCTGATACTGACAGTTCTGCCTTAACAAAGGATGATTTTGTGTCTGAACCGCTATAGTCTTTAATATCAATTGTTGCCGAACCGCCAGAAGTGTCAACTGCGTCAAAGCCTGTGGCACGCACAGTAATAACTTTGACAGCATCATTCGATTTAACGGTGGCAATGGCATTACCCGCATAGATAGGGCGCACAAATGTGTCCGCATCCTCGACGGCGATAATGTCGCTTAATTGTTGAACATCTAATTTTGCAGCAACGCGCGGCATAATATTTTTACCAAATGTTGAAGCGGGCGCAAGGATATGCGTGAAACCATCCGCAACGGATAAGATTGCGGGCTCCATTGCTTCGGCCAAGAAATGTTCAAGCGCGCTATCATCCATATGAATGACTTTTGTAACGCCGTTTATTTGTGCACCATTTGATGCGGCGTCACCACATGAATGACCGGCAACAAGTAATGTTATCTGATCACCTATTTTTTGTGCGGCGGCTACGGTATTAAGTGTAGATGCTTTAATTGCTTTATTGTCATGTTCAGCGATTACAAGAATTGACATGATTGTGTCTCCTAGAATAAATTATATAACTTTTGCTTCGTTGCGTAACTTGTCGATAAGGCTATCAACATCGGGCACTTTGATGCCGGCCTCACGTTTCGCAGGCTCTGTAACTTTCACGATTGATAGGCGCGGTGTAATATCGATTCCTAAGTCAGCGGGCGTTAGGCTCTCAATTTCTTTTTTCTTGGCCTTCATGATATTTGGCAAAGAGGCATAGCGCGGCTCATTCAACCGCAGATCCGTTGTGATAATCGCGGGAAGAGACAGGGCAACAGTTTCCAAGCCACCATCAACTTCGCGTGTGACATGAATTTTATCGCCGTCTTTTTCTGCCTTAGACGCAAATGTACCTTGAGGCCATCCAAGTAAAGCCCCCAGCATCTGACCTGTTTGATTTGAATCATCATCAATAGCTTGCTTACCCAAGATGATAAGATCTGGATTTTCTTTCTCCACAATTTTAACCAATGTTTTGGCAACGGCGAGGGGCTCAATCTCTTGATCTGTTACAACATGAATAGAGCGATCTGCGCCAATCGCCATGGCAGTGCGTAATTGCTCTTGTGCTTGTTGAACGCCCATCGAAAAAGCAACGATTTCGGTTGCTATGCCTGCTTCTTTCATGCGCACCGCTTCTTCAATAGCGATCTCATCAAAGGGGTTCATAGACATTTTTACATTGGCGGTTTCAACGCCACTTTGGTCTGCTTTGACGCGGACTTTTACGTTGTAATCAACTACACGTTTAACAGGAACAAGAATTTTCATTTTTAAAAATCTCCATTTTAGATATGAATAATATTAGCTGGCACTTAATGCCATTGCGAATAAGACAAGTGCGACACCTTGAAGGATCACACGGGCACGCATAAGGGCATTACCGTGTTTGACATTTGCGGCGCCACCTTTGGCCATCAGGACAATACCCATGACCATTGCAATAAGGACGGCGAACATAGCGATAAGCATAAGAATAAGGAATGTTGTTTTCATGACTATAATATATGGTGTTCGTTAGGTGATTTCTAGTGTTGTTTTTAATGTTTAATAATCGGATATTGCATTCATGATGAATCCGCCTAATATGCGGTATAGTTTTTTGACAAATAAGGAAAGAAAACACGGATGAGCTTGCTTGATTATATTGCCATGAATAACCGTCGCACAGACGATAATAAGAATGCGTTTGTGTGCGAAGGCAAACAGATAGGCATTATCCACGATGATGTTGTGGCAATCATGGCATCGATGGCCGATGATTTTATTGTGCAAGAGGGGTTCGTTCATTTTGCGCTAGATCATCAAGATTATAAAACACGCTCTGCGGCGATTAATCGTCTTGAGGAGCGTTTGATTAAAGATGGTTTATTCACACGTCATAATGAGCTTTTCTCAGTTAAAACAGATTGGCAGTCAGAACCATTATTTGAGGCTGATCGTAGTTTGATGTCGAGGCTTGGTTTTATTATTTATGCTGTTCATATAAATGGCTATTGTTACCGTAATGGTGAATTGTACATATGGATTGGCAATCGTGCAAAGACACTTGATATTTGGCCTGGTCGCTTGGATCAAATGGTCGCTGGTGGTCAGCCAAAAGATATAACGCTACGTGAGAACATGATTAAAGAATCTGGTGAAGAAGCAAACCTATCACCAGAGATTGCCGCTAGGGGTATTACAACAGGCTTTGTGAGCCTCTATGATGAAAACAATCAGAGTGTTTCTAGGCGTATGCTCTATGTCTATGATCTTGAGCTAAAAGGCGACGAAAAACCAACGCCCGATATTGTTGAAGTCGAACGATTTGATCTTTTACCCGCGATGGATGTTCTAAAGATTTTAGAAACGAATAAAGACGCGTTTAAACCAAACTGTACATTGGTCATGATTGATTTCCTTATACGTCACGGTGTTATTACACCAGATTATCCAGATTATAATATGTTGGTTATGGGTGTTCGTGGTTTTAGCGATGTTAACTAATTTACCAGAAAGATATTTAAAATGAACGACCAAGAAAAACCCTTATCTTTAACGGGAAGTGCCGTAATGCCCCCCAAGAGTGCACCAAAATCTTTAGTTATATTTTTACATGGCTTGGGATCAAATGCGGATGATTTATTGGGGCTTGCGCCTTATTTTGCCAAAGATTTACCGCATACGGGTTTTATATCGCCAAATGCGCCAGAGCGATGTGATATGACACCGCCCGGTTACATGGAATCATATCAGTGGTTTTCATTGCAAGACCGTGATCCCGATAAAATGGAGCAGGGCGCAGGCCAAGCGCATGTGGTGTTAAAGGACTTTATTTTTGAGGTATCTGAGAAATATAATGTACCAATCAATAAAATTGTCCTTGTTGGTTTTTCACAAGGCACAATGATGTCGCTTTATACGGGGACGCGTTTGGGCGAAGAACTGGCGGGGATATTAGGATACTCAGGAGCTTTGTTAAGTCTTGATACCGAATCAAATCAATCGGTAAAGCCGCGCATTCATCTTATTCATGGTGAGCAAGATGATGTTGTGCCATTTGATGCGATGCAGGATGCATGCGATGCTTTAGAAGGTAATGGTTTTGATGTTAACATCACACCGTGCCCAGATTTAGGCCACTCTATAGATCAAAAAGGGCTAGATTTAGGCGTTAAATTTGTTACCGACTCATTAACAAACACATAAATTATATCATAAAATTACCTTAAGTAGAACATATGATGTTCAATGTGGCTTAAAATATATATTTTATTACCCCAATCGATAAGGATGTTTGTCGAAGGGTGTTTTTTATGAGATAATAAAATGGTGAGAGAAATAATCGTCAACAAGACCAGATGGTCGGAAGGAATGTATTATTATGACACCGCCCTATGAAAGTCAATATGGTGAAAGCCAGTATGAAAGCATAGCCTCTATTAGTGGCCAACACACTTTGAATCTACCTCCGGCGCTTGTTCTGAACGCTGATTTTCGACCATTAAGCTATTATCCTTTATCATTATTATCATGGCAAGATTCGGTCAAGGCTATCTTTATGGATCGTGTTAATATCATTGCTGAATATGATGATCGTGAAGTTTGCTCACCCAGCCTCTGTTTTAAATTGCCCAGTGTTATTGCACTGAAAGAATATGTGCAACCAAGAAAGAAGCCAGCATTTACACGCTTTAATGTTTTTCTGCGTGATAAATTTGAATGTCAATATTGCGGTGAGGGGTTTCAAACGCATGACCTTACCTTTGATCATGTTATTCCACGTGCAAAAGGTGGCGGGACATCATGGGATAATATTGTCGCCGCATGTCAGTCTTGTAATACAAAAAAGGGCAGTTATTTACCCAATGAATGTAAGATGCACCCGCGTCATACACCCAAGCAACCAACAGCTTATCAGTTAAAATTGAATGGCAAAGCCTTTCCGCCTAACTTCCTGCATGAAGATTGGAGTGATTATCTTTATTGGGATAGTGAGTTGCAATAAATATTCCAAAGTTTTGACAAATCATTTAGCATTTTACCTATGTTATGTATCAGACCTGTTAAAGAAACCGATTTTGATGATGTCTTTGCTTTGGCAAAGATGGCTGGCCCTGGATTAACATCATTATTGCCAGACCCAGATAAGATTTTAAAAAAAATCCAAAAATCAGTTCAGTCTTTTTCGAGTGAGAAAAAACTTAAAGACGCGCAATATGTATTTGTCTTAGAAGATTTAGAGACAAAAAAAGTCGTTGGTACAACAGCGATTTATGCCAACATAGCCGATGGCGGTTTTCACAGTTACCGCGTTAAGGAAGAACGCGTTTATTCAAAGTCGCTTGATAAAAAACTTAATCGTGATTTTCTGGTTCTCGATAAATCATTAAAACGCGCCAGTATGATAGGGACATTATTTCTACATCCTGATTATCGTGGTGGTGGCGTCGGTAAGTTTTTATCCTTGTCCCGTTTCTTATTTGTTGCCGCATATCCAAAACTTTTCAGGCGTAAATTTTTAGCAGAGATACGTGGTTATTTTGATGAAGAGGGCGAATCCCCCTATTGGAATTATATGTGTGCCAAATATTTCGGTATGGATTTCTTAGAGGCCAAGAATTTAGCGCGCACAAAAGGCTATCGTACATTTTATGAACTGATGCCTAAAAACCCAATTCCACTTTTCCTTATCCCTAACCGTGTTTCTAGTCTCATCGGTAAAGCGCATAAATACTCAAAACCAGCGCAAGCTTTATTGGAGAAGCAGGGATTTATTTACAATGGATCAATTGATTTTTTTGATGGAGGCCCGCAATTAACCGTGGCAACGAAACAGATTAATATTGTTAAAAATACAAAAGAATTTCGTGTTGGCAATCAAATAAAGGATGCTAATGTTGACGGTCAGCGTTGTCTTATTGCATCTGGATTAACAGATAAGAAAAACTTCCGCATTGTTATGGGGCAAGCAAAAATTGATGGTTCTCTTTTGGGTATGTCTGATGATTTGAAAAAAGCGTTGGCAATTAAGTCTGATACACCTGTTTTGGCATGCCCGCTATAACGCTTAAATACGCTCTGATATTTTGATCGCGGCTTTTGAGCCTGCTTTGATCACTTTTGTTAACAGATGATAAGCGGGGCTTTGGTGGGCATTATTATCAACACCAATTTGGCGATGCTCATCTTCTTCATCTTTGAATTGTTGGATTGATGCTTTTAGTGATTTTTCATCATCACCCAATATATCTAGTTGCTCTTGGTAATGATCAATTATTACTTCTTCTACGGCTTCTGTGCACGCCATAGCGGCCTCTTTACCCATTAATGCAGTTCCGACACCAAGAGCAAAGCCCGCAACTTGCCAAAATGGCGTTAGGGCGGTTGGACGAATGCGTCTTTTGGTCAATTGTTTTTCAAAATATTGTAGATGTTCTTGTTCTTGTTCGGCCATATGCTCGATTAATGGTCCAACGTCTGTTTTTCCCAAGATAGCCAATTGACCCTTATAGATTTGCTGTGCGCCATATTCACCGGCGTGATTAACGCGGATCATACGTTCAACAGTTTTGTTCTTAGGTGTATCACTACTCGTTGAGAAGTCAGCACCGCCTGGTAATGTTCTTTTTCTTGTTTTTGTCATGATGTTTTATCCATTTTGAAGCGCATGAATAGATATAGCGCCAATCCCAAACATAGCAAGCCATTATAGCCCGCCATTGAAATGCCAAATAATTCAAAAGGGATCTCATCACATCTGGCGGTTGGTGCATTCATAATCATGGCACGTATTTCGTCTATGGTGGCACCGATTTCCGGCATTTTAGTGCCGCAACTATCTGTGCCTGCCCACCATTTTTGTTCAACACCGACATGAAAAAAAGAAAGTCCCGCATTAAATAAAGCCGTTAGCCCCGCAATGATCGTTAATATCGGTGTCAGATTATTTTTGAGAAGTGCAATAATCATCAAGATAATTAAAACACCATAGGGGTAACGTTCGTAGATGCATAAAATACATGGCTCTAGGGCAAAGATATATTGTGCAATAAACGCGGTCGTTAAGGCGATGACAGAAACCAATCCGGCGATCAAGACTGGGTTTGTTTTAAAAATGAGTGTTTTTATAAAATTGATCATGTCTTTAAATATAACGCAGTAAGGCAAAACCAGCAACAAGAAGCGCAAAAAAGAGCAATGTTAATAGCGCGAAATATTTCTCAATGAAACGTTTGATTTGTTCGCCAAAGAACCACAATAAAATGGCAAGTAAGAAAAAGCGTGCGCCGCGCGACAATAGAGAGATTACCGCGAATAAAACGATATTCATACCAACGATACCGCTTAAGATGGTTACAACCTTGTAGGGGAAGGGCGTCATGCCAGCCATGCCGACAATCCATGCGCCATTTGTTTCATAGAGAGCTTTAAAGTTATCGAATTGATCTGCATAGCCATAAAACGAAACGATAACATCGCCAATAACGTCGTAAAACCCCCAACCCAATGCATAGCCGAGTAATCCACCCAAGACAGAGGCAATGGTACAAACAAAAGCATATAAGAAGGCTTTCTCACGTGCAGCAATAATCATAGGAATTAACAGGATGTCCGGCGGGATTGGAAAAAACGAGCTTTCAACAAAAGACACAACCGCCAAAATCCATATAGCGTTTTTGTGTTCTGCGTAACCTAGTGTCTTATCATACAGCGCGCGTGATTGTTTTAATGCCCAATTAATCATGATCATAGTTATATGATCCCGCGAAAGGGATGTAAACATTATTTATGATAGGTGGGATTGTATAAGAAAAAGATCACATGGTACGGATGGTCGGACTCGAACCGACACTTCCGAAGAAACCAGATTTTGAGTCTGGCGCGTCTACCGATTCCGCCACATCCGCATATTTTTAATGCAAGTACCATGTATGATCGATAACCCTATATTTACGCCAGTTTTTTTTTAATATCCAGCATTATTTTTATCTTTATTTAAAATGCCCGCAAACGAATCATTTTTATTAATTTAATATCAATATCTAGGGTTTTTATTTTTAACCAACCACTAGATGTTGTGTTTTTTGCGATAATCTTAAAAAAATATGGGAAGCGCTATTTTGTGTAAAAAAAGCTATTTTTCATCCTATAACAGGTGTTTATATCAATTGGCTAAAAAGAAAGTTGTGGATATTAATGGATAAAGTGATTTTTATAAAAAATAGGGCTTGTGCCTCTGAATGTTTTCCTCAAAGATAATTACATATACAGAAAAAAGAGCAAAAAATTGCCTACTTAAAACATCTGCCTAATATCGCTTGAACATCGATATTCAGGGTACAAAATGGGGAAACAAAGCACGTGTGGCTTTATTATGATACTGAAACAACCGGCATGGTACATGCGTTTGACCAGATACAGCAAATTGCTGCTGTATCGACATCTAAAAAATGGCGTGAATTTGAAGCCCTTGATATTAAGTGTCGATTAAGCGATTACGTTATTCCAAGCCCCGAAGCCCTTATTATTACCCGCCAGAGACCAGCCGATCTTACCAATGAAAAATTAGATAGTCATTATGATATGATGACGCGCTATCATAATTTTTTAAATCAACGCATGATTTCACAAAAAAATAGAGGCGGGGATATTAACGGATATGTGCGTGAACGTCCCATTACCTTTAAGGGTCACAATATTTTGAGCTTTGATGAGTCTGCGATCCGCCATAATTCTCATGTTACATTACACAACCCCTATATATATATGATGGATGGTTGTGCGCGTTTTGATACAATGATCTGTGCACAGGCCCTTGCTATATATGGTTCAGGGTCTTTTTTATATCCTGAAACCGAGAAGGGGAATACGTCATTTAAGTTGGGCGCCCTTGGTGAAACAAATAATATATCTGTTGATGCAGAAAATTTACATGATGCGTTAGTCGATGTGCGTTTGACCATAGAGATCGACAAGGCTATGGCGAAGGCTGAGCCAGAGCTTTATTATCAAATGGATTTAATGGCGGCAAAAGAAGATGTACGTCGGTTTGTTGAAAAGCATAAAGTCTTTTCTTATAGTCTTTTTAATCTGGGTAAACCAAAGACGGGCTGTTTCACTGGTATTGTTAATAATAGAGATAGCTCAAGGCGGTCTGATAGTACACAAGTCATGTGGGACTTATCTATTGATCCAGAAGCGTATTTTGACATGGATGTTGAAGATTTAGCAGAGCTATTTTCCAAGGCAAAGCGCGGTAACGGCGCGAAGATGAATTCAAAATCAAAGCCATCACCAATCATTTGGATGAAGCGCAGTGAGCAACCAGTGGTCATGCCAATGAACTTGGTCAAGGAAGAATTATACCCAGCAGAGCGCGTTACGGGTGAGGTTATGACTGATGAAGCATTGGAAGCGCGCGCAGATGTAATCGCGGCCAATAAAGATTTTCAGAAAAAGCTTAACGAAGCCTATGCAATTGCTGTAGAAGGCACGCATTACGACCGCGCACCATATTCGCAAGAATGGCTTTATGAAGGTTTTCCAGACGCATCAATCAAAGCATGGATGACAAAGTTTCATAAATCAAACTGGACCGAACGTATGCAGTTGGTTGAAGAGTTCAATACGCGATTTGAAAAACAGATTTCTACAAATGATGCTTATTTGCGCTATAAGTTATTCGCGAAACAATTGATTATTGATCATGCCCCTGATTTTGATATTGCTGCAAGACCTGGTTGGGCAAATCAAAAGCAGAAAATGTTACAACAGCGCGCAATTGCTAAATTATCCAATGCGCAATATACGCCAAAAGGCATGGATAAGAGAGATTCTAAGGCTACGTTGCCTGCCGCCCGTTTACAGATGCAAAAAATATATGATGCGGTTAAATCACCATCTGATGAGAAACAAGAGCAATCTTTACAGAAAAAATATGGCTATGATTCTAGCAGTAAATTAAAAATGCTTGGTTTTATTCGTCAATGGATAAAATGGTATGATGACGAGATACAGAGTGCAAAAATAATTGCTGGTCTCAATGATAATAAAGCGTTGTCGAAAAAGAAGCTGGTTAATCCAGCAGACAAGCGCCGTAAACGTGGCTTTAAATTAGGATAAATTGAGGAAGTAATAATATGCCTTTCATCGTCTATAGATGTGATCTTCTTGAGCATGGTAACGCCGCTAAACAGGCATTACGATTTCGTGCATCAATTCTAAGTGACACGATGAATGTTCAAGATGAGATTGATCTTACCTGTGCGATCAATCCCGATCTATTGCCCTTGGCAACAGATGTAGACGCGTCGCAAATTGATATTGCCAAAATAGATAAGGGAAATCTTTCTCAAACAGTAATGGCGCATCAAGTTCAGTCATGGTTGACCTATCAAATAGAACGACGTCGCGGGACGAAATATTTTGTTGCATCGCGCGGTGATGATCATGATCTTGCGAATCTAAATTATCTTTTAGAAACGATTGATAGTGGATTTGGGTCTCTTGATTTAGAAAAGTCACTTGCGATTGATATTCAAGATTTAGCAGAAGATGTATTGATTAAATCAAAGATCACACCAGATCCAGAGCAATACCCAACCGATCAATGGGCTATAGAATCTCAAGAAATGGCCGTGCCTTATTTACCATTTTATATGGAGCGTAAAATTCCCGGATCAATTCCGTTGCCAGCGTTTCAAAGTTCTATTGCGTTGATCGCAAATATTAAAAAACAGGGTGCTGCTTATTTAAAATCTGTTGCGCGCCCCATTGCTGGATGTCCATATTTGGTATCACCTAATGATTCAGTATCTATTAATGACATTATCCCGATGATCACTGAACATGGTGAAAAGCAAATGGTCGTTGCTACAAAAATCAAGGTAGAACATAAGGAGTTTACCGTTCTCTTGGATTTGGATGCCCCCGTTAACGGACTGATTAAGCGTTTGTCACAAAAGAACTTGGTTGAACTTATTCATTCTGGCGACTCACGGTTGGTCATGGTTGAGAGTTCTGCTGTGCCAGCCTTACCAAACAGATTGGTCGGCGATAAGGCAGGGGCAGAATTAAATATCCGCCGTCAATTGGCCTTTAAATCTTTTACTGCTAATAAACGCTTTCAGCACAATATTAAGAAGGCGGCAGTTAAATTGGTTGATCAAAAAATGCAACCACGCGATAAATTTAACAATGCTGTGTCTGGTGAAGATAGTACGGAAATGGTCAATTTTGTCAAAGAGCAAGGCAAAGCAATCCACGCCGCTATTTGTTTACCATTCTTAAAACGCGATAAATCTCCAAGAAGCTGGGTAACATATAAGCAAGCAGATCGTGACATAAGGCGTTTAGAACGCTCATTGCCAGCATCGAGCGCGCCGTACATCAAGGAATGGCGCACCTATCTACAAAGTCATGAAGAGGGCTTGAATAAAGCCATGTCTTTCTTTACAGTCAAAGACATGCGCAAAAGATCGGCAAAAGCACCAAAGGCTTTGTCTCTATCTTAAGATTTTTTCTCAATAAAAAATTTGCGCTCACTTAATTATTATTGATTTTAAATGAGGTCAACTGACTATGACACCGCAAATGATTTTCCTATCCGCTATTATTCTTTATTCACTTATTCTGATTACAATCGGGATAAAGGCCGCGCGTGGTCAATCCGAAGAGGGTTTTGTTATCGGATCGCGTAATGTTGGTCTTATTCCAACAATGGGGTCTTTGGCGGCATCTTTCCGAGATGGGATGGGGGCTGTTTTCTGGTCTGGTATTGCTTATACATATGGATATGGCGGGCTTTGGTTAATTTTTGGTGCAATTATCAGTCTATTTTTCCTAAGCTTTGTTGGTCCTAAAATTCGTAATCACGCCGAAGAAAATGGTTTCGTCACTGTTGGCGATTTCTTAAAAAATAAGCTAGGTGGCGCCGGTGAAAAGGTCGTCTCTCTATTCGTTCTTATTAAGTCGGTGTTATTCATTTCCATCCAATTATATGTGATTGGAATTATCTGTGCGAATGTGTTTGGAGTGCCTAATTATTATGGTGTTATCGGGACATCTTTAGTTATTTTGGTCTACCTATATTTTGGCGGTTATTCGTCTGTTGTAAAAACAGATGCGCTTCAATTTTTTATGATTATGGGCTTAATTGCTGTACCGTTTTTCATTCAACCAGACATGACGTCTGTGCTTGATTTCTCAACGATTAATGCCATGGGATGGCAGAGTTCTTTAGGTCTGTTTATCATCGGTATTTTCTATGTTATTGGCGGTGCGGACACGTGGCAGCGTTTATTCTCTGCACGTGATGAAAGTGTTATTCGTTGGGCGTTCCCGTTATCAGGTCTATTCTTGTTGGTCATGACACTAACATTGATTGCCATTGGTTATGGTATGATTGGTGTCTTGCCTGGTGATATTGAACCCTCACAAGCCTTATTCGCTTTATTCACCTATACCGAGGCAGTGAACCCTTACGTATTAGCCTTTTTTGGTGTAACGATTATGGCGATTAGTATGTCAACATTGGATACTGAGGCCTATGTCTTTACATCGTCTTTTGTGCGTAATTTCTTGCCTGCACAATATAGCGAAAACCGTATGAGCTATGTAAAGATTTCAAAAGGTCTGATCGCGTTCTTGCTTGCGGGCACGGCGATTATTTCACTAACAATCACGGATGTTATTCAATTCTTGTTTGACGCAGTAAGCTTGATATATGTGATTGTACCTGTGTTATTGTTCGCAATTTTCGGCTGGATTAAGCCATCAGTGAAGCAAGATATCTTCTTAACGGCGAGCATTCTGGTTGCGGCCTGTGTATATATTTATATGTTCAGTACAGGGGGATTTGTAAATCTGCTTTATAATTGTATACCGCTGGGCATATCATTTGTTTTATGTGGCGGCGTGGCCTTGGCATTAAGAAATTCTGACTAAAGACTTAAAGGTTTTTCTTTAACGCATAAAGCGCATCAAGGGCTTCGCGTGGGCTTAACGCATCTGGGTCAATAGCGTGGACCGCATTGCGGATTTTTTCTAACTTTTCAGCGTCCTCTTTTTCTTGTGCGTAACTATGTGCTTTTTCTGCCGTTTGTGCAAACAGAGGCAATGTATCCGTTAAGGATTCAATTGTTTTATTCTTATCACTAGTCTCTAACTTCTCCAAAATCTCTTTAGCGCGCGCAATAACACCAACAGGTAATCCCGCTAATTTTGCAACATGGACGCCATATGATTGATTGGCAACGCCGTCGATAATTTCATGCATAAAGATAATATCATTCTTCCATTCCTTGATCTTAACTGTATGGCAGGATAGGGCGGATAGGCGTGATGATAGGCTGGTTAATTCATGGTAATGGGTTGCGAATAGACAGCGACATTGATTAATGTCATGCAAGTTTTCCAAGGTTGCCCACGCGATAGATAAACCATCAAAGGTTGATGTTCCGCGACCAATCTCATCCAAAATTACAAAAGAATTCGGTGTTGCCTGATTTAAGATCGCCGCGGTTTCAATCATTTCGACCATGAATGTAGATCGTCCGCGCGCCAAATCATCCGCGGCACCAACACGACTAAACAAACGATCAACAACACCAATCTCAGCCTTGAGAGCAGGAACAAAAAAACCACATTGTGCCAATAAAATAATTAAAGCATTTTGTCTCAAGTAAGTTGATTTACCCGCCATGTTCGGTCCCGTTATCAACCATAGACGATCATCAAGATCAAAGGCGCAATCATTCGGGATAAAGCTACTGTAATGGCCTAAATGTTTTTCAACGACGGGATGACGGCCTTTTTCAATCATTAAGGTACGATCATTGCGCAATGTTGGCCGTGTATAATTCTGATCTTTAGAAATAGAAGCAATGGCACTTACTGTGTCTGTATAAGCCAGCGCATCGGCGACATCGAGTAGCGTATTGGCAAGATCAATAATCTGTATACGTAATTTCTGATAAAGCTCTAGTTCAAGCGCTAAAGATTTTTCTGCCGCACTGGCTAGTTTATTTTCTAAATCACTTAAATCAACGGTCGTAAAACGAACGCCACTTGCCATGGTTTGGCGATGGATAAATAATTTATCAGGATCATCAAATAGCTTCTGAGATTGCGTGGATGGCACCTCAATGTAATAACCAATCACATTATTATGTTTTATTTTTAATGTCGTCGCGCCTGATTTTTTGAGATAATTTGCTTCTAATTCTAAAATGTGCGCGCGGTTATTGTCGCGAAGGGAGCGTATATTATCCAGATCAGGTGAAAATCCCTTTTTAATGAAACCGCCATCACGCGATAGCATGGGTAAATCATCTTTTAAGGCTTTGTTTAATGTCTCAACCAGATTGTCTATTTGTTCTTTGCGCTTTAGTGTTTCTTTGACATTTTGAAGATCATTGATCCCATCATCAAGAGTATTAAAAACGCGATCACGCAGATAAAAACCTTGTTCTAATGTACGGGCAATCGCCGCCATGTCGCGCGGGCCGCCACGATCAAGGCTTAAACGACTAAGGGCGCGTTCAATGTCATCACACGCTTTTAAAATTTCACGTGCATCGTCACAGATATTTGAGTTTTGAAAAAAGAAATCAACCGCGTCTAAGCGATTATTAATCACGTTAATATTACACAGTGGCATATTTAACCATTGTGACAATAGGCGCGCACCATTGGCGGTAACGGTTTTATCAACGGTATTAAGAAGAGATCCTTTTTTCTCACCTTGTAGGGTTTTATTAATCTCTAAATTCTTACGCGTTGCGGCATCAATATACATGATGTCTTGTGTTTTTGTCATGACGGGTGGGCGCAAATGCGGCATTGTGCCTTTTTGGGTAAGACTCACATAATCAAGGAGTGCGCCGCCAGAAATAATAATATGGCGATCAAATTGTCCAAAACCATCAAGGGTTTGTACATTATAATAATTTGTTAGACTTTGTTTCGCGCTGTTGAAATTAAAGCGTGTGTCGGGCCATGTTGTCAAAATATTGAACATGTCTTTGAATAAAACACCCAGTGTTTCATGCGCGAGTAAACTATCAGGAACTAAAATCTCACGGGCATTAAAACGCTCTAATAAAGAGGGTAGTAGCGCGACGTCTGTATCTTCATTCAGAAATAAGCCTGTTGAAATATCGATCAGTGAGACACCGACAATGTTGTCTTTCACAATCGGTGATAGCGCCATCAAGAAATTATATTCTCGTTTATTAAGATGTGCGTCTTCGGTCAATGTACCCTGAGTAACGATGCGCACGACTTCGCGATTGACGAGGGTTTTACCGCCTTCGGCTTTAGCGCGCGCTTTTGCTTCGGCAGGGCTTTCTGTTTGCTCACTAATAGCAACTTTAAAGCCTTTTGAAATTAGCTTTGTCAGGTAGTTCTCATAGGCGTGAAAGGGAACGCCGCACATGGCAATCGGTTCATCATTATGCGTACCACGTTTTGTTAATGCGATGCTCAGACTTGCAGAGGCTTGTTTTGCATCATCGAAAAATAATTCATAGAAATCACCCATGCGATAAAATAATAAACAATCGGCGTGGTTGTTTTTAATCGCCATATATTGCGCCATCATCGGTGTTGCACCAGCAATATCTTTATCAGAATAAAGCATAGGGGTGGTATTGCCATCATCCGTATTTGATGTGTCGATATCGATCATATCTGCAGTGGCTTTTAAGGGCTGCATAGCGGTCTTTCACAAGGTTATTTTGAGTGACTACTATACTATGATAAATCGCGTAGAGACAAGCCTAATTATTAACGGGCGCGGCTTCTGTTGCGGGACGAACATTGATCGCTTTGCGACTTAAGTTAGGCTCTAACGTTAGGCCTTGTTGTTTCTTCATAGTGATTTCTTTGGCTGTTTCTTGAATGGCTAAAAAGCGCTTTGCAGAAGAAGGGTGTGTTGACCCAACAAGGTGAATACTGCCTGGGTTTTTAATCGCCATGCGTCGCCATAAATCTTCGACACCGTCAATATTATAGCCAGCGCGCGCCGCGTAATAGACGCCAAAATAATCAGCCTCTGATTCAAATCCTTGGCTGTGGGCATTCGCACCAACCTGACCAAGAAGTCCGCCCATATTAACACCCGTGAAAACACCAATCGCCGTACCTAAGACGTTGCCTAACAGCGCATTGCCTTGTTTCTTTTGGACATGATACATGGTGTTATGCGCCATTTCATGACCAACAATTAAGGCGATGCGATCATCCGTTTCTGCAAGATCTAAAATAGAAGAAAGTAAAACAATATTTTTACCATCTGCATAGGCATTAATGGTTTGAGTACTCTTATTTGCGCTGGCGGATAGATAGGTATTATAAGGGCAAGTTACGACAGGTCGTATTGTTTTGGTTAAGGATTGACCATCTCTTAAAACAGTGAGGGATAAATCGCCGCCACCATTTTTTTCAAATTCAGTGTAAACCTTACCTGCTTTGGTTAAATTGGCAGAGATAGATTTTTCATCTAATAAATCACCATTGATATGGGTTAAAATGTCACCGACCTTAAGGTGACGATCTGCGGGGGACGTCGGTGTTATATAAATAATCTTTGGTTGCGCCTTGGCTGTATTGGACGTATTAACGCGTCCAACGGGACGACCTTGTAATAATAAAAAATCAGCGGCATCGAAATAAATACCACTCGCATATGTTTTTTGATCCTCGTCTTCATAACAAATATCGGCATTTTTGGTCATGATTTGATGAGATATAGGCATGAGACGATCTAAATCTTCTTCATATTCGGCGACAACTAATCTTTGTTGATAGCGCGCTTCTTCAAATGCCATGTCATCGGAAATGTCAGGCGAAGAGCTTATCGGCGCACAGGCTGATAAAAAAACAGCCGATAAGAAAACAAGAGAGATAAATGTAAAAAAAGATGATTTAGAAAATATCATATTATGATGCTTCTTGATTAACGCCGGTTGATCCAAAACCACCAGCACCGCGCTCTGTTTCATCCAGTGTTTGAACAGCGTTCCATGCAACAACTTCGTGTTTTGCAACAACCATTTGGGCGATGCGCATACCGCGTTCAATCGTGAAATCTTCTGTTCCTAAATTGGCGAGAATGATTTTAATCTCACCGCGATAATCGGAATCAATTGTGCCAGGGCTGTTAATAACTGAAATCCCATGTTTAAAGGCCAGACCAGAACGCGGTCTGATTTGTGCTTCATAAGAGAAGGGAAGTGCAATTTGTAAGCCTGTCGGAACAAGGTCGCGCTGTCCAGCTTTTAAGATCATCGGTGAATCAATTGCGGCAACCAAATCCATGCCTGCCGAGCCCGTAGTTGCATAAAAGGGCAGATCCAAATCTTTGGCGTGATCCATTTGAACGATGTTAATGGGATCGTCTAATGTTGTGTTTATTTTTGTCATGATACGTGTCCTTAATTTAATTAAATTTTATAACCCCAATGAATGGCGGCGATACCCATATTCAAATTCTTATAACCCGTTTTGGATAGCCCCGCATCTTCGATACGTTTCTTGAGGTCTTCTTGTGACGGGAACTGACGAATGCTTTCGGCGAGATATTTGTAGCTCTCTGAATCTTTAGCGATTAGTTTACCCATTTTGGGTAAGGCCTTGAATGAGTATAAATCATACAACTTGCTTAAAAAAGGCGCTTCAACCTTAGAAAATTCAAGGCAATAAAAGCGCCCACCTGGTTTTAAAACGCGGTAAACTTCTTTTAGTGCGGTATCAATGTGGGTTACGTTACGAAGACCAAAAGAAATTGTGTAGATATCAAAGTTGTTATCCTCAAAGGGTAGTTTTTCTGCGTTGGCCTCAACCCAATCAAATTCATTCAAATAACCACGATCAACGGCGCGGTCTTTGCCAACGCGTAACATGTCGGGGTTAATGTCTGAGATTGTAATATTAGCTTTTGATCCACTGCGTCTTTTTGCGTGTTCATGCATAAGAAATGAAATATCACCCGTACCACCAGCAACATCCAAAATATCTTCGCCACCGCGTGGATTAATCCGAGACACAAATGAACGTTTCCAAAGGCGATGAACACCCAAAGACATAGCGTCATTCATAACATCGTATGAATCAGCAACAGATTTGAAGACACCCAATACTTTTTCAGTTTTGGAATCTGGTGAAACCTGTTCAAAACCGAACCAGTTTTTTTCGCTATTTTGTTCTGATTTTTTTTCTACAGTCATAATAGTCTTAAGCAATCTCTAATAATATAGGTGTGTGGTCTGATGCTTTTTCTTTACCGCGTGCATCGCGATCAATCAAACAATTTTTTAAACGATCGGTTATTTCGGGTGATGTTAAGAAGTGATCGATGCGTATGCCTTCGTCTTTTGGCCATCGCCCTGCTTGATAATCCCAGAATGTATATTGTCCAGCATCTTTGTTAAATTGTCGGAACGCGTCGGTAAGGCCCAAATTCAAAAAGCGGCGAAAACTGTTGCGTGTTTCGGGACGATAGAGCGCATCACCAATCCAAGCGGCGGGTGAATAGCAATCTTCGTCTTGCGGGATAACATTAAAGTCACCTGTCACAAAAAAGGGCGTTTCGGCATTGAAGAGTTCTTCTGTTCGCTTATAGAGCGCATCCATAAAGCGCATTTTATACCCAAATTTTGAGATCGCTTTTTCGCCTTCACCATTTCCATTGGGCATATAGATATTAATCATATGCACACCGTTTTCTTCGATTTCAATGACGCGAGATTGCTCTTCATGATCGAAGCCATCGAAAGAAGCAGAAACGAGAGTGGGGCTTAATCTATTCTTATATAAAACGGCAACACCATTATAGGCCTTTTGCCCGTGAACAAACGCGTGATAGCCAGCCGCCTCGATTGCATCTAATGGGAATTGTTCATCTTGGCATTTCAGTTCTTGCAAGAAAAGATAATCAACATCAGGGTTTTCGGACAGCCATGTTAAAAGATTATCAAGGCGTGCCCGTACCGAGTTTATATTCCAGCTGGCAAATTTGCGTGTTGAGATCATTTTAAATATCGTCCTTTAAAGAAAATGAAACACCGCACCCACAACCAGATTCTGCATTAGGGTTTGTTACCCGAAATGAAGAACCAATAAGTTCTGTCACATAGTCAACTTGTGAACCAGTTAAAATATCGAGTGATATGTCATCAGTAACCAATTTGACACTACCATTGGCAAAGACATGATCATCATCTTTCACATCTGTATCAAAATCGAATTTATATTGAAAGCCAGAGCAGCCACCGCCCAAAACAGTAAGACGTAAAAACAAGCTTTCATCGCCTTGTTTTTCACGCAATACGGCAATCTGTTTTGCGGCATTATCGCTTAAACTTACAGATCTGTCGGTCATATCATTTCTGCCTTCATTTTATGCCATGCACAAAGATGGCTTGTTATATTGCGTTACTCGTTTATAATTTATTCAAGTATTATTTATATAGTGTTTTTAAGATAAATAGCACAAAAAATTCGATCTATTACAGGATAAAGGCAAAATAAATGTTGAAACCAGAACAGCAAACAATATCACATGATGATCAGGGCGAATTTTGCAATGCGATCTTAGCGCTCTATGCGGTCAAGCCCTTCGAAACAAAAGGACGATTTCATGATGAAAAAGAAAGCACGCGTCGCAGTCCATTTGAGCGCGACCGTGATCGTATCATTCATTCACGTTCTTTTCGTCGCTTAAAGCATAAGACACAAGTATTTACGGCGAATACGGGCGATCATTATCGTACGCGCTTAACGCATTCAATGGAGGTTGCGCAGGTTGCACGATCTTTGGCGCGCACCTTGCGTTTGAATGAAGATTTAGCAGAAACAATTGCCTTAGCACATGATCTTGGTCATACGCCATTTGCGCATCTTGGTGAAGATGTCTTGCGTGAATGTTTGGTAAAGCGCAATAGCTGGTTTAATCACAATGAACACACATTCCGTATTGTCACAAAATTAGAAAAACAATATCCGTCTTTTGATGGTCTTAATCTAACGTGGGAAAGCTTAGAAGGTATTGCAAAGCATAATGGTCCCTTAAAGCCAGAGGCTGATCATCCTTTACAGCAAATTATTGATTATTCATGCAAAGATTTTGATCTTTTGTTAGATGGTTTCCCAAGCGCTGAGGCTCAGTTAGCTGGCGTTGCCGATGACATTGCTTATAATAACCATGATCTTGATGATGGTTTGCGTGCAGGGTTCTTTACCCTTGATGATGTTGCAGAAAACATCCCGCATACAGCCGCAACAATTCAGGCTATTAAAAACAAATATCCAAATGTTGAGGAAAAACGTCTGGTCTCTGAACTAATTCGTGAGTTAATTGGTGAAATGATCGAAGACCTGATAGCCGAGACGGGGCGTCGTTTGTCGCGCATTAAACCAAAATCTGTTGATGATGTGCGCCAATGTGGTGAAATGATTGTTGGCTTCAGTGATAAACTTATTGAGCAAGATAAAGTGATGCGTAAATTCTTGTGGAACAATATGTATCTTCACACAGAAGTAGAGCGCACACGCGTTAAAATGGGTAAGGTTATCCGCGATTTATTTAATATCTTTATGGAGACGCCGTCTTGTATGCCAGAAAAATGGTTCAGAATGGTTGAGGTCGAAGGACATGAGCGCACCGTTCTAGATTATGTTGCGGGCATGACAGATATTTATGCGATTGAAGAACATCGTAAATTATTCAATCCTTATCACCGTAACGGATAGTTGTAATCGCCGTCAATTAGGGCTTTGCGCTATATTACAGAATCACTTATTTTATAAATATTACATTTATAGTTAGGGGTTCAGTCATGATTCAACGCAAGAAAAAACTATTTAAACCACGCCGTTCATTGGGCTCTGTTGTCTTAACAACATCTGCATTTTTAGTATTTTTAGGAATAATTTGGCATGTTTATCAGGGCAATATAGCTCAGAATCAGGCTGATGCCCGCGTTCCTTTAATCCAAACGGACGCTCAGCCTTATAAAATTAAACCTCAAGAAGAGGGCGGCTTGAAAATTGCCCACCGTGATGTTGAGGTCATTAAGCAGATTGAAGAACCTTTTGCTGGACGTAACAGATCAAATGCTGAAACATTTGTTTTCTCAACCGCGCCTGTCAATAACCCTGCTTTGATTAATGCTACACAATCCTCGAAAACACTCTTGTCAGCTGTTGATGAGGGCTATAATAAAGCATCTTCTGGTTTACCATCCATTGCCGACGTTAATAATGCGGCAGACGTTGTTACGACAGAAATGAAGAATGAAGCAAAGCTCGCACTTTTGTATAATAATAAAGACACTAAGACTTTGCGACGTGAAATCGAGTCTGAAAAAATTCATTTAATTGAAGATAAGAAAACTAGCAAAGTTGTTCCTTCTGCGGATGCTTTGATTGATGAAGCAGTTGCTGAAACTGCTGAAATATTAACACCAGAGGTTGTTGTTAAAAAAGAAACAGTCCAAGTGCCCGTTGAAAAAACTACAAACCCTATAGTCACATCGGGTAATTACCGTGTGCAATTAGGTGCTGTTCGTTCTAATGATCTTGCAAAGTCTGAATGGACGCGTATTAAAAGTAAACTTCCCAATCTTCTCAGTGCATTGTCTTTAAATGTCGAGGCGGCTGATCTGGGTGAAAAAGGCACGTATTACCGTATTCAAGCGGGTTCTTTATCGAAAGAAAAAGCCACTGAGATTTGTGCGCAAATTAAAGCGCAAAATATTGCGGGCTGTCTTGTAAAAAAGATTAATTAATAACTCTCCAAAAAGAAATAGGCGACCATGTCTTTACATCATTCTAAAGCCGTTATTATTGGATGTCTTGACACAATACTTTCAGTCGAAGAGCGCAACTTATTTGCACGCACAAAACCGCTTGGCTTTATTTTATTCGCGCGGAACATAGAGAGTCACGAACAGATTAGAAAATTATGTGCTGATCTGCGCGATTCTGTTGGATGGTATGCGCCGATACTCATTGATCAAGAGGGGGGGCGTGTTGCACGTTTGCGTGAACCACTTGTGCCTGAATCAAAGCCTTTTGAATTCTTCGGTGATCTTTATAAAACCTCAGCCGAGGTGGCTAGAAAAGCACTAGTCTTAAACACCATCATGCAATCTATCTATTTAAAAGATTTGGGCATCAATGTAAATTGCAGTCCTGTTGTTGATCTGCGTATTGATGGCGCGCATGATATTATTGGTAACCGTTCGTTTGGATTTAATGGCGATGATGTCGCGTATTTATCCGATATTGTTGCTACGACATTTCTTGAAAATGGTGTCTTGCCGATTGCAAAACATTTACCCGGCCATGGGCGTGCGTTAAGTGATAGCCATGAAGAATTGCCAACACTTGATCATTCGATTGAAGAATTGAACAAAACGGATTTTGCCCCCTTTAAAGCATTGGCAAAAAATTTGACGTTAAAACAAAATATGTGGGGCATGGTAGCGCATATTTTATACAGTAAAATTGATCCTATTTTACCAGCAACCTTGTCCAAAAAAATTGTGGATGAAATTCTGCGTGATGATCTGGGGTATGAAGGCGTTTTGATAGCTGATGATATTGGTATGGAAGCATTAAATGGGTCATATACACAGAGGGGCTTAGATACATTATTGTCTGGTTTGGATGCAACATTGGCCTGTAATCCAACCTTTGATCAAATGGTCGATCTACTTGAAAATCTACCAGTTTTAACGCCAGAATCCGCCAAGCGTTTTGAGTTAAGCTTAAAATCAATAGAAACATCATCTCCTTCAAAACCCTTAACTGCCTGTCGGGATGTAGAGGCAGAGCTGAACGCTATTTTTCAAGCCACATTGAAAGCGGCCTAGAACATTTCCAATCAAGGCTCAATAAGGCTTTAAGGCCATAAAACTCTTTCTTTTTGCGTCTAAAACTTGTAGTTTATAATCAATCATGGAAACAAAAGAGATTCACACGACCGGCAAAGGCGGGGCAGATACGTTTGAAGAAGACGTGAGGCCTATTTATATAGCATCTGATGTTGATCAAGATGGTGACCTGTTGTATCTGAAATTAGAGAGTTATGAGGGGCCGCTAGACTTACTCCTTGATCTCGCGCGTGATCAAAAAGTTGATTTAGCGCATATCTCAATATTGACTCTTGTTGATCAATATATTGGCTTCATTGATGGAGCAAAAGAATTAGAGATCGTCATTGCTGCGGATTATTTGGTTATGGCGTCATGGCTTGCATATCTGAAATCAAAATTACTCTTACCTAAAGATGACGATGATGAGATTGAACCAAGTGGTCAGGCAATGGCAGATGCCTTAACATTTCAATTAAAGCGCTTGGTATCAATGCGTGAACGCGGCGCCGATATTATTGCTCTTCCTAAAAAGAACATCAGCTTCTGGCCGCGGGGCAATCCCGAAGGTATTATTGTGGCACGTAATTCGGTTTTTAATGTTGAATTGATTGATATTTTAAAGGCCTACGGCGACATGAACCGTAAAAAGAAATTCTCTAGCTATAAGCCAGAGGCTTATCGTCTTGTTGCCTTGGATGAAGCGCTTGACCGTATGGCACAAATGTTAGGCCGTATTAAAAAAATTACGTGGCAGCGTTTACAAAATTTCCTGCCTAAGGGATTAAATCAAGAAACGTTTGATACAGAAAAAGGCAAAGATCTTTATACAAAATCTGCAATCGCATCAACATTTGTTGCTTGCCTTGAATTGGCAAAGCGCGGCGATGTTACCCTGCGTCAAGATAGTGCGTTTTCTGATATATATTTAAAGAAAAAACAAGGTGATGAATAATGACGCAAATAAATCAAGCCGTTAATGACGATCGAAATATATCTACAGATAGCGCTCAGCAGATGCGTATCGTTGAGGCACTTATTTTTGCATCAGTTGAGCCTGTAACGGTCAAGGACTTGCAAAAACACTTTGAGGATGAGGATATTGATTTCGCGCTTATAATAGACACATTGCAAAATGATTATGCCGTGCGCGGTGTTAATCTGGTTGTACGCGGCGATGGCTCACAGCGCACATATTGTTTCCGTACAGCCACCGATTTGTCGGATGACCTTAAGTTGACACGCGAAACGCCAAAGAAGCTTTCACAGGCGGCGCAAGAAACACTGGCTGTGATTGCATATCACCAGCCCGTTACACGCCCAGAGATTGAAAATATCCGCGGCGTTGCCGTTAGTAAAGGCACGCTAGATCTGTTGATGGAAGAGGGCTGGATAACAATTGGGCGTCGTAAGGACGTTCCTGGCCGTCCTGTAACGTGGAAAACTACCGCGGAATTCTTAGACTACTTTGGACTGGATAGCTTAAAGAGCCTGCCTGGTTTTGATGAGTTAAAAGCATCGGGATTACTTGACACAAGGCCAGCGATTGATATTGTTGACCCAGATCGCGCACAGACGTCTGATTTGTTTGACGATACAGATGAAGAAAATGAAGAAGACGCATTATAGTTTCTTAATATAAAGGATTAGAAAATGAGTATAGGTATTTGGCAAATAGCCATAATTTTAGTAATCGTATTGGTTGTCTTTGGCGCAGGCAAATTGCCCGCCGTTATGGGTGACATTGGCAAGGGTATTAAAAGCTTTAAAAAAGGCCTGAATACACCTGATGATGATACATCAACGGATTCGTCAAAAGACAAGAAATAATCAGTCCTAACAGCATAAACAGAAGCGGATAACCATTAGAATGGGTTGGCAAGAAATTCTCGTCATTGCGATTGTTGCAATTATCTTTATTAAACCAGAAGATATGCCAGATTTGATGATTAAAGCCGGTAAGGCTTTTAAGCAGTTCAAGTCCATGTTTTCATCTATTACCGAAACAACCGCTAGAGACCTTCATAATCTCTCAATTCTTGAGGCTGAAAAAGATCACATAAAATCCGAAGAGGATGGTGATATTGGTGGAAAATGATATACCAATCATGACTGATCTTGATGCCTCCGTTAATCTACATGAAACCGGCACGGGGTTCGTCTCACACGTTCGTGAGTTACGCAATCGTCTGATTATTTGTGTTGTTTTACTATTGGTTTTAATGGGCATGGCCTATCCGTTCATAGAAATAATTTATGGTTTTTTGGCCACGCCATTGGTCGATGCGCTACAAGCGAGTAGTGCACCCAATAGGGGGCTTATCTTTACGGGATTGCCTGATTTATTCCTGACTTATTTAAAGCTATCTTTCTATACAGGATTATTCTTTGGGTTGCCCTTTATCCTCATACAAATTTGGCGCTTTATTGCCCCCGGCCTCTATCAGGGTGAAAAAAAATCAGGGTTATTACTCTTTGTCGCAACGCCCGTCTTATTCTATTGTGGTGCGGCTTTCGTCTATTATTTCCTCATGCCAATGGCGTGGTCATTCTTTATTGGATTTGAACAAGGGGCGACAATTCCCGTGCAACTAGATGCAAAAGTAGACGAATATTTATCGCTCACGATCAAACTTATTATTGCTTTCGGGTTGGCATTTGAACTGCCCGTTCTAATGTTGCTATTGAACAAAGCGGGAATTATTAAAAAACAGGTTTTCATTAAAGGTCGCCGCTATGCCTTAATCGCCATTTTCGCACTGGCCGCACTGATAACCCCGCCAGATGTTATTAGCCAAATTTCTTTGGCTGTACCTATGCTCTTACTCTATGAGCTATCGCTTTTTGCCATGAAAAAATAGATAAAAATAATTTGACATATTGATGCAATGCAATTATACATAATTATAAAATTTGTATAAGGAAACGCGCGCTATGATCTATGAAACAAAATCTGGTAGTATGATCGATTTTAATGATGTTGCAGAAATGCGCTTTATCAACCCAACGAACAGTGATGGTTACTTGGGGTTTTATATGATGGACACTTCTTGGATTAAGTGCACTGGCAGTACGATCGAAGATTTCCACATGGCGCTTGCATTTGAAAATACTTATGGCGGCAGTATGCAAATGCTCTTCAATAATAGAGCGGTTAATGTTGATAATCTAAGTGGATATACCTTTCACAGTAGAAATAATCAGGACAACACAAACAAAATTTATTTAAAATTTAATGGAACGCTTGATGATGTAATTGTTCAGCAGATTCCTAATGATCTATTGTTTGAGCTAGATGCGCGCTTAAGAAAAACGCGTGGACAAGACGATGATTTACAGTCCAAATTTGAGAAAAAAAATGAAAAAGCTATTAAACGTCGCGTTAAAAAGCTTGCAGCATAGGGGGCAGGACATGATCTATAAGACAAAATCAGGCACATTTGTTGACATTAATGAGGTCTATGTCATTAAGTACGATGGAGAGAAGATCCTCTTTTTTACACAAGGAAACAAGTTCATTGAATGCAAGCAATCAGATGAAACGGATTTCTTGGAAATAGCTGATTTTAAGAATAACTGTGGCGGTTTTCATTGGTGCAAAGGCAATTGGTCTTGCGATGTATCCTCTATTTTAGGTATTGAAGTGGTTGAGTTTGACCTTGAGGATTCAAAGTTCAAGCTAAAAATATCATTTCACCAAGATCTTGACGGCATATCTCTGTCGAATGTTACACAAGAGGGTTTGGATCAATTAATAGATATGTATTATAAGTCTCGTGGCCAAGATATTGATCTTCAAAATAAAATTGCACAAAAAGGCGCGGGGTTATCTGCTACTCAACCTAGAAAAATGGCTCCCAGAAATAATTCACTCATCAAGTTTCTTTGATGAAATATCTGCGTGACATTGCTCCTATGCCACGTTATTATTTTATTTAGAAATACTGCTTTCTTGCGGTGTTTTTAACAATATCATTTATACCTGAATTCTTCGGGAAAGATTTATCAATGTTCGATCATAGTACCGTTGCTGATGCGCAGCAAAATGACATTAAGAAAATTCGTCTTGTTATGGCCTTGCGCCATGCAGGTGTTCATGAATCCCGCGTCCTTGCAGCGATTGAAAAAACAGCGCGTGACGTTTTTGTGCCACAGATGCTTCATGATAAAGCCTATGATGACATTGCTTTATCTATTGGATGTGGTCAAACGATTAGCCAGCCATCAATTGTTGGTATGATGACTCAATATTTAGAGGTTAATGAGCGTCACAAAGTTTTAGAAATTGGTACGGGTTCTGGTTATCAAGCCGCGATCTTGGCAAAGTTATGTCGTCGGTTATATACAATAGAGCGTCAGCGCCCTTTATTCGAAGAAACCAACAAATTACTTACACATTTACTTCTTACAAATGTCACAACAAAATGTGGTGATGGCTTTCTGGGCTGGGCTGAACAAAAACCATTTGATCGTATTATTGTGACGGCGGCATGCGTTAAGGAGGTTCCTCCATTGTTGGTCGATCAACTGTCTGTATCGGGCATTATGATTATACCTATTGGGGATCGTGCGGGCGATCAAATGTTAACAAAAATCACAAAAAATGATGATGGACAAATACGGATGGAAGAATTATTTGCCGTGCGTTTTGTTCCTATGTTGGCTGGCATCGAAAAGGGACTACAGGTATAAATGCCGCGTTTTTTAATTATTTTATGTGTTGTTTTTATTGTTGTGGGATGCGCCAGAAAAGCCCCACCAGCCGATAGTGTTACCTATAATTTTCTAAAAAATGGTTCATCCAGTATTGGCGTTATTCAGGTCTATGAGGGTGATAATCTATATGCGATCTCAAAGCGCTATAAAATTTCAATGCGTGATCTCATAGAAAAAAATAATTTATCTGCCCCATTTTTAATTAAAACAGGCGATCGGCTTTCTATCCCGTCACCACGTATCCACAAAGCACGGGCAGGAGACAGCTACAGCATTATCGCCCAGCTTTATGATTTAAGTGTCACCGATTTAACGCGTCTTAATGATGCCTCTGCGCCTTATCGTCTATCAATTGGACAAGATGTTTATCTTTCTCGCTCTAAAACCCACATTGCGCAAGGTGCAAAACAAACAGTGTCTAGTGGTTCAAGGCCTTCACCCAAGCCAATCTCTAAACAAGTTCAGCAAGCCAAAAAAGCTGTCGTTAAAAACGTAGCGCCGCCCAAACTTGCGGGGCGCTTTTCATACCCTGTGCAGGGGCGTTTAATCTCTGGTTATGGTCCGAAAAAGGGCGGATTGTTTAATGATGGCATAAATATTGCGGCACCACGCGGAACGATAACGCGAGCGGCGGAGAATGGTTCTGTGGCTTATGTCGGTAATGACTTAAAGGGTTTCGGCAATCTTGTCTTGGTTAAGCATCAAAATGGCCTGATTTCAGCCTATGCACATTTGGATAAGATCTTGGTTCAAAAGGGTGCAACGATCGCACGCGGCGACACGCTGGGTACGGTTGGATCAACGGGATCTGTTTCAACGCCGCAACTTCATTTTGAAATTCGTAAAAATGGACGCCCGATTGACCCTGCTGGTTATCTTGGATAGTTCTGTGTATTTTTTTTCTATAAAATAACATTATTATTTTTGTCGTATTTGCACTTGCATGTTGATGTGATGTGCTTATTATTCTTATCTCTTACTTCAATATCGAAAGGATGATTCTATGTTTATTTCTACTGCCTTTGCTGCTACGGGTGTTGAGCCTACAAGTGGTGATTTTATTATGTCTCTTGTGCCTATTTTATTAATTTTTGTTGTGTTCTATTTCTTACTTTTACGTCCACAGCAAAAACGTATGAAGGCACACAAGGCACTTATTGATGATCTTAAAAAAGGCGACAAAATTGTTACTGGTGGCGGATCAATTGCAACTGTGAAGAAAATCATCAACGACCATCAGGTTGCTGTTGAGGTATCTAAGGGTGTCGAGATAACGGTTGTACGTGGTACAATTCAAGGTCTTTGGACGATGCCTGAACCACTTGCGCCTATTAAAAAGTAATATCTTTTAAGTCAATTTACTAAAGTTAAGGTCTTTCCCCTATGATTCATATCGACCGTTGGAAAATTATTATCGTCACGATCGCTTGTATTTATGGTGTTCTCTATGCATTACCAAATGTTGTGGGATCCGATGCACGTACATGGATGGCGAATAATTTACCATCATGGACGCCGTCTGAGACCATAAATTTAGGTCTTGATTTGCAAGGGGGCTCACACCTTCTTTTACGTGTCGAAATGGACAAGGTGATTTCTGAACGTTTAGAAGGATTGGTCGATGAAATCCGTCGTTCTCTGCGTAAAGAAAAAATTGGCTATTTAGGTCTTAAGATTGCTAAGGGTTCTGTGGAATTTAAGGTTCGTAAAGATGAGGATATTGCGCGTGTTACCGAAATACTAGACGATATCGAGGGTGATTTTGACGTCAATGTTGACGATGCTGGTAAAACAATTCTTTCTTTCTCTAGCGACCAACGTTCAGAGTTTGAGCGCCAAATTATCGCCCAGTCAATTGAAATCGTTCGCCGCCGCATTGATGAAACAGGCACAAGAGAGCCTGTAATCCAAGCGCAAGGTACTGATCGTGTCTTGGTTCAATTGCCCGGTATTGATGACCCGCAACGTGTTAAAGATCTTCTCGGTAAAACAGCAAAGTTAAGCTTTAATTTGGTGAATGAAGAGGTTGATCCAAACAGTACTTCTATTCCTGCTGGATCACGTATTTTATCCTTCGAAGAAAACGTCAATCAAAAGATTGCTGTTGAACGTCGCGCGCTTATTACGGGTGAGATGCTTGTTGATTCACAGCCCACTTTCCAAGATAACCAGCCAGTTGTTTCTTTCCGCTTTGACTCAACTGGGTCTCGTCGTTTTTGTGACGTAACGAAGGCTAATGTCGGTAAACCATTTGCGATTGTCCTTGATGGCCGTGTCATTTCTGCGCCGGTTATTCGTGATTCAATTTGTGGTGGTAGTGGTATTATTTCTGGTGGTTTTACCACAATGGAAGCCAATGATTTATCCTTATTATTACGTGCTGGTGCTTTGCCAGCGCCGCTAACTGTTTTAGAAGAGCGTACGGTAGGACCTAGCCTTGGTGCTGACTCTGTTAACTCTGGTAAAATAGCGAGCATTATTGCGATTATATCTGTATTGGTCTTTATGGCATTGGTTTACGGTTTGTTTGGTATTTTCGCGAATATCGCACTTGTTATTAACATGTGTTTGATCTTCGCTTTATTATCCAGTATGCAAGCCACGTTAACATTACCAGGTATTGCGGGAATCGTTTTAACCATCGGTATGGCGGTTGATGCCAATGTCCTGATTTTTGAGCGCATACGTGAAGAATATAAAAATGGACGCACGCTGATATCATCGATTGATATGGGGTATAATAATGCGCTATCGACCATCGTTGATGCCAACTTAACCACGCTGATTGCGACATTATTCCTCTATGCTGTTGGTACAGGGCCCGTTAAAGGTTTCGCCGTGACATTGGGTGTGGGTATTTTGACATCCATGTTCTCTGCTATTCTTTTGACACGTTTGCTCGTTGTTATCTGGCATAATAAATTTAAACCTAAGACATTACCGCTTTAATTAAGCTAGGACGTATGAAATCATGCTTTTAAAATTAATTCCTGAAGATACTAAAATTCGTTTTATGGCGATGCGCAAAGTCTGTTTTGTGCTGTCGGCATTGCTGGTTTTGTTTGCAGTTGGTTTGTTGGGAACTAAAGGGCTTAACTTTGGTATCGACTTTAAAGGTGGAACGCTGATTGAAATTCGAACAACACAGGCCAAAGACATTACGGCGTTGCGTACGGCATTAAACGACCTTGATTACGGTCAGATCAGCATTCAAGAATTTGGTACACCCCAAGATTTACTTATTCGTGTTCCTGCCCAAGATGGTGGTGAAGAAGTACAACAAGCATTGCTGGAAACAGTGAAGAAAACTATTAATGATGTCGCGATGGAACAATTTAACGATGCTGAAAATGCAACGCCTATAGATGCTTCTGAAGAACTTATCGATTACCGCCGTGTTGAATTTGTTGGCCCACAAGTAGGCGGTGAGTTAATTAAAGCCGGCTTATTGGCTATCATATTATCGGTTGCTGGTATTTTGGTTTATATTTGGATACGATTTGAGTGGCAATTTGGTGTTGCCGCTATCATTGCCTTGCTTCATGATGGTATTGCCACCGTTGGTCTGTTTGCTCTGACTCAAATGGAATTTAATCTATCAACGGTTGCAGCTGTTTTGATGATTGCGGGTTACTCAATTAACGATACGGTTGTAAACTTTGACCGTGTGCGTGAGAATTTACGTCGCTATAAAAAAATGCCCTTGCCTGAACTATTTGACATGTCCGTTAACCAGATGTTGGCCCGCGCCGTATTGACCTCTGGTACAACATTAATCGCATTGATTGCCTTATACTCATTTGGCGGCGAGGTTATTCGTGACTTTATCTACGCCCTTATTTGGGGTGTGTTAATTGGTACATATTCTTCTGTCTTCTTGGCAACGCCTTTATTATTGTATTTCAACCTCAAGGCCAATAATCCCAAAGAGTATAGCGACGAAGTCGTTAGCTAGTTCAATATGGATATTACCCCTCTTATTGCTAAAAATGCTCAAGTCATACAGGGCTATGGTGCGGATGGTATTCGTGTAAGTGGTGTCTTATATGAAGGGGGCGCAATAGTCACGACGAGCATCTGTTATCCTTTGTCTTTTTCTACAAAGGATATCCAGCAATTAACGCTTGCTGATTTCGTTTTCTTAGAAGCGCTTGACTTCAAGCCTGATGTTTTATTGTTAGGCACGGGAACATCTATTGCTTTTTTACCGAAAGAGCTAAAGCAAGCCCTAAAGGCACGTTATGATATTATTCCTGATGTTATGGGTACTGGCGCGGCGTGTCGCACCTATAACGTCTTGCTAAGCGAAGGGCGGCACATATGCGCCGCCCTGTTGCCTTTATAAAATTTTGTGTCTTAGCCTTAGAGTTGGAAACCTTCGCCGGTACGATTGCTTTCCGCAAATTCCCAATTCGCCAATGTATCAACGAATGTTTTTAAGAATGCAGGGCGTGCATTTTGGAAATCAAGATAATAAGCATGTTCCCAGACGTCACATGTCAGAAGGGGTTTAAATCCATCTGTTAATGGATTATCAGCATTTGCCGTTTTCTTAATGTGTAACTTGCCAGAAGCATCGGCAACAAGCCAAACCCAACCAGAGCCAAATTGTCCACCACCGGCAGTAACAAAAGCATTTTTAAAGTCTTCAACAGATCCAAAATCTTCGATGATTTTTGCTTCAAGACTTGCGGGCATAGCATGAGCGCTTGGTGTCATTGAATGCCAGAAAAAACTGTGATTCCAATGCTGCGCAACATTATTGAACAGACCTTTTTGTGCGCCGTCATCGGCAATGGCCTTCATGATGACCTCGGCAGTTTTTCCCTCGTGGGCTGTGCCTTCTAGCATGCTGTTCGCTTTGTTCACATAGGCGTTATGGTGCTTGCCATGGTGGTAGCTAAACGTATTGGCACTAATATGTGGCTGTAATGCATCTGATGCGTAGGGAAGATCTGGTAATGAAAAAGTCATTCTTTTTATCCTTTTTGGTCTATAGTTATGTTTGATTATTCGATAAATACGTAATAGATATTAGAGCAGATTATAAAATAAACAAGGGGATAGTCTTGTTTATGGTTATCCAAAATGGAAAAAACATGAATAAAGAACAGCACAATTATTGTCTTGATGTTATTGCGCGATATAATCGTGATTTTGTATTTATGTTTTATTTTATTGAAGAACAGCACCAAAACTCATTCTTAACGATGATGGCTTTTTATGCTGAACTCAACCATATCTTGGATGTCGTGCGTGAACCAATGATGGGGCATATCCGATTGCAGTGGTGGTGGGACGGTATAGAATCTATCGCACAAGGCAATGTGTCTTCAACTAATTTTACATCACACCCCGTTGGTGGTTTGCTGTCTAATCTTGTAATACCCCATAATGTAGAAATATTTCAAACATTGATACAGGTCATTGAAGAGAAGTTGGATCACCCACAATCTGAGAGCTTTGATAAATTCTATGCTTTATGTCAGCGTGGTTTGGGAACTGTTTTTTCATTTGTCGCTGGTGATGACTATAAAAATACAGGGGCAAATTTTGAAGCCATCTCATTGCTGAAACAAACCCAAATTTTCGCAAAACGTAACCGCATCACAATGCCGCAAAATTACTTTAAAGAATTCGGCGAAATGGACAATAGTGGCATTGTCGAATTGAAACCAAATAGTGAAAGTTTTATTTCTGCAACCAAAGCATTTTATGATGATATTTTATCAAAAGAAAATCCTCAAGATTTACCACCTAAAAGTCGCATGAGGCTATTTAAAAATCTCGCAGACCTCTATCAGAAACAAATACGCACTTGTCATTATGATGTTTTTGATCCACGTATGAATGCACGCCCAATTTTTACTGAATTGAAGATGATGCTCCGCGCGATTTTTAGAATCTATTAAATTAAGCCGCACGTTTTAGGTCATGCTCTGAAATCCAGTTTTCAAGATCATTTAAGGCACGCATACACATAACTTTTTTACCATGACGCTTACGCTCTGATTTATGGAGTTTTACGCCATTTTCATCTTTTTTAGGTGCCTTTTGATCTTCGGGGAGAGGTGGCATTAAGCCAAAATTGATATTCATTGGCTGGAATGTACTGGCCTCTGCTCCGCCTGTGATATGGGATAATAAAGACCCCATTGCCGTTGTGATGGGTGGAATGATTGTCTCTTTGTCTAAGGCGTCATCGGCAGCAAAGCGTCCAACCATTAAACCAACAGAGGCGCTTTCAACATATCCTTCACATCCTGTAATTTGTCCCGCAAATCGCAGGCGAGGCATTGCCTTAAGGCGTAAAGTATTATCCAATAAACGCGGGCTATTGATGAATGTATTACGATGGATACCACCAAGGCGTGCGAATTCTGCATTTTCTAAACCAGGTATCGTGCGCAAGACTTCTTTTTGCGCACCCCATTTCATTTTTGTCTGAAAACCAACCATATTATACAACGTACCAAGCGCATTATCTTGGCGTAATTGTACAACCGCATAGGGGCGATTTTCAGGATCATTAGAATTTGTTAAACCAACTGGTTTTAAGGGTCCAAAACGTAATGTTTCACGACCACGTTCTGCCATGACTTCAACGGGTAAACATCCTTCGAAATAAGGTGTGTCTTTTTCCCATTCTTTAAACTCTGTTTTTTCCGCATTGATCAGGGCATCAATGAAAGTGTCATATTGTTCCTTGCTCATACCACAATTGATATAATCTGAACCTGTACCAGCGGGGCCTATTTTATCATAACGAGATTGAAACCAAGCTTTAGAAAAATCGATGGATTCTTTATAAATAATAGGCGCGATAGCATCAAAGAAAGCGAGTTCTTTTTCACCCGTCAGATTTTTAATTTCTTCAGCCAATGCAGGTGAGGTTAGGGGGCCTGTGGCAATGATAACATTATCCCAATCGGCGGGTGGTATTGTTGCAACCTCTTCGCGTTTGATAGTGATGAGGGGATGGCTTTCTAATGCCTCGGTTACTTTTTGTGAAAACACATCACGGTCAACCGCAAGAGCACCACCAGCGGGCACAGCCGATTCATCACCGCAACGCATGATAAGTGATCCCATGCGACGCATTTCTTCGTGTAACAAACCGACAGCATTATAATTATGGTCGTCACTGCGAAAAGAGTTAGAGCAAACAAGTTCGGCGCAACCATCCGTGCTGTGGGCATCGGTTTTACGCACAGGACGCATTTCATATAGTGTTACAGGTACGCCCATTTGTGCGCATTGCCATGCCGCTTCACTGCCCGCTAAACCAGCACCGATAATATGAACATTCTTGTTTGTCATCTGTATTTCCTTTTGTAACTATATATAGTGAAGTGTTTATAACCGAAAAGGGGCTATAAAATCAAGGTTTATGGATTAATGCTATATTGTACTTTTATTGACATAACTTTAAGGACGTGTTATACAATATACAATATATTATAGGGATTTATATCATGAGTAAGTATTATGCAAAAATTTTAATGGACCTAACTATATGTATGATCCAACCAGCTTTACATCATCCTGCAACTTCAAGTGATTTAGAAAAAAGTGGTTTAAGAGCGCTTTTTAATACGTTTTTGAAAAAACAATTATTTAATGCAGCGCCTAGCTTGCAGTTAGAAATAAGACGTGCAGCTGAGAATTTTTGGCAGGAGGCATGTATTTTGCATGACAACGCTATTCAAATGGATGAAATTAGGAGCAATGATAAGGCTTTAATCAAAAAGCACTGGACGATTATCGAGCCTTTAGCAGAAAAACTTATAATCTCTGTAAAAGAAAGAGAAGGCGCGCAATGGGCTCAAGGTATAGAAAAATATCTTGCTGATTGCCGCAGACAATATGGGCAATCAATTAAACAGAAACCAAAGGAAAAATTAGAATTTTAACGTGTTTGGTTTTGATCGTGATGTATAGTGTAATTTCCCTTTTGTTTCTGATGCGCGCTGCATAACCGCCATTTCAATTACACCATTTCTTTGGGTGTGGCTGACCGAAAAATTAAAGCTATTTAAAATTACCTTTTTAGGCATCTCGATGTGCCAAGTCCCACGAAGATCATTACCAATAAATCCATTGGTCGCAACGAAGCTATATTGATCTTCCTTGACTTCTTTTGAGGGTGATATTTTTATGCGTCCACCATTGGGACTAATCAGTGTGATTGTTTCTGGAACATCTTGAGCGCCACCTTCAAATTTTAAACGTAATAATGTGCGGAGGGCGATACCATCATCATTAATATTAAAGCTAATAACTTTCTTTTTACCGTCTATGGCTTGAGTACTGTTGGTTTTATCAATAACGTAATGAGCAAATGTTTCCTGTGATTTGAGCGCTGGATTTTCACTGACTGCTTTTGCCATCTCTAGGGCTTTTTGTTGCATAATTGTATAATCAAGCGCACCAAAACCGGCGTAATTGTGATTATAAAATAGGCCTGCACCATTATTGTTATAGTCAAGCGTGGTCGTTCGGTTTTTCTTTAATGTTTGGGCTTTTTCAACGGGTGTGGCGGATAGGGCAATAAGGGTGAAATAATCATAGCTGGTAAGAATATTGTCACCATAAATACCCTCTATCATGCCCTTGGTTGCCAAGATCATTCCTGAGGCATGCGGTGCGGTAAAGGATGTACCGTTTATTTCATTGATTGGTGTTGGGTCGTAAGAGCGCTTGAACTCCCTAAGAATACATTTACGTACACGGGCTTTGTTTTGTTCAAATGTTTCTTTTGATCTTGTTTTACATTGTGTCACTTTTTCAAGATCATTCATCGTTTTAAAGCTGCGGTCAATATAAGATTCAATCTCTGCTTTCGTATAGAAAAAAGCGTATCTGAAATTATTTTCAAACGGATTATAGGTAACAGCCATTGGTGCGGTAGGGGATGAATAATAATCGACTGTTGTGCGACCATTCTTATCTTTTATAGCTGCGCCAATGCGTAAATGCGTATCATTCAGGTCGATTACATATTCTCCTTGTCTTTGTAGGTCATTGTTAGAATCTACGCCGTCATTTCCTGCTGCTTGAACAGATATGGTCTGGGCATTCCGCCAGAAATCAGTCAGCGTTTTATAGCGCGTGTTTGTTTGAATAATAGAGGGTCTAAGGAAGTTTTCGATAAGACGCCAGCCTTTACTGTCGCGGTCGCTGCGTGTTATGTAAGACATCGTGATAACGTCAGCGTTCTCAATTAAAGATTGTTCATCTCGTTTAAAGCTCCTTGTGCCAATAAAACTGTTCATACAACGCACATTAAAATCATAACGAGCGATATTTTGCGCTGTATTCTCTTTTATGTCTGTAGCAGCGTGGCAATGCCGTTCTGAAAAACGAAGCTTGCCCTTAATAATTTTTACAGGATTAAAAGAGCCCATTTCGAATTGAATGCCAGAAACAGACGTCGGTGGTAAAACAGGATCTTGCCCACCATAGGGCGCATGAGGTGCCGTCGGTGTTTTTTGTATATCTGGTGTAATGCCCGCGGGATCATTTCTGGTGCCGATTTCATCTTCTGGATCAATGGGAACTGTTGGCATGAAGGGGAGTGTGCGCTTTACAGTATCTTGATTTATGGCGTTTTCTGGTATGACCAAAGGGGTGCTTGATCCCGCAAGCACTAGGGCTGTTCCTGTTAGTAAAAATAAGCGTAGTTTTTTAAATGCATTTTGCATTGCCTAAAGCCTCAATAATGATCTGTTCGTATTTTATTATTATTTATTAATAACAGCATGGAACAGCCATGAGGTCTTTGCAAGGATTTTTGCAAGTTTATTTAAGCGCTTTTCTTTTTCTGTGCGTTTTTAATTTTAAAGTGATCTTTCAGATAAAAACCTGTGTGGCTTTTTGTCTCTTTAATGACCTGTTCGGGCGTTCCCGTAGCAACAATTTCTCCGCCTTTATTACCACCTTCTGGACCAATATCAATAATCCAATCAGCGCATTTAATCACTTCCAAATTATGCTCAATAATCACTACGCTATTACCTGTATCGACCAAGGCTTGTAAAACTTCCATCAGTTTTTTGACGTCCTCAAAATGCAGGCCGGTTGTCGGTTCATCTAAAATATATATAGTTTTTCCTGTAGCACGTTTAGACAGTTCTTTAGAAAGCTTAACGCGCTGTGCTTCACCACCAGAGAGTGTCGTTGCCTGTTGACCAATCTTAATATAGCTCAGACCTGTACGTTTAAGTGTTTCCAGCTTTGAATAAACTTTTGGAATTGCTTTAAAGAATTCACAACCATCTTCGACACTCATATCTAAGACATCAGCAATGGATTTGCCTTTGAATTTCACTTCTAATGTTTCACGGTTATAACGTTTTCCTTCACAGATATCACAGGTCACATAAACATCAGGTAAGAAATGCATTTCAATCTTGATAACGCCGTCACCCTTACAGGCTTCGCAACGTCCGCCTTTAACGTTAAACGAGAAGCGTCCTGCACCATATCCGCGGGCTTTTGCTTCGGGTAGGGCGGTAAACCAATCACGAATAGAGGTAAATGCCCCTGTATAAGTTGCGGGATTTGATCTGGGGGTGCGTCCAATCGGGCTTTGATCGATTTGAATAATTTTATCAATCTGCTCTAAGCCTGTAATCTTTTTATACGGTGCTGGACGATTTTTTGATTTATTCACATGTTGCGCGATTGCCTTATACAGCGTTTCAATGGTGAGGGTTGATTTACCACTACCCGAAACACCTGTCACACAGGTCATCACACCCAAAGGAAATTTTGCATCGACATCTTGCAAGTTATTCCCTGTTGCACCCTTGATTTCAATCCAGCCTTTTGCCTTGCGGCGTTTATCGGGTACGGGCACAAAACGCCGCCCCGTCAGATAATCGGCGGTGATGCTGTTCTTGTTTTTCATGACTTCGGCGGGTGTGCCTTGTGCCACGACATGCCCTCCATGAATCCCAGCCCCGGGCCCCATGTCAATTAAATGATCGGCTGTGCGGATGGCATCTTCATCGTGTTCAACCACGACAACACTATTCCCCAGATCGCGCAGGCGGTGCAAGGTTTCAATTAAACGATTATTATCACGTTGATGAAGGCCAATAGATGGTTCATCCAACACATATAAAACGCCCGTTAATCCAGACCCAATTTGTGATGCCAGGCGAATGCGTTGGCTTTCACCGCCTGATAATGTACCTGACATACGAGAAAGACTTAAGTAATCAAGGCCAACGTTATTTAAAAAGTGAAGGCGTTCATTGATCTCTTTCAAAATACGCGTGCTAATTTCCTTCTCTTTGTCGGTTAATATTTTATCTAATGATAAAAACCACTCTTTTGCATTTTGAATGGATAGGGCTGTTACGTCTGAAATGTGACATTCATTAATTTTTACACATAGTGCTTCTGGCTTTAGGCGATGGCCATCACAACCATTGCAGGGTAAGTCGGCTTGGTATGTGGCTAAATCTTCACGGATCATCTCACTGTCCGTTTCGCGCAGACGTCTTTTTAATGATGTAATAACACCCTCAAAGGCCTTGGTTGTTTCATATTTACGTACGCCGTCTGAATAATCAAAAACAACATCTTTTGTGTCGCCGTGTAGAATTATGTTTTGCTCTTTTTCTTTTAATTTTTTCCATGGTGTCGTCATCTTAAAGCCGTAATGTTTGGCAAGGCTTTGTAATGTTTGTTGGTAATAGCGCGATTGCGTTTTTGACCAAGGAGCAACAGCCCCGTCTTTTAATGATAGTTCTTGGTTGGGCACAACAAGGCTGGCTTCAAAATGTTGTTTCGTGCCAAGTCCGTCACATACAGGGCATGCGCCAAATGGGCTGTTGAAAGAAAACAGGCGTGGCTCAACCTCATCAATAGTAAAGCCAGAAACAGGGCAGGCGAATTTCGCCGAAAATACCAAGCGATCACCAGTGGTTGCATCATCTACAAATAAAAGACCATCCGCCATCTCTAAGGCTGTTTCAATCGAATCCGCTAAGCGTGTTGCAATGTCGGCGCGAACAACAAGGCGATCAACAACGACTTCTATGTCGTGCTTATATTTCTTATCAAGTGTCGGTGTTGCGTCGATTTCATAGATCTCTCCATCAATTCGGATGCGTTGAAAGCCCTTTTTCTGAAGCTCTTGGATTTCTTTGCGATATTCACCTTTACGTCCACGCACGATAGGTGCAAGAACATATAATTTAGTGCCTTCAGCGAGGGTCATGACGCTGTCAACCATTTGGCTGACGGTTTGGCTGGTGATAGGTTCGCCTGTGGCTGGAGAATAAGGAACGCCGACGCGTGCCCATAATAAACGCATATAATCATAAATTTCTGTAACCGTACCAACGGTAGAACGTGGATTGCGTGATGTTGTTTTTTGTTCAATCGAAATAGCGGGGGATAGGCCATCAATTGAATCAACATCGGGCTTGCTCATGAGTTGTAAGAATTGGCGTGCATAAGCCGACAGGCTCTCTACATAGCGCCTTTGGCCCTCAGCATAGATTGTATCAAAGGCGAGGGATGATTTGCCAGAGCCACTTAATCCGGTAATAACAGTGAGGGTATCACGCGGGATTTCGACCGAGATATTCTTCAGGTTATGTTCGCGTGCGCCGGTTACTTTGATATTTTTGTTCATTTTTTGTTCTCATTCTTTGTTACTTTCTTTATATAAGGGAAAATACGCATAATTCCAGTAAAAAAGCGAAAAAATTTGCGGATAATTGCTTGTGAGAGACCTCAAAAAAAACTATGATGAAACCAATTCAAAAAAGAATCGAAAAATTTGTAATAACCCAGAAAATAAGAAGGGCTAAAATTGTTATGGCTGGTAGTGTAAATAAAGTAATCCTCATAGGTAACCTTGGTAATGATCCTGACGTTAAAACGATGTCATCGGGCGGTCGTTTGTGTAATTTATCAATTGCCACATCTGAAAGCTGGAAAGACAAGGCTACGGGCGAGCGCCGCGAGAAAACAGAATGGCACCGTGTTGTTATCTTTAATGATGCATTGGTTGGTATTGCGGAAAGCTACCTTAAAAAGGGCTCAAAAGTTTATATTGAAGGCCAAATGGAAACGCGCAAGTGGACAGACCAAACGGGTGCTGATAAGTACACGACAGAGGTTGTTCTTCGTCCTTACCGTGGTGAATTGAATATGCTGGATAGCCGTAATTCACAAGGCTCACAGCAATCTGGTGGTTACAATCAATCTGCACCTGCTCAAATGACGGGTAACGGTGGTCAAGTGGCTACTGCTAATCAAGCGACTGCGCCTGTTGATGATTTCGAAGATGAGATTCCATTCTAGGCCTGTTTTTTTAAAGCAAAAATTTAAGAAAAACGTGTAATTTATTCATATTAAATAAAATTAAGTAGCAAATGACAGACACACCAACAGATTTACCATCCTCAATTTCACAAATTACGATTGAAGCTGAAATGCAGAAATCCTATCTCGATTACGCGATGAGCGTGATTGTGTCTCGTGCATTACCCGATGTACGTGATGGATTAAAACCTGTGCATCGTCGTATTTTATATGCGATGAAAGAGGGGGGCTTTGATAGTTCTAAGCCATACCGTAAGTCTGCACGTATTGTCGGTAATGTGATGGGTAAATATCACCCACACGGTGATTCTGCTATTTATAATTCTATGGTACGTATGGCACAGGATTTCTCTATGCGTTTACCGCTGGTTGACGGACAGGGTAACTTTGGCTCTATGGACGGCGATTCGCCTGCTGCCATGCGTTATACGGAAGCACGTTTAAATAAAGCGGCTGAAACGCTCCTTGAAGATATTGATAAGGATACGGTTGATTTTACACCTAACTATGATGAATCTGTTATGGAACCTGCGGTTTTACCTGCGCGTTTTCCTAACTTATTGGTTAATGGTACTGGTGGTATTGCTGTTGGTATGGCGACCAATATTCCACCTCATAACTTAGGTGAAGTTTTGGATGCCTCTATGGCACTGATTGATAATGCTGATTTATCAATGGAAGAATTGATTGAAATCGTTCCTGGTCCTGATTTCCCAACGGGCGGTCAAATTCTAGGGCGTAACGGCATTATGTCGGCCTATCACACGGGTAATGGCTCTGTTGTTATGCGTGCGAAGACGTCTATTGAAGATATGGGTAAAAAAGAAGCGATCATTATTCATGAGATGCCCTTCCAAGTAAATAAAGCACGCTTGGTGCAACGTATTGCCGATATTACACGCAATAAAATTGTTGAGGGTATTTCTGATTTACGTGACGAGTCTGACCGTGATGGCGTACGCGTTGTGATTGAGCTGAAGCGTGATGCAATTGCCGATGTTGTATTGGCACAATTATACAAACACACACCAATGCAAACAAACTTTGCCTGTAACATGCTTGCTTTGAACCATGGTCGCCCGCAAATGTTGAATTTGCGTGATATCCTTAAGGCATTTATCGAGTTCCGTGAAGTTGTTATTACACGCCGTACAATTTACAAGCTTAATAAAGCCCGCGATCGCGCACATATTTTGGCTGGTTTGGCTGTGGCCGTGGCAAATATTGATGAAATCATTGCTCTTATTCGTAATGCCCCCGATCCAGGGACGGCTAAAGACCAGTTATTAGCGAAAAAATGGGCCGTTAACGATGTGGCACCATTAATTGAGCTTATTGCTGATCCTGAACATCCTGTTCTTGATGGCGGTGTATATCAAATGTCACCAACGCAAGCCAAAGGTATCTTGGACTTACGTCTTCACCGCCTTACAGGGCTTGAGCGAGAAAAAATCAGTAATGAATTAAAAGAAATTACGGATGAGATTAAAGAATATCTCTCTATTCTTGGTGATCGTGATCGCATGTTTGGTATTATGCGCGATGAGTTGATGGAAATTCGTGAGAAATTCGCAACACCGCGCCGTACAGAATTGTGTGAAGCAGAATTTGAATCCAATATCGAAGATTTGATTGAACGCGAAGAGATGGTTGTGACGGTAACCCATGGTGGTTACATTAAGCGCGTTCCATTATCAACATATCGCGCCCAGCGGCGCGGCGGTAAAGGCCGCAGTGGGATGGCGACTAAAGAAGAAGATAATGTAACAGAAATTTTTGTTGCCAATACACATGCGCCGATCTTGTTCTTCACGTCACGCGGTATTGTGCATAAAATTAAGACGTATCGTTTGCCGTTATCAAGCCCGCAAGGGCGCGGAAAGGCATTAATTAACTTGTTGCCGCTTGAAAAAGATGAAAATATTTCCGTTATTATGCCTCTACCAGAAGATGAAGAAACGTGGAAAGATTTAGACATCATGTTCGCAACATCCCATGGATCTGTGCGTCGTAATAAATTATCAGACTTTAAGAATATCCGTTCTAACGGTCTTATCGCTATGAAGTTAGGCGATGATGAGAGTTTGGTTGCTGTGCGTACCTGTACCGAAGACCAAGATATCATTCTTGCAACGCGCAATGGTAAGGCTATTCGCTTTAGATCAACCGATATTCGTGTGTTCTCTGGTCGTACATCAACGGGTGTTCGCGGGATTAGACTGGGTGAGGGCGATGATGTTATCTCAATGTCTATTGTCGGTCACATTGACGTTAATCCAGAAGAGCGTGATATTTACTTTAAGGCCTGTTCTGCATTCCAGGCGCGCCTTGATGACGAATCAGAAATATTTGATTCAACGGAATTTGGCATTGCACAAGATCGCTTTGACATGTTGCTTGAAAACGAAGAATTCTTACTCACCGTTACCGACAAAGGCTATGGTAAGCGTACATCATGTTACGAATATCGTGTGTCTGGCCGTGGCGGACAAGGCGTATGGAACGTATCACTGACTAAGAAAAATGGTCTTGTTGCGGGTACATTCATCGTTGAAAACGAAGACCAGTTGATGATGGTTACAGATGGCGGACAGTTAATCCGTATGCCTGTTAAAAATATTCGCTTCGTTGGGCGTCAAAGCCAAGGCGTTATCTTGTTCCGTGTTAATGAAGGTGAGCGCATTGTTTCAACCGCACGCGTCTTTATGGAAGAAGACGAACAAGGTGATGAGCTTGAAGGCGTAACCGTTGATGGTGATGCAACCGAGGTCACTGAAACTACTGCAGTAGTGGAAGAATCTGTTGCATCTGAAGTCATTGCGGAAGAGTAATTAGGCATTAATGATGACAGGCACTAAAATAATCGCCGTTTATGCGGGAACCTTTGACCCTATGACGCGCGGTCATTTGGATATTATTACGCGCGCGGCCAAGGTCGTGGATCATCTTATTGTTGCTGTTGCTAAGAACACCAGTGCGGCAAAATCACCATTATTTTCATTAGAAAAACGCCAAGAGCTAGCACAAAATACCATTAATGCTATCGATAATAAATCAGCGTTGCGTGCCGATATAACAGTCGAGGCCTTTGATGGTCTTTTGATGCAATATGCCGAAGATGTGAATGCCAAGGCAATTATTCGCGGCCTTAGAACTGTATCCGATTTTGATTATGAATTTCAAATGGCTGGTATGAATAAGCACTTAAAGCCTGATATTGAGGTTATCTTTATGATGGCATCTAGTAAATATCAGCATATTTCATCACGCTTTGTTAAAGAAATAGCACGCCTTGGTGGTGATGTGAGTGACTTCGTCACGCCAGAGATCTTCAAAGAGATTGTCGATGCATATAAATAGCGCTTTGTAGAGCTATATAGTTTAAAATCTGTCATCCAAATAATGATAGCGTATTAAGGCCATTGACGATATCTGAGTTTTAAAAGAGTATACTTTATTTTCCATAATATATATTATCATAAGTAATGTAATCTATGGAAGGACTTATACGTTGGTCTCCTCTACTTACTATAACTATCTGCATCAAGCTCAGATGTTTCAACTGTTATCGATGTTGTGTCACAATTCACCAAATTCATTGCTTCTTTAAGTAATGATAGTGCCATCTCTTTTTTTAATGCTGATGAGCGTCCTGGCATGAGTTTAATCATAATATGGATCATGTGGGTTTTCGTACCATCACCCACAATATAATGATCTAAATATGTAAGACGTGTTTTAACGTCTTTTAGGATGATTGTGTTATGCTGTGTTAAGGCAACATGAATTGACTTTACGAATTCATCACCGCTGATTGTGTTTCTTAATCCGGCAGACATTTGAATATCAATATGAGGCATTCTACTTCCTTTTTAGTTTAATCCACGTGTAACTATGTTAGAAATATATCATGATTCATTGACAGATTAAGGATTTCAGTATGAACAAGCTACAAGATTTAATGCGCCCGTTTTGGGATAACGAACCACCTTGTGCGTGGACAGTTGCCCAAACACATAAATCATTACAGCGTTATGTGCTGGAAGAAGCTTATGAAACATTAGAGGCCATTGAAAAGAATGATACTGAGAATTTAAAGGAAGAATTAGGTGATTTACTGTTACAGGTCGTATTCCACGCTGAAATAGCAAAGCGCAATGGTGATTTTACGTTGGCTGATATTGAGAAAGCCCTGTGTGATAAAATAGCTCGGCGCAATCCTCATATATTCCCAACAGAATTTATGGATTCCATTGATGAAGAACTAGATTCAACACAAATTCTAGAAAATTGGGACGAAATTAAGCGTAAAGAAAAGGCAACTCAGCCACCCTTTTCGGTTGATGATGTTATGCTGGACGTCTATCCATCTTTATTGTTAGCGCAAGAAATATTTAAAAAAACAGCTGTTCAAAATACGAGTAAGGATCAGTCCTCACAAAACGTTACGCAAACATTCAAAGAAATGAATGATATGTTTAAACAACATGATATTGGCATTCAAACACATGATGTACGCGCCGATATGGAAGAGAAATTAGGAAATTGCTTGAATGCGATTGTTGAAATTGCGCATTTATACGATCTGAGTGCCGAAACTGCTTTGGCACGGGTAAATTTGAAGAAAAAAGGCGAGTAGCGCTAATTTGACTTAAGCTTTAAAAGTTTTTTATGCGCGCGCTTGGTAATTGTTGTTATCAATAACTCATCATTACCAAAATGCCATCTTTGCGGTTTGTATTTTTTATTCTGATAGAGGCTACGCCCTTTTCCACCCAATTCTTTGATCATCAATTGACCTGCGGCATGATCCCACGGTTTTGTTGATGAATTAATCATAAAGTCGCTCTCACCTTTGATCATGCTTATGTATTCAATACAAGAGCTGAACATCATGCCTTCTTTATTGCCTTTATATCCGAAATGCTCGTTTACTAACTTTGTGAAACTTAATTCACTATGTTTCCCGAAATAGATATAATTAGAAAAGCCGTGCATGGATTTCTTCTGGCGTTGTTTTAAATTTGCACGCTTTTTGAACGGTAAGACGGGTCTGTCATAAATATCATAGACACCTTTACCTTTGATTGTATAGAACATCTCATATGTGGTTGGACAATAGAGGAATCCTGCAACGGGTTTTCCTTCTTTTAGCAATGCTATAATCATTCCGAAGCGGCTGTCGCCGCGTGCAAAATTATGGGTACCATCCAAGGGGTCAACAACCCAACAAAAGCCTTTTTTGTGAACATTATCTTTGATGGAAGGATCAACTTCATAGCTTTCTTCGCCCAAGATAGCTGCCTCAGGCATAATTTTTTGTAGGCGGGCAATAATCGCTTTTTCACAGGCTTTGTCAGCGACTGTAACAACAGATTTATCGCTTTTTTGCATAATATCATCTTTGTTTAAATTTCTAAAACAGGGCATTAATTCGTCACGTGAGACGTCAATCATCGCCTGTTTAATGGCTTGAATAAAGATGTCTGTTTTATAGTATTTACCCATGATTTAATGACTTTTCTTGTTTGTTTTATTTCGTACCTGTTTTCATTGTTCCAGACATCATTGCTTCTGCATGAATATGTTTTTCAGGCGCAGCAATTGTGTCTAATATATATCCTGTTTCGTCTGAGCGCTGTTCAAGTATGACCATATGTTTACGAAACCACGATAAAAAATTGCCATATTCAAAACCAAATTGATAGGTTTTTTGCTCTTTTGAGAGGCTCAATTTTTCATCAATTGTTTCTAGAACATCTGTAATCGCAGTCTCTTTATGAACCGAGATTATATGCGTCTGAAACTTGGTTTCTTCTGACCTTCTTTCGATCACACGCTTTATATCCGCAAGATCATCTGGCACTACATTATCGACCTTGTTATAGACTTCTATTATCTTATTATGATCATTAGTGTCGATGCCAATTTGCTCTAGAACATGATAAACATTTTCGCGGTGACTTTCATAAAATGGATCTGATACATCAATAATATGGAGGAGGCAATCTGCCTCTAATACCTCCTCTAAGGTAGCACGGAATGATGCAACCAATTCAGTTGGCAAATCAGAGATAAACCCTACTGTATCTGACAAGATAATATCACCCGATTTTTCGGTCTTAAATTGCCTCATTGTTGGGTCAAGTGTTGCGAATAACATGTCTTTTGCGAAAACATCACTGCCCGTCAGATAATTAAATAACGTCGATTTACCTGCGTTAGTGTAACCAACCAGTGCGACAACAGGAAATGGGACAGCTTGTCTTTTCTTACGGTTGACGCCGCGCACTGTTTTGACTTTTTCCAGCTCTTTTTTAAGGCGCGTCATGCGTTCCGAAATTAAGCGCCTATCAATCTCAATTTGTGTCTCACCAGGACCACCAGTAAAACCAAAACCACCTCTTTGCCGCTCTAAGTGAGTCCATGATCTAACGAGGCGTGATTTTTGATAACTTAACGCAGCTAACTCAACTTGCAAACGCCCCTCTTTTGTTTTGGCGCGATCACCAAAAATCTCTAGAATCAGCGCCGTGCGATCAATAACCTTGGCTTTTAATTCTTTTTCAAGGTTACGTTGCTGGATGGGCGATAGGGGATGATTAATAATAAATAGCTCAATGTCGTTTTCTTGACCAAATTCGGCCAATCTCTGGTAATTACCCTTCCCCATCAAGTGTGAGGCTGTGATTTTTTTAAGATTAAGCGTTTCGGCGTGAACCAAATTAATATCGATGGCATTGGCAAGATTACACGCCTCTTCTATTTTGAAGGCCGTTTCTTGTTTAAAGCTGTGAATGTTTTGTTTGCCTGGGGTAACAGTATCCATGCGCGCTATATGAATAACATATGTGCGTGTTGATTGTTTTTCTGTCGAAAAGAAAGGTTCTTTACCTTTTCCCATGATTGATTATCAGCCTTATTAAATGTTAATAGGCTTTATTATATAGATGTTTTCCATGAAAAAGATAGTGCCTATTCAGGCTTTGGTGCATCTTCTGTTTCAAACAATTTTAACGGGCCAGAAGGCATGATCGTAGAAATGGCATGTTTATAGATAAGTTGTGCATGTGTGTCGCGACGCAATAACATTGAAAAATTATCAAACCATGTAATAACACCTTGAAGCTTTACGCCATTAACAAGGAAGACCGTCACAGACATCTTTTCTTTGCGTATTGAATTCAAGAAAACATCTTGAACATTTTGTGATTTCTCAGCCATCTTTTGATACCCCTTAAAGATGCTAGCATTATAAATATAAAGCCCTATTGAAATACAATATATCTTTTTTGCATTTTGCAATTGAGCTTTAATGCTTTCTTATCAACCAATTAGAACGCTAAGTCAAGAATTAATTACGCCAAAGTTAACATATTTATGCAAAAGAATTGCGACAAGCGTTATAAAGTTCCAATAATCCTTCCATTTTTATATAATTATAATCATCCTTATAATCATTAACGACGTTTTTCATCTCATCCGTTTCAATAATTATACACGTCATAGAGGCATTGTGTGCTGCTATAATATCAGTCTTACTGTCCCCTATATACCATGACATGTACTTGCCTTGGGGTCTTTTCAGCTCATTTAAAGCATAGAGAATAGGATCTGCGGCGGGTTTATCGCGCGCGGCAATGCCCGCGCCCACATGCACATCAAAGAAATGGTCTAACCCTAAATATTTGGTTTCTTTTACCAAAAGATCATGGCGCTTATTACTTACAACGCCACAAATTATATTGCTCTGCTTTAGAAAATTTAATAATTCATGCGTGTTATCTATTAAGCGAATATTTTGCAAATGGGTTTCTTCAAAGGTTTTATAGAAAAAAGCCAATGCGGCCTCAGTGTTATCCGCGCCAAATAAATCAGGGAATAATTCTCTGGCGGATTTACTAATTTTTATCTTGGCCTCTTCTTGGGTCCACGGATGTTGATTAAACTCAATAAGGCATGCATTAACAGACGCAACAATAACTTGCCATGTATCACATAACGTATTATCCCAATCAAATAATATCACATCTGGTTTTTCTGTTGGAAAATCTAAAAGCATTGTAATGGTCTAAAAGAAAGTTTCATCATCGGTGAATAGTTCTTCTACAGATTCAACGCACCCTTGAAGATTTAGGAATATAACACGGTCTTTTGGCAATATCTCATCATCAGGTTTGGGGATAATGAATAAGTTATCACCGCCCTCAACACGTCTAAAAATGGCCGCTAAAACAGAGCTTTCAGGGAACTCTATATCTTTTATAGGGCGGTGAATAACACGTGACTTCTCTGTTGCTTCTATTTCTAGTATTTCAGCCATTTCTTCCCTTAATCGTCTAACGGCTTTTATCTTGCCGCGACGCACATGATGTAAGATTGTGGCGACGGTGGTTGCACGTGGGCTAACGATTGTATCTAAGCCTATGTCACTGATGATGGGGGCATAGGATTGTTTATTAACAAGGGCAATTGCGCGCTTTGCACCATATTTCTTAGCTAATAATCCGGATAGAATATTTGTTTCATCATCATTCGTGACGGTTATCACGGCATCAATTTTAGTTATACCCACCTCTTCTAACAGTTCGGCCTGTAACGCATCACCTTGCACGACAATTGTTTTCTCAAAAGATTCATGAATTTCGAGTGCGCGATCTTCATTTTGTTCAATGATCTTTATATTAGCATTGGGCTGGGTTTCTCTGATTTTCTTTGCCAAATAAAAACCAATATTACCGCCTCCAATAATTAAGATGCGGCGCGCTTCAGGTTCTTCATGGCCGAAGACGGCCATGGCACGATCTGTTTGTGACGTTTCTGTAATGAAATAAACCTCATCGCCTTGTATTATTTGGTCGTCATCTTCGGGGATAAAGATACCGCCATTTCTGACGATCGAAAGAATTTTAACATGGAGATCAGGGAACAGTGTTTCTATATGTTTCAAAGGCGTATTGTTAATCGGACAGCCCTCTTCGCAAATAACACCGATAATGCGCATATGATCTTTTTCAAAGGTCATTACATTAAAAGATCCAGGTACAATGAGACGATCATTGATGGCCTTGGCAACCTCGATTTCTGGTGAAATAATCACATCAATCGGCATATGTTCCGTTGAAAACAAATCACCCCATGCTGGATCTCTATATACACCAGAGCGAATACGGGCGATTTTTTTAGGAACGTTAAATAATGTGTGAGCAATTTGACAGGCAATCATATTAATTTCATCGCTTGATGTTGCCGCAATAATCATATCGGCGTCTTTTAACCCTGCTTTTTCGAGTGTGTCTGGGTGGGACGCATGACCATGAATGGCGCGCGCATCAAGACGCTTGTTTATTTCGGCAATGATTTGAGCGTCATTATCGATGATTGTTACATCATTATTCTCACTACAAAGATAGCTAGCAATGCTTGAGCCAACTTCGCCTGCGCCACATATAACGATTTTCATGATTTAATCCTTACTGAAAAATATCACAGATATATTGTCTATGATCTCTATTATAAGCTGTTTCTTAAAGGGAAGAAACCTGTTTTAGTGATAGCAATTCATCAATGGAATCGTCCTGCTCGTTTGTGTCTTCATGGATTTCTAAAGACTTCATTTTTCTGTGCAAGGCTGATCTTTCCATGCCAATAAAGGTGGCTGTTCTCGATATGTTACCACCAAAACGTTTGATTTGAGATGTTAGATACTCTCTTTCAAACATTGTTCTGGCTTGCCTTAAAGGCATTGCCAATACCTCAACAAGAGGAAAAGAATGGCTGTCGTAACGACCATCATTTGTTTTGGTCGTACCCGCCTTTATATCGGCAGGTAATGCGGTTTTATCTATTATTGTGACATCATTATCGCTCATGATATAGAACCACTCGACCACATTGCGTAACTGGCGCATATTTCCTGGCCAGCTATAAGATTGCATAATAGCCAATGCGTCTTCAGCTATAGTAATTATTGATCGATTATAGGCTTTCGCTAGCTCCCCCGAAAAACTTTGACTTAACAGATCAATATCCTCAGAGCGTTGGTTTAGCGATGGCACGGCAATGGGGACAACATTAAGACGGTAATAAAGGTCTTGTTTAAATTGCCCCTGCTCCATTTTGCTTTGAATATTATTCTGACTGCTTGAAATAATACGGCAGTTCAATTTTTGCTCTTTTTTGCCTTGATGTGTCAAATATTTAGATGTTTGCAATATTCTAAGCAAGGCCGATTGGCATTGTGCATCAAGATGACTAACTTCATCAATAAATAATGTGCCATTTTCCGCCGTCTTCAATAACCCATCCTGCCATTCTTTTGTATCAGGATTGTAATATCCAGTTAGCTCTTTTAGCAAGGGAACATCACTGGATTGGTAATCCAGGTTGGAGCAATTTAAAACGACAAAAGCCCCCTCAGATAGATGCGATTCACTGTGGATTTTTCGTGCAATCATTGATTTACCAGTACCACCCTCACCTAAAATCATAATACGGCTATTGGTCTGGGCCGTTTTATCAATAATCTGGCGCACTGTTTGTATTGCGCTTGACTGACCTTCAATAACAGATATGTGTGACTGCACATTTTGCTTGAGCGCAGTATTTTCTTTTTTAAGTCTTGCGCGCTCAAGTCCTCGCTCAATAAGGTGAAGCAGGCGATCTGTTTTAAAGGGCTTTTCAATAAAGTCATAAGCGCCATCTTTGATCGCCTGTGTTGCCATTTCAATGGTACCGTGACCGCTAATCATAATAACCGGCATGTCTGGCGTGTTCGCATGAATATCCTTGAGGATTTCCATGCCATCTTTTTGACTGCCCTCCAACCAGATATCAAGCAAAACAATATCAATATTTTTCTCATTTAAGATAGCAAAAGCAGAATCATCATGATGGGCTTCATAGGTTTTATAGCCCTCATCTTGTAATATGCCACGCACATGCATACGAATATCAGCCTGATCATCAACGATTAAAACTCTTGTAGTCATTTTTACTTTATTTCCAAATCCATTTATCGGCTTTTACGATAATTAAATTTCATCTGATTCTGTTATGTGTTGCGGTAAAGATACTATAACTGTTGCTCCAATGACACAATTATTTACAACACGGTTATCAAAGCTTAGAGCTCCGTCATGATCTTCAATGATTTTTTTAACAATTGATAACCCTAAACCCGTTCCTTTTTCCTTGGTTGTAATGTAAGGATTTGAGGCTTTAGAGAGGGTTTCAGGGGCAAATCCAGAACCATTATCATTGATTGTAATTAAGATATTTTTTTTCTTTTTCGTTAGGGCGATGGATATAATCTTTTCATCCTTATCGTCTTTGTGCATCTGAGCCTCTAGGGCATTTTTTAAAATATTTTGAAAAGCGCGCATCATCAGGCCCTTATCACATAATACTTTTATGCCGACTGCTTTTAGATCATTGTGAATGCTGAATTGTACATTGCTATAGGCTTGCTTTTGAAATGATACAGCCTCTTTGATAATTGGATAAATTTCCTGCGGTTTCATGGTTGGCTCTGGCATACGCGCAAATTCAGCGAAAGAATTTACCATGCGACCAATTTCATCAACTTGCCGAATAATGGTTTGTGTGCAGCTAATAAATGTCTCGGGGTCGTCGGTTATTTGTTTTTTATATTTACGCTCTAAACGTTCTGCCGATAATTGAATGGGGGTTAACGGATTTTTGATCTCATGGGCGATACGCCTCGCGACACCTGACCATGCAGCCTGGCTTTGTGCTGAGATTAGCTCCGTCACATCTTCTAGCGATATAACGGCCAATTGTTCTTCATCTTTCTTTTCAAAGGCAATACGCACAAGAACAGTTTTTTGTTTTCCCGTTTTAGTCGTCAAGATAATGTTGTCTTGTAATAAATCTTGATTGTCTTTGATTCCCTTATCCAACATTTGGGCAATGTCGACATTCAGCATTTTAATGTCTAGTCCGATGACATGATTTGAGGTGATGTCTTTTAAATCAAAGATCGTTTTTGCACTTTCATTGGTCAATGTGATTTTTTTATCTTTATCGATGCCAATGATCCCTGAGCTAACACCAGAGAAAATTGCCTCAATAAAATGACGGCGCTGATCAAGAAGACGATTAGCCTCAATTAGATTTTTACGATTATATTCAATTTCTTTGGTCATCTTGTTAAAGCCAACTACGAGCATATCTAACTCATCATTGCCCCGACCATCACCCACATTCATATCGGTGATGTCATACCCCTCTTTGTCTTTCATCGGTATTTGAACGTTAAAGTCCCCGCTTCTGATACGTTCTGTACCACGGATAAGATTTTCCAACGGCGTTGCAAGGCGCCGTGCGAAAATTAACCCAAACAAGATGGCACCACAAATTGTGAATAAGGCAATAAACGCAAAAATCAGTGTGAATGATTTTTGAAAATCGGATTTACGCAAATTTAAAGCATCATATTCATCCGCGGCTGTTTCTGCGGTCTCAATATGGGCCAAAACAGTTGGGTCAATATAGCGCCCAACATACGCATATACATCGCCATAACTGGTTAATTGCGTCATGGCACGCACACGGTTATCAACATTGTCGGTCATTAAAACAACATTACCGCCACGTGCTTGTGCGATATTATCGATGGGTAGTTCAGCAAATTCTAGACTGAATGTTAAGCCTGTCTTGGCTATGGTCTGCCCATCCCCGCGTAAGATTATGACTTCTGAGAAGTTACGGATAAAAGACTGCTTTTCAATGACCTTAGTTAACAGGCTAGCATTACCAATTAACGCCAGTGCGTCACGGTTAAGGTCATTTGCCATTGCTAAAATATCAGCTTCAATCACGCGTTTATGTTCCTCCAAATAGGCACGGGCAACAACGCGGGATTCTGTTACGGCGGTTTCTACACGTTCAGAAAACCATGATTGTAATGCGAAGTGGAAAAACGATAGAGAGAATAATGCCATTAATACAGCGGGAATAACCGCCACCAATGCAAAGCTACTGATAAGACGTAATTGAAGACCGGTTCCTGCGGCTCTTTTAGTGCGGCGGCGCCATAAAATATAAATGCGCCGTATAATCAAGCTGACCAATAGTAAGAAAACGATCAAATCTAAGTTGATCAGAAAATAGACAGTTTCAGCCGATGACCCCGCCATTGGACCAGAGGCCGTTAATGCGCCGTAGGTCAACGTACCAAGCACAATAACAATGATCCCAAGTAAAATCGTTACTTGGTTTGTAAAGGCCCTGCTTTTTATCCATTTTTTTAGTCTTTTCATAGACCTTAAAAGCTAAAGGGTCTTAGGGATGAAAACAATATATAATCGCGTCTGACATGTTGTTTTTACGGTTAATATCGCATATTATTTTAAGCATGAAAAATATCTATCAAAAAATCATTCTCATAATTGCAACATGGTTTGGCACAGGCCTTATTAAGCCAGCCCCTGGCACTTGGGGAAGTCTCGGCGGATTGCTCTGTTTTTATGGTTTTGTGTATTGGGCACAGCACGTTATGCCGTCATTGTTAGAACTAGAGAACTTTATCTTTATTACGTTGAGTGCAACAATAGTTGTTTTTGTTTTGGGTGTTTTTGTTTCATCAGAAATGGAAAAAATATACAAGAAAAAAGATATGTCAGAAATCGTGATTGATGAGGTTGCTGGCATATGGATTGTTTTAATTCTTGCTTATTTATCCCCAGGTAATTTCTGGGTGCATGGCCTTATTGCTTTTGCTCTGTTCCGTCTTTTTGATATTTGGAAACCCTACCCTATTAAAAAACTAGAAGTCATGTTCAATGGCGGGCTTAAAGGCGGTTTTGGTGTGATGATCGATGATATTCTGGCGGCCGCCTATGCGTGTATCGCCTTTTACCTTATTGGCCAAGTAACATCTTATTTTTTCTTCTCATAGTATATTGGAATTACAGCGATGGATGATCTCACTCTTCTAAAAGAGCTAAAGCAATATTTGACCGCAAAGTCACTTTATATCGCAACATGCGAATCATGCACGGGTGGTATGATTGCCGCGGCGATAACGAGCCTTGATGGATCATCGGCGTTTTTCGATCGTTCATTCGTGACATATTCTAATAACGCAAAGATTGATATGGTTGGCCTTAATGAAGACATTATCAATAGTCATGGCGCAGTTAGTTTAGAATCAGCCGAGGCAATGGCAAAAGGTGCATTAATGAATTCAATTGCGGATATCACCATATCTGTCACTGGTATTGCTGGACCGTCTGGCGGTACACCGCAAAAGCCAGTTGGGCTTGTTTGCTTTGGTATTGCAACAAAGAATAATAGCTATGGTTTTGTGAAACATTTTGATGGGGATCGCCATGAGGTGAGATCACAAACAGTCACAGAGGCTTTAGTTACATTACTCAATGAAGCAAAACAATTTAATGCCGCCTAAGACCTTGCGTTACCGTATAACGCATTCGCACGCCTTTCAAAGCTATCAACCATGCGTTTGACAATCTCATTAAAGAACATAGATGCCAGACCCTGGAAGACCTTGGACTTAAATTCAAAATCGACATAAAAATCAACTTCACAATGCCCATTCGGCATAGACCGCAAGCGCCAATAGTTACGCAAGTCTTTCATAGGGCCGGATTGATAATTTACGGTAATTGTTTCAGGGCGCTTAAAATAAACCTGTGACGTAAATGTTTCACGAAACATTTTATAACCAATAATAAGATCGGCCTTCACGAATTCATCATTCTTTTCGGTAATACGTGAGCCTACACACCACGGTAAAAAATCAGGATATTTTTCTATGTCCATAACAAGATCAAAAACCTGTTCACGGCTATAGGGCAATATCTTTTTCTCTTGATGGCTTGGCATTATTCTTATGCCTTTTATGCTTTATTGAGTTTTGCAAGACGTGCGGCTTTGAGTTTCTCAAAATCATCATCAGCATGATAAGATGAACGCGTTAAAGGCGATGATGCAACAACTAGGAAGCCTTTACCCTTAGCGAGCTTTTCATAAGCTGAAAATTCGTCTGGTGTGACAAAGGTCTTAACGGCGGCATGTTTCGGCGTTGGTTGTAAATATTGCCCAATCGTTAAAAAATCAACATCGGCGGCACGAAGATCATCCATAACTTGAATAACTTCTTCACGCGTTTCGCCCAAACCAACCATAATGCCCGATTTAGTGAAGATCGTTGGATCAACATCCTTAACACGTTGCAACAAACGAAGCGATGTAAAGTAACGCGCACCAGGGCGGATGGATGGATATAACGCCGGCACAGTTTCCAAATTATGATTAAAAACGTCAGGACGAAGGTCTGCCGAACAAATCGTATCAACCGTTGTTTCAAAAGGCATGTTTTTAAAATCAGGTGTCAAAATTTCAACGGTTGTTCCCGGTGACAGGGTTTTGATGCGCTCTATCGTTTGAACAAAATGATCAGCACCTCCATCGGCCAGATCATCGCGATCTACAGACGTTATCACAACATGCTTTAATCCCATTTTTTGAACGGCAATGCCAACGCGGGCTGGCTCAAACTGATCTAATGTGTCTGGCTTACCAGTTCTAACATTACAAAAAGAACAAGCACGCGTACAAATTTCACCCATAATCATGAATGTTGCATGGCTTTTCGTCCAACATTCACCAATGTTGGGGCACCCTGCCTCTTCACACACGGTAACAAGGTTTAATTTCTTGACCAATTCTTTGGTTTTTTTATAGCCCTCTGATTGCGGGGCTTTAACACGAATCCAATCAGGCTTCTTCGGCTGAGCATTATCGGGTTTATGCTGCTTCTCCGGATGGCGGTGAGCCTGTTTCTCTTGTTTTTCTATCTCAGTAATCATAGCTCTTAACCTATATTTTTCCTGCAAAATCTCAAGCTTTTATTTTTAGTTTGTACCATTGATTAAAGCTTATTGACATATTTAATTTTATTATCTAATATCTCGGCTATGAAACATGATCAATTTAAAATCTGGAAAAAGAACGAGGCTAACACTGCCGCCGAGGATGTTGCGTTCGAATCAATCACCATTGATCGACCAACACTAGTGTTCTTCTCGGGCTTTATGTCTTTTCACTCAGGTACAAAAACAACCTTTTCGCGCTTAAAGATTTTTGAAAAAATGCTTCAAAAAGATGGTGTAAAAAATAAGACTGATTATCAGGTTTTTACCGCGACATATAAAAATAAATCAACGCTATTTAATGCGCTTTCTTATTGTGGCTATAAAAACTACTCTTCAAAAACATCACAGCATTTTGTAAACAGCGTGATTATGCCACTTGTTTTAGATGAACATGGTGCACCGCGTGATAAAGTAGAAGTCTCTATTAATCTAAGAAATTTAACGCTTGGTGGCTATAGCGTTGGAACCGTTATCGTTCAAGAATTATATAACGCGAGCACGCGGTCTATGGTCAAGGCGGGATTTTCAAAGAAAGACACAAAAGAATTATTGGGCGATGTCGTTTGCATCAGTATGGGAACAATGTCAACACCAAGCCGCGAAGGTAAAAGATTTAAAACGGTTTATATGGTGGCAACGAATGATCGTTTTGCCAATATCAAAAATAAAGTATTCGAAGCAAGTCAGGCGTTAAAAAAGAAGTTTAATAGAACGATTAGAGATCTAAGAATTTCAAGGATCGCGGATAATGCCATCATCATCCGTGCCGAAGTTAATAATAATATGACAGAGCCTTATATCGATAAAATAGATGGTCAAAAGAAATGGCGCCCTATACGTAAATTATATCCAGAAACATACCGCCACGATAGTGGTCATGAGTTGTCTCACTATATCTCTGAAGACGACAATCAGGCACCCTTCTCTAGAATCTGCCGCTTTGTTTTGGCTAATGCAATTGAGCGTGATAGCAATGTAACAATAGATTCTTTGATACAGCCCTACAAAGAAGTCCGCACAAAACATTACGCCCGTCAATATACAGCACGTATAGAAGCCGCAAAAACATATACGCCTTAAAAATCAAAAACTAATTCTGAATCGATATTTAGGAAACTGGTGCTGCCGAAGAGAATTGAACTCTCGGCCTCTCCCTTACCAAGGGAGTGCTCTACCACTGAGCTACGGCAGCATCGTCTGAACAAAAGATTGTTCGCATGCGGCACAGTACAAAAAAAAGATGTTTTATTCAAGAAAGAACTTGAAGATTCGGTGTGAGTCTTTCATTTTATAGTTATGGGTGTTAAATCAAAAGAAGGACAAGATCGTTTAGCAAAAGCGTTGCGCGATAATCTCGCAAAACGTAAAGTATTATTGCGTGCCAAAAACGAACAGAAGCCAACCGCCCCCAAAGATAATAAAGACACAAAAGAAAAGGATTAACCCCAATGTCAATCATGTCTGATAAATGGATACGCGAACAATCACAAACGAATGGCATGATTACGCCTTTTTTAGAAAAACAAAAGCGTGACGGTAACATCTCATACGGCCTATCTTCATACGGGTATGATGCCCGTATCGCGCCTGAATTCATGATATTCACAAATATTGATAGTGCCATTGTTGATCCAAAGAACTTTACGACAGATAGCTTTGTTAAACGCGACACTGATGTATGTATTATTCCGCCCAATAGCTTTGTCTTAGGTCGTACGGTTGAATATTTCAAAATCCCTAAGGATGTTTTGGTTGTTTGCCTGGGTAAAAGTACCTATGCGCGCTGTGGTTTGATTGTGAATGTGACACCATTAGAACCGGGCTGGGAAGGTCATGTAACGTTAGAGATCTCTAACACAACGCCCCTGCCAGCCAAAGTCTATGCGAATGAAGGTATTTGCCAGTTCTTGTTCTTTGAGGGTAACGAGCCTTGTGAGGTTACCTATGCTGATCGCGCAGGAAAATATATGGGGCAAGAGGGCGTTACACTGCCTAAGCTTTAATTGGCTTATTTACAGCGTATTTCTAGGCCATCATAAGCGGGATGAACATTATCTGGTGTGATCCCGTCCAATGTATTGTAATCTGAATTTTTACGTAAATCCGTTAGATAGGTGTTCTTTGCATTAATATGCTTTGCCCATGCCAAGCTTTTCTCAAGATGAGCATGGAAGGGTATTTCTTTATAATCAGTCATTTCGACAATAAATGCATCCAATTGATAATCACGCATTTTATTCAGCCATAGGTCTGGGATATGAATGACATCGGTGCAATAGGCAACTTTTTTGTCAAAAATGTAGCCATGTGTTTTACAATTCCCATGATCCATCATAAATATTTCAACGTCTATATTACCAATTTTTAAGGCACCCTCTTCTATTAATTCATGGTCAAAAACGCATGGATAATCTTTGGCAGACTTAAACAGATACGGATATGCAGTCTTTAATTCTTTTTCGGTTTCACTATGGGTAATAAGCCTTACTGGCTTGCTCATGAAATATAAGTAAGCGCGAAGAAGATATAACCCAACATGATGGTCTGGATGAATGTGCGTAATGAAGACCGCATCAAGATGTCTAATTGGTTCCAATCCCTGTTGTTCTTTTTTCGTGGATAGAGCATTAATGTGAACGCGAACATCGGGCCCCGTATCAACCAGCAAATGCGTATCGCCTTTTTCTATAAAGATAGAATTACAAGTACGACGGTTTTTTGGATTCTTGGGATCACAAACGCCCCAATGATTACCGATACCAGGAACACCGCCAGAACCACCACAGCCAGATATCGTTACGATTAAATCATCTATGTTATTTGTCATTTTTTATATCCAATAAGTGTATAAATTCATTCAGGGCTTTTTCGGCACGATCACCGTAATTACTATGTGTCACCTTATAAAGCTCATAGAGGCATAGCACGTAATATATACAAGCAATGGCCTGTGCTATTTTATAGATACCGTCTTTTTCGATATCCACAAGATCAATATCAGATAAAATATGATCTTTTAATTGCGCACAGTCAAAGCCATGAACGCGCTTTAACGATTCTAAACATGATATGCGGGATAATAATGGATGCGTTATAGCGACTTCTGACCAATCAATAATCGTGGTCTCTTTTATTTTGCTGTTATAGATAATATTGTTATCTTGAAAATCACAATGGTTGAGCGTTACACGCGGATCATTATTATCTAAGTCATGGCATAGTCCTTCAAGATCTTCTAATCCATCACGCAAAGAATTAATTAATGGAGTCGGTAGATTCCATTTTTCTATGCAGTCTTTATCATTAAGAAAATCAGCAAAAACAGTACTAAAATTATTCAGGCGCCAATCATTAATACCCATCTTTAAGAGTTCATTAATATGATCCTCACTGGCTTTTTGAATATTCATGTAATCTTGAATCGGTGCACTCATGCGATCCTGCAAAAGAGCCTGACGTAATTCTTGTGAGCCATCACAAACGCCACCAAAGTCTTTTTCTGAAACAATCTTGCGGACCGTTTTTGCACCAGATGCTTTAGTAATAAAAAGTCGTTGCTCTTTATCTTGGACAACAAGTTCTGGCACGCCAGATAAGTTGCATACGTTGCGGATAAAGTTAATCACATCAATTTCAATCAAGAATTTTGCTGGAACCCTTTTAACATAGAAGGCGCCATAGGTCGTTTGTAAATAAATCACGGTTGAATAATCTGTTACCGCAACCTCTAATGATGAAATAACATCACACGCATAATCACGTTTCTCGCTTGAAGCTTCTAACGCTGTTACAGCCCAATTTATAACGTTCTCTTTAATCATACTGGATTACGCAATCTTTTTGAGAATAAATCATAGAAATTACGTGTGGTATGTTCGGCAATAACGTTTAATTCAACTTGTTTCAAATCTGCCAATACCTGCCCCGTATGTACCAATAAAGATGGTTCGCACACACGTCCACGCAATGGTGTTGGCGCAAGATATGGTGCATCTGTTTCAATGAGAAGACGCTCAAGCGGCACGATATCGCGAGCAATATCTTTAATATCGTGTGCATTTTTAAATGTTACAATTCCTGAGAAAGACACATAAAGCCCATAATCAATTCCCCATTGTGCCAAACCAGCACCAGAGGCATAACAATGTAAGATACCTTTTAATTGTCCGTTCGGTGCTTCTTCTTCGATGATAGATTGTATTTCATCGTCGGCCTTGCGCGCGTGAATGACCATTGGTAAATCTGTTTCTAGACATGCACGAATATGTTTTCGAAATGACGTGCGCTGTGCGTCTGGTTCACTATGATTATAATGAAAATCAAGACCGCTTTCACCAATGGCAATGACTTTATTATTTTCATTGGCTAGGCGAACAAGATCGGCCGTCGTGATGGCAACCTCACTATCGTCGCCAGAATGATGCGGATGTGTTCCGATGGTTGCGCTTAGCATGTCGTGCACATTAGCAACGTCAATAATTTTAGAAAAATCGTCGACCTTAGAACAAATATTGACGATATGTTCAATCCCAACACTGCGCGCATCATTTAATAATTCGGGCACACGATCTTTCAATTGATCTGATTCAAAGTTACAATGACTATCAACCCATCTCATGGCTTTTGATCCTTTAAACTATGCGGCGTCTTCGGATTTTTCTGGCTCAACATAACGCGGGAAAATGCCCGTTGGTCTTTCAATCTCTGTGCCCACTTTTAAGGCTTGCTCAGATGTTGCCCAGGCAAAACTGCGATTGGCTTTTAGAACACATAGCTGGTCTAATAAACGCCCCGCCGCATTCGGAATAAAGGGTTGTAGCACAATACCAAAAATACGCAATGTTTCGGCAACGGTATAAAGGACGGCCTCCATGCGTTCTGGATCTGTTTTCTTTAACGTCCACGGCGCTTGCTCATCAATATATTGATTAACGGGGGCAATCCCTTGAAGCCAAATAACATCCAGCGCTTTGTGGAATTGTTGACTATCAATAAAATCACGAATTTGTGGCAGAAGGCCATAAATATCATTTAACAATGCTTTATCAACATCATTAATCGCTTTAGCATTAGGGATTTTTGCATCACAGTTTTTAAAGATCATCGATAATGTGCGCTGTCCTAAGTTCCCAATACCATTAGCAAGATCACCATTCATCCGCCCAACAACTGCATCATGGGAAAAATCACCATCATTACCAAAAGGCACTTCACGTAACATAAAGTACCGCGACGCATCAAGACCATAGGTATCGATCAATTGTTTAGGCGCAACCGCATTGCCCAAAGATTTAGACATTTTATGCCCTTCAATTGTCCACCACCCATGGGCAAAAATACGTTTTGGTAACGGCAAGTCAGCCGCCATTAAAAAGGCAGGCCAATAAACGGCATGAAAACGCAGAATGTCTTTACCAATCATATGAATAGATTCTGACCAAAAATTTTCAAACAAGTCCGTATTTGTATCTGGATAACCGAGTGCTGAAAGATAATTTGTCAACGCGTCAATCCAAACATACATGACATGCTTGCCCTCTGCATTTGGTACATCAACCCCCCAATCAAAGCTGGTACGGCTGATTGATAAATCACGTAAGCCCCCTTTAACAAAGCTAATTACTTCGTTGCGACGGCTTTTCGGCATAATAAAATCTGGATGTGCTTCATAATAAGCTAATAATTTATCTTCCCATTTTGATAAATCAAAGAAATAACTTTCTTCTTCAACCCATGCAACGGGTGCACCTGTCGGTGCAACATTTTCACCGGCATCGTTTTTGATCAATTCGTCCTCTGTGTAATAAGCCTCATCTCGTACCGCGTACCAGCCAGCATATTTATCAAGATAGATATGCCCGTTTTCTTCCAGCTTTGACCATAGTGATCGTGCGGCTGTTTTATGGCGCTCTTCGGTTGTACGAATAAAATCATCATTGGTGAATTCCATCGTGTCACATAAATCACGGAAGTTTTGAGAAACACTATCGGTGAAATCTTGTGGATCAATATCTTTGTCACGCGCGGCTTTCCAAACCTTCTGGCCATGTTCATCCGTCCCCGTTAAGAAACGAACATTATAACCATCAAGGCGCTTAAAACGCGCCATAACGTCACAGGATAATGTCGTATAAGCATGGCCAATATGCGGAACATCATTCACATAGTAAATGGGTGTTGTGATATAGAAATTTTTTTTATTCATTAAATTAAAGCCTTATGATTTTTTATTAATTCTTTTTCTTAAATAATATTTCAAAAGTGAAAAACACGGATAAAATGACACTGCGTGGGTCTAGGTTTGCGCGCGATAGATCCTGCCCCAATGTGATAGCCTTTTCCCAAAACACAATAAGCTGTGTAATGATTTCTTTCTCAGATAACGTATCATCAAGGCCGTTTAAAAATAAAACTTCATTTTCATTTTGTGTGACTGGCTCTTTGATACCGGATACATATGACTTAATCATTTTTTGTGCCCACCATGCAACGATATGAAGGAAAGCAGCACTACTTAACATTTGTTTTTCGGCACAGATCGTATCGGCTATTTGATAGAGCTTTTTACGTGAAAATGGTTCTGGATATGTTGCTAACATTTCTAAGAAATACGACAAGGATGTCTCATTATCTTGATCTATCAAATCAACAAAAACACTGAATGATCCATCGCACAAGCGCAGCACCATATCGCGCTTATCTTGGTCATCACTCAGCCCAAAATAATCAGCCAAGGAAACAAGCGTATCATTTTCAAGTGGTGGAAAAACAAGTTTACGTGTACGTGAATGGATTGTAGGTAACAATTTTGATGGCGTTTCCGCAATGAGAATTAAGATCGTATTCTTCGGCGGTTCTTCCAAAACTTTTAACAAGGCGTTTTGCGCGCTTCGGTTCATTTGATCTGCGCCGTCAATAATCACAATGCGCCACCCGCCTTCCGCAGAGGTCTTTTGTAAGAACTTGACAACGTCACGAACATTTTCAACTTTTATACCCTTGCTGTCTGCTTCCAACGTCATTAAATCCGCATGCCCTGCTGATCTTATGCGTGAAACACTAGGAATATTCTGGTTACAAACTAGAGATGATAAAACCTTTGGTTTTGGCAAGGCATCATCAAATAAAGCGCCTGTTTCATTATCATTGTTTGATTGAATGCCATGCACCATTAAAAATTTTGCTAAATGATAAGCGAATGTCGATTTGCCAACGCCCTTAGGGCCAGTAAAAAGCCAGCCATGCGCCATTTTATTATCGGCATAGGCTTTTAACAACAAGTCTTGCTGTTCTTGGTGTCCGATTAATATATCAGAAAGTCGGGGATGTGCTTTTGGATCATTGCCGCCTGCCTCATCAGCTAGTTGATCAGCCCAACCATCATTTTGTGTCGTTTCAAGTAAGGACATTATCGACCTCACGTATGATGCTCTGATGAACAGCGTTAATGCCTTGATCTGCAGATATAATACGGCATCTTTGTGTGTCGGCTTGCGCGCGATCTAGAAAGCCAGTCCGCAACCGTTCGTGGAATTCAATAGGAAGACGCTCAAAGCGGTCTTCTGTTTGATCGCTATCATCTTCATTGTCGTTAAAACGCACACCAGTACGCTCTAAACCTTTTTTAACATCAAGGTCTAAAATCACCGTGAGGTCTGGCTGAAAATCACCAATAGTGATATCTTCAACACGTTGAATAATATCATGATCCATTTGATGCCCATAGCCTTGATATGCCCATGTCGAATCGTGGAAGCGATCAGAAATCACAATTTTTTTATTGGCTAAAGCAGGTTTTATTTTCTTCTCAATATGCTCATGACGAGCCGTATAAAGCAACAAGACTTCACTTAACGGTGTCCAATCACCGCCGTCTCTGGTGATAAGTAATGTGCGTAATTTTTCAGCTGTTGGTGTGCCGCCCGGTTCACGGGTTAAAACGACATCATGCCCTCTTGCCGTTAAATAATCAGCAAGCATTTTTATCTGTGTTGTTTTGCCAGACCCATCCGGTCCCTCAAAGGTGATGAACATTGCCTATCCATCCAATCCGAATAATGTATAACGGATTTTTTCCATTGCTTGACCAATTAATCCCAACTTTGGACTGGCCTCACCAGCATAAAGGGGTTTTTGAATTTCTTGACCAGAAGGAAGCTCAAGCACCAATGTCGCGATTTCTTGCCCTTTTTCTATCGGTGCAGGAATTGGGCGATCCACAATTAAACGCGCACGGACTTTTTCAGTCGCTTTGGTTTTATCTGTTTTTAATATTGTTGTCTCAATATCATCTATTGTTACCAAAGGTACGGTCTTATTTTTACCAAGCCATACTGGGACGTTTTCAATAATCTGGCCAGACCTCGTTAACATGACGTTCTCTGTGTCTGAAAATGCCCACGCCATAAGACGCGCGGATTCACTGCTACGAAACCGCTTGCTTTGAAGGCCGTTAGCAATCATAAAAATACGGCGCCCCTCTTGAACGGCAGAAGCAATTAGGCCATACCCAGCGGCTTCTGTATGGCCGGTTTTTATGCCATCCGTTCCCATATTGCGATGAATTAAGGGATTACGGTTTAATTGTTTAATATCGTTATAAGTAAATTCTTTTTCTGAATAGTAATGATAATATTCTGGATATGTTTTGACCAAATAAATCGACATCTTCAAAAGATCGCGCGCAGTTGAATAGTGATCTTTATCGGGCCAGCCACTAGCATTCATAAAGTTACTGTTTGTCATGCCAATTTGACGCGCCTTGATATTCAGTAATTTAACAAATTCTTTTTCTGATCCGGCTAATCCCTCCGCCAAAGCAATGGTCGCATCGTTACCAGATTGAATAATAACTCCGCGAATAAGGTCTTCGACGCTAACGCGTGTGCCATATTCAATGAACATCTTTGACCCACCCTTGCGCCAAGCCCCTTCGCTGACTGGCAATGTATCCTTAAGACTAAGGCGACCATCTTTTAACGCATCGAATACAACGATCATGGTTAAGACCTTGCTCATTGAAGATGTTGGCATGCGTTGATCGGCATTTTTTTCAAAAATAACAGTTTCGGTCTGGGCATCAAAAATAATGGCCTGTTTAGCCAATGTATCGTTGAGAGGTTCTGCATTAGCAATGCCGGGGATAGAGACAAGAAAAAACATGGCCACCAAACATAAAGCATGCTTGATACAAGAAAAAGTTTGTGAAGAAAGGATTGGTGACATAGTAACCGCCCGAACGCAAAAATTATTAACGATAAAATATAAGATCTAAGCCTTATTTTTATACGGTGTTGAGCAATTATTCAACAACAATGCGTGCATTTTTTGCGTCATTTTCATTCCAAATACGATTTAGAATTTCATCAGCCTTTGAGATTTCTTGTATAGGCCCAATACGAACGCGGTAGAACTGCTTACCATCTATAATGGTGCTGCTTAGCTTGACGTCTTCATAGGCTTTCATCAACACGCTGGTTAATGCTTGCGCATTGGCATGATTTCTAAACGCACCAGCTTGAATAAACAGCCCTGTATTCTGCGCTACAGGCATGATCTCAACATCAGATTCGGTATATTGTTGATCGCTATTAATTGTGACACTTTCTTGCGGCGTTGTATCAAATTGCAAGGCATCAGCCGTTTCAAAACGTTTCAACGTACCGTCATCGGGGGCGGAAATGCGCTCAATCTCAACTTTTTGTGTTGCTGTCATGTTTTGGAAAGGTTCAGCTTGATTGGCAACATTGTCTAATGTCCCCGGTTCTGCTAAGCGCACGGGATCGCCTGTCATCATAGGGATGTTAGGCGATGATAAAGATCCATTTAAATTCGTTCCCTGCTCTGCCACCTGATATATATTGGGCTGTGCTTGATCATTGGCGATTTGAACCGATGGAATCGCATTCTGACGGCGACGATTTGCAATTTCAACAGCTTGCTGGACATTAAGTTTTTGGCCTTGCTGTGCGGCTTCTTTGACGACACGGCTTTCAAGCTCTAACACTTCAACTTTAACACGCGCCGTGCCTTGGTTCTTGAACTGTAATAATTCTGCACCGCGCTTTGACAAATCGATGATCCGCCCCTTTGCAAATGGACCACGGTCATTAATACGTAGCTTAATAGAACGACCATTTTCCAGATTAGTTACGCGCACAATGGAAGGCATTTGTAATGTTCTATGCGCTGCGGTTAGATCATATTTGTTATATCTCTCACCATTTGCCGTGTCTTTGCCATGAAAATCAGGGCCATACCAAGAGGCAATACCCGTTTCGGAGTAATTAAAGCTTTCTTTGGGATAATAACGCTTACCATCAATGCTATAAGAAGACCCAACCTTATAGATTGTTTTTGTACTATTAGGGATTTGCTTAATCATATGTGTCAAGAACTGTGTCTCAGCACATCCAACAAGAAAGAAAATCATAAAGAAAAAAGGTAGGAATCGTTTCATGCATTTAAGATACTTGAAATTACTTTTTTTTGAAATAGAAAAGCACGACAAGAGAGAAGAAAAATTATAATTTCAATGTAGTCTTAACATGATCTCTTTCATCACTGGTTAGTGGCTTTACAACAGTTTCCTGGCTTGTTAAGCTTTGTGCCTTACGGGCATCTGCCTCGGTGTTGTATAAACATCGTAATGTATAAAATTTATTTGGCCCTTGTATAATTATCTTTTGGGTTGGGACAACAGTGGAGCAAGAAACCCTTAGCATTGAATCAGCCTTAACAGCGCCCTCTTGTGTACCAAACGCTCCAAATTGTAGAGAATATGTTGGGTTTAGCTTTACAGGCGCGTTGACAGCAACAGGTGGCTTTTCTGGAATAATGGGTGTGCTTACTGCTGTTTTTTCCGGAGCTTCAACCGGCACTTCGACAACTTGGTTAATAGGCGACGTTTCTACGATTAATTCTTCGTCTACTTCTGAAGCAATATCATTACCCAATTGAGGCGCTATTTTGTACGCCAATGATTTTTTAGGCGTTTGGAATTTACCCGTTTCTACCATCAATAGATTGGCCATAACAGTTTTCTCTTGGTCGATCTCTATTTTCAAAACAGTTTCAGGGGCAATGAAATCCATTGAAAATGTCTCGGCTATAGCCGCACTAACGCGCACCGTTTCATTGTGTCCAGAAGGACCAAAATCTGCAACACGAGCGTAAGCATAACTGCCATCATTCGTTGTTAATTTTACAATAGTATCAATCGGTAGATTTGGGTAAGCAATGACCATTTCTGTCGGATCATAAACCTCGCCCGATGAAAAAACGGTTTTGGCATTTATTGTTTCAATATATCTGGTCGTAATTGTCCGATCAATATCCGCGAAAGCCTCATTAAAATCAGATTTCTGGATATACCCCATTGATGTGACCGCGGATGTATCATTTAACAGAGATGTTTGATTAACTCTTGGTGCGCCAGAATCAAAACTTGCTTCACTCACACCCAATAAAGATGTTTCACCGGTTTTTAGATTATAGCTAACACCAATCTGATTATTATCGATACGCTCGCCAGTGTCTTTGGTCATTGCGTATGTTACCAAGGAAGCTGCAGCCATCAACGTTATGCTTAACATAGCTGCCATCGGCAACAATCTTTTATTAGCTTCGTGGGCGCGGATCGTTTCTTTTTGCAATATTTCACGCGCATCTTCATGAGATATACCAGACGCTATATATTCTTGAAGTCTAAACGTCGCCTGCTTATCCCAACGATAAAAAGCGTCATCCGCTTTTTTAATACCATTCCACATGCTTTTGACCATTTTAAACGCTGCATTATCCATGACTTTTAACCCTATTTTATTGCGCTACAATAAGACACAATTACTTAAATATTGAATTATTATATTATGTAAAGTATTAAAAGTCAAGTAAATAGCAAAAAAAGCCATAGAAAATATGGCTTTTTATACAGAAATGATCTTATAAATTATTCTGCGATTAAGTCAGCCAGCAAGCCGACAGATGTTGCAAAATATGTTGAGCTGTTCCAACGCATGAGTGATCTGTAATTATTGTAGATTATATAGGTTTCACCATTAATGCCATCTGGCGCAACGATAGAAGCTTCCATATCATCAACAACAGGCAAGGCAGAGCCATCAAGGTTGCGTACCCCCATAGATGCCCATGTTGCAATTGGTTTCTTTAGTTTCCATGAAATCATGTCTTTAGAAAAATTAGCGGGCAATGTGACTTTACGTCCCCAGCGTTCATCACCCTTCCATTTCGCATTTTTAAGGTAATTGGCGGTTGACGCAAAAGCATCTTCATAATCCGTCCAAATATTCTTGTGGCCATCACCATTAAAATCAACAGCATATGCCATAAAGCTCGATGGCATAAATTGGTTTTGTCCCATTGCACCGGCCCATGAACCCTTCATGTCAGGACGAGATATATGCCCTTGATCTAAAATTGTGAGTGCCTTAAGGAGCTCAGATTCAAAGAATGCGGCGCGGCGCCCCTCATAGGCCAAAGTGGCAAGGGCATTAACAATATCAAATCCACCCGTATAACCACCATAGCTGGTCTCAATACCCCACAATGCGATGATATATTGTGGTTGCACATCATATTGTTTTGAAATTTTATCAAGAATATCGGCATATTTCGCCATCATCTTGCGCCCTTTATCAATGCGCGTTTGTGACAATGTGCGCGTTTTATATTTGGCAAAAGTGATTGTGCCTTCTGGCTGTTTACGATCAAGCTCAATCGTCTTTGGAATAAAGGTTAAATCACCCAAGATATTATTGACTGTTTGGGCACTTATTCCCTTAGCAATGGCTTTTTGTTTCACCCCTTCTGACCAATTTGCAAAACTAGCTGGGTCATAGGCATTTGCACCATTGCTCATTGTAAAAAAGAGAAGAACGGAAAAGATAAAAAAGATACGCATTTATGTAAGCTCACTGAAAGTAATGGATGGATGAATTATTTATTTAACTTATTAGATTCTTTTGGCTTTTCCACTAACTTCTGTCTTGTCTTCTGCGCTATCTTTTCCATTGTTAAGACAATGCGTAACGCACGTCCCGTTGATAAAAATAAGCTGTAGACAAAACCTTCCCATCCAACAAAGCACATGCGTCGTAAAAAATAATGCTTGAAAAAAAAAGCGAGAGGATCCCAGATTACTTTTGTCCAGTGTGGATTACGCCCCTTTGCGACCCAATCATCGGCTTGTAGTTCCGCATATTCCAATATTTTTGTCCACATATGCGAAAATGACGTAAAGCTTATGTGGCTTACTTTACCACTTAATGTCATGGGTGCAGTGCCATCATAGATCACAACTTTATCATGCACGGCGCTATCCTTAAACCCTGCCCGCATTTTATTATATAGGCGAGGTGTTACGTTAACGGGTGCTAGAAAACGGGGTTTTTTGTGCACTGATAAATGACCTACATAAACAATATTAAGACTATAGGCCGCAGGTCCCTTTTCCAGCTCTTCAGAATTCTTAAAAAGCCCTATCAGCTCTTGCCTTAAGTCATCTTGAATGATTTCATCCGCATCGATATTTAAAATCCATTTATGCCGACACAAGCTCTCGCCATAAACCTTCTGCTGTCCATAACCTTCCCAGTCTCTATGGTGTATTTTTGCCCCATATTCTTTTGCAATATCTAATGTTCTATCGGTACTACCACTATCAATGACAATAAGGTCATCGGTTAAGCCCTTACAAGCCTCCAATGTTGCTGGTAAGCGCTTTTCTTCGTTCTTTGTAATAAGAAAAATTGATAATGGTAATGTCGACATGATCGGAGAGGCCCCTTTACTACTTTTTACAAGGCTATCGGTGGCCGTATTTGATGTCAATCGCTTTATGTGTCGGTGCATTGAACGATTTAAGCAAAAATCATGCTTGCAACACGCAAATAAAATAGCTATATATGTGCTTCATTAATCGCTTCACCTATTATTTCGGTTTATCGGATACGGGCAGGTGGCAGAGCGGTTGAATGCACTGGTCTTGAAAACCAGCATGGGTGCGAGCCCATCGGGGGTTCGAATCCCCCCCTGCCCGCCATTGATATCTGAGCCCTTAGAGCATTTCTAAATATTCAAAACAAGCCCCAAAATCATAAGCTTTGTGTATAGCGCGTTATGCGTTATCAAGTAAGTTTGAGAAACACTATCCGCTGTACGATTTTGGAGAAAAGGTCGAAGAGGACTAACAAACCGCACAAATTGCTAGTTTCTACTTGCACCAGCATAAATTTTTCCATATAAATATATTTTATAAGAAAGATTATAGATGATTGTAGATAATGCGATTAAAGATCTTGTCCTTGCCATCGAGAATGATGGTGATAATCATAGCAAACTATCTTCTTCAAATTCCCAGCTCAGAAATAATATCATAAAGCTCGTCAATCGTTTAGATGAGAACTGTAAGAATAATTCTTGTCAGATTAATAGACCAGTGTCTTTATCGCGATATCCGATCAATCAAGATGGCTTTGCACAATCTTTTGATCCCTTGACACAAGAAGAAGCATTCACGAATGCTTGGCAACAATATGGCGTGGTTGTTGGTAAACAAATAGCATCCCCAAAACAGTGCCGACAAACAATTGACCGTATTGCAGATCTTTTTAATCACTTTGGATTGCATATGTCTGATTTAAAAACAGGCGATAATCATTTTAAAATTCCAAAAGATCCAGATGGAACATCTATAGTGTCGCGTGGTTTTTTTGAGATATATCATGATCATGCATTATCACAGTTGCGTCAGAATATTAGGGCCTATATACATCATGTTTTAATTTGGCGTACACCGCGCATATGGACCAGCTTTGATCGCTTGGGCATCAAGTTACCACGTCATGACAGTGCAGCCTCGCTTCCTTTACATGTCGATCAAAATCCAATGATGAACCCTGATTTTAAAACATTACAAGGGGTCTTAGCATTGGTCGACTGTCCTGAAGAGAGAGGAACATTCAGAGGCATTGCTGGATCAAACCATTTTTTTCATCACTATACGGAAATGCAAAAACAAGGGCGTGAATATACAGAATTGGACATCACAACAGATATTGGCAAAATGTTAGAAAAGAATGCGCAAAGCTTTCCACTTCGTGCTGGTGATTTAATCTCTTGGGATAGCCGTACAACCCATGCCAATACCGCCAATATATCAGATGATATTCGTTTTGTTTTTTACATGGCTTCTGGACTAGCCAGAGAAGATAACATGCGTGCCATTGGTGCGCGTCAGGACGTGATTAAGAACGGCACAGCTACGAGTACGACAAAAGATCCTGAAGCTCTTATTCGTGCCAGCCTTAAGCCTCGTTATACAAACCTTCCATTGCTACAAGAATTAAGACAGGCCGATGATTTGTCTTTATTGGGTGAGCTTTTATATGGTTCGAAACGTTATCAAGATATTATAAAGGGGAATCATAATGCGTTTACTCCTTAATGCTGAACCGTTTGGCTTTGGTCCGACGGCGGCGATAGCTAGTTTTTTTCCGCATCTGCGTGATCACTTTAATGAGATCGCTTATATCGGCAAGCACCATACGCTCGATCTTCAACGTAACCTGCCTTACGATGTTGTCTATGATGTTTCAGACGTTGATAAAAGCGACTATACAGAAAAGCTTTTATCAACCTTATCTGACTATGATGTTTTCTTATCTGCTATGGACCATAAAATGGTTCGGCTGGCTCAACAAGCTGGATTAAAGACGTTTTATTATGATGCCCTCACATGGTATTGGAAGGACATTCCAGAGACCGTAAAAAATGTGGACAGTTATATCGCGCAAGATTTTTTTGGCGTTAAGGAGCGCATCAACAAAGATTTCGTAGGCATAAAGAATATCACGATCGTTCCGCCAATTATTAAAACGATGCCTAAAGAAACAAACAAAGATATCACCTTAATTAATTTAGGCGGATTGCAAAACCCATATTGGCCGATAGATGATATTGTTAATTATGCGACGGCGATAATTACAGCTCTAAGGACAATTATACCAGATGATGAGAAAATTATTATTGCGAGCTCTAATATTATCGCTGAGCGCTTAAGTCACCTCGGTGTTAAAACATATGACCGTGCAACAATGCAAAATATTTTACAGCAATCTAAGGTGGCTTTTATGACATCAGGTTTAGGCAATATTTACGATGCGGCATGTCACGATTTACCCACGGTTTGGTTGCCACCCGCGAATGACAGTCAAGGCCAGCAGCTAGATTTATTAAAAGCACATAAAATGTATGATGGTGCCATTTCTTGGTCTGACCTATCAAACTCCCCTGAACCTAAATATAAAGAAGAACAAATTTCGGTTCTCAATCAGATCGCCTCTTTATCAAAGAAAATATCACGCGATAGTCATGTTAAAAATAAATTAATGACTGCTTCTAAAAAAGCGTATGAAGATATTTGCGACAGAGATAAAAGCCAAACCAGCAAGTTAATCGCCTTATTTGGCACCAACGGCGACCGGTATGTTGCGGATCATATCATAAAGAAAACACAGGAATGGACGTGTAATAATGTTTAAAAAGAATAATACATTATTGTTTAAATCGGTTGGTAAAACTATTTTTGCTTTAGAGACCTCGACAAGTATAGAAAATGATATCGATATTCTGTTAAAAATGGCCGCCCATATTCCAGGATTTAAAATTGTTGATAATGAAGATTTTTCTAAAAAAGCGGATATCACTGTTAGGCATTTAAGAGATACATTTAATGATTTTTCTTATGACGAAAAACAAATAATTTATACAACAAATAGTCTTGAAAAAATGCCTGTGGATATCTATCACCTAATTTATGGTGTTGTACGAAAAACACTTATCAATGAGTTCAATAACTATGCGATACATGCGGCGTGTATCAGTCATAATAATGGATATAAATTAATTGTTGGTCATTCTGGTAGCGGTAAAACGACATTGGCGCAAAATCTGGTTGATACACATGGCAGAAAACTTTTCTCTGGCAATAAAACATTGTTGTCAATTAACGCAAATGGATCGATTACCGGCAATGGTGGAACACGAACCATGACCGCATTAGATGTTAATAATAATCGTTATGCCTATACATTAAGACCAGATCAATATGCTGATGAAGAAAGTGTTGACATTAACGCCATTGATATCATTCGAATTAATGATGGTGTTGAAGATTGTGAAATACTATCACCACCCAGCGCTTTACACACGCTCTATCCATATATAATCGACGCCGTTAATGCGGATATTATTCTGCATGATCATTATGTATTCGACGGCACTATATCGTCTCTACATAAAAAAGATCTTATTCAGAAATTATCGGTGGCTTTAAGGCAGGTGCCTGTGCGTAAAGTGTCCGGATCAATGAAATTTCTTAAGAAAATGGTTTTATAGCAATGCAAAAAAAAGAACGCAAAAGAACGCAAATTGTTTGGGGTGTTTGTGGCATTGGTCATGGTCATACTTTTAGACAGCTGCCACTGATCGAACACTTTTCTGATAAGGCTGATATAGAGATTCTAGCCTATGGTGAAAGTTATGATTTTTTTCAAAATAAATTTAAAGACCAAAATAATATAAATATAGAAAGAGTAGCTGTTCCTTTTTATGTTGGTAATGATGATGGTCTCGATTTCAATGCGACGGCCTTTCACCCTGCAAATCAAAATATTGACTTTCACACTATAAACAACATGGCCTTAAAAAATGTAAGAAATAGGATAGGAAAAGCGGATCTTGTCATCTCTGATTATGAACCCATGAGTGCGCAATATGCTTATGCGCTAAACATTCCCCTGGTGACCATCGATCAACAGAGTAAATATCTATACGGAGAATTCCCGCAACCCCTTCATGGGCAATATTTTCAAGATGAAAAAGAAAGATTACGTTTATTTTTCCCAAAAGCACAAGAACGCCTTGCGTGTTCATTTTTTAATGTTGAGAAAAAGAGTGTGACAAGTGAAAAAGTAACTATTTGTTCCCCAATTTTCAATCAAGCCGTTTTAAATGCCAAAGATGTGCGCTTGTCTTTGAGTAAAAATAATAATCGTAAATCATTGATCTTTTATATTTCTGCACAACAACCTTTTGGACAATCCTTAGGTCAGATAACTGATATATGTGCAAATTTCCCAGAGATAGATTTTCATTTCTTTGGAAAAGGTTATACCGAAAATACACGTCCAGAAAACCATGTTAAATTTTATAAACATGGCCATCATCGTTTTCATGATATTTTGGCACGGTGTGACGGCATCATTTCAACGGCAGGCCACACATTATTATCCGAAGCGATGTTCTTAAATATTCCCGTTCTCGCGTTACCATTGCCTTTATACGAGCAGCAAATGAATGCCCATGTTATCGATAAAAATGGCTTTGGGCTTTTATCGCCAATATTTAATCAAGAAATATTAACTAAGTTCCTAAAAAACCTAGACGCATACACAAGCAACATCATGGGTGATCGCATTATTCTTAATAAAAATGACGGCAAAAACGCCTTGATTAATAAAATAACCAGCAATATCCAGCTTAAGGGTTGGAAATAATACTTAGTGGGCGACCACATACACCGCCATTGGCATCTACGCTTCATAGCTAAAAGTTAAGATTAAGCACGCTGACAACAAGTATTAAAAAACTGTTTGCTCAAAACAAATGGCGACATATCAAATTAATTGCTAAAATAAAATAACAATATAAATAGAATAGCGGAAATATAAAAGTGTCTGATTATAAAAGTTCTAAATTTTTAGAATTATTCAATACTCCAGAAAGAGCTGAAAGATACGATATTGTTGTTGCCGCACAAAACTATTTAAGCCCTCATATTATAACCCATGAGGTCGTTCAAAAGATTAATGAACTTAACTTGAGCATTCCAAAGACACTTGTTCTTCTTGCTGTAGGTTCGGGACTTGAAGCAGAAAAAATTAAACAGTATTTCTCAGACACCACAATTATTGGCGTAGACTTTTCGCAAGCCATGTTGAACATCGCAATAGATAAAAAGCGCATAAATACCGCAATACGCGCTGATATTACTGAAGAAATTACGGCTATTAACCCACACAGCGCCGATGCTGTTATATGTTGTGGTGGAACAGAGTTTAATCCAGGTAAGTTAAAAAATATAGCGGAAGAAATGATGCGCATCGCCAAAAAGAATGCCCTGATCGCTATTACTGTTCGCCCACCCAATCAAGATGAAGCTAGGCCTGGTTATGCTTACTATACAGATGACGAAGTAAAATCAGCTTTCAAAAACACTACATTCAAAGAACAAACAAGCCACATAAGTTTCTCAATGGATAAGCAGAATACACAATCTGAAAAAATAGCATCCCACAAAAAAGTAGAGGTAATTTACAATACCTTCTATTTTCTTAAGTTATAAAATAGTAATATTTTGCTATTTTTAGAATAATTAGCGGTAGACTAAAAGCACCGCCATCGCTTCTTTTTTTCATATATGTACCGATTAACGTTATTTTTATATTGATATAGTTTAATACATTTATGGCTCTGCATTTATTACCATTTATATCGTCATTTTTCTTTATTTTGGCTTATCGTCAATCGGATGGCAAGCAATGCTCTTTGTTATGTGCCGTTGCGAGTGTTATTTATCTTTTTTATAATTATAATATTGGCGCCACTATGGCATTTATGATCGGCCCCATTGGTATTATTTACATCTTATCGACAGCCTATTGTTACAAAAGCAATGCCCTAAAAATAGGCGGTATTTATATGGTTGCTGTATTGGCAACATTTTTTATTGGTTATAATAATTTTTGGGATATTTTCGCGTTACTAGCAACAACATTCTCTACATCAAGTTTATTTTTTCAAAACAACGAAATAAAGCGTAAATTATTTGCTATTGTATCTTCGTCATGTTGGGTATTCTATGCTGGCTTTGTTGATGCCTATGGGATGTTTATCACGACGACCTTCTTTGCAATGTCAACATTACATTCTATTTGGCCCGAAGTGCGTCAATATTTTTTGGTGCGTAAAATTACAAAAACATCACTCTAGAAACTCCTCCTTTGTTGGAACGCGGTTAAAAGCAATTTTGGTGCCGACGTGCCCGGATGATGTTTTAAGGCATTGGCCTATTCTGATTGTGTTTGCACCAAAGCGCTTATTCAAATCATCTAAGCTATTGGATAGGGTTTGATTCAATTTTTGAGGTTTATCTATTTCGGGTACGCTATCAAATAAATCTAAAGTCATCATGCTACTCTCTTTAAGACCAGAGATAGTAATAGACACTTTTAGTAGTTTTTTGTTACCGACAGCGCATTGCATATTGCCCCACAAGATCTTTAAATGTTCTAGAAAAAACAAGCTATCTTGAGATGCTTTAAAATTTTTCCGACCACCCCAATATTTTCTATCAACCGTACGAATACTTAAAGAAAAATGCGTGGCATATAAGTTGTATCGTCGCAAGCGTGCGCATGCTTTAGACGTTAATTGTCTTGCGATGTCGTTTGCCTCGCCAATAGCTCTATGGCTTGGATCAAGAACACGACTATGACCGATAACACTTTTGTTGGTTGGAGTCTCTGGAACCTCGTATCCACGTAGGCGATACCAAAATTTTTCGCCACCTACACTGCCCCAAATTTTTCGAACATGCTTTGGATCTGCGTGCCATAATTGTTCAATAGTAAAAACCCCTGATTTATTAAGACGTTTTTCGATATTGTGACCGATACCACATAGGTCTCGTAGTTTAAGGGCGCATATTCTTTCCCGATATGTATGAGGATTCAGTATTGTTAAACCATCAGGTTTTTGCATGTCTGATGCCGTTTTTGCCAAAAATATATTGGGCGCCACCCCAATTGAGCATCTAATATGATCCCCAATATTCGCCGCAATACCCTGTTTGATTTCTTTGGCTAACTGTGTCGCATGCTCGATAGAGCGGTCACCCATAAACAGTTGGCAAGCACCCTCATCAATAGAGCATATTTTGCTAATTGGAATATGGCGCCCGACTTCGTCAAAAATACGCTGATGATAATCAACATATACATCATGGCGGGCCTGAACACAGACAAGATCAGGACACATTTTTTTTGCTTCATATATCTTTGTCCCCGTCTTAATGCCCAATGCCTTCGCTTCATAACTGGCGGCAATGGCACAAGTGCTGTCGGTCATACCTGGAACAACCGCAATGGGACGACCACGAAGATTCGGATTTTCCTGTTGCTCAACACTGGCGAAATAGCTGTTTAAATCAAAAAACAGCCAACGCAATTCAGGTACAGGTACGAATATATGATTAGGATCAAAAGACATGAAAAAATCATATCGGAATTACCAACAAAAATAAAGAACAAACAGTGAACAATTTGTTTATTTAACAGCCTCAATAGACTTAACGATCAATCTTTTAGATTCTTCGACACTGCCCCATTTATTGATTTTTGTCCACTTACCCTCTTCTAGATCTTTGTAATGCTCAAAGAAGTGGTGGATTTGTTTGAGGAGGATTTCTGGTAGATCTTCATAGCTGTTAATATTTGCGTAATATGGATGAAGTTCGTCGGCTGGAACAGCCAAGATTTTTTCATCTTGTCCACCTTGATCTTCCATCAATAAGACACCAATTGGGCGACATTTAACAACACAGCCAGGAATAAAACTAGGCCCTGAAACAACTAAAACATCTGTTGGATCCCCATCATCGGCCAATGTGTGAGGAATATAACCATAGTTACATGGGTAACGCATAGAGGTGTGAATAATGCGATCAACAAATAATGCGCCAGAATCTTTATCCATTTCATACTTAATGGGATCTTGTCCTTCTGAAATTTCAATAATGACATTAATTTCTTCTGGTGGATTATCGCCTATCTTGACCGCGTTGATATTCATTGTTAATGAGCCTTCGTTATAGTTTTTTATATGATGCGTTACACGTCATCTGTTGTAATCTTTTTTGAGCCAGATGCAAGCATCTTCATGGCATCAACGTGTTTTTTTGACGCTTTGGTTTTGCGACCCAACGTGCTGCGTGTTTTGTCTTGCGTGCCAAACTTGTGCCCCTTACTGCCAATCACTGTTTTAACAATGTCTGCCCCTAAACCCGTTTGCGCAGAGAGCGCCTCAACATCCAAAACTTTAGGTTCAAGTGTTTTATCAGCTGTCTTTAATTCAGGCTTAGCAACGCGTTGAACACTATGCCCAATAATCCCGCGCAAAAATGGCTCCGTGATGCCCAGCAAGAAATCATGATCTCTGACGCATAGCTCAATAATGTCACGCGAGGTACGCTTTATATCATTATCATTCACCTGAAGGGCTTGTTTGATTTTCTTATCGGCGTAATCGCGGCTCATAATTCTTATCCTTTTCCTGCTTAAATAATCTTATAGAAATATTAGAAAGGATAATCAGGCTCTTTTCAACCTATAATAAAGCGAGAAAGTCATTCAAAATGCTTTGGATGCCCTTTAAGCGCATAGGTTTTGTTGCCCAATTGCGGATAACAGAGAGACGCTGATCTGGTCGCACCTTGACCGTGCCCGCTTGCTTTTGGATATAATCAATAAGACCTGTCACGAACGGGCATTCATTATTACGAAAGGCAACGATCCCGCCCCTTGCACCAATATCAATGCGTTCAATATTTAGGCGTTTACAGATTTGTTTAATTTTCACTGTCTCTAAAAGATTATTAACCTCTTCTGGTACAGGACCAAAACGATCAATCATTTCGGCGGCAAAGCTTTCAAATTCGTTATGTTCTAGGGTTGAGGCACGGCGATATAAATTAAGACGCGCATTCAAATTGGGGACATAGGCTTCTGGAATGAAGACATTAATACCTAAATTAATTTGCGGTGACCACAGGCTTTCATCAAGGCTTTCATTATCATCGATACCGTTACGGGCATTTTCAACGGCCTCTTCCAGCATTTTTTGATAAAGCTCAACGCCGATCTCTTTAATATGACCCGACTGTTCTTCACCTAATAAATTACCAGCACCACGTAAATCCATGTCATGACTGGCAACCTGAAAACCTGCACCCAAGGTATCAAGCGTTTCTAAAATACGTAATCGTTCAACAGCAACTTTATTCAAAACCTTCTTTGGATCATGCGTTAAATAAGCATAACCGCGTGTTTTGGAACGCCCAATGCGCCCGCGAATTTGATAGAGTTGTGACAGTCCAAATAAATCAGCACGATGCACAACCATTGTATTGGCATTTGGAATATCTAATCCTGATTCAATAATATTTGTTGCCAACAGAACATCATAATGTCCCTCATAATAGGCCGTTATTTTATCTTCTAAAATCTCGGCAGGCATTTGACCGTGCGCCTTGATGACCTTTAGTTCTGGCGCAATGTCTTTTAACATCTCTTCAATATCATTCAAATCAGTGATGCGCGGACAAACATAGAAGCTTTGACCACTGCGATATTTCTCGCGCATTAATGCCTCGCGAATAATCATTTTATCCAACGGCAAAGCATATGTTTTAACTGGTAAACGATCAACAGGCGGCGTTGTAATAAGCGACAGATCACGCACACCCGTCAACGCCAATTGCAATGTTCTTGGGATGGGCGTCGCGGTTAGTGTTAGAATATGGATATTGTCCTTAAGTTGCTTAAGGCGTTCTTTTTGTTTCACCCCAAATTTTTGCTCTTCATCGACAATCAATAAACCCAGTCGTTTGAAATCAATTGTTTTTGCCAATAACGCATGTGTGCCAATCACAATATCAACCTGTCCGCGCCCCATATCGGCTTTTATTTTTGTGGCTTCTGATGGTTTAACAAGACGTGATAATTGTTCAACGCGTACGGGTAAGCCCGCAAAACGTTTTGTGAATTCAAAGAAATGCTGGCGCGCTAATAATGTCGTTGGTACAACCAAGGCAACTTGAACACCAGACAACGCCGCGATAAAGGCCGCGCGCAAGGCCACTTCTGTTTTACCAAAACCAACATCGCCACATACTAGACGATCCATCGGTTGTCCTTTTTGCAAGTCATGCTTAACCGCATCAATAGAGCGCAATTGATCTTCGGTTTCTTTATACGGGAAACGCTTAACAAATTCTTGATAAAGACCATCCTGTACTTCTAGTATTTCGCCTTTTTTCAACGTCCGTGCCGCCGCTAATTTCAACAGATCGTCAGCAATAATAAGGAGGTCTTTTTTGACCTTGGCTTTACGTGCCTGCCAACCATGTCCGCCCAATTTATCAAGCGTAACGGTTTCACTCTCGGATCCATAACGCGTCAAGCTCTCGATATTTTCTACTGGCACATACAGCTTATCACCGCCTGCATATTCGACTTTTAAGCAATCATGTGACACATTTTGAACGCGTAATGTTTCTAAGGATAAAAAGCGCCCAATACCATGCTGGATATGAACAACCAGATCATTAGATTCAAGAGTTGAAATATCTTTGATAAAGTTTTCGGAATCTTTTTTACGGCGTACGGTTTTTGTTAAACGATCACCAAGAATATCTTTCTCTGTCAGTACAACCAAACCATCATAAGTAAATCCATGATCTTGTTCCAAAATCAGAAAACCAATTGTACCGCGCTTTAGTTTTTGGATATCTGCAACATCATTAATTTCGGTGGTTTTGACGCCGTCAATTTTTTTAAAATTCTCTATTAATCGTGAGCGTGATCCCGTTGAAGAGCAGACAATAATAACTTTGTTTTTTTGCTGAAAATAATCATCAATGCGCGCATGCACATCGGCGTAAAATGTATCGTCCAAATTCTCTTGATATTGCACACGCAAATGCGCAAAGTTTTTAACAATCTCACTTTGCTCAGATTCAAACGGTTTATCTTTTATAATCTCTGGATCAAAAGGATAGCGCTTTGTTTCAAGTACATTGCGATCCGTTAGCGCATTTTGCACATCATTGAAACTTAAATAGGCTTGCTTATATGGAACTGGATTATAAGTAACAAGCCCCCTACTCTTGCGTTCAAACTCGGCTTGTATCACGCGGGATTGATAGAAATCTTGTGCTTGCTCTAATCGGTTTTCCAGCGATGATTTCATGCCATCTTGAAAAATTACTTCTGTGTGTTTTGGCACATAATCAAATAATGTTTCTGTCTGTGTGTAAAACAAAGGCATCCAATGTTCTAAACCACCATGGCTTCGTCCCGCTTGAACGGACTCTGCCAATAAATCATCTTCACGAATAGGCCCAAATAATTCGCGATATTGCTTTCGAAAATGCGCGCGTGTTTCATCATTCATCAAGACTTCGGATGAAGGGCTGAGGCTGAAATTATCTATTTCTTCTGTGGTGATCTGATCTACGGGATTAAAATATTTAATCGTTTCAATTTCGGTATCAAATAAATCAAGGCGGACAGGATTTTCGAAAGTCGGCGGATATAAATCTATAATACCACCACGTACCGCAAACTCGCTTGTTTCACGTACCGTGTGTGTTTTGTTATAGCCATTATGAACAAGATAATGCACCAGCTTTTCGGGATTAATAAAACCACCCTTTTTAAAGGTCATCTGGCTTTTTGATAGAATCTCACGCGGCGGTAATTTTTGCGTCAATGCCGCCATTGTAGTTAGAACAATCCGCCCCTGCTGTTTCATCAGATTATTAGACAAAGCAACCAATGTCGATAAACGCGTACCAAGAATATCTTTGGAGGGTGAAATTCTGTCATAGGGTAAGCAATCCCATTCGGGAAAATGTAATATCTCAAGCTCAGGATTAAAAAAACGAAGTTGCTCATATGTTTTTGCAAACATCTCGGCGCTGTTTAACACATAAATAAGCGCGTTTTCTTTGGCGCGTTTACCAATAATAACAGCATCAGCACCATCAACAACGCCAAAATAAGGAACGGTTAAATCATCATATATATTCGCGTCTGAAACGATTGATGAAGGGTGAGCATCCGTCATAATATTTATACTTTTTCAGGATTAAATTCACGCTCATGCGTATATTGATGATCGCACAGTAATCTTAAAACAGGTGTATCAACAGTTGATGGAATCTCTTCGCGTCCAGTAATCCAGTTATAAATATCAGGGTCACTTAAAGATAATAAATCTTGAAATTGCATAACTTGTTCTTGAGTAAAGCTATTGATATATTTTTTGGCGAAACTGCCAACGATTAAATCTGCCTCACGCGTACCACGATGCCACGCCCTAAAAACAAGTTTTTTTCTAAGGGCAGCCATTTCGGGTGTGTCGTCTATATTATTTTGCGCATTCATAGATAGTGATATAATGTAAACACATGCAAAAGTCAGCCCCCAATGATGAAAAAGATCAAAAAACTGTGCCTGTTACCAACAGGCCCCTGATTTTATCACCGCTTTTCAGATCAATCCGTTCAATTACTGGCATAGGACCACGCACAGCACCCCTTATAGAGGAGCTGTGCGGCACACATATCAAAGACTTGTTGTTCCATATCCCAACGGGCTGTATTGACCGTCAAGAAGTTCAGTCGTTAAAAAAAGCAGAGAATGGACGTATCACCACATTAACGGTGACGGTTATTAATCATGTACCAACCACAATGCGCGGCAAGCCGTACAAGGTTAAATGCGAAGATATGAACGGCGATATCATTGATCTTATTTTCTTTCAAGCGCGTAAGCCTTATTTGATGAAACTATTACCGCTTAATGAAAAACGTATTATTAGTGGGCGTATTGATTTTTATCAAGGCATGGCGCAAATGGTTCATCCCGACCATATCGCGACAACAGATTTAGGCGAAGTTGTTGACCAATTGGAACCGACATATCCCTTGACGAAGGGTGTCAGTCAAAAAATCCTGCGCAAAGCCATCTTAAGCGGTATAAAAGAATTACCAGATCTAACCGAATGGCACGATGAAACATTATTAAAACATCATGGTTGGAACGGTTTTGAAGCGTCTCTCGCAGAAATTCATCAACCAACAACGATCGAAACGATTGATGTGGATAGTCCCGCGCGTCGTCGTCTTGCCTATGATGAAATATTATCAATGCAACTGGCCTTGTCATTGACTCGCTATCATACAAAAACAAAAGCAGGGCGTGCCTTTCCGATTTCGCAAAACTTACGCCCCACTCTTTTGAAATCACTGCCTTTTTCATTAACGAAAGCTCAAGAACGAGCCTTGAGTGACATTGATGACGATTCGGCAAGACCCGATCAAATGTTACGCTTGTTACAAGGTGATGTTGGTAGCGGTAAAACCATTGTCGCCCTTATCGCATCCTTGAATGCAATAGAGACAGGTGCACAAGTCGCCTTTATGGCACCAACCGAAATTTTGGCACGACAACATTTTGAAGGCCTAAAAGATTTATGCGATCAATTGAATCTAAAAACAGCCATCTTAACATCGCGTGAAAAAGGTAAAAAAAGAACAGAAATTCTTAATGACTTAAGCGAGGGGAGCACCAATATTATCTTTGGTACACATGCCTTGTTTCAAGATACTGTTATTTTCAAGAATCTTGGCTTTGTTGTTATTGATGAACAGCATCGTTTTGGTGTTCATCAACGCCTCAAACTATCTGACAAAGGTATTCGTCCAGATATTTTATCAATGACCGCGACCCCCATTCCGCGCACACTGGCTTTAACAGCATATGGCGATATGGATGTTAGTCGCATTGATGAAAAACCTGCTGGACGTCAAGAAATAGACACACGCGTTATTAATCTAGAACATCTTCAACAGGTCGCGGAACGCCTTAAAACACAAATTGACGATGGTGCGCAAGCTTATTGGGTTTGCCCTCTCGTTGAGGAATCTGAAAAACTTGATTTGGCTGCCGCCGAAGAAAGATACCAAGCATTAAGAAACATCTTCAGTGATGGCCAGATTGGTCTTATTCATGGGAAAATGAAGGGCGATGAAAAAGATGCGGTTATGAAACGCTTTGCCGCCAATGAAATTAAAATCTTAATCGCAACAACCGTGATTGAGGTTGGCGTAAATGTTCCAAACGCGACGATCATGGTGATTGAACATGCCGAGCGTTTTGGTTTATCACAACTCCATCAATTGCGTGGGCGAATTGGCCGCGGACATAAGGCATCCACATGTCTGTTGCTTTACACACCGTATTTGGGGGAAACTGCCAAGAAACGCCTCGATATTATGCGTCAAACCAATGACGGTTTTTTAATCTCTGAACGTGACATGGAAATACGTGGATCCGGCGATGTTTTAGGCACCCAACAAAGTGGATTATTAAACTTTAAAATCGCCAATATTTTTGATCATAAAGATTTGATTGAAATTGCGCATAAGGATGCACGACTTATTGTTAATAAAGATCCGAACCTAGAATCAGCGCGCGGCCAGAATTTAAAGACATTACTATATCTTTTTGAACGCGATCAAGCGATCCAGTACTTACGGGCTGGATGATAATTATTTGGTTGGTAGCTCGTTAGGGACAACAATTCCAGCGGACACGACCAATTTAAGGGCCTGTTCAACGGACATACCAAGATCAACAACAGAATCACGTGGTACAAACACTAAAAAACCAGATGTTGGATTCGGTGTTGTCGGGATGAAAACATTAACTGTTTCTTTGCCCTTTACTTTATCTTGGATTTCGCCTTTGGCGCTGCCTGTAAGGAAACCAACAACCCACATATCTTTGCGCGGATATTCAACAAGAACAGCATCTTTGAAAGAACGTCCAGTATCACTGAATACTGTTTCCAATATTTGCTTTAAAGCCATATAAAGAGATCGAATAACTGGCATGCGCCCCAAAACAGATTCTGAAACGCGCAACCATAGACGACCAATAAAGCCAGCCGTCAGGGCGCCAATTAATGTTAAACTTAAGAAAACAATGATAAGCCCAAGCCCTGGAACAGGAAAAGGCAAATATGTTTCCGGATCATAAGCTGGCGGTAATATTTTATCAACATTTCCATCAATAAACTGAATAACCTGCCACGCTAAATAAAGCGTGATAGAAATAGGCGCAGTAATTAAAACCCCTGCCATGAAATAACGACGAATACGGGCGCCAAAGCCGGCACCAGCAATTTTTGTATCATTTGGGTGTTTTGTGGACATGATATTTCTTAAGTCCTTCAATAACTTTATTTTAAGTGGTGAGCCCGCGGGGGTTCGAACCCCGGACCTACTGATTAAAAGTCAGTTGCTCTACCGGCTGAGCTACAGGCTCTCATCACCTAAAAATAAACGGACATAAAATCCGTATATCGCGCAAACTAATCATTAAAATAAAAAAGGTCAAGAAAAATTATTTAATATTTTAGGATAAAATAGATATTATTAACTTAGCCCATTGTTCAAGTTGTAACGATCCCTAATGCTTTAATGAAAGACCGCTTTTCCTGCGCACATCACATATATTTGACTGTGCATTTGACTTTGGTTTATCCAATCTTTGTATGGCTCTAGCAATACAGATGACTTCCTCTCCTATATTTTGTTGATCAAATGTTAAAGCATCACGGTTGAACATAGGGTTTACTGCGCCCACACACTCTAACTTAGACTCTAAATGGCTATATGCCGCTGAAGATAAGCCACTGAATTTAGCGCTATTAAAATCAACCCCAGCGCGCAATAAAATCCTACCTATTGGAAAACCAAGAGACTGAAACTTCATCATTTTAGCACTTACATCTATAGGCGTCTTATCGTGATTGATCGGTAAAGCATCTATTAGCCTAATGTCATACGCACTTGATTGCATAAACTCCCTACAATTAAATGCTGATAAAAAAGCGGATGAAAACAATGCTGCATATTTTAAATTATCTTTTGTCAATGATTGATAGTGAAGCGAATTATTAAGCTTCTCGATAGATGAGAAAACGTCTCTTAGCCTTTTCTTGTTACGGTAACATTGCCTTTCATCAAAATAACGAGGAATTCCGTGAACAGTTTTCCAGTTATTCGATTGCTCAATTGAGAACAAGGACTCAACAGCCCTTGCCTCTGCCTCTAATGCCCTAGATCTAAACAATGCATGACTTATGTGCGAATCGTAATCACAGATATCCTTTAATAGAGGCTGCACACCGTGAATGATTTCGTGAACAAGTGTGCTTGCCAAGTCAAATTGGTCGATATGGCGTCGGTGATTAATCGCCACCAAGACCTTGCCATCATTGTTGGGGCGACAATATCCTGCATATTGAGACGTGCTATCAAAAGATATAATAGATTTTGGATCGTCTAGAAAATCCTGAAAGACATCGTGATAAATATCTGATTGCGCCATCAAAAATAATAAATCTTTAAATAATTTCCGCTGCAAATCATCTCTATCCTCATCTTCAACCATAGAGTGCATCTCTTTAGCGACCCCCCGATTGTAAGATAGCGGTTTTCTGGCAATAAAAACCTCACCTAAATGCCGTTTCAAGCGACTATAATTCGCTTGCAGTACCTCGACAGAGATATGCTTGTCGCCTAGAATATTTAAATCCCTATCGCACAGGACTAAATTTCTAACTGGTTCTTTTGGTAATGGTCTGAACATGGGCTAGATCATATCATTAATAATTTACATAATCAACAATATTCGTGCTTCTCAAATGCATAAAACTGATATATCTATAGTAACTTATAAAAAGAGAGAAGAAGGCGGATAGAATGGATTATCTAGAGATTGAAGGCGGATGCACACTAAACGGTAAAATTGCTATTAGCGGTGCAAAGAATGCCGCCCTACCTTTATTAATTGCAACAATCCTAACAGACAAGGTCGTCACACTATCGAATGTCCCTGACTTGGCTGATATAAAAACACTTATCGCGCTATTGGAAACACTTGGCACATCCGTGACAAGAACATCTGATAATGTTTATGACGTTCAAACAAAAGAAATCACAGGTCATATCGCACATTATGATTTAGTCCGCAAAATGCGCGCTAGTATTTTTGTTTTAGGCCCTCTTCTGGCTCGCAATGGCTATGCGGAGGTTTCATTGCCTGGCGGTTGCGCAATTGGTACACGCCCTGTTGACTTACACCTAAAGGCTATGGAATCCCTAGGTGCAACAATCACAATTGAAGACGGTTATATTAAGGCCTCTACTGATGGTGGTCTTAAAGCTGGTGAAATTGTTTTTGATAAAATCTCTGTTGGTGCCACCGAGAATGCAATGATGGCGGCCGCGATGCTGGACGGTACAACCAAAATACGTAATGCCGCCAAAGAACCAGAAATTATTGATTTGGGTGAACTCTTAATTAAGATGGGCGCAACAATCACGGGGCTTGGTCAAGATACAATCGAAATCACAGGCACAAACGGCTTAATGAACGCAGCAGAACATGCCGTATTGCCAGATCGCATTGAGACTGGATCTTATGCCATTGCCGCCTGCATGACACAAGGTAAATTAACCCTAACCAATACACGCTATGATTTCTTACAATCTTTTTGGGCGAAATTAACCGAAGCTGGCGCAAAAATTACTCATGATAATGGCGGTCAAAGTGACAGCGTAACGATTGAAATGACTCAACGCCCAATTGCGGTGGATATGATGACAGAAGTCTATCCTGGTTTTCCGACAGATTTACAAGCACAAATGATGGTTTTAAACACCATTGCATCTGGTGCAGGCATGATAACAGAAACAATTTTCGAGAATCGCTTTATGCATGTACCCGAACTTAATCGTTTGGGCGCTAATATCAATATTCAAGGGCGCTCTGCGCTTGTGCGTGGTGTTGATACACTTAACGGTGCACAGGTTATGGCGACAGATCTTCGCGCTTCTATGGCGCTCGTAATTGCGGGGCTTGTTGCAAAGGGAAAAACAACAGTAAGTCGCGTTTATCACCTTGATCGTGGATATGATGATCTTGAAGGTAAGCTGAATGCGTGCGGCGCGACAATTACACGCCATAAAGAGGCATAATGGTCGCACAGAATTACCATCGTCAGCTTCTAAATGACAGCCCCATTCATCTGCCGACAAAAGCAGATAAGGATAAATGCGCACTTCAACATATTTCGCTTATCAATAAATCGGTTATTTCTTATGCCCGCACTATTCAAAGAGAACGTGATATAGCCATCCATGATTTATATCACGGCAATGTGTTTCAGCTCATTAATGATACAAATCAGCATTATTATTTAGAAATCGAAAATAAGGGGCGGTTTCTTTCGTGGCAATTAACAAACGCACAGAACAGCAATATTCATGATTTTGAGATATCTTTATCGCCCTTGCGCCGCCCTATTCGTGATTATTATACTATTTGCGAAAGCTATTACGAGGCAGCAGGACGCAATCATATATCATTGCAAACCATAGATATGGCACGACGCGCGCTTCATAATGAAGGAGCAGATATATTGATGTCTTTACTTGAACCACACGCAAAAACAGATCATGATACGGCACGACGTTTGTTTACCCTTATTTCGGTGTTGAGTTTACGGTTGAGTTCCCATCGGCTTTAAGGTAAATATATAAATAGAAATTTAAACATCTTAACGGAGATTAGAAAAATAATGGCTAAAGAAGACCTATTAGAATTTGAAGGACATGTTGAAGAGGTACTACCTAATGCAATGTTCCGCGTTATCTTGGAAAATGAGCACAAGATCATCGCCCATTCATCAGGTCGTATGCGCAAAAATAGAATCCGTGTTCTTGAGGGTGACCGCGTTACCGTTGAAATGACACCTTATGACCTTTCTAAAGGTCGCATTACATTCCGTCACAAAGATTAATCTTTAACCTATTTTATTAAGCAGGCAGATGGACAAACAAAAAATTATATTGGCCTCTGCCTCCCCACGCCGCAACGATATTTTAAAACGTATCGGCGTTGTTGGTTTTGATATCATTCCCGCCGATATTGACGAAACACCTCTGAATAAAGAACTTCCGGCCATTTACGCCAAGCGCATGGCCACCGAAAAAGCGCTAAAAGTCCATGAAACACATAAAGGCTCGGTCATCATTTCTGGTGATACTGTTGTTGCATGTGGCCGTCGCATTCTTCCAAAAACAGAACATGAAGATGAGGCACGCACTTGCTTAAACCTTCTATCTGGACGTCGTCACAAGATATTTGGTGGGATTGGTATCATTCGTCCAGATGGCAAACAAACCAGCCGTGTTATTCAAACCACAGTGACCTTTAAGCGCCTTACCCAAGAAGACATTGATACGTATATCAACAGTAAAGAATGGCAAGGAAAAGCAGGCGGATACGGCATCCAAGGATTTGCCGAAGTCTTCGTAAAACAGATCAATGGCTCTTACAGCAATATTGTCGGTCTATGCGCCTATAACACGCGTCAAATGTTGCATGGTTTTTGTGGTATTAAATAAATGAACCCCATTATCTACCACGAAACAATCACACGTCACGGTAAAGAAATCACCCTTGCTCTAACCGTTCTAAATAACAAAATCATTGATTGTGAAATAGACCACCCAAATCACCCCTATGCTATTGGCGACAGCATTACAGCGACAATTGATCGCATTGATCTCTCACAAAATGCGTGCTTCCTGAAAAATGACAAAGGCAATCCATTTATTCTTTATGACACAAGCCTGCCACAAGGCCAGAAGATAGATGCAAGTATCATTCGTTTGTATGACGAAGCAGATAAGGCCCCTGTCGTAGCGTTGAGCGCCAAAGTAAGGAAACTAAAAGCCTCTGAACGACTAGCCCAACGTCATGATGGCGCAACCATAGAAGCATGTATTCTTGATGATCTAGATTTGCTCACGCGGTTTAAAGATTATCTATCTGAAGCTGTTTCAATAAACGCTGGCGGTACGATTACATTTGAAAAAACCAAAGCATGCACTGTTATTGATATCGATAAAGGTAACGGGCGCAGCGCCATTGCCACAAATATGGCGGCTGTAAAAATAATATTAAACCATATTATTGTCAGAAAACTGTCTGGCACAATCATTATCGACTTCATTCGCATGGGCAATATAAAGAATCAGCAAGATATTCATGATAAGTTTCTTTCTTTCTTGGCTGATAAGGCTCTAAAGCATAAAATTTATGGCTTTAGTAAGGCGGGATTATTCGAGTTCTCTTTACAAAATCACGGCAAAACCATCAATCACATCCTAAAAAATGTTAAAGACGCAATATAATCGCATCTTTTTTCATTTTGATCTTGCCAAGCATAGTGCTTTTTCTTATAACTATTTTCACCGACGTGAAATAAATATATTTTATTTTATGTGCACTTTCAAAGTGAAGGCGCCCGGGTAGCTCAGTCGGTAGAGCAAAGGATTGAAAATCCTTGTGTCGGCAGTTCGAGTCTGCCTCCGGGCACCACTTTTATATCCAACCTACTTTTATATCCAACTTATTGACTTATATTTATTTGACGACCATGTAATCTGCGAATAATTTCATGTTCTCAATATAAAAGTTCATCAATAATGCCAGATTACGGTTGCCCAGACCACCAGATGCGTGGATGTCTAGCTCAAGTGTTGGTTTAAAGTTTTTATCTAAATAGCTTTTAGTAAAACGATTTCTTTGATTCCATCGGTTAAGGCGCGCATGTTGAATACTAACCGTCGGTAGATACCAACTCCACAATGTTATGCTTTCGCATTTAGTCATCATTTTGCAATCAAAGAAATAAATCTCAAATTGTTCTGATCTCATATTTTTATCTGTCACGACAATACGCGGCACGTTATTTTCATCAAATTTTGTTTGATAGGACAACCCCAAAGACTGCAGGACACGACCAACGCTATTGGCATCGATATAATTCAAATCATTTGCATGCGATGGTGTTACGCCAAAGCCCCCTAGCCCAATGACCATGATCATTAGCAATAGATATTTTCGCATCGTATTAATCATATTTTTTTCCTTAATTTTCAATGCAATACTTTGTGCATGGCCTTCTGCCATCCAGTCTTTAAAACTTGTCGGTTTTCATTGTCCATAGATGGCTCGAAGATGGACTCGTTTTCTTTATGGTCTCTGATGTCATCAAAACCATTAAATAAACCAGTTTTTATACCAATCATATAAAAAATACCGAGCGCCGTCGTTTCAATAACTTTAGGGCGCGCTATATCAACATTCAAATAATCAGCCATAAACTGGCAAACCCAATCATTAGCAACCAAACCACCATCAATATTCAGGGCAGTCATATTCATAGGATAATCTTTATCAAACGCCTCAAACAAATCTGCCGTCTGATAGGCCTGTGCTTCTAAGGCGGCGCGCACAATGTGTTTATCGGTTGTATCACGACGCAGACCTGTAATCATGCCCGTGACATCTGCGCGCCAATATGGTGCACCTAACCCCGTTAACGCAGGAACAAAGTAAACACCGCCATTGTCGTTTAAACTCTTTGCCATTTCTTGCGTTTCGGATGCGTCCTTAACCAGCCCCAAACCGTCGCGCAAAAACTGTATCGCTGATCCCGCAACAAAAACAGATCCCTCACGGGCATAAGTTGTTTTACCATTAATACGCCACGCAATTGTAGAGAGTAATTTATGGTTGGATTTTACAACGACATCACCAGTATTTTGTACAACGAAACAGCCCGTCCCATAGGTGCTTTTAATATCACCTTCATTGAAACACGCCTGTCCAAATGTTGCCGCTTGTTGGTCGCCAGCCATCGCAACGATGGGGATTTCTATTCCTAGAACGGATATATCCGTAACACCAAAATCATCAATTGTATTTTTAACATCGGGCAATATGTTTTTTGGAATATCAAATAACGACAAGAGTTCATCATCCCATGTATTATCATGGATATTGTAAATCATGGTACGGGATGCATTGCTAGATTCGGTTGCGTGAACCGCTCCATTCGTGAAGCGCCATAATAAAAAGCTATCCACTGTACCAAAGGCAAGCTCATCATTCTCGGCACGCGCCTTAAGAGACTGATCATTTTCTAAAATCCACCGAATTTTGGTAGCTGAAAAATAAGGATCTAGTAAAAGTCCTGTCTTATTTGAAACTATTGCCTCATGGTTTTGCATTTTTAGCTTCTGACAAAAATCACACGTACGGCGATCTTGCCACACAATCGCATTATAAACGGCCTTACCCGTTTCGCGATCCCATACAAGCGTTGTTTCGCGTTGATTGGTAATCCCTATGGCCTTGATAGTACCATCGGTATGACTTTCTTTCATCTGCGCTATAACGTCTTTACAGCACAATAAAACACTCTGCCAAATATCTTCTGGATCATGCTCAACCCACCCTGCCTCAGGGAAATGTTGCGGGAATTCTTTTTGAGAAACAAAAGCGATATCACCAGATTCATTAAATAAGATTGCTCTAGAACTTGTTGTACCTTGATCGACCACAAGAAAGAAATCAGACATGCTTAACACCTCTTTGTTCTATATATTTCTCTAGCGCTTCAATATCATTATCTATCATATGAAGTTTTAATTTAGAGCGTCGCCAAATGATGTCCTCAACGCTTTGTGCCCACTCATGATCGATTAAATAATCAACTTCACAACCATGTAAAATTGGCGTTATTTGAACACCTAAATTACCCCCTAAAATATCATGTATTTTTGCACCATAGGCAATTGCCATGCGTTTAATCATTTTCGGATTCAAGTCTTTATAATTATCCAAACAAGCATTTAGGAAAACATCAAAATCTTTTATATTACCACCTGGTAAAAATTCTTTGGATGACCATGTTGCGTTAATATCTTTATTCAAATGATCGGCAATAACGTCAAAAGCTTCTTTTGCCAACAAACGATAGGTCGTTAATTTACCGCCCAAGATATGAACAAAGCCATTATCATTTTCAAAACGATAATCACGTGAAATTTTCTTCGCATCGGTTTCGCCATCATCAATTAAGGGCCTTACACCACTATAGCTATGAACGATATCGTTCTTGCTAATCTCTTTTTCAAAATAGCTATTAGATAATGAGATCAAATAGTCAGTTTCATCATCATCAATATGAACATCGCGTGCATCGCCCGTATATTTGACATCCGTTGTGCCAATTAACGTGAAGTCATTCTCATAGGGTATTGCAAAAACAATACGACCGTCTTCAGTTTGTAGAATAAAAGCATCATCATGATCGAATATATTTGGCACAACAATATGGCTACCCTTGACCAGCTTAATACGTAAGCCCGTAGGTAAGAAATCATTCGCCCATGGGCCAGCCGCATTAACGACCGTCCGTGATTTTATAATATCGCCATTTTGTGTCGTAACACTATAAATATCATCTTCTTTTTTGACAGCTTCAACCGCGCAATTGCGCTTAATATCAGCACCCATTTTTTCTGCATCTAACAGGTTCAAAATCACAAGGCGTGAATCCTCTACCCAACCATCAAAATATTCAAAGCCATCTTTTAAGTGTGCCTTTAATCCACGTCTATCTATTTTAATTTTTTTCGATCGCCCAATACGCGCAGAGCCCGCCAACAGATCATACAAAAATAATCCCGCGCGCAGCATCCATTTTGGTCGTAAATGTTTTTGATGGGGCAATATGAATTTTAAAGGCCACATAATATGAGGTGCTTGGTTGATAAGAATTTTACGTTCTTGCAAGGCTTTGCGTACCAATGAAAATTCATAAAATTCTAAATATCGAAGACCACCGTGAATTAGTTTAGAGCTAGCAGAAGATGTTCCTCCCGCAAAATCTTGTGCTTCCAAGAGACAGGTTTTCAAACCATGCCCGGCACATTCACGCGCAATCCCCGCACCATTGATACCGCCACCGATGATTAAGCAATCATATATATCTGAATCTTTTTTCATGCCCCAAAGTGTAGATTATTCTGATTTTAAATACCAGAAATTCCGCCCATATAGTCTATTTATTCAAACGCGGTTTTAAGGGCTTCTTTTTTGGCCATTTCAAGGCGACGGTGGATAATGATACGCAATTTAGCTTCTAGCTGCACATGGGAAAACGGTTTCTTTATATAACCACTCACGCCAGAATCCCTTGCTTTCGTTACGGATTCAATATCACCACGACCCGTTATCATTAAAAATGGTAAATCAGGATTATCTTCGCGCAACGTCCGCAAAACTTTTAACCCCGACACATTCGGCATATTCCAATCACAAATTACAAAATTAATCATATCTCGCGCAAAATCAGCAAATGACAAACCCTCTTGACCATCAGAAGCTTCAAATATCTGATTAATACCTAGCTCCATTAACATGTTGCGTGTTAAGGCGCGATTATCTGGTTGATCCTCAATCAGTAATATTTTCAATTTGGATAAATCCACCATATTCCCGTTCATTTTTCACCTCTCTTCTATAAGTTAAACGACACGCAGTTCGCGATAAATTTTATCAATATCTTCTTCTTTCACACCCTGAACCATATTCTGCATAAGGCAAATAACGGCATTCATATCGACAGGTTTCTGCAAGACATGATAACGTTCATCTATATTAAAATCTTTGATACGCTGCCCTATTTCTTGGCGTGACGGATAACCACTCATCATAATGATTTTTGTCATAGGGTTTATCTCACGGGTCATTGCGGCAAGACGCGCACCGTTGATGCCTGGCATTACAATATCGGTCACAAGGAAATCAATCTTCCCCATATGCTCATCTAATAATGACAAGGCTTGGTCACCGTTCGATGCTTCGAAAACTTTCATACCTAAGCGTTTAAAAACATTAACCACCAAGGCACGTAAATCCGGCTCGTCCTCTGCAATAAGAACATGCTTATTATACAACATGAACGGGTCATTTTTGACATGCAGAAGATCTTTTTTTGAATGAAATTTAGGCGTGATTTTAACGTCTTTATTAATCGGAATATCGATGATGAATTTTGTACCGCGGCTTATGTGACTATCAAAATTAATATGCCCGCCCAGCTGTTCAACCAAGCCATGAACGGTTGATAGACCCAGTCCTGTTCCCCGACCCAATTCTTTCGTTGTGAAAAATGGTTCAAAGATATTTTTCTGGATCTCTTTTGGAATACCAGTTCCGCTGTCATTCACAATAATTGATACGAAATCTTTATAAGATGATTGAACCAACCGGACATAAATAATACCGCCTTCTGGCATTGCATCACGGGCATTAATACAAAGATTTGTAACGATCTGATTTACCACATCGGGGGATGACTTAATGTGAAAGTTTTCAGAAGATGTTTCAAAATAAATTTTTATATTTGTCCCTAATATTGGCCGTAATAAATCAATCTGCTCTGGCAGAGTCACAGCTATATTTTCATTATGGTCTAACATAATTTTTTGCTTACTAAATGCTAATAATTTACGCGTTAGATTTGATCCTTTTTTAGAGGCTGTAATAATTTTTTTTAAATGATCTTTTACTTGTTTAATATCAATCGATCTTTCTACTTCAAATTGCTCCTGCAACAAGATGCCATAGCCCTGAACGATTGACAGAATATTATTAAAATCATGTGCGATCCCTCCCGACAATTGGCCTAGGGCTTCAATTTTTGATTTTTGTAGTGTTTGTTTTTTCTGGTTTTTTTTCGACAGGTATTGTCATGACAGATATTGTTTGATGTTCATCATTATGGATCAAATAACATATAAGATGATCAACTTTATTATTGTAATTCTTATCCGTTTTTAAAAGAAAATTATCGGCCCCCTTACGTAGAATATGCTTTTTTAAAAGTTTCATATTTCGCGCAGAAAATAAGTCCGACAGATAATAGATGTCGTCAAAACAAGGTATATTAAAACAATCCATAAACGCATCATTATAATGGATGACCTCAAACGTACGATCATTGATGTTGTTATTGTTGGCCATATCACTGATTCGCCTAATTTCAATGATTGGCACCCCGTGATCTTTATTTTTTATAAACTGATTGATAGACATATTTTGCAACTCCCAATATACACTACCCAGGGTTGCAATTATTGTTTAAGTCATTGTTAAAATACATCGTTGAATTATATTTATTTCTATCAAAAATATTTAAAAACAATGGTTTAATTAAAACAAGAGTTTCATTATGCATTAATTGTCACCATACATGGATATGTAATAAATTTTGCTCATGTTTCAAACAAAGTTGCTTATAAACAAGGCCTTTATGTGGTAATATAAAGGATAATTTAACCAGTTTGGCCTATAATTAATTGATATAGCCATAAGGGGACGTGACTATGATGATCAAGGATCTTACTTCAGCATTAAAGCTGAACAGTGTTTTTATAGTTCTATTTGCATGTGTTGTTGTATTTTCAATTACACCCTCATCATCATATGCCAATATAATAGACCAAACACAAAACACCCCCCTATTCTTTAATGTGGAACCGGAAAGCACCAATGATGTGATGGCACGTAAAGTTTTAGGCAATAAAATACAACAAGCTGAAATTGAAGTTGGTCGTAAAATTATTACGGCGACCGCGCGTGTTGATCTGAATAATGATGGTGTCAAAGAATTGTTCGTTAGATTGCTTGATCCAGAAATTTTCTGCCAAGGTGATACGTGTCAGATATATGGATATGCCGTCACCAATGCTGGCCTCGTAGAGATTGCGGACTTTAAAACCAAGACAATAGATATAAACGACGAGATGCATAAAAACACGAAAACACTTGTATTAAACGCGTATTACGAAGACTCTAAGATTGCGACATGGAATGGTGGTAAATATGAGATCAATTAAACACATGCAATTATTATCTGCATTTATCCTCTGTATTGTCGTCTTTATTGCCTTCCCATCATGGGCATCGCAGACAAATAGCTTTGTTAACAAAGAGCAACCCGTTATTGCCTCAAGCGAATATGGTATTATCTCCGTTGATTTGCGTCAGTTTATCAATCAAGCAGAAGATAACACCTCAATTTTAAAGCCTATACGCGCTCAACAAGCGGGATTTATATCAACACACCGTATTAACAACGATGAATCCCGTGTTTTAATGATCAGTAATGTTGATGGTACACGTAGTTTTTATAACGGCATTATTCCAGAAACGCGTGTTTTTAATGAACATGTCGCCGTGCAAGAAGATGAAATTATTGGGCTAGCAAATGTTAGCACATTTAGTTTTTATAATTCAGCCATGCAATTTGAGAAACTAAATAGAGATTCTATATATTATGCACAACAAACCGCAGATATAGAGACTATTTGTCGCTTAAGGCCATCTGCTCCTATGTGTCAGAATATAAACGACCCTGTTCCTACGCCTTATACACCTGGATTTGACCCTACAGAGCCATATATGCCACCTGTTATTCCATTCCAACCAACGCCATCAACTTCACCAGGGTACACCACTCAATCCAGTGAGGGATCGATTGATGCAGTCTCTCCTTTTCAGGGATTACCAGACGATGCTGTACTCGGCACCCCCAGAGACAAGGGAGATGGTTGTTCAGCCGCCGCAGAAACACTGCATAATGAACATGCCGCCGCAAAACTTGAAGAACGCGATGCCGTTAGTGACGCACACGTAACACCCATTCAAGACTTTAATGAGTTGTCATGCTTCGATGTATTTCAGGCGAATATGTTTGGTCCCGTTGCAGATAACTTCACAAACGCATCAAGCGGAATTTTAGGTGGTATAACAAGCCTATTGGGTGACAAACTGGGCGGTTTGCTGAGCGGTTTAGCACCAAATATATTAGACGGTCTTGTCGGTGCAGATTGCGTATCTTCTGATGGCCTGTTTGATAGCTTGCGCGATGTGGGTGCCAAGTCGTTGCTTGATTCTATTTACACGAAAGTGGGATCAAATGAATGGGCAACATTTGCAACAGAAGTAGCGGCAAGCAACATGCCTGAAAATTATATGAAAGCCATAGATTTGGGTCGTTTTTACGATCCAGACTATAATATTATTGGTGATAAAATAAAATAAAGAAGCACGACAAAGAGAAAGCATAAACAATGAAACCATTATATAAAAAAATGTTATTAAGCGCCGCTATTTTGGGCTGTATGGCTCTATTGAGCCCGCAAACCTCACATGCAGACACAACGAAAAAAATTGGTTTTATGCATCCCTTGGGCTCTATTCAAAGTGCACCTTTAAATGAGGTTGGTACCATTATTGATAAGACCTATGGCGCCATAAGATCAAGTGCAGCATTCATATTAGAAGCCGCCCATAGAGACACCCCTGTATATGCATCACGTGATGGGGAGGTTATTTTTATCGGAGACGACCATAAAAAGGGCGTACATATTGATGTCCTACACGCCGACATGAGTCGCACAACCTATGGTTTACTGTCCGATAGTGATTTGGCACATTTTGGTTCCACCGTTCAAAAAGGCGATATTATCGGCTATACAGATACAAATACGCTCTATTATGCACTTGTTGACAAAGAAGGGAATACAATACGCCCCTCCCTAACATTAGGCGATCAAAATAGACAGAATTTTACCATTAACAAAACAGACATTGCATCTGGTTTTGCTTTTTGGATAGATCCAACTAATCCACCACCAATTGACGAAGATTTGCGCGGCTACCTTCCACCCATTTCAAACAACAATGGTGATAAAGAAGAAAACAATAATAGTGGCACCATTAAAACACGCAGTGGGGGCTCTGGAGGACCGCAAGTTGGCACCGTTAATAACAATAGTTCAAATACTAGTAATAACAGTGGATCAACATCTGGATCTGGATCGGGCTCTGCCTCCTCAGGATCTGACGTTACATACGTTCCATTCGCAGGGACAAGTAGTAGCGCCGCAACAGATGCAGTTTCTGCTAGCGCAACCGCTCTATGCCCTGAATCTGTTGCCACTACGGTTAAAATTGCAATGGTCGAAGAAAAAACAGCCGTCCAAGAAGGTATGAGACAACAGTTTTATACTGATCCAGCAGACATTAATGAACTATCCTGTTTCGATAATTTTGCAACAACGATATCAACGGTTGTGGCAGATATGGGTATCTCGGGCGCTTTTGATGTTTTCGGAGTCGGCGGGAGTATCGGCGGCCTCATTCAAAGTGGCATTGATTCATTGGCTGGCGGTGCATGCGACCAAAGCAATAAATTGTTAGACATGGTCAGAGATGCAGGAATAGACCCCAATGTGTTATTCCAAGGCGCCCTTAATCCTGGTGATTTGCTTATTAATTTACAACCGGAATTGCTTAATAATCTTATACCTAAACCTTAAGAAATTAGTTTCCCTAATGTGATTGTTTAAAGAGAATATCTTTAATCATTTCCACCCGTTTGGGGTCTTGATTATAATTTTCTAGGAAATGCGCGATGACATCTTGTGCCGCACTCCTATCATAGGGCTGATCAATAATGATATCATTTTTAGGAATTTTTATATCTTCCGCCTGCGGTTCACTCTGTTTATTTTGCTGCTCAAGTTCATGCAAAGCGAGAATCTCAGCGCGCGCAAGTAGATCTGGCGGAATACGTTTTCTATGTTCCGAAATCAGCGTAAGTAATTGTTTTTTTACATCAGAAATATCCATGACTTAACCTTCTAATTAAAACTATACGGATCGATATCAATTTGAATACGGATATCTTTGGGTATTTTGAAATGTGAGAACCAGAATGAAATCACTTTTTGTACATTAATGGTTTTCTCCGCTTTAATCAAAAAACGATAGCGATACATATTACGCAGACGTTCTATCGGTGCCGGTGCCGGACCATAAAATGATATACCCTCGGCTTTGGGAATATGACGCGCCATTTCTTTACTAAAATCAATAACGTCTTTTTGCTCATAACCCCGAATAATAATAGATGCCAAACGGGTGAAGGGTGGCATATCGGCATCATCACGGGCATTTAATTCTGCTTGAATAAAGGCCTCACGATCATTCGCAACCATGGCTTGAATGATTTTACTATGGGGTTGGGTCGTTTGAATATAAACATTCCCCGACTTTTCGGCACGTCCGGCACGTCCCGAAACCTGGTGTAATAATTGATATGTTTTTTCACTAGCACGTAAATCACCACCACCTAAACCACTATCCGCATCGATAATGCCAACGGTTGTAAGGTTGGGGAAATGATGTCCCTTGGCTAACATCTGTGTGCCAATTAAAATATCAAATTTACTACGCCTGATTTGGTCTAACGTATTTTTTAAAATATCGGGATCGGCCATGTTATCGCTTGAGAATACAACAAATTTTGCTAAGGGAATATGCTCACGCACCTCCTCAATTAAACGCTCAACCCCTGGACCGCAAGCACTCAAAGAATCCACAGACCCGCAAGATGGACAAGAATCTGTTTTTTGTTCGGTGTAACCACACTGATGACATTGTAGATGATAAAAGCGCTTATGCTCAACCAGCCACGCACTACATTGTGCACATTCAAAACGATGCCCACATGATTGGCACAATGTTAATGGTGCATAACCACGACGATTTAAGAATAAAAGAGATTGCTCTTTTCTGGCAAAAGTATCTTTTAAATGCTCAACCAATGATGGGGCAATATAATGCCCCTGCTCTGGTTTGTCTTTGCGTAAATCAATGACATGAATATTAGGCATAGTGGCACCGCCATAACGGTTTCGCAATGTTACAACTTCATATTTACCATTCTCAACATTCTCTAATGTTTCCAATGACGGTGTTGCCGAAACCAATAAAATATGTGAGTTTTTTTTATTTTTTGCCGATAAAGAAGCTCGAATTATCGCCATATCGCGGGCATTATAAAATACCCCCTCTTCTTGTTTATAGGTACTATCATGTTCCTCATCCAGAATGGTCAGGCCTAGATTTTTATAGGACAGAAATAGCGCCGACCGCGCACCGATAACAACACGAGCATCACCCGATGAAACCGCACGCCAGACCTCGCGTCTTTGCGCTGGCGTTCTGGATGAGTGCCACAAAACAGGCTTGATCCCTATTTGATCCTCAAATCGTTGAACAACCTGTTGCGTCAACGCGATTTCAGGGAGCAGAATTAAAACCTGTTGTCCTTGTTTTAAAACGTGACGCACCAAATCAAGGTATGTTTCGGTCTTACCAGACCCTGTAACACCGTCAATGAGCGTCACTGATGATGCGCGTTTTTCAAATATCGATAAGCAATGATCGCGGGCTATTTCTTGCTCATTATTAAGCGTTATCGCATCTTTTATAGAGAGAGTATCAGGCGTAAATTTTTCAACACGTGAGGTGACTTTTAACAAACCAGCCTTAACCATAGATTTGATCACAGCCATTGAAACGCCAGTATCTCCTGTGATCTTTTTTGATGTTACAGGTTCTTTAATTTCAGACAAATAATCTAAAATTTCTTGTCGTTTGGCCGTAATCTTTGCGTCATTTCTTGCTGTACTTAAACCATAAACAGGGATTTTCTTTAATGGCTCGAATGCATCCTTAGATGACAGAGATAACTTTAAAACCATGCCCAGATCAGCCATCGTATAATTTGACATCCAGACAATAAAGTCGCGTTGTTCAACCGCCATAGGATCAATATGAGCAATCAACGTCCCTGTTTTTAGCTTTGATCTATCAAAACTATCATCCTTGTCAACATCGCGCCAAACAACACCGATCAACTCTCGCTTGCCAAAAGGTACTTTAACAAAAGAGCCTAAGGGAACGTCCATAACCGATGGAACCAAATAATCAAAACAGCGCCCCTTTAATGGCACGGGTAATAAAACAGAAACACGCTTCATCGCGTCTTTATCTTTTATCTCATTTGCTGTGTTTTGATTTTGCGTCATAGGAGAGAGTTTGTTAGACTATTCTTATTAAATTGTTACCTTAAAAAATAAAGTTTAACACAGAACATAAAACAAGCTAAAGGGATTATAAAAACACAATGAAATTCTTTATTGATACAGCCGACATAAACGAGATCAAAGCCCTTATGGATACGGGCATGGTTGACGGCGTTACGACCAATCCATCTTTGGTTAAAAAATCTGGTCATGATAATTTTATATCACTCATCACTGAAATCTGTGACGTTGTTGATGGGCCCGTCAGTGCCGAGGTCGCCGCGACAGATTATGAAACGATGATCAAGGAAGCACGTAAATTATCAAAAATCGCACCCCATATTGCCGTTAAGGTTCCCTTGACCCCTGCTGGTCTTCGCGTTTGTAAAGAACTGACGGATGATAACATCATGGTTAATGTCACACTTTGTTTTTCAGCTAATCAAGCGCTTTTGGCGGCCAAAGCTGGTGCAACATTCATTTCCCCTTTCGTTGGACGCTTGGATGATATTGGTCAAGATGGCATGGAGTTAATTGGTGAGATTGCCCATATTTATTCTATGTACCCAGAAATTCATACCGAGATTCTTGTTGCTTCTGTACGCCACCCTCAACATGTTTTACAGGCGGCAAAATTAGGCGCAGATGTTATTACAATGCCACCTAAAACAGTATGGCAGCTTTATCAACATCCCTTGACAGACAAAGGCTTAGAAGCATTTGTGAAGGATTGGGCAGAAACCGGGCAATCTATTTTATAATGAGCAAAAACGACTTTACAGACGAAGACGTTTTAGCGTGGATTAAGTCTAATCCAAACTTTCTTGTCGATCATCCAGAAATTATAAATCTAATTACACCGCCCTCTTCCATCAAAGAGAGTGAGAACTTGGTCGACTTTCAAAAGCTACTCGTTAAAAAACTACAAAAAGAAAATGCTGATGCCATAGAAACGCAATATATGCTGGTTGAACATAGCCGCAATACCCTTAATAATCTGCATAAGATTCATCAATCTGTTTTACAGCTTTTGGATGCCAATAGTTTTGAAGAATTTGTTCATGTCATTACAGCAGAATTATCTATTACATTAGATGTCGATGTTGTTTGCGTTGCCGTTGAAAGCGCCGAGCGTGATCTCATGCCTTCTGGCCATATGTCTGGTGTGCGTCTCTTGAAAATCGGTGATGTTGAGAACATCATGAAGGGTCGTTCAACCATTCTGGCCAGTGCAACACGCGGTGATGAATATCTATTTGGCGAAGCCGCAGGACTTGTTTATTCACAATGTTTGCTCGAATTATCCATTCATCCTAAAATGCCTAAGGGACTTTTATTATTTGGTTCACGTGATCCTGAATTCTTCAAAGAAGATCAAGCGGTTGACCAGATTGAATTTCTGGCACAAGTCATTGAACGCTCAATCCGCGCTTGGTTAAGCTTGCCATAGCATTATGACACAAAATCTTGATGATCCAGCGGTAATATTCCACGATTTTTTATGTACAGGTGACATCAAAGAAATCCTAAGCGATTATCATGACTATCTAAAAATTGAACGCAATTATTCAGCACATACATTACGTGCTTATTTTTCGGAGCTACGTTTCTTCTTTAATTTTCTTAATGACCATACTGGCGGCCAAGCTAATAAAACTTTATTGGCTGGCTGTAAAATCGGTGATTTTCGCAGTTATCTTGCACAAAAAATGATGAAAGAAAATGAGAGCGCCACGCGTGCACGGTCCCTATCTGCCCTAAAGACCTTCTATAAATTCTTAAATGATCGCGGCATTCTTTATAATCCACAAATCAGTTTGCTCCGAAATCCTAAAAAGCCCAAACGCTATCCACGTGGTATTGAATTTGAGAATATCACTAAAATTATTGAAACACTGCGTGATGGAACGACAAGCAATCATGGATGGTTGTCATATCGCAATGTTGCGCTATTCACAATGCTTTACGGCACAGGAATGCGTATTTCAGAGGCCCTGTCTCTTAATATTATAGATCGCCCCCGCGATGGTATGATTCGCGTTATGGGCAAAGGATCGAAAGAGCGCGTACTACCTATATTACCTATCGTTGACGCAACGCTTAATCAATATTTGGATACAGACAAAAACCTTGATATCGACCACACACAATCAGACGCGCCGTTATTTATCAATAGTCGAGGCGGTCGCTTAAGTGCAGATGGTGCGCGCACTATAATTCGTGACCTGCGCCGTTCATTGCAAATGCCTGATAATATAACACCCCATGCGTTTAGACACAGCTTTGCCACACATTTATTACAGGCCGGCGCCAATTTGCGTCTTATTCAAAAGTTATTAGGACATGAATCATTATCATCTACACAAATTTATACGGATCTTTTAGTCGATGATTTGTTGGCTGTTCACGCCAAAGCACACCCACGTAATAATATCAAAAAAGATACAGAAAAGTAATTTGGGCTAAAGCTAATAACCTAAAACACCGAGATCATCACCAGAAAAAACGTCCTCAATTGCTTCGCCGTCACCATTATCTTGATTGCTGGCAACCGGCTTTGCTCGTAATTTAGATAAGTCACCACCTACAATCAAATGTGATGCATGAAACCTCATAGTGGAATTAACGACCCAAGGCAAAGCAAAACCAAGCGTACATATAACCAGTGCAATCATTTTTAAATTAAAAATAATAAATTCCTTAGAATTTAAGGTTGTTTTAAATCTATAGGTTCCGTCTAAATACAAACCCCTTAGCTTCTCACGTAACAGACTGACGTGATATGGTATGCGGGACGTAAGGAAACCAAACACTCCAAGTATAATGATAAGAATACCTACTGCCTTAGGAACAAAATCCAGAATTGCTATACCACCAAAAACGGCAGCAATAGATAATATAAATAATAACATCGTATAGACATGTACTTTGAAAACATTATGCAATGATTGCTTATGAAAATTATATTCAAAGGATAAGTTCCCATAGGATGTTTTATTGATAACATATTCATAGCGCCGCAAATCTGCTCTAGGGCCTAGAAAACCAAGGGATATTGTTTTTAAAAACATCCATTTTATGTAGAAAAAGGCATAACGAAATATAGAGCCTTCAAGCTTACCATTAACGCCGCGCCACATTAGTCTGGAATATTTGTACTTAAGTCCTGCATAAATACCTGCAATCGCCATAAAAAATATTCCCAAATAAACAATAAAGGTCAAAGGATCGAAATTAATAAAACTAATTATCACGATCACCAGAACAAATAACGGAAATATTTTTATAAAACCTAAAAACAGCTCTTTTCCGGTACCAGTGTAAGCAAAAGAATCACTATCAAGAGATAATTGAGACGTAATATACTTACGAACCCGTGTTCTTGCCCAAAAAGAGTAAATACCTAACGTCACTAATGATAAAAGTAGATTGATAAATGAAATTTTTGCGAGAGTAAAGCCACGCCCTTCATATAAAAAGGTATTTTTAACCAGCTCTATTTTATTCTCTTCTTTCATATAATTATCCAATTAATTTTACATATGCAAAGCGCGCTTATCAACATCTAACGCCGCTTCCTTAACAATTTCAGATAAGGTTGGATGTGCGTGACAAGTCAATGCGATGTCTTCTGCTGTACCACCATATTCCATTGCCAATGCGACTTCACCAATAAGTGTCCCAGCCTCAGCGCCCAGAATATGACAGCCTAAAATCTTATCTGTTTCTTTATCCGCCAAAATCTTTGCAAAACCATCCGTTACATTCATCGCACGGGCGCGACCATTGGCACTGTAAGGGAATTTACCAACTTTATAGGCGATGCCAGCTTCTTTTAACTGCTCTTCGGTTTTACCAACTTGCGCGGCCTCTGGGTGTGTATAAACAACACCTGGAATCGCATCATAATTAATATGACTCTTGATCCCAGCAATATGCTCAGCAAGAATCACGCCCTCTTCTTCGGCTTTATGTGCCAACATTGGACCAACAATCACATCACCAATGCCGTAAATACCTTTAACATTTGATTGATAATGTGCATCCGTTTTAACACGTCCACGATCATCCAATTGAACGCCAACGTTATCGAGACCTAAACCGTCTGTATAAGCCTTACGACCAACGGCAACGAGGACGATATCCGCCTTTAGTTTTTCTGCTTTACCACCAGCTGCAGGCTCAACTTCTAATGCAACATCTTTCTTTGATGCTTTAGCAGATATGACCTTGGTAGAGAGTTTAAATTCCATGCCTTGTTTTTCAAGGATCTTCTTCATTGATTTAGACACTTCGCCGTCCATACCAGGCAAGATGCGATCAAGATATTCAACGACAGTAACCTTAGCCCCTAAGCGACGCCAAACAGTTCCCATTTCAAGACCAATATATCCACCACCAATAACAATCATTGATTTTGGTACGTCTGATAACTCAAGAGCACCCGTTGAAGACACAATACGTTTTTCATCAATATCGATACCCGGTAGCGAGACAACATCAGAGCCTGTTGCAACAACGATATTTTTTGTTTTTAGGGTTTTTTTGACTTTGCCTTTGGCATCCAGAACCTCAACCTCAGTCGCAGATTTAATACGTCCAGCGGCCTTGATACCGTCAACTTTGTTTTTCTTAAACAGATATTCAATTCCTGCAGTGTTATCGGCAACAACCTTATCTTTATGACCCATCATTGTTTTAAGATCGAGACTTACTTTGCCAACTTTAACACCCATATCAGCCAAATGATGTCCTGCTTCTTCAAATTTTTCAGAAGATGCCAACATCGCTTTTGATGGAATACAGCCAATGTTCAAACACGTACCACCATAGGTGCCACGCTTATCCATACAAGCAACTTTTAATCCTAATTGTGCGGCACGAATGGCACAAACATAGCCACCTGGTCCAGCACCAATAATAATCAAATCATATTCTTTATTAGACATTTAGATATCTTTCTTTAAGTGAATTATTAAATATCAAGAAGCAAACGTTTTGGATCTTCGATACATTCTTTAATCGTGCGCAGGAAAGTAACCGACTCACGACCATCAATAATGCGATGATCGTAAGACAAAGCAATATACATCATTGGACGCACAACAATTTCACCATTACGTACCACGGGGCGATCCTCGATGCGATGCATACCCAAAATACCACTTTGTGGCGGGTTGATGATTGGTGTTGATAACATAGACCCAAACACACCGCCATTAGTGACAGTGAATGAGCCACCCATCATTTCATCCATTGATAACTTACCATCACGGGCACGACTACCAAGGTCCATAATTGTTTTTTCAATCTCTGCAAAGCTCTTGTGATCAACATCGCGCACAACAGGAACAACGAGACCTTGGGGCGTTGATACAGCACACCCAATATCATAGTAATTTTTGTAAACAACATGACCGTCTTCAATTTCTGCATTCACAGATGGGATCATTTTAAGTGCATGAACGGCTGCCTTCATAAAGAAAGACATAAAGCCCAAACGAACACCGTGCTTTTTCTCAAACACATCACGGTAATCTTTACGCACTTGCATGATTGCGGACATATCAACATCGTTAAATGTTGTTAAGGTTGCCGTACCATGTTGTGATTCCATTAAACGTTCAGCAATGCGTGAACGAAGGCGTGTCATCTTAACGCGCTCTTCACGTGGGCCAGCTGACACAGGTGCCGATGAACCACCAGACATGTGAGAGACAACATCTTCTTTCATCACGCGTCCACCCTTTCCAGAACCAGAAACAGCATCAACATCAACATTGTTATTATCAGCCATCTTACGTGCCGATGGGGATGATGCCTTACTATCTGTTGTTGCGGTCGCAGGTGCTGCCTTTGCCTCTTCTTTGGCAGCAGGAGCCGTGCCTTTTGCACCAGCTTCAAACATTGCTAAGATAGCATCAGGCTCAACCGTATCGCCTTCATTGGCAATAATTTGTGTAATAACGCCATCGGCAGGGGCATTAACCTCTAATGTTACCTTATCGGTTTCAAGCTCAACAATAGGTTCATCAGCAGAGACTGACTCGCCCTCTTTTTTAAGCCATGTAGCAATAGTGGCTTCGGATACCGATTCACCCAGTGCTGGTACTTTGATTTCTGTTGACATGATTAACGTCCTTTCTTGTGTAAGACTTATTATTATCTGTTAATGATTATACTTTAAGAGCCGTTTCTAGCAATTCGTTTTGCTCCGTTTTAAACATAGACGCTATACCTGGTGCTGTTGAGGCACTTGGCAGACGACCTACATAAACGGGGCGCTTAACTTTGTGGTTGATCTCTGTTAATACTGTTTCAATACGGCGATCGACAAAATGCCATGCACCTTGATTTTCTGGTTCTTCTTGGCACCAGATAACATCCGCATTCGGATATTTTGCAATTTCTTCGGCCAGAACATCATCCGGGAATGGATATAACTGCTCAAGACGTAACATTGTTACATCCTTAATACCAAGCTCCTCACGCTTATCAACAAGGTCATAATAAACCTTACCAGAGCATAAAATAACGCGCTTCATATCTTTTGGTTTCGCTAATTTAATATCTTCATAAAGCACACGGTGGAATGTTGAATCTCCTGTCATCATTGCCAATGGCGATACACACATTTTATGACGTAACAATGATTTTGGTGACATAACAATCAATGGCTTTCTAAAGTCACGATGCACCTGACGACGAAGAACATGGAAATAGTTTGCAGGCGTTGTACAATTCACAACTTGCATATTATCCATCGCACATAATTGCAGGTAACGCTCTAGACGTGCAGAACTATGCTCAGGACCTTGTCCTTCTTGGCCATGCGGCAACATCATTACAAGCCCCATCATGCGCAACCACTTGGTTTCTGATGATGCAATAAATTGGTCAATAATCACTTGTGCGCCATTGGCGAAATCACCAAATTGTGCTTCCCACATAACCAATGCACGCGGTTCGGCCGATGAAAAACCATATTCGTAACCAAGGACAGCCGCCTCAGATAGAGGCGAGTTATAAACACTGTAACGTGCCTTTTGACCATCAATGTTATTTAATGGAACATGTTTTACGGGCGTTGATTGATTATTCCAGACTGAATGACGATGAGAGAACGTACCGCGCTCACAATCTTGTCCCGACAAACGCACCGGATATCCCTCATGAACTAAAGAACCAAAAGCCATTGCCTCGGCTGTTGCCCAGTCGAAATCTTCACCCGTTTTGAACATGTCTTTTTTCTGTTCTAACGTACGTGCAATCTTTTTATTTAGATCAAATCCTTCTGGTATCGTCGTTAATGCATTACCAACAGTTTTGGCAAGTTTTTCACTAATCGCTGTTTCACCACGGCGGGCACCCATTGCTTCCGCCATTTTCAGACCAGACCAACGTCCTTCTAACATATCAGCTTCGTTTGACTGGTAATCTTCCGCCGCCTTGAATGCGTCTTCAAACTCTGCGCTAATCTCTTTTGTGATGGCCTTAACGCCATCTTCGTTCAATAAACCATCACGAACCAAACGATCAGAATATACCGTAAATGTCGTTGGGTGCGCCTTAATGGTTTTATACATCAAAGGCTGTGTGAACATTGGCTCATCACCTTCATTGTGACCGTTACGACGATAACAATACATATCAATAACAATATCGCGCTTAAATTTTTGACGATATTCAATAGCAATGCGCGCTGAATGCACAACTGCTTCTGGATCATCACCGTTAACGTGCAGAATTGGTGCCTCAATCATTTTTGCAACGTCACTTGAATAAGGACCAGAACGCGCCGATTTAGCCGGCGTTGTAAAACCAATTTGGTTATTAATAATAAAGTGGATTGTACCACCAACACGGTAGCCATCCAATTGAGACATCATTAATGTTTCGGCCACAAGGCCCTGCCCTGCAAAAGCGGCATCACCATGAAGAAGGAGCGGCAAAACCTCTTCTTCTTTGTCTTCAGCCTCTTCGCCGCCCGCTTCGATTGAACGCTGATATTGCTTGGCTTTTACCTTACCGATAACAACAGGATCAACAGCCTCTAGGTGAGATGGGTTTGGGTTAAGCGATAAGTGAATTTCATTACCATCAAAGTCACGGTCGTGTGATGCACCAAGGTGATATTTTACATCACCCGCCGCCAAAACACCTTCTGGTGTGTCTGATTTACCCATGAACAAGGCAAACATTGATGTATAACTTTTACCCATGACGTTAGTTAGAACATTCAAACGACCACGGTGGGCCATACCAATCACGACCTCTTTAAGGCCTAATTGACCGCCACGCTTCATGATTTGCTCAATGGCTGGAACCATAGATTCACCGCCATCAATACCAAAGCGTTTTGTGCCGGGATATTTAACGTGTAAGAAACGTTCAAAGCCTTCAGTTGCTGCAAGGCGTTTTAAAATTGCTTTTTTACCTTCATCGGTAAAGTCGGTTTTATTCAAACCCGCTTCAATGCGATGCTCGAACCATTCTTTTTCTTCTGGTTCCATCATATGCATATATTCAACGCCGATTTTACCACAATATGTTTTGTGGCACGTATCAAGCAATTGACGTAAATTTGCCGTTTCAAGGCCCAATGTGCCTTCCAAATGAATCGGACGATCATAATCAGCCGTCGTAAAACCATAGTAAGATGGGCTAAGCTCTGGATGTGGTGGGCGCTTCATTAATCCGAGCGGATCAATATCAGCCTTTAAATGACCATAAACACGAAAAGCATGTACCAGTTTCATCGCACGCAGAGAATCGCTAATTGCCTCAGCACTTATTTTAGCCACATTAACAGGTTTTGAATTTGCTGGTGATTCAATCTCTAAAGGCTCAAAACCCCTTGACCAACTAGCACCAGAGACCTCCGCAAGCAAAGAGCGTGTATCGTCGTCAAGATCCTTGAAAAACGCAACCCAGCTATCGTCAACACTCGATGGTGCCTCAAGATAACGTGTATAAAGTTCGGCAACATATACAGCATTGGTATTAACCAAAAAACCTAAACCATCTTGTTGGGAATTCACATTTTGAGCGGATGATGACATGAGTGTTATTCTTTCTTTTTCTTATCAAGCTGTATCTATATTAAAAGCCCTCTCAAGAAATACAAGAGAGGGCTTCAAAATTAATATAAAATTATAAAGTTTTTATGAATTAGCATGACATAACCCGCTTTTTCTATCTAACTTTATGACATTCATGATTTTTATTATGCCGCAGCGCGTTTTTTCATCGCTTCGGTCATTGTTATACCAAGAGATGCGGGCGAATCAGCAACCAGCATACCAGCCGCTTGCATCGCTTCGATTTTACTCGCTGCATCACCTTTACCACCAGCAATAATCGCACCAGCATGACCCATGCGACGACCCGGAGGCGCCGTAACACCGGCAATAAAGCCAGCAACAGGTTTTTTAACTTTTGAATATTTCAAAAACTCGGCTGCCTCTTCTTCGGCTGTACCACCAATTTCACCAATCATGATAATACCTTCAGTCTCAGGGTCACCAAGGAACATTTCTAAACAATCAATAAAGTTCGTGCCGTTAATCGGATCACCACCAATACCGATACATGTCGTTTGACCAAGACCTTCGGCGGTTGTTTGCGCAACGGCCTCATACGTCAATGTACCAGAACGTGAAACGATACCAATTTTACCACGCTGATGAATGTGACCTGGCATAATACCAATCTTACATTCGCCAGGCGTAATAACACCAGGACAGTTAGGGCCAACAAGGCGTGTTTTTGAATTCTTCAATGCCGCATTTACGCGCAACATATCAAGAACGGGAATGCCTTCTGTGATACAAACAACCAATTCAAGCTCTGCATCAATCGCTTCCAAAATTGCATCTGCCGCAAATGGTGGCGGCACATAAATAACAGATGCATTCGCATCCGTGCGTTCACGTGCATCGGCAACAGTGTCAAAAACAGGTAAATTAAGATGGGTTGAACCACCCTTACCTGGTGTGACACCACCGACCATTTTTGTCCCATACGCAATTGCTTGCTCTGAGTGGAATGTTCCGTTCTTGCCAGTAAAGCCCTGACAAATAACGCGTGTATCTTTATTTACTAAAACGGCCATGATTATCTCCTTATGCCCTTTTGAATTTTCTAATTAAGCAGCTTTAACTGCATCTACAATTTTATGTGCCGCATCTGATAGATTATCACCCGTGATGATTTTTAGATCAGATTTCGCAAGGATCTCTTTTCCAAGATCAACGTTAGTACCTTCTAAACGCACAACAAGCGGTACATTTAAATCAACTTCTTTAGCAGCCATTAAGATACCTTCTGCGATAACATCACAACGCATAATGCCGCCAAAGATATTAATCAAAATACCTTCTACATTTGGATCAGAAAGGATTAAACGGAATGCCGCTGTAACCTGCTCAGCCGTAGCACCACCACCAACATCGAGAAAGTTAGCAGGCTCTGCGCCATAAAGCTTAATAATATCCATTGTCGCCATCGCTAAACCAGCACCATTAACCATACAGGCAATATTACCATCAAGCTTAACGTAATTAAGGTCATCTTCACTGGCCTTAACCTCCATTGGATCTTCTTCTGTGACGTCACGCAGTGCCAAAACATCTTTTTGACGATACATTGCGTTACTGTCAAAGTTCATTTTCGCATCAAGACACATAAGGTCGCCCTGCTCAGACAGCATCAATGGGTTGATTTCAACGGTTGATGCATCCAATTCAGTGAATGCCTTATAAAGCTTCATAACTAGTTTCACACACTGCTTGTTTGTGTCGCCGGTAAAACCAAGACCGAACGCAACTTTGCGTGCATGGAATGGCAAAAGACCTGTACAAGGGTCAACATAAACCTTGATAATTTTTTCAGGGTTATGCTCAGCCACTTCTTCAATATCAACACCGCCCTCTGTTGACGCCATGATAACAATTTTGTTTGTGTCACGGTCAACCAACATACCAAGGTAGAATTCTTTAGCAATATCGTAACCATACTGAACATATAAACGTTGAACTTGCTTACCTTCTGGGCCTGTTTGGTGTGTTACAAGTGTTGAACCAAACATTGTTTCGGCTTTTTCTTTAAGATCTTCAAGGCTTGTTACAAACTTAACACCGCCGGCCTTACCGCGACCACCAGCATGAATTTGAGCCTTAACAACCCAAGGACCATCAGGGTCAACTTGCGGTGCTATCTTAACAGCTTCCTCAGCAGACATTGCGGGCAAGCCCTTTGTTACAGGCACGCCAAATTTTGCGAGCAATTCTTTGGCTTGGTATTCATGAATATTCATTTTTATATCCTTGTTTGAAGTTTTATTAAAATTATTTAACTAGTGTTATACAGCGTCTAAAGCAGTTTTCAAGTCTTTAACGGCCTGAACCGACTTATCGAACATTACCTTCTCATCATCATTGAAGTTAACCTCAACGATACGCTCAACACCATTTTCGCCAATCACGACAGGCACACCAATGTATAAACCATCAACGCCGTACTGCCCCGTTAGATAAGCGGCACATGGTAGAACGCGTTTTTTATCACGCAAATAGCTCTCTGCCATTGCAATCGCACTTGAAGCTGGCGCATAAAAAGCTGATCCTGTTTTAAGAAGTGCAACAATCTCACCGCCGCCTTTACGTGTACGCGTCACGATGGCATCTAATTTTTCTTGTGTTGTCCAGCCCATCTCAACCAAATCAGGTAACGGGATACCCGCAACTGTTGAATAACGCTGTAACGGAACCATCGAATCGCCGTGACCACCAAGAACGAAGGCCGTTACGTCCTCAACAGAGACATTAAATTCTTCGGCCAGGAACCAACGGAAGCGCGCGGAGTCCAAGACACCCGCCATACCAACAACTTTATTATGTGGAAAGCCAGTAACCTCCTGCATCAAACCAACCATAATGTCCAATGGGTTCGTAATAACGATCACAAAAGCATCGGGTGCATATTTTTTAATATTTTCGCCAACAACCTTAACGATACCAGCATTGATCCCAATAAGATCATCACGGCTCATCCCTGGCTTACGTGGCACACCAGCAGTAACAATAATGACATCTGAGCCTTCAATCGCGGCATAATCATTTGATCCTTGGTAATGGCAATCAAACCCTTCAACAGGTGAAGCCTCTAGCAAATCAAGCCCTTTACCTTGTGGAACACCTTCTGCAATATCAATCAAGGCAACGTCGCCTAAATTCTTTAGACCAGCCAATAAAGCCAGCGTTCCGCCAATTTGACCCGCGCCAATGAGAGAGATTTTATTTCTAGCCATGATTTTTCCTTAACGATAGAGATATTTATAGAAAACAGATAACGCAATAAACTTTAGAAACAAGCCAAAAAATACGCAATCCTTATACCCCAATAGAATTACCTAAAATCCACCTAAAGAGCAAGGTCTAAATCGTTAAACCACCAAATGCTTGCCTCTATTTTATGCTTGACATATTGTCATAATTAATATAAATATGGCTTAACTAATTATATACAAAAACCAATGGAGATTAAAAATGAGCGTTACAAAAAAACAATTTGAAAAAATATTAGACGAAAACAGCGATCTAAAAACATATTTCAATTCCAAAAGCGACAGCCGTAATTGGATGATCGACGCCCTGCTTGAGTTTAACGATGAAATGAAAAACCATGGTAACAACAGGGTTGTTAAAAATACCCTTAAAACGTCTCAATACCCAGCGGCACTATCTGGTATGGGAGCTGTAGCTGGCTTGTTCATTGGAACACTGGGATCAGCGGCAACAACCCAAACGTTGATGCCTGTATTTATATGTGTAGCGATTGGTGCTGGCATGGGCCTAACACTCGGCAGTATGGCAGAGAAACATAAACCAGAGGTCAATGATTGGAAACCGGCACAAACAGCAACAATCAACGTATTTAGAGAACGCGCCCGCAATTACACCCCATAATAACCGCCCAAAATGATCGAGACACAAACTATGAGCATTAATCAAAAACAACTTGAAAAAATATTAGACGAAAACAGCGATCTAAGAACATATTTTAATTCCAAAAGCGACAGCCGTAATTGGATGATTGACGCCCTGCTTGAGTTTAATGATGAGATGGCAAATCATGGTAGCAACAAAGTTGTGAAAAATATAATGAAGACCTCGGCTGAGCCTGTCTTTGCAGGGACGCTCTTAGGGGTCATCGGCGGATTGTGTGGAACCATTGTGCTTTTTGCAACAGATAACCCGGTATTCTTAATTTTAGGCGCTAGTGCTGGCGTTATTGCTGGTGTGGTAGCTGGCGGTGTATCAGAAAAAAAACGACCTGAGGTCAATGACTGGAAACCGGCACAAACAGCAACAATCAGAGTATTTAAAGAACGCGCCCGTAATT
>CAYGOD010000001.1:660041-714311 GCA_964351525.1 uncultured Bdellovibrionales bacterium
TGGAAACCGGCACAAACAGCAACAATCAGAGTATTTAAAGAACGCGCCCGTAATTACAAGCCATCATAATCAAAGAGCGTGATCACGACCTAACCTCTTTAGGGTCCGAAACACCAAAGAAATCAAGTTGCCAATTCATGTCTGTTTCTGACATTGGGTAGTCCGTTCCGCCGCGCGGCAGAAGAACCTCTTTAGGACTTACACGTACCATTTCAACTTGAATTTTATGCGCCATACGCATCGATAATCCAGCACGCCAGCATAAAGATATAATAGGTTTGGGTGCTTGTGTGCCAACGATAGATTGAACAACACTATCTTGCACCTCTGCCAAAACGGCCAAGGATAATTTTACAAACTCAAATTGACGCCACGCAATTGCATCACCGATGATCTCTTCGTCTAGCTTGCCTTCTCTATATAGAGATAAGACATTATGCTGTAAGGAATCACCCTTATTACTGATCTTACTCTCAAAATCAATGCGACGACGTACAGTTGACACGATGCTATCCCGAATTTCCACAGGATAATCAGAACGCTTTTCTAAATAACGCAGCAAAGAAGAATCAACGAACATTGCCAATTCTTGGGCTAGGCTTGCGGGTAATGATTTTTTCGTTACCAAAGGCTCTTGCCATGACGGGATCAAGGCCGCCTTCTCTACAACGGTTTCTAATGTTTCTTTAGAAAATTTAGCACCTTCATTCTTAATAAGTGCCGCACCCGCTGGTGCATCTTCGGTACCGATCAACGCATCAGAAACATGTTCTGCGACTTGCTCGCGGGTTGCAATCGCCATTAAAACCCACGGCGATGGATGATCGGAAATAATTTCCAATAGATCATCATCAGAGAGCATCACACAAAACTGTAACATCGGCTCAGCAACTTCGCGTTCGGCATCCCTAGCAAGCTGACTGGCCACTTGTGGTGGCGTATAAGTTTTATCCTTTAATGTTGATGACAAGGCAAGACGTACTTTTAGAACTTCGTCACGTGCCAATGTCGCCAAGGAATTAACCGCATAAGAATAAAGCTGTGATTGTTTTTCCTCTGAAATATTAGGCATTAAATCCATCAAACGCTTTGCTAAAGCAAGACGCACATCAATAACACCGTCTTTTGCCAACATGATATCGGCTTGTGATGGGGTTGCGCGATTCTTGGCGACGGCTTTACGGACTTCTACGTCATCATCACCAGCGAGATAATAAAGAATTTCTGGACGTGTCGTTGCTTTTTCGGCTAATTTCTTACGAACCTTAGGGTCTTCCGAACGCGCTTTTTCCTTCTCCGCCTCATAGGCAGGGGAATTCTTGTCCGTTGTTTTTTTGGATAGATTAAGGGCGTCAAGGCCACGCTGAATGATTTCTTTCATATCAAAACTCCGCTTTGATTAATGCTTTTTTTCTAAAGTAGCAGTTATTACGCTTCAGATAAAATAGTTTAGTGCCTTAAGAATGGCTTATCCACCTTAAAGAAATGTAAAAATTCATTCATGACCACTTATTATTATACGCGCGGCGTGTAAAAAAATGTTTAAGATCCGTAATCAACAGATTGCATTTCCTTTAAACGGCTTATGGTTCTATCAAATTCAAACTTTAACGCCCCGCCCGCATAGATTTTTTCAGCCTTTGACGCAGCGCCAATAATAAGGCGCGTTTGTGCCTCGTAACATGTATCAATAAATACCATAAGGCGCTTTGCTTCGTCACGTGCATCAGGTGATATTTTAGGCACATCATAAAGAAAAATAGTGGTATAAATTTCCGTTAGCTTCATAAAATCAACCGCAGCAAAATTTTGCGTGATTAAATCCGTATAATTGAACCATGCAACCGCCCCGCCGGCTTTTGGCACATACAAATCATGCCCCTTGACGCGGTGTGTTTCAGATTTGATTTCTTTGCCATCAGTCAAAGCATCAAAAATACCGTCCATTTCCCGTATTGCATCGACATCACACGGCCAAAAATATCGTTTTGATGCGCGAATTTTTTCTTCGCGATAATCCGTGTCGCCGTGCAATGAAAAAACACCCATTTTATCTTTAATTAAGTCAATGAATTTTAAAAAACGATCCCGTTGCAATCCATTTTTATAAAGATCATCAGGCGCCCAATTAGAGGTCGAGACAACAACAACATTTTCACGCCATAAATGTTCAAATAATGTTTTTAAGATCATCGCATCGGCAACATCCGTGACATGAAATTCATCAAAACATAAAAGTGTCGAATCCTTGGCGATCTCTTTTGCAAATTTTGGCAGAGCCTCATTTAAACCGAACTGTTTTTTATTGTCATGAATAAAACTATGAACAGAAAGCATAAACGCATGAAAATGAACGCGTCGTTTTTTCGTTATTTGGATATGTTCAAAAAACAGATCCATAACATAAGATTTACCGCGCCCAACGGGACCATAGATATATAAACCATTAGGCGGATCGTCTTTTTTTATAAGCTTTTGAAGAAGGCTTTTTTTATGGGCACTGTTTTCCAAGACAATTTTTAGTAGATTCAGTCGGCTGACTAAATCCTTTTGCATGACATCAAGTGTTATACTGCCATCTTCACAAGCCGCATCATAAAGTGTATTTAAATCAGTGATCATTATATCTTCTAGTTAATCTTTGAAAAGGACGTCTGCCGCATTAATAACCGATTCAGCATTCAAAATAGATTCATAATAGCCATTTACTTTTGACGCAACATGGTCTGTATAAAAACCAAGCAAAGCACCTTGCTGTTTAAGATCATTCGCCCCCACTTGTTTCATACCCCAAATCTTCTTACAAAATAATCCGTGGGCGAAAACCGTTCCCATTAATATCATTAACGCATAGGATGATGCCTCACATTGTTCAAACTTTTTATCTTCTGCTAATTTAGCGATGAAATCGACGGCCTTGGCGACCATATTCGCACCATGAACAAGCGCATGAGACTCCTTAGGATAATCAGTTTTTATCTTTTGTGACAATTTTAACAAATCATCCAACAATGGCCTTAAAGCTGGGGCTTGCTCTTTCAAAATTTTGCGGAATACGAGATCTTTTGCCTGAATGCCGTTCGTACCTTCATAAATCGTTAAAATACGGGCATCACGGATATATTGCGCCGCGCCAGTTTCTTCAACAAAACCCATACCACCATGAATCTGCACGCCCATTGCCGCCGCTTCATTCCCCAAATCAGTGGCACATGACTTTACAATTGGTGTTAATAAATTACACATGTCTGACGCAACCGCACGTTTATCAACATCAACGTCACGCATCATGAAATCCATTTGTGATCCTGCATAATAAGCCAGACAACGTTGTGCCTCTATTTGTGATTTCATCGTTAATAACATGCGCGCCACATCGGGATGTTCAATGATTGTTGCATCACCATCTCCGTTTAATGGTGTTCCCTGCTTGCGCTCTTTGGTGAAATTCAAAGCACGTTGATACGCCATTTCAGCAATACCCAAACCCTGCACACCGACATGCAAACGCGCGTTATTCATCATCTTAAACATGTAAACCAGACCTTGATTTTCCGAGCCGACCAAATAACCAACGGCACCGCCTTTATCGCCAAATTGCATCGTACATGTTGGGGATGCATGGATACCCAGTTTATGCTCTATCCCCGTACAAATAACATCATTCGCCGTACCGTCATCAAGAACCTTTGGTACAATAAAAAGTGAAATTCCTTTAACCCCCACTGGCGCATCTGGTAGGCGTGCTAACACAAGATGGATAATATTATCCGCCATATCATGTTCGCCAAAAGTGATATAGATTTTCTGTCCCGAGATCAAATAATGATCATGTTGGGCGATCGCTTTAGTTTTTATTTGACCCAGATCTGATCCAGCCTGTGGCTCGGTCAAATTCATTGTGCCCGTCCATTCGCCACTAATCATTTTAGGCAAGAATTTTTCTTTTAGATCATCACTAGCATAGGCCTCAATCGCATCAACCGCACCCTGATTAAGCAAAGGACACAAACCAAAAGACACATTGGCCGATTGCCACATTTCATTAACCGCCATCGATAACGCCCAAGGCAAGCCCTGTCCGCCATGATCAGTCGGAAATGGCAGACTGTTCCATCCCGCATCTCGGTATTGGGCATACGCCTCTTTAAAACCCTTAGCGGTCGTAATTGAACCATCATTATTAAGGGTTGTTCCGTCCTGATCGCCCGTCCAATTTAACGGACTTAAAACATCGGCTGATAATTTCGCCGCCTCTTCTAAAATTGCAGAAACCAGATCATCCGAAACATCTTCGCATCCAGGTAAGTTTTTAAGTGCATCCCAATCGACGCTGTGGCTTAGTGTGTCTAAAATAGAAGAGATTGGTGCCTGATACATAATAGGTGCGCCTTTTTATGAAATAAAATCTAGAAAATAACGTTTTGAGACCTCAAAACAATGAAGATTTAGTCTCTCATATTTATCCATATGAAGCAAAATATTTCATATACCTAAAACTTGGCACAGCCCGTGCAATACAAAGCCTAGAAATAAACATATAAACAGAAAAAGAAGACAAAAAGCGATAGATGGAAGCCTTTACGAATATTCACAACCCTATAAATAACATTCAAAAACAGAATGTTAATGACAAATCATCTGTCATGAACGCACTACAATCTGCCAGCTCAAAGACAGGGGTCGATTTTTCCTATTTGGTACAAAAAGCAGGTATGGAGAGTAATTTTAACCCCTCTGCCAAGGCAAAAACCAGCTCCGCCGAAGGATTATTCCAATTTATTGATAATACATGGCTCTCTATGGTTAAAAAACATGGCGCAAAACATGGCATGGCTAAAGAGGCTGAGTTAATCCAACAAAGCAAGAATGGGAAATTCTTCATTCCAGATCAAAAAGTTGAAAATGCTGTCCTAGATATGCGTAACGACCCTAAGAAAGCATCAACAATGGCTGCTGAATTGGCAAAGAGTAACGAGAATTATTTAAAGCACCACATACCCGGCTATAGCTCACAAAGTGCCGATGATAAGAAAACAAATATGTACCTCGCCCACTTCATGGGTGCTGGCGGTGCCACCAAATTCATTAATGCAATGAATAAAAATCCAGATCAAGCAGCCGCATCAACGTTTAAGAGCGCCGCCCGCGCCAATAAAAATGTATTCTTTGAAAAAAATGGTCAAGAAAAAAGTCTAGAAGATGTCTATGCCTTTTTTGATAAAAAGATGAATGGTAAACAAAGAACGGTACCAACGGAAACACCAAGCAATAATGAACAAATTATAGAATTCCAAAACGCAAAAGCGGACACAACACAAGAGACCGAAAGCAACAGCTTTAATCCAGGCGGTTTTATCATGGATGACGGCACGCCACTCTTCTTCTCGTCACGTCAAACAACGTCTTCAAACACAGGATCATCAGACATCTTTGGCTTTACCCGTCAGGTAAAATCACAAGATCTTTTCTTCATTCAAAGCCTTTTTCAAAAATGGGATGATTTGACTGATTTCTTATAAGAAAAAAGCCCTCAGATAATGAAATCTGAGGGCTTTTATAATATCTAAATATATTAAATTACATATTGAATTTTGCTTTTGCAGCAGGATTTACTGGCATGCCTGAAGTCTTTTCAATGCGTTTAATCACTGTACGACCCAAGGGTGCAATCTCTTCTGCGATTGGCAATACACCCGCATCAGATAACAATATTTCAACGCCCTGTAATACAGAAGATAATGATTTAAGAAAGTCTTGTACATCTGCCGTTTGCATCAAACCCTCAAAGTTTGAGTCAGCGAATGCCTGAGCAACTGATTTCGCCGCTGGCAATAAAGATCCTGCCGCATTATCAATATCACTTGGTGAAACATAACCTCTTAGATTAAGTAATAGCTTAGAAAAATCAGCAATATCCATCGCACCAACGCGGTTAAGATAAGCATTTCCGTCCAAATTCAACATAAAGCCTCTTGCATTGTCTTGATCTTCTATTTTTGCCTCTACAACAAAGCTTCTCAACTCTTGATCCGTGCTATTTTTATAGAAATCAAGCATGGCTGTTGTTGCCTTAATTCTGTGCTCATCATCTGTGTAAAATTGTGTTAGGAAAGCGCCCAAGCGATTTGGCATGAAATTCATATATGCATCGAAAAATACATTATATTTCTCGGGCGAAATTTGCCCCATCATACGATATATGCGCATTGTTTTCTTAATTTCATTCATATCAATGACGGGTAATTGACCTGCATTAACAATATCACTGAATATCGATAGATTGTCACCAGCTACAAGTTTGATAAAATCTTTAACTGTCGTGCCGCGCACTGCCTCTAATTGTGGGGCCATTGCCTCAAACTTCTGAGCCGTGGCCATGTAAATCATGCCCGCACCCATGAGCGCCATAGAAACATTCATATCGTTTTCAGCGTCTTCAATCGCTTCAACCGCAAGCGTGCCTATCATGGGTAATATTTCTTTTATTGAAATTTCACCTGCTTGTAGCTTTTGAAGTACTTCCATTAGCTCTTCGTCATTATCATTAGCGCCGAGTAATTCGATCATTTTATCCTTGGACATTATTATGTCTCCTTCTGTTCAAAAAAATTATTAAAGTAACCATAATTTAGAAATTAAAGTAAAATTATTACGTGGTCAAGAGATATCGAAATGAATCTAATCATGTAGCTTATGAATTAGCAGCCCGCGACAGACGCTCATTAATAGCGATTCCTATGTCTTTATTGGGAATTGGCATGATTGATATTGTCGGGCAATTCTCTTTGTCTAATTGATTTAAATAATCAAACAAATTTGCGGAGGCCTCTACCAAGTCACCATTCTCGGATAGATTTAAAGAAGGCCCATCATGCGTGATGAAAGTCATTGGCCCAAAGCCCAAGAAAGCCTCGCCTTTTTCTGGCATAAGGGCATTAAGGCGTAATTTTGATTGCGGCGCATAATGACGTAGGAGTTGCCCTGGTGACTTAATATTGTCTTTCTGAGGGGTTAAAGCCGCCGTCACGTCAACCCCCAATAGATCACTTATCCGCTCGGCAGTAATCGCCCCTGCACGTAAAATAACCGGCGTGTCTGTTGAACAATCTAGAATTGTTGACTCTAGTCCTGTCTTTGTGCGACCGCCCATCAAAGTTATGACGGCGCATGCGATCAGTTCTTTTTCTAAGTGGGTTGGTGCGGTCACAGATAAACGTCCCGATATATTGGCACTTGGCGCAGCAATCGGCACGCCTGACTGTTCTATTAACTCACGTGCGACAGCATGATCGGGCACACGCACCGCAATTGTGTTCAGACCAGCCGTTACAAGACCTGAAATCGCGCTATTTTCTTTTTTTGGCAATATTAATGTAATCGGCCCTGGCATAAATTCAGACATAACTGCCCGCGCGGTTTTATTAATAACGGCAAACGCATCTATATCTGAGACAGACGCAAAGTGTGAAATGAGAGGGTTAAAATCAGGCCGTTTTTTAGCCGCATATATTTTCTTCACAGCATCGTCGCTCGTCGCATTTGCGCCTATCCCGTAAACCGTTTCGGTCGGAAAGATAACAAGCTCTCCGTCCTTAAGGGCTTTAGCCGCCAAAGAAATGGTTTCTGGATTTGCTGTTTTAACAAAAGACATGGAAATCGCTTTTTTATAAATTTAGGCTCTTTTTATATCAGCTTGTTTATTATGCGCAACATAAATCCCGCCAACTGTTGGGTACTTCACACCAGTTGTTTCGGGGAAAGAATTGGGCAAGCTCTTTAAATGACGTACAGCCATAAAGGCAAAACATTCAGCCTCCATGAAATCAGCACTCAGACCGAGACTATCTGCAGAAATAAAATCGATCTGTGTTTGCTCCATCAATTGTTTCATCAAGTGCGTATTATGTACCCCGCCACCGTAGGTAATAACCGATTTTGGTGTGTCTGGTAGAAACTCAATAGCGCTTAGAATCGCCGCGACACAAAAAGCTGACAATGTCGCCATCTTGTCTTCAAAAGATAAATCACTATTATTTATAACGGAGAGATCAAAGCTGTTCTTATCAAGTGATTTTGGCAAGCTTAATGAAAAATAAGGATGCGCCATATAACCATCCAAAACCGATTGGTTAATCTGTCCCTGCGATGCATATAAACCATCTTTATCATAGGGTTCATTTTTAAACGACTGCGCCAGATCATTCATCATGCCATTACCAGGACCACAATCAAAAGCAACCACAGCACCATCAACGCCTATATAAGTAAGGTTTGATATACCACCTATATTAAGAAACATAAGCGGCGCATTAAGCTCTTTGTTTTGATGAACCAAGGCCTTGTGATAAACGGGCAATAACGGTGCGCCCTGCCCACCATTTTGAACATCTTCACTGCGGAAATCATAAACGACGTCTATGCCTGTTTCCTGCGCCAATAAATCACCATCGCCAATTTGGATGGTCACGGCATTATCGGGATCATGGAAAATTGTTTGACCGTGAAAACCAATCACGTCGACATCAGACGCCGTTATATCATTAACGCGTAATAATTCACGAACGGCCTCAACATGTTTCAAAGTAATATCACGCTCAATCTTTAAGACCGCCTTATCATGCCTATCTTCTTTGCCTAAAATGGCCTTAATACCATCCGCGAAACAGGCATCATAATCATAAGATGTTGGTTGTCCATATTGCACGGCCGTCACACCGTCTGTTTTTAACAAAACAGCATCAATACCATCCATAGACGTACCACTCATTAAACCAACTGCTAGATATGTTTCTGAATTTGTCATTTTGCTATTTCCAATGTTAGTGATCATTGTTATATATAATTAAGCTTTATCCATTTTTTATTTTAAATCAGGCAACACAACAATGACAGCAGATTTTCTTACAATGTTCAAAGAACGTGGTTTTTTCTACCAATGCTCAGACTGGGATGCGCTGGTTGACCGCTTTAAAGAAGGCCCAGTAACCGCTTATATTGGTTTTGATGCAACGGCGGATTGCCTTCATGTTGGTAGTCTTGTTCAGATTATGATTTTGCGGATGTTACAAAAGAGCGGTAATCGCCCGATTATTTTACTGGGCGGCGCAACGACCAAAGTCGGTGATCCATCAGACAAAAATGAAATCCGCCCGATGCGTACCGCAGAAGAAATTAATGCGAACATCGCGTCACAACGTAAAATCTTTGAGAAATATCTCGATTTTGATGACCCCATTACAGGCGCTAAATTTGTAAATAACGATGACTGGCTAGGTGAGATTGGTTACATGACATTCCTTAGCGAAGTTGGCCGCTATATCACGATCAACCGCATGCTATCGTTCGATTTTGTGAAACGTCGTATTGACAACGAACTCCCCCTATCATTCCTCGAGTTTAATTATATGTTGCTGCAAGCTTATGACTTTATGGAACTAGCAAAGCGAGAGAATTGTATCCTCCAATTTGGTGGATCAGAGCAATGGGGTAATATCATTAACGGTATTGAGCTGGCCCGTAAGAAAGAAAAGTTATCTATTTATGGCCTAACCGCTCCCTTAATCACGACAAGTGCTGGCACTAAAATGGGCAAGACCGCCGATGGTGCTGTATGGTTGATGGAAGACCGATTAAGCGCCTATGACTTTTACCAATTCTGGCGCAATACATCAGACCACGATGTGGGCCGTTTCCTACGTTTATTCACAGACTTGCCAATCAGTGAGATTGAAAAATTAGAAAAACTTGAAGGCGTTAATATTAATGAAGCGAAAAAAGTCCTCGCCTTTGAAGTCACAAAATTATGTCACGGCGAAGAGAAAACCAAAAGTGCGGAACAAACCGCCAAAGATGTTTTTGAAAAAGGTATTCTTGGTGATGACCTTCCAACGATATCAATTCCTAAAAGTGAATTAGTGAACGGTATATCCGTTATTGACCTCTATCAGCGCGCTGAACTAGCAAACAGTAATGGGGAAGTACGTCGTCTTATTCGCGGTGGCGGTGCACGTATCAATGATGTTTCTTTTAAGGAAGAAGATAAAATCATTTCAAATGATGATGCCAATGAAGATGGCGCAATCAAATTATCGGCGGGCAAGAAAAAGCACGTTATTATTCAAATTATTTAAGTTAAGAACTAATCCTCTGAGAATTGCTTTTCATCAAAACTGCTTTCAAAGAATAGCTGACGCAAGAACCCTGGCGCCAATGCCGCCAAGGGGTTTACCGTTGCCTTGGGATCATCAATAGACCCCCTTAAACTATAGGTCGCGGCAAATAATGCACCGCCATTACCAAAGGTCAAAATATCACCCACAATTGGGATACTACCTAGGAATGTGTTAAAATCACTGACCGGAATAATCGTGCCATTAATATCCATCTTGGATAATGACGGCGCAACACTGCCCTCAAATGTTAAGCCCAAAGATTTACTTTTTAACTTGCCGTCTTTAAGGCGATAAACATCATTTCTGCCAGATTGATCCAATTGAAACTCTGTACCAATACGATCAATTTTGAGACCCTCTTTAGCACTGAAAAGATTATTTAATTCCGTAATAGATAACGCACTAATGATACGGGCAATCAATGGTGCTTCGATTGCCTCCATGTTTTTAATAAGAAGCGGCCCTTTCATCACTTCAGGGTGTTTCGCATTTGCTGTAGCTTCTAAATATAGTTGCCCACCCCTTAGTTTCTTAGAAATACCAAAGCGCGTCAAAACAGCCCCCGCATTATCACTGCGCGCTTTAATTGTTTTGAACCCTGTATCAGGGTTTGGTTTATATCTGATTTTCACGCTATTTGTGCTGTCAGGACTATTCGTAATGTTTCCATCAAACTCAAGGCGATCAATCTTACCCAATTGATCGCGCTCTAAATATGATTGAACATTATAGAACGGCAATTTCTGCGCCCCATAAATTTTATCTAATGTTGCAGACAAGGAGACATGATCCTGTAAGGCACTCTTTTTTGCATTTTCATTATTTTCGGCGATCTCTTGCAACGGTGTTTTTTGAATTTTTTCATCATCAAAACCATAAGAGAGATCAATTGATTTACCTAAAATTTCTGCCTTATAAAACCCATACTCCAAAGATGAGTTAGCATCAGATACACGTGACATGGTTAAAGAAAAATCATTATAGTCGGATTGCACCTTATCCAATGTTAATACCTTTATGTCCTCAGCCTTATTATAAGCAATTTTTCCAGACGCTACCAAAACGGGTTGCTTAATATCTATCTTAAAATCATTGATCGCTTTAATTTTTTTATCGTCAAATATAATCGTTGCAGATAAACTGCCCACCTGCCCCTTATCTTTTTCATAGGAAATGAGATCCAATAAATCAATCTCTGCCTTTGTGACATCGACCGTCAGTTTCAAGTTTTGTGGCTTATTTTTGTAAGATTCATAAATACCTGAAACATAAAAATTACCTGAAATATAGGGTTTGAAAAACGGAGTAAACTTGTTCAACGTTTCATTATTCGCGGGAGCGCTAAATGATACTCTTGTCGATAGTGAGGCATCTTTCTGAAAGCTCTGGAAAAAACTAACCTTATCCAACATTGTATTTAAAATGCCCGCACGCCCCTCTAACGACAGACCATCTTGATCCAAGACATATGTTAGATCACCCTTTACTAGATCATAATCCGACACTGCTTTTTTAACAAAAGCATCTTTTATAGTGCCCTTCGATCCTAATTTAACTTGTTCTGCTTTTAGGTCATTTAATAAAGGGAATTTCAGATAAAAATTACCTGTTAGATCACCGCGAAAATCTGTTGTTTTTCGTCCTGTACCACTTTCAATCAGCGAGAATGGCTCTTCGTTTAAAATATTTAAGATAGTCTGAACGGGCGCTCTTAATCCTTCTATATTTAAAGAGAAATTTTCATCTTTATTCGTCCCCAAATCGAGGAAAGACAACGTACCCGACGTAAAGGGAATAGACGCAATCTCTCCCCCTGTCAGATCAAAAGAAAAAGATTTCATATCGAATTTTGCAGACCCCACAACGTCCTCAACGGGAGGCATATTTTTATAAGCATTGATTGTCAAACCATCATACAAAAAACTGCCGTCCAAGCTATCGACATTAAAATCCATCAACGATGTTTCATCATCTTTATTCAATGAAGCCTTAAGCAGTAATTCGCCTTCTTTCGTATAACCATCGCGCATATTATCAACCAACCATTGACGGGTTTTTGGCGCAAATTTCAATGGCCATAAATCTTGAACAGCCTTGGTTGATACTTTGTCAAAATTGGTCGTAATTGTAACATTGTCTTTTTGGGATTTTAAATCTAACGTCGCGCCAAAATCAATTTGCGCGCCATAGACATTAAGATATGAATTTTGAATTGAGACCTGCGTCGTTTGATCGTCATAAACGCCCTCAAATATAAATTTTTCAACAGGCAACCCTGTATCAAAGAACTCTTCTATATAAAGATTCCCCTCGCCAAAGGCCGTTCGGAAATTCAAGTAATTCAGATCAAAACGATCATCCATTGCCATTTTAATATCAACATCCAAAGGAACCGTGGTTTTCCCCAAAACGCTTAAGAAATCAAACTTATCAATAAAATCTTGTGTCGGAACATCGTCCGCTGAAATTTCAAACAGTGTTTCGCCGCCCATTTCTGGCAGCATTAAATTTTCTAAGTTATGCTTGATAGACGTTTGAATATTAATCTGCGCCGATTCAGTTTCTAAAATTGTATCAACACGCCCCTCAAAACCACCCATGGTTTTTTTAATGTTCATCGATAAATCAGGAACCAACCAAACATGATCTAAGGCCATATCAACATAGGTCATTTTGGCATCATCAATTTCAAAGCTTTGTAAATTGCCCAAGAATGTTGTGTCGTCATTTTTTTTGGCAAGACTATAAATGAATTGTCTGATCGTATCCGCACTTGAGGGTTTTGGCTCCAATGATTGTTCGTTAGCAGCCGAATCTTTAACTTTTATATCTGGTGTTTTCTCTGGTTGTTTTAAACGCAAAGAAAATTCACCGTCATTGTCTCTGATAACGTAAATATTTGGCGAACGCACCGAAAAATGCGATGGCTTTATTTGCCCCCTTAATAGGGCTGTCGTCGAAAGACTTACACCCAACTCTGCAACGCGACCAATATTCATCTGGTTGCTATTCTTAATGCGAATATCATCCAATAAAATGTGAATCGGACTATCTATACCAGCCCATGATAAGCGCGATTGATTAAATGTGATTTGAAAATCTGGCACAGACTTGACCAAGGCATCCTCAATAAGGGGCTTTAAAAAACCAACCTGTACGGGGCGATCCTTGATATATAAGGCAAAGCCACCAACCGCGACCGCAAAGACAGCAACGACCAGAGCAATAATCTCAATAAAGCCAATAAGGCACTTTACGGTAAAACTCCGTTCAGTATTCTTTTTTTCTGGCTGTTTTTTTTCTGCTTTTTTCATCATCACATATGTGTTTTTATTGATTAAGATCTATCTTAACATTTATCATCAATTTATATATCAATTTTTATCACAATCTCATACATAAAAAGGATCACATCATGTCATTAGACGTCGGACAAGAAGCCCCTCATTTTAGCCTCCCTATTTCAGACGATGAAACAGTCACACTAGACAGTCTTAAAGGCAAAAAAGTTGTTCTTTATTTCTATCCAAAAGACAGTACACCTGGCTGTACAAAACAAGCGTGCGGCTTTACTGAACAGCTTCCTAATTTTGAAGCCGTTAATGCGACCGTTATCGGCGTTTCAAAAGATAGTTTAAAGAGCCACGACAAATTTACCGCGAAATATGACCTTAATATTATTCTTGGCTCTGATGAAAGCGGCACAGTGTGTGAAGATTACGGTGTATGGGTTGAAAAAAATATGTATGGCCGTAAATATATGGGCATTCAACGCGCAACATTCCTGATTGATGGTAATGGCATGATTCAAAAAATATGGTCTAAGGTGAAAGTCAAAGATCATGTTGCAGATGTTTTAGAAGCTGTCAAAGCTCTTTAAAAACCAATAGCATAAACACATAAAAACGCCCCTATTAATCAATAGAGGCGTTTTTTGATATCTATATTTTTATTATTAAGCTGCGGCGCGCAGGACATTCTCATTATCAAGATAGTCATGCATATTGGCGCGCAACAGTTCAATACGATCTGTAAAGAAGTGATTTGCGCCACTTACGATACGGTGATCAATATTCACTTTTTTCTGATCTTTCAGACGATCAACAAACCCTTGAACAGAATCAGCCGGCACGATGTCATCTTGGTCGCCTTGAATAATAAGGCCCCCTGCTGGACATGGTGCTAGAAAACTAAAATCAAACATGTTTGTTGGCGGTGCAACAGAAATAAAGCCTTTGATCTCTGGACGGCGCATTAATAACTGCATACCGATCCATGACCCAAATGAAAAACCACCAACCCAAACATTTTTTGAATTCGGGTTAATCCCCTGCATCCAATCTAATGCTTTTGCTGCATCGCTTAGTTCGCCTTCGCCTTTATCAAATTCACCTTGGCTACGGCCTACACCGCGAAAATTAAAGCGCAATGTTGAAAAACCACGACTTGCGAATGTTTGATACATTGCGAACGTAACCTTATTATTCATTGTACCACCGTGTAATGGGTGCGGATGTAAAATCAACGCTAACGGTGCATTTGGTAATTTAGAGTGTTTATAGCGGCCTTCGATGCGGCCGGATGGACCATTGAAAATAACTTCTGGCATGAGGTCTCCTTCGGATTACGGTTAAGATTAAATTGCGATATGTTCTTTATAAAGGGCAGTGGTAAATATGGGAAGAAAAAAATAAAAAATAGAGATTTAATTAATACATAACAGTTACTTAGTAGAAATCATTATTTTTCATATTGTTATAATATAATTACACTGTAAGCGATAATAAAATTATAGACACCGTCAAGATGACAATCTTTGTTGATTAACTTTTAAAGCCCTTTTCTCAAAATCAGCAATTTCTTGCGCGATAGATTTATCCAATAGCTTTTGACAATACCCAGCCTCTTCCACAGAAATGGTACCTTGTCTTCGCAACTGCATGATGACTTCTTTCTCGCCCTCACCCGTATGGTTCATTAACGCATTTATAGCGTAAAGATAAATCCTGTCAGTACGGCTCGTCTTTTTAACATGTTTAAAGGCATTAACATTATTACTCAGAGCCATTAAACATAGATCTTCCTCCTGATTTTTAACGTATTTTATCATTCTACCATCTTTTTTAATTGCCAACTGACACATCTCTTCTGTTTGATTTTCAACATATAATAAGGCTGTAACATCACTCTCCATAGCCGCAAGACATATTTTATCTGTCTGATCCCTAACAAACATCAAAGCATAAAAATTTCGCGTCGCAATAAGACACATACTTTCTGTTTGCGGATAAACGTACCTTAATAACGTAGCATCAAACAAAAGAGCTTCCTCAATAACTTTAGCTCGTCCTAGCTTAATAATCTCCTTATCGAAGACATGGCTCTCGTTAGAAAGTAGAAAATCATACCAATCCTTTTCATTAAATTCCGCGAGTATTTTACACACGATATTATTCCCACTAAAATGTGCTGGTATTAGGTTTGTTTTTTTAAAAAGGAACATTAGCATCTTTTTCTGGTCTTCTAAATTTGCTCGGTCATATGTAATCCAAGATCGAATCAAAGATTGCATTGCATCTGGTAAAATATCTTTCAGCGCATCGTCGCGAAAATCGCGCAATTCATGGTCCCGTTTGTGACTCGCATATTTCATTTGCTGGAACTGTCCCGTCTCCTCAACAAATTCGGTTGCCTTGGGCAAGAAGATATATAGCGGCTTTTCTTTTGCTTGCTCTCTGGTGGCTCCGCAATAATCATCGAAGTAATAAGAACTGTCGCGTTGTGAAACACACCATTTTGTCCCCGCACCCCAAAACTTTGATGCCTCCCATGTTAAGGGAATGACAATCCGACCTTCTGGGCCATTATAAACGATATCTGTATCCGCCCAAACATAGGCTGGGACAGAACTGCTTTTCAATAATTGCGTATAAGGATCATCTGGATTTTCAAGCGGGTTTTTATGGGCTTCGTAACGCATAATCAAGGGGGCAAGCGTACCAGCATTATATTGATTAATATTGACATCATCACCTTGAAGATAACCTTCCCTCACGGCGCACGTAAATAACATTAGATCATCACGGACTTTATATAAATCTTCAAAACGAATATCATCGTTAATAATTGTTTTGCACAACCATTCAAGATATTGACCATTTTCTCTGCGCTTTTGCGTCCAACGCACATGACCGTTTGGGTCTGTATCATTTGCATGAACCACACCCCTCATCGTTGGATCATGGAACATGACATTCCAGAAGATATAATCGGCGACCTCATTAAAGGTTTGCGTTGCCCCCTCCATAACAGAAATCGGCATATCTTTTGGGTCCCTAAGAAATTCTGCTGAACCAATTAACCGAGATGATTTAGGGCGTAAAGTACCGTCACTTACTGAATCAATAAAAAGCCCGCGATGATAGTTCTCCCCTTTTGCAAAATGGTGTGCAAGCGCCGATGCATAGTCGGATCGGGTCTTTTCTAATTTTTTAGTATCATACATCTGGTTTCGATCCGCTTATTTCATTACTAGAAAACACTGTTGATTATGAGGCACATTATAGCCTATTTTATGCATTATGTCAAATAATAACCCCTCAGAGTCATCGCCCTATGATCACGAAAAACTATTTACTATCCAAACAAGCCGCTATATTATCTTTGCCATGACAAAAAACAGAAAAACATATCTTGATTATAATGCAACGACGCCAATTAAAGAGCCCGTGAAACAAGCAATGATTGCGGCGATGGATATTCATGGAAATCCATCTTCTGTGCACGGCTTTGGACGGATTGCTCGCAAACATATCGAGGATGCGCGTGAAAATGTTGCACAATTCGTTAATGCACGCGCCAGCAACGTTATTCTAACGGGGTCTGCTACCGAGGCTAATAATACAATTTTAGTTGGTTTAGATGAGCATGTGAATTCGATTATTATCTGCGCCAGCGATCATCCCTCAACTTTACGGATTCGTGATGATTACACGCCCTTACCTATTCATGAAAATGGATTGGTTAAATTGGATGCGCTTGAAAACGCATTAAAAAACAACCCTGCTCCCGCACTTGTCTGTGTTCATGCTATTAACAGCGAGACTGGTGTTATACAGCCCATAGCTGAAATCGCTAAAATTGTTCATATGAATGGTGGCCTCCTGCATTGTGATGCGGTTCAGGCTGGCGGACGCGTGAAGATTGATTATGTTGAGTGGGGCTGTGATTTTTTAACTATTTCAGCCCATAAAATGGGAGGGCCCTTAGGTGTTGGCGCATTAATAGCCGCCGATCTTCGTCCTTTTGATCCGTTTATAAAGGGCGGAAGCCAAGAAAAGAAACGTCGCGCAGGTACAGAAAACGTTGCGGGTATTGTTGGACTTGGTACCGCCTGCGTGCATGCAGAACAAGATAGAGAGCTTTACAATGAAACGCTAAAGCCTTTACAAACGCGTTTAGAAAACTATCTCAAAGACTTGAATATAGGGGTTATTATCACAGGCGAGGATGCACCGCGCGCAACAAACACGGTTAACATTGTTGTCCCCGGCATTGGCGCCGAAACTATGCTTATGTTCATGGATTTAAATGGTATTGCTGTGTCCAGTGGCTCTGCGTGCTCTAGCGGTTCATTCAAACCCTCTCATGTGCTAAACGCAATGGGTATTGATGGTGAGCTTGCCAAATCATCGATGCGTATTTCGATGGGATGGGATACAAAACCAGAAGACATTGATCATATAATAGAGGTCTTTGATAAAATGATTGAGATTAACTTACCCAATAGAAAACAAGCTTAAAAATAAAAGAGATTTTTAAATGCCTAAAATTATTTTCGTAACAGACAAAGGTGAAGAAGAATTTGATGCGCCTAATGGCTTATCAGTGATGGAAGCCGCTCATAAATTCATGATCGATATTGAAGGCGCATGCGGCGGTTCCCTCGCCTGTGCAACCTGTCACGTTGTCGTCGAAGAGCCATGGTACGATAAACTGAATGAAACAGAAGAGATCAGCGAAGACGAAGAAGACATGCTGGATCTAGCCTTTAATCTGAAGCCAACATCACGTCTGGGCTGTCAAATAATCATGAGCGACGATCTTGATGGCATTAAGGTTTACCTACCGACTTTTGCCTAACCACTTACTGCGTAAACACCGAAAAAGCTTGCTTTTTAACGCCTATATTCGCTATAAACCCTATTATGCCAAAAAACATAGATAATAACACCGAACTGAATTCGATGGGCTTTGCCAAAGCCCCCAAAGAAACGCGCATTATTGTTGCGATGTCTGGCGGTGTTGACTCCTCAGTTACAGCGGCTTTACTCAAAGACCAAGGTTATGATGTCGTTGGAATTACGCTACAGCTTTATGATCACGGTGAAGCCATTAAGAAAAAAGGTGCGTGTTGTGCTGGCCAAGATATCTATGACGCAAAACGCGTCGCCGAGATGATTGATATTCCCCATTATGTTTTAAATTATGAGAGCAAGTTCCATGACGGTGTCATGAATGATTTTGCCGATAGTTATTTACGCGGCGAGACACCTATCCCATGTGTGCGTTGCAACCAAACCGTTAAGTTTAAAGACTTGCTTGAAACGGCAAAAAGCCTTGGCGGTGATGCGCTTGCAACAGGTCACTACATTCAACGCAAAGTTAATAAAGAAACAGGCAAATCCGAACTACACCGCGCCATTGATGACGGCAAAGATCAAAGCTATTTTTTATTCGCTACAACACAAGATCAACTTGATTATGTACGCTTCCCATTGGGCGGTAACACCAAGGATGAGACACGCGAATTGGCGTTCAAATATAAATTAGAGACAGCCGACAAACCAGACAGCCAAGATATTTGTTTCGTCCCTCAAGGTAAATATGCCGATGTTGTTGAAAAATTACGCCCTGGCGCGATTAAAGAGGGCGACATCATTCATATGGATGGCCGCAAACTCGGTCGTCATAAAGGCATCGTTCACTATACAATCGGTCAACGCCGCGGTATTGGCATTGGTGGTGGCTATGATGGTAAAGGCACAACCAGCGATCCGCTTTATGTGATTGCCGTTGATGCGGACAATAACACCGTAATAGTTGGCCCGCAAAGTGCGCTTGCGCGTAATATCGTCACCATGTCTGAGACCAATTGGATTGGCGAAGATATTCCAGATGACGGGTTAACATGTAAGGTCAAAATTAGATCTGTCAGCCAACCACAAGATGCGATCGTTTCAAAAAATAATCAGGGTGATTTATCCGTTATCTTAAGCAAACCCCAACATGGCATTGCTCGTGGTCAAGCCTGCGTTATTTATAAAGACAACCGCGTTCTTGGTGGCGGCTGGATCAACGGATCTCAATTCGAAGAAAAGTATATAGGAACGCCCGCAGAAACCTCCACAGAAACAACGATAGCACAAAGCGCCTAAAGATAACTTTCATATCAAATAATCATTCCTTGCAATCATTTGTTGCGCCTTTTATTGTGTAAACATAATAAAAAACGCAGGCGATTGATTCTTCTGATATCGATCATCTATCAGAGAGGCTAACAAACCATGCTACATCATTTAGTCAAACGTAAAAATATTCTTATTGGAACAGGTGCAGAGAAAGAAGCGATTCTTTTATTCAAAGGCTTAGGGCGCACAGAAGAGCATCTGCGCATTATGGCGGAACATCTTAATAAAGAACACGGATTTTATGTCGCAGTCATTGGACATGCCAATACCTTTGAAACATTTGATCAATCCGCAAAGACATGCATGTCATCAATTGAACAGATGAAATCAACATTAGATACATTTGACAAAGTTCACCTTATGGGCGTTTCACGCGGTGGTTTGGTTGTCCGCAAAATGCTGGAACTAGGCTTAGAAAAGCGCTTAAAGAACTGGGGGCGCGTAGTCATGCTAGGTACGCCAAATCAGGGCAGTCGCTTTGCCACAAAAATGACAAAACATCCCATTATGTGGTCATTAACGCGCTTAACACGCGGGCAATCCGCCATTGATACACGCCCAGACCATATTAAAGAACACCTAAAAGATCATTTTCCATCCAAGACATTAGAATTAGGTATCATCGCCGCCATTGAAATTGGCGAACAGCTGGGTGAACGTCGATATGGCTGGCTACCAAGTTGGTTAGTTGCGCAAGACAATGATTTTGAAATGAACGATGGCACAATTGCACTGTCTGAAACATATTTAGACGGCATGAAAGAGCATATTGTCATTAATAATTTAGATCACATTGAAATGGAAAGCGACCGCGACCCCATCGATCAAGCTGCAAACTTTTTTACCAAAGGCACATTTAAAGAGCTAGAGAAAAAACGGACAAAAAAGCCCCTTAGCCCTGCGCCTTAAAAAGAATATCTTCTAACGTACCGTAAGATTGAAAATCTGTCTTTTCACCGTGATGGTAATAATCAAATTGTTTCTGGTTAACCGCTATAAAACGCGTTTTATCTATAAGGCAAACCTCACTGATCGCAGTCAGTAATAAATATTGTACTTTTGGTGTAATCAGCCCGTTATGCGCTAATGACAGAAGTGCTTCAACATCGAACCATTTCGATGTCAAAGCCTCGCCGTCTGTCGTTGCTTGTTGTAATGTCGCATCGTCCACGGTGATAATACGGCGATGATGTACCTCATAACTAACTGTATCGCTATCAAGAATGACTGTCGCCACCTTTGGCAGATCAATGATTTCCGCAACCGAAAGATCACGAACATTAATCCCGACTTCCTCTTGCGCTTCTTGATACAAACTATCTTCTAATGTTTGTAACGTGTCTTGATTATACCAACAATGAGCACCACTAAAGCTAAAATCCCACAACCCATCATCGCTGCGGCGTTGCAATAGAAACTGTTTTGGCTTTTGGGCATAAATAAGACCGTAAACGGCATCGGTCAACACACCAAAATGACGCGCATATTCACGCTGTATACCACAGGCACGATGCTCTAAACTAAAGCGAGGTTTTGCAAAGATACCAACCTCTACGTTCTGCGCTATTATGGCGTTAAAATATAAACGTGCTTGCTTGGGTGACACATTGCCCTGTGCTAAGAATGCTGATAACCAGTTCGTTTGTGCAAATGCAAAAACACTATCTCCGTCCGCCATGCTCAACAGTCGGAAATCTTTTAATACTAAATCTTGAATATCATTCTTCTTAATCATGCCTAAACCATAAGACTTTTTTGGATCTATACCAATTACTATCTTGACAGATTTCATTGATCGGCGTAAAACCTATATTGTCTTGCCAATCGAGGTAAGACCCCTTTATCGTGTGGCGGTGTAGCTCAGGGGTTAGAGCAGTGGAATCATAATCCATGTGTCGGGTGTTCAAATCACCCCACCGCTACCATCTTCTCCCCCTTGCTTATTTTATTTGTATTTCTTACAAAACACCCTAAATTAAGGGTGTCTATATTTATCAACCTATTCACATTTTAAAAATTGGAGACGAAAATGAACTTTTTAAAAATTGCTGTCATAGCACTTTGCCTAACGTTAACGCCGCTGGTTTCACATGCCGAAGATCATGGTCACAAGGCCCCTGAAGGCGGTGAACTCTGCCTAGATATGGGACCACAAACACCGCGTGACATATCAAATGTCGAGGGCACAAATGCTTTTGATTTCCCTATGGCACCGGCTTATACGCAAATGAATTTATGTAACATCCATACACATACAAATGCCGAACATAAAGGCCCTGACTTTAGTATTTTTGTTAATGATACAGATAGCGGTGGTTACGCATGCAACGAAACATCGTCTTTAACAGAAGCACAGCTTGTTGACCCAACAAATGGTGACGGTGCTTTTAAAGGCGTTAAGCCTGGCGACACGATCGAAGTTCACTGGGTTCACACATCATGTGATATTAAACCTGGCGAAGGTCTTGGTTCATGTCTTTCAGACGAATGTACAAACCCTCTCTTGCGTGTAGAAGCACAAACATTCCTTCTTGTTAATGACAGCAGCGCGCTAAACTTTAATGATTATGATTACAGTGGTGCCGTTCGTAATGGCTTCCATCAAGCAGACGCTGTTCCTGGTGACATGGGTACACCCATTGTGTTCCGTGGCTCAACAACTGGGCCATCTTACAACCAAAGTACATGTTCACCACTTAACGTTACATGGAGTGTCCGTCCACAATGTGCAAAACTAGATATTTCTACATTGCATGCATGGGCTGAAAAAGGTAACGCCTTTAATGAAACAAAGTCACATGGCGTGCGCCAGTTGGTAACAGCACCAGAATTACTTTCACCAATCAAATAAGAATCAAATAACTGTAATATTACCAAAAGCACCCTTGATTAAATTCTTGGGTGCTTTTTTAGACCCCCCCCTAAAATTGACATAATTTAAGGACTATGTTACTGTACGCTTATCAAAATATAAACAGGAGAAAAAATGAAAACGAAAATGACCCCTAACGATTTGCGCGTCCTTAAAGAAAAACATCAGCAAGAAAACAATGTTGCCTTAACCGACATCTTTTTTGAAACAATGAACAATCAACGTTCCGACCTCCAAAAATCTAAGGTATCGGTTAAACAAGATGTCGATACGGTTACGTTCATTGTCACAAGCGAAGAAGACTTTACGAATGAGCTTATATCATTTAGCCAAGCCCTAAAAAAAGCCTTTGGCGTTACAAAACCAAATGTCCGCGTGGATACACAAACCCAAAGTGTCATACTACACCATAGTTCATCTGAGCTTATTGAAAAACTAAACTTAAATTCTTTGAGAGCAGAAATTTTAGAGACTGTAGCAAGAGAAGAAAAATTGAAAAAACACGGTGGCCCACGCCTCTATAGCTCATAAAAAGAAGCACCCCTATTTATAATAGAAGCGCTTTTCTTTATTTTTTTAATAGAAATTCTTATCTGTTCTGGATTAATGTCTCAACGATTGATGGATCGGCGAGTGTTGATGTATCTCCTAGATTTTCGAATTCGTTCGCGGCGATTTTGCGCAAGATACGGCGCATAATTTTACCTGATCTTGTTTTTGGCAAACCATCCGCCCATTGAACGATCTCAATTTTGGCAATTGGACCAATCTCATTACGCACTTGTTTAATCAGGGTTGTTTTTAAATCGTCATCCTTGTTAACGCCAGCCTTTAGCGTGACATAAGCATAGATACCCTGCCCCGTCAGATCGTGAGGAAAGCCAACCACGGCGGCCTCAGCAACTGTGCTATGAGCAACTAGCGCGCTTTCGATTTCTGCCGTACCAAAGCGATGACCAGAAACATTAATCACATCATCAACACGGCCTGTGATTTGATAATTACCCTGTGCGTCACGGCGCGCACCATCACTGGTAAAATATGTGCCCTTAAAGGTTGAAAAATATGTTTGTTTAAAACGTTCATGATCTTTATAAACTGTCCGCATTTGACCTGGCCAACTGCCCTTTACGATCAAGTTACCTTGGATAATTTCATCATTCACATTATTAAGTTCATTACCCTCATTATCAACCAACGCGGCTTCAATCCCAAAGAAAGGCTTTGTTGCCCAACCTGCTTTTTGTTCGTGAATATCAACGATGGGGGAAATAATTATCCCACCCGTTTCTGTCTGCCAGAACGTATCGACAATTTGGCATTTATTCTCACCCACAACTTCATTATACCAATGCCACGCTTCTGGATTAATTGGCTCACCAACCGACCCCAAAAGACGTAAAGAACTGCGATCTGTTTTTGTTACGAACTCATCGCCTGCACGCATTAAGGCTCTAATCGCCGTTGGCGCGGTATAAAATAACGTTACTTTATGTTTATCAACAACGTTCCAAAAGCGTGAGTAATCTGGGTAGGTTGGAATTCCTTCGAAAACTAACGATGTTGCGCCATTTGCCAAAGGCCCATAGACAATATAAGAATGTCCTGTAATCCAACCAACATCGGCTGTACACCAATAGACATCGTCTTCTTTTAAATTAAAGATTACCTCATGCGTAAAGCTCGCATAGGTCATGTAGCCCGCGGTTGTATGCATTACGCCCTTTGGTTGCCCCGTTGAGCCTGACGTATAAAGAATAAAGAGAGGGTCTTCGGCATTCATTGGTTCTGGAATACATGTTGGTTCGGCGTTGTTCATTTCCGTGACCATATCTAGGTCACGTCCCTCCACCATTTGGCTATCCGCATCTGTTTTTTGCAAAACCAATACATGGCGGACATCGGGGCAGTCTTTTAAAGCAACATCAACATTTACCTTTAATGGTACACGCTTCCCCCCACGTAAACCTTCATTCGCAGTAATAACAAAATCTGAATCGCAATCGAGAATACGATCACGTAAGGCATTTGATGAGAACCCGCCAAAAACAACCGAATGCACAGCGCCAATACGCGCACAAGCCAACATAGCGGAGGCAGCCTCAACAACCATCGGCATATAAATTGTTACACGGTCTCCCTTTTTAACGCCGTATTTGCGCATGACATTGGCCATGCGACATACTTGCTCATGGACTTGTTTATAAGACAGATGATAGCTGTCCGAAGGATCATCACCTTCAAAGATAAAAGCGGTTTTATCACCGCGTGTTGCCAAATGACGATCAAGGCAATTCACACTGGCGTTCAAAACACCATCTTCATACCATTTAATATCAATCTCACCTTCAAAACTGGTATTTTTGACTTTGCTGTAAGGCTTTATCCATTCTAGGCGTTGACCAACCTTGTCCCAAAATGTTTCTGGTGACGCAATTGATTCGTCATAAAGCTCTTGAAAATTTTCTGCTGTAATAGATGGAACTGTTTTTGACACTGCTATGCCCCCCTGCTAGGTTTTTATAAAGTGGATAAAAAAAGATTAGGGGTTTTTATTTTGAATAGCAAATATCAATTACAAAGCCTTATATCGCGCTGACACTTGAATATTGTCAAAACGGGTAACATAGATACGGATATCATAAAAACCCAAGACATCAGTCATTAGTATTTTAACGTCATCTTCGCTATACACGGTCATTTTAGATGTAACGAACATCTTTTCTTTTACGCGGTCAGAAACAAACCCATGTCTTTTTGAAATATCTTCGTCACGCAAAGGATGCGTCATCCCATAAAAACTATCAATACCATTAAACGCCGCAAAGATATAAGCCGAGCCATCAATTCCGTTATTCATTTTTTTCTTTAAGAGCGTAAATAGATCAATTACATCTTGATAAGAGACATAACTAAGAGATCTTTGGGAATAAAGAATATCAATGGGGCGCTTAAAATCAGCCAATGATAAGTCATGCCAATCTTTACAAAGCATATCCATCTTGTCTTGTGCAATCATATCGGCGATATCGATATCATTTTTACCCGTACGTGCATCATAAATATCGGCCATTGTAACAAAAGCGCCGGCCTGCGCCATACGCAAGGCCTGATGTCCTTGTCCTGCACCAATATCGACCACATGGGGCACATGGTTATTCTTTAACGATTCATCTATTGCATGGCGCGCAGTACCCAACAGGCCCTCTTGCATTGTAGAGGCCGTATAAAAACCATAACCATGTGTAGACTTGCGGGACATAAAAACCATAAAATGAAAAAGGATAATAGAGGTAATATTTGAATTTTAAGATAAAGGGGTTTATCTTCTTGATCAATATCGTTTTCACTTATGAAGAAACCAATTTATGAATATTTTATATTCCCTTTATTATTTTCTAAGCTTTTTGCTATGGCCTGTCTTCACAGTCATTCTAAAAATCAGAGACATGCGCGGCAAAGAAATAAGTGCGCGCATTCCAGAAAAAAAAGGCCTCTCAAAAGCCCAACGACCCAACGCTTTTTTGGTGATGATACACGGTGCTAGCATTGGTGAAACTCAAGCTCTACGCCCCGTTATAAATACACTCCTAAAAGACTATCCTGAAATCGTCATTATGATTACAAGCGGCACCAGATCATCTGCTGAAATCTTAAGAAAACAGTTGGCTGAAAAAGAACATGGGGAACGCGTTTTCCATCATTTCCTTCCTCTCGACCATCCTATATGGGTGGATCGTTTCTTACGTCATTGGAAACCTGATCTTATCTTATGGTCAGAATCAGATTTTTGGCCAAATATGATTATGCAGGCGAAATCTTATAAAATACCGCAGTTATTGATTAATGGACGTATGTCACCCAAGTCATTTAAAAAATGGAAAGGCCTTAAAGCTTTATTCAAAAGTTTTATTTCGGTGTTTAAAGAAATTCACGTTCAAAAAGAGACAGATCGTTTGAAATTAATTGATCTGGGTGCAAATTCGGAAACAATTTTCTTGAGTGGTAATTTAAAATTCTCGAGCCCGATTTTAAAATCAAATAAAAAAGACCTTAACATTATCCTGAAGCAAATCGGTAATCGTAAATTTTGGTGCTATGCTTCCTGTCATCCTGAAGAGTTTAAAATTGCTCTTAAAGTCCATGAAAAACTCAAAGCAGAATTTCCTGATATATTGAGCATTATCATACCGCGCCACCCCGAAAAGAAAGATCAATACCGTAACATTCTGATCGAGCATCCTTTTAAGACGGCCTACAGATCTGATGGCGAACTTATAACGAATGAGACCGATTTTTATATCGCTGACAGCTTTGGTGAACTTGGTTTATTTTATGATTTAAGTGATATTATTATGGTTGGTGGCTCTTTTGTTAATCTTGGCTGCCACAATGTCATTGAACCCGCACAAAAAAAATCAGCGCTTCTTTTTGGCCCTTCAATTTTCAATATTGAAGATATTTGCTTAGACCTCATTGATAAAGAGGCCGCCATTCAGGTTCACAATGAAAATGATCTAGCAGAAAATATCAAATTATTGCTTTTGAATCAGTCAAAAACAGATACAATGAAACGTAATGGCTATGACTATGTCATGGGTAACGCAAACGTGCTTAACAAAACACTCAAAGCCATTAAGAAATACATCAAAAAATAATAGATAAACAGATAGAGACGATTATGCGTACACCTAAATTTTGGTATGTTGAAGAACGTTTTAGAGATTGGTTATTCACCAAGCTATTAACGCCTTTGTCTTATGTGTATTATTTCTTTGCAAAAGAACTCGCAAAGCGAAAAAGTCCCTATAAACCAAAAGCACCCGTTATCTGTGTTGGCAATATTGTGGCCGGTGGTTCTGGCAAAACACCAACGGTTATTGCCATTGCTGAATATCTTAAATCCAAAGGTAAAAACCCACATATTATTTCGCGTGGTTATGGTGGAACAGCCAAAAAACTGACCAAGGTTGATGCCACGATCCATGATGCCTTCACCGTTGGCGATGAGCCTTTTATGATGGCAAAGGCTGGTTTTGATGTTTGGGTTGGTAAAGACCGACGTAAAAGTGCTTATGCCGCCACAAAAAAAGGCGCTGATGTCATCCTCATGGACGATGGCCATCAGAATAACGACCTTATCAAAACGCTTAATCTCGTTGTCGTTGATGGCTTGGTTGGTTTTGGCAATCGTCATCTTATTCCTGCGGGGCCCTTACGCGAACCAATCAAAGATGGGTTATCACGTGCCGATGCCGTGATCATGATCAATGAAGATTTAACAGGTTCTAAAACCGATATTAATATCCCTGTTATTGATGCCTTGTTTGTACCAACAGAAAACACCATTCAAGGTGCGCGCGTTTATGCTTTTGCTGGCCTTGGCCGTCCTGAAAAATTCTTGCGTACGCTCATTGAAATGGGTGCTGATATTGTCGATTTTGATGACTTCCCGGATCATTATAATTACCGATCTCTTGATGTTGATACAATTTTAAGTGCTGCAAAAAAGAAACAAGCAATCCCAGTCACAACACGCAAAGATTTTGTGCGTATCCCAGAAGAATTAAACAGCGACATTGTTGTGGTTGACGTTACATTATCATTTGAAAATCAAAAAACACTGAGCGATGTTTTAGCGCCTATTCTAGAAAAATAATGCCCGATATTCCAGACCATCTAAAACATAAGTTATTCAAATATCGTGTTGAAGCGGTATTTTTATACATATTTTTTTATCTCTTTAAAGTCATGCCCATTACATGGGCATCATCAATAAGCGGATTGATAGGACGATCATTTGGTCGCTTAGGTGGCGTTAACAAACGCGTCATTAATCATTTAAAAATCGCATTTCCAGATAAGAATGAGCTTTTTTATAAAACGACATCAATCGCAACATGGGATAATTTAGGCCGTATCTTTGGCGAATATCCACACCTTCAAAAACTAGAAAAAAAAGGACGCATAACCCTACATGGTGAAGAAAACCTTACAGAGGTCATAAACCAAACAGAGCGTCCTATTATTTTCTTAACGGGACATTTCGGCAATTGGGAGATTATGCCTTTTGTCGTTAATAAGCGCCTTAAAGATAATAACAAAGAAACACTCGCCCTCGTCTATCGTAAGCCGAATAACCCCTACGCTGATACGCTTATCCAAAAAGCACGCAGTAAAGGAACAGAAACTCAACTACCAAAAGGGACACAAGGAGCACGCGGCATCGTAAAACTTATTCGCGAAGGCCACCCTATCGGGATGCTGGTTGACCAAAAAATGAACGAAGGTATTCCTGTGCCCTTCTTTGGTAAAATGGCAATGACGATTACGTCCGTGGGACAACTTGCCTTTAAATATAATGCGATTGTGCTACCTTGTTATGGCAGACGTACAAAGGGCGCGAATTTTGACGTTATTTTTGAGAAGCCTATGCAATTTATACAAACAGGCGAAATTCAAAAAGACATTGAGGCCGCGATGCTACAGGTCAACCAAACGTTAGAGCGCTGGATCATTGATGACCCAAAACAATGGCTCTGGCTACATCGCCGTTGGCCCAAGAAGAGTAAAAAGAAATAATAAATAAGAAAGAGAAAAGAACATGAGCACTAAAGAACACAATTTTGATTACGATTATTTTGTTATTGGTGCTGGTTCTGGTGGTGTGCGTTCGGCACGTATAGCTGCAAAAAATGGCGCAAAAGTAGGTATCGCAGAAGGCCGTTTTTACGGCGGCACATGCGTAAATGTTGGTTGCGTACCTAAAAAACTCCTCAGCTATGCCTCAATCTATAGCGACCATTTGAGTAATGCCAAAGGCTTTGGCTGGTCATTTGATAACGCCCCCAAATTTAGTTGGTCCGACCTTATTCGCAATAAGGATCAAGAAATTGATCGTTTAAATGGTATCTATAAAACACTCTTACAAAATAGTGATATTGATGCCTTTGATGATTACGCCGCCTTTATTGATGATCATACAATTGCCGTTGGTGATAAAGTTATAACTGCCGATAAAATATTAATTGCCGTTGGTGGTCTGCCGACAAAACCAGACATTGCTGGTGCAGAAGAGCATGCGATAACCTCAGATGATTTATTTTACCTGCCCGCGTTACCCCGTAAAATATTGATTGTTGGTGGCGGTTATATAGGCCTTGAATTTGCGTCTATTCTAAACGGTATGTCGACAGATGGAAATCCTTGTGATGTAACGCTGATGTATCGTGGTGACTTATTCCTACGTGGTTTTGATGATGACCTGCGTACGCGTCTGCGCGACACAATGTCTACACGTGGCATTAATCTTGTCTTTAATGACAATGTATCGTCTCTGTCTAAAAATGATGATGGTATGATTCATAGCACATTAGAGTCTGGTAAATCGGAAGAATTCAGCCATGTGTTATTTGCCACGGGCCGGGCGCCGAACACGAAGACACTCGGTTTGGACAAGGCGGGCATTGAAATGACTGATAAAGGCGCAATCCCGGTTAATGATAAATTCCAAACGAATAAAGATCATATCTTTGCTGTTGGTGATGTGATTGACCGTGTTGCCCTTACCCCCGTTGCCATTCAAGAAGGTCATTTCTTGGCTGATTATCTGTTCAAAGAAACAGACTTCGAGATGTCCTATGAGAATATATCCAGTGCGGTATTCACAACACCACCAATGACATCGGTTGGTTTATCAGAACAAGACGCACTCAATAAAGGTCATGACCTAACCATCTTTGACTCAGCCTTTCGACCGATGACACATATCTTACCAGGGCGTGATGAACGTACTTACATGAAGTTAATTGTTGATAGCAAAACAGACAAAGTTCTTGGCTGTCATATGCTAGGATTTGATTCACCTGAAATTATTCAAATGGCAGCAATTGTGATGACAATGGGTGCCACAAAATCAGACTTTGATCGTACGATGGCGCTACACCCCTGTGCTGCCGAAGAATTTGTAACAATGCGCACACCATCACGTTTTGTGCCACCAAAAAACTAGCTTAAAAAAGATAAGAAAGAGCCATCATGCAAAATAATAAAAACTGGTCATTAACAAGCTGGAAAGACAAACCCGCAAAACAACTCCCCAGCTATGGCGATCAAGCAGAGCTAGAGGGCGTTATTGATACACTTAAAAACTATCCGCCTCTCGTCTTTGCTGGTGAAGCGCGTAGTTTGAAAAAACAGCTAGCCAATGTTGCTTCGGGTAAAGCATTTTTATTACAAGGCGGTGATTGTGCCGAAAGTTTTAAAGAATTTAGCTCAAACAATATTCGTGATACGTTCCGCGTTCTGTTACAAATGGCGGTTACGATGACTTATGCTGGCGGTTTACCCGTTGTTAAATTAGGCCGTGTAGCTGGACAATTCGCAAAACCGCGCTCCAATTCAGACGAAACCAAAGACGGCGTAACATTGCCCAGTTATAAAGGTGATATCATTAACGGCTCTGCCTTTACAAAAGAATCCCGGACACCCGATCCACAACGCATGATAAAGGCCTATAACCAATCCGCGGCAACACTAAACTTACTGCGTGCGTTTTCTAAGGGTGGATATGCAGACTTAAACCGTGTCCATCAATGGAATTTAGGTTTTGTTCAACGCAGTGAACAATCCAGTCAATATGAAGATATGGCAAACCGTATTTTTGACGCCATGCAATTCATGGCGGCATGTGGGATTAATGGTGAAACTGTTGAACCATTGCGTGAAACATCATTTTATACATCGCACGAGGCATTATTGTTACCCTACGAAGAATCCATGACCCGCATCGACAGCACCACGGGTGATTGGTATGATTGCTCTGGTCATTTCCTATGGATTGGTGACCGCACGCGTCAATTAGACGGCGCCCATGTTGAATTTTTAAGCGGTGTAAATAACCCCCTTGGGATGAAATGTGGCCCTAGCCTAGATCACGATGATCTTATTCGTTTAATTGATCGTTTAAATCCTGAAAACGAAGCAGGTCGCTTAACCTTGATAGCGCGTATGGGTAAAGATAAAATTTACGATCACTTCCCAAAATTATTACAACGCGTGAAAGCGGAGGGACGCAACGTTATTTGGTCAACAGACCCGATGCACGGCAACACAATTAAAGCAGCAACGGGGTATAAAACACGCCCGTTTGATAATATCATTGGAGAGGTTAAACAATTCTTTGAAATTCATAAAGCCGAAGGCACGGTTGCTGGCGGTGTGCATTTAGAAATGACAGGTCAAGATGTCACCGAATGTACGGGCGGTCTATATAATTTAACGGATGATGATTTACAAAATCGTTACCGCACTCATTGTGATCCACGCCTGAATGCCGATCAATCCATTGAGTTGGCCTTTATGATTGCGAATGAATTAAATACCGTACGCCAACAGCGCAATAAAGATGACATCGTGAGTGCGAATAAGGCATAATTAATGCATGACCGATTCCTCTCATAATACGCATCTTAAAATCGCCTTGGCACAGCTAAACCCGACGGTTGGCGCGGTTATAAAGAACGCTGAAAAAGCCTTTAAAGCCATTACAGATAGCTTTAATAAAGGTGCAGATCTTATTGTATTTCCTGAATGTTTTTTATCTGGATATCCAGCAGAAGATTTAGTCTTAAAGCCAGCTTTTCTTGACTTAATTGAAACAGAGCTTGATGCGCTTATTACCAAAACTGCCGAACTCGATATTGGTGTGGTGATGACGGCACCCCTATGTATTAACAAAGATACACAAGGCCAAAAGCGCTACAATAGCCTCATTCTATTCCACCAAGGAAAAACGATAGGCGCATATTTCAAACATCACCTCCCCAATGAAGGTGTCTTTGACGAAGTACGTGTTTTTGATCGCGGCGTCTATGGTGATATTTTTGAGTTTAAAGGGTTAAAAATCGGTCCACAGATTTGTGAAGATATTTGGCATGCAGACGGCGCAAAACATTACGCCAATAAAGGCGCCGATATCATTATTTCCCCGAACGCCAGCCCCTATGAGACGATAAAATTAGGGAAGCGTGAAAAAATCACCCAAGAGCGCGTTACTGAAACAGGCCTGCCCCTGATTTATTTAAATCAGATTGGTGGACAGGATGATTTAGTTTTTGATGGACATTCATTCATCCTTAACGGTGATGGCGAAAAAATTATTCAACTACCCGCCTTCCAAGAATCTTTATTCATATCTGATTGGCAAAGAGCTGATAGTGGCACATGGTATTGCACCAATAAAGATGATACATCGGATGAAATTAGCCGTGCCCGAAACATCGTGGACAAGGAAAGCGATGCCTATTTAGAAAGCCTTTATGGTGCGCTTGTTCTGGGTGTGCGCGACTATGTAAACAAGAATGGTTTTTCAGGCGTTATTTTGGGATTATCAGGTGGATTAGATAGTGCGCTATGCGCCGCTATTGCTGCTGATGCGCTTGGCTCTGAGCGTGTCAAAGCCTATATGATGCCATCACCTTATACATCAGAATCAAGCCTCGATGATGCAAAAGAATGCGCCGAGGCATTAGACGTAGCCTATGAGAGTATTTCAATTGAACCAGCCATGGCGTCTTTTGAAACTAGTCTTGATTTCGTCTTAGATAAAAAAAATCCAGGCGTTGCCCAAGAAAATATTCAATCCCGCGCGCGCGGATTAATATTAATGGCGATTTCCAATCAAACGGGATGGATGGTTTTAACCACGGGCAATAAATCAGAATATGCGGTTGGCTATGCAACCCTTTATGGGGATATGTGTGGTGGCTTTGCGGCGATCAAAGATGTTTACAAAACAACCGCTTTTAAACTGTGTGAATGGCGCAATAAAAATAAAAATGATCTCTTCTTGTGCGACAACTTAAGTGTTATTCCACAAAATATAATTGACAAACCCCCCAGTGCCGAATTGCGCCCTGATCAAAAAGACGAAGATTCATTACCGCCCTATCCCATTCTTGATGGGATATTACGTGGTTTGATTGAGCATGAATTATCATTGGATGATTTAATCGCACAAGGATTTGAGAAGAAAACCATTTTGGATGTTTGGAAATTATTAGACCGCGCCGAATATAAACGCCGTCAAGCAGCCCCCGGAACCAAGTTAACGGATAAAGCCTTTGGTAGAGAACGCCGCTATCCAATAACTAATGGGTTTTTATCGGCAATCACATCAAATCAATAACCCACAATATTTTTTAGGCAATAAATGCGTGCATTTAAGGGTGTATTAGCGTATTTATTTTAAAGTAACATTTAAAAATAATTGGATATAATTATGACTGTAAAATCTCGTTTTGCCCCTTCACCAACTGGAAAAATTCACGTTGGTAATCTTCGTGCCGCTCTTGTGACATGGCTCTTTGTCCGTAAAAATGAAGGTCATTTTTTCTTGCGCATTGACGACACAGATCTTGAACGATCAAAAGAAGAATATGTCGACGCCCTACAAACAGACCTTAAATGGCTAGGCCTCACATGGGACAGCTTTGCGCGCCAGAGCGAACGCTGGGATCGTTATAATGCCGTTATTGAAGAGCTTAAGACCGCAGGTCGCCTATACCCTTGTTATGAGACAGAAGAAGAATTGGCGCTAATGCGTAAAACACTGATCTCTCGCGGCAAGCCACCAATTTATGATCGTAAATCCTTAAATCTTTCTACCGATGATATTAAGATCTATGAGGCCGAAGGACGCACGCCGCATTGGCGTTTTAAATTAGAAGATACGCCTATTGTATGGGAAGACAAAGTACGTGGATCCGTAAAATTTCACGGTAAAGATTTATCAGATCCTGTACTTATTCGCGCAGATGGTAGCCCGCTTTATCATTTATGTTCTGTTATTGATGATATTGATTTTGAAATTACCCATGTTATACGTGGTGAAGATCATGTTGCCAACACAGCAACCCATGTACAGATGTTTGAAGCCATTGGCGCCAAAGTGCCTGAATTTGCACATTACGCCTTACTATCTGGCAAAGACGGAGGCAAGCTTTCTAAACGCCTTGGCGCACTTGGTGTTGAACAGATGCGCGACGAAATGGGCTTTGAGCCCATGGCCATTAACAGCCTTATCGCGAAATTAGGGACATCGGACAATATTGACGCCTTCACATCTCTTGACCAATTGATAGAGGGATTTGATTTCTCAAAGTTCGGACGCTCTATGGCGCGTTTTGATCATGATGATTTGGAACGCCTCAATACAAAGCTTATTCAAGACATGTCTTTTGCTGATGCAGAGGAACGCTTAAAAGAACTTGACCTCAATGATGTTGATGAGGATTTTTGGCTTGTTGCGCGCCGCAATATTTCACGCCTGTCAGAAGTAAAAGAATGGTGGGATGTTACACGCGGTACCGTTGTACCAAAAATCGATGTCGATGATAAAGATTTCGTTGCAACCATTGCCGACTTTTTACCCGCTGGTGATTGGGATGAAAATACGTGGGGCACATGGCTGTCCGCTATCAAAGAAAAAACAGATCGTAAAGGTAAATCACTCTTTATGCCTATCCGCAAGGCCTTAACAGGCATGGAACATGGTCCAGAATTAAGAGATATGCTGCCGTTGATCGGTTCCAATAAGGCCATGAAACGTCTTATGGGTGAAACAGCATAACAATTAGCGTGGCTTATTTTGTCTATCGGCCTTGCATTTAGCACGCTTGGTTTTGACCTTATTCCAATGATATAATGACACGCGTTTAACATCTGTAGAAAATGTTTTCCAAAGATATTGACCAACTTGTTTCTTACTAACACGCACGCCCTTGCTTGTTTCCTTTAGCATCTTATTGATATAATTTGGATCTAGATCTGCTTTCAACGAATCTTTGACCAATTCACGCGCCCATTTTGCCTTGGGCGTTTGTGCAACGGCATTATAAATAACATTCAACGTAATAAAGCCAATCATGCGCCCAGGCGGCGGCATAGGAAATGGTGTTGGCATATAAAAGAATAATTTCCATGGATGGCGCTCTAATTCATCTTCAACAATATGTGATAGCACCGCGCCGGTACTGCCCATACGCAATAAACGACGCTCAAATTTACTGAGCATATTAAATTCTTTCGATAAACCGCCATCTAATGACGTGTCTTTTTGTGTGTTTTTTATTGCTTGTGGCACTTTTATTTATGCTGTGATTACGCTATAAAAAGCATCTATCACAATCCTGTTCTTTTATTTTTTATTATTATGAAATAATAATACCAAATTTACAGGGTAATTAATACGATTATTTCTTAAAGAGGCCAATAACCCAATGAAACTATTAAAAAATGCCGCAATTATCTTGGTTCGTCCACAAATGGGCGAAAATATAGGCAAGGTCGCGCGCGCGATGAAAAACTGTAACTTTTCAGAATTGCGTATTGTTGCACCGCGTGATGGATGGCCAAATGAACGCGCCATTGCTGCCTCTTCTGGTGCAACAGATTTGCTTGAGAATGCATTGATCTTTGATAGCGTTACACAAGCAGTTGCAGATTTAGAAACCGTGTTCGCAACAACAGCCAGAGACCGAGACCTCAACAAGCCGTGTATTACGCTGGATCATGACTTTATCGCTGAGCGTAAATTTGAACGTTTTAATCTGGCGAAAACGGGCGTCCTGTTTGGTTGTGAACGCACAGGATTGGAAAATAGCGAACTAAGCCTTGCCGATCACATTATAACAGTGCCATTAAACCCTGAATTCTCATCGCTGAACCTATCCCAAGCAGTATTATTGGTTTGTCACAGCATTTATATCTCAGTCAATGAGAACGCCGTAATGGTCGAAAGCGACAAAGCACCAAAAGAGAGAATGACGATTCTATTCGAACATCTGCTAGATATGCTAGATGATAAGAATTTCTTCAAAAGCCCTGACATGCGTGACACGCAAATCATGAACATTAAAGCCATGTTATTGCGCGCAGAACTAACACCGCAAGAAGTAAACACCCTACATGGCATTATCGTCACCCTCACTGGTAAAAAGTGGACACGAGATTAATAATATAACAAAAAGCCCCGCAGTTATATGCGGGGCTTTTAAAATTCTTAATCGTGTCGTTATTAACGAGAGTAATATTCGACAACCAAGTTTGGCTCCATGATTACTGGGTATGGAACATCTTCCAAACCAGGACCACGCACGAATTTACCTTCGCACTTATTGTGATCTGCTTCTAGATATTCAGGAACATCACGTTCTTGACGGGCAATACCGGCAAGAATTGGTTGCATTTGTTTGGATTTCTCACGAATTGAAATAACGTCACCGTCTTGAACACTGTAAGAACCAATATTCACACGCTTGCCATTAACAAGAACGTGACCGTGGCTTACAACCTGACGGGCAGCAAACATAGTTGCCGCAAATTTCATACGATAGATAACAGCATCCAAACGGCGCTCTAATAATTCAATAAGAAGTTGTGATGTATCACCACGACGACGAGAAGCTTCTCTAAAGTATTTACGGAATTTCTTTTCGCCGATATTTGCGTAATAGCCTTTAAGCTTTTGCTTTGCCATCAACTGGATACCATAAACGGTTGGTTTTTTAAAACCTTTAGGACCGTGTTGTCCAGGACGGTTAGGACGATAGTTAACAGGTGAACGTGGATCACCAGTTACGTTTTCGCCCATACGACGGTGTAATTTAAATTTTGCTTGAGGTCTTTTCTGAGCCATTGTGAGGTTTCATCCTTATTTTTTTACTTAATTGTCCCAGTAGTCTTATCTGAAAAGAAACCATTTCTTTTAAATAAGCGTGATACATATAATATCAACATTCCTAGGAATAAGTGTTTTTACTAGGATTTATGCCCTTGTGTCAAGCATTTAAAGCAAAAAACCGCGCCATTTATATAATGGCGCGGTTTTTGTAAAAATACTATCAAGTAAAGTTCGCTTTAGCGATTGCCTTAACCCTGCTCTCTTCTCTTTTTGAAGGTAGAAGAAAAAGTCTTTTTAGGACCATTTTGCGGACGTGACGTCTTGCCGCCTGAGCGATTATCGCCATCGCGATTAAAGGAACGGCCCTCACCACTTGGCTTGCGCTTAAACTTCAACGCATCACCACTATTTTCTGAACGGTTATTCGGTCTATCCGAACGCTCTGAACGATCATTGCGGTCGCTTCTAGAACGGTTGTCAGAAGAACCAAAACTCTTCTTCTTATATCCGCCCTCAGAGCGATTATCAGAACCGTAAGAACGTTTTGGCTTATCACCATAGCTCTTTTTATTATCGCTTCTGTTATTATCATCTGAACGATATGGCTTGCGCTCTGTACGGCCTTCACTGCGATTATCACCACGTGAACCATAGCTCTTCTTATAACCCCCGTCGCGTGAACCGCCTCTTGATTCATTGCGGTCTCTATTAGGACGATCGCCATATGATGGACGTCCGCCACGAGTTTCGCCTGAACGGTTTTCACTTCTGCCTTCACTGCGACCTTCATTACGATTATCAGAACCGTAAGAACGCTTTGGCTTGTTATCAAAACGTCTATTATCGTTTCTATCCTGAGATGCGTTATCACGTCTTGCGCCACCACGATTATCGTTACTGCGATTATTGTTACTGCGATTATTGTTACTGCGGCTTTCATTATTACGACTATAGTTACTGCGTGATTCACTTGAGCGCTCACTGCGCCCCTCACTACGTCCTTCACCGCCTTCGCGACGTTTAAAATCACCACCTGATCTTGAACCAGATCGTGCGCCATCACGAGAAGCACCGTAACCACCTCTTGATGATCCGCCACGAGATGAAGAGTCACGTGAACCGCCTCTATGATCTCTTCCGCCGCCACTGCGACCGCCTGATGAACGACCACGATTTCCGCCACTACGGCGATTGTCGTTATCTGGCTTCGCATTAGGATCTAACATGCGTTGAATCGCTGCATAAATATGGCGCTCGGCATTTGAAATAAAGCTGATTGCATGACCTTCTGCACCGGCGCGGGCCGTACGGCCAATACGGTGAATATAATCTTCAGGACATTGTGGTAAATCATAATTAACCACATGTTCAATGTGAGGTACATCCAAACCACGCGCAGCAACATCTGTCGCAACCAAGATGCGGAAATTTTGCTCACGGAAAGATTGAATAGCGCGTTCACGTTTGCGGTGATTAAGATCGCCATGGATAGCTTCTGCTCTATAATTTGCTTTACGCAAGCTAGTAGCAATACGATCACAGCCGCGTTTTGTTTTAACAAAAACAATAATTGAGCCTGTGCGGTCATCAATTTGCTTAACCAAGGCCTGAAATTTTTCCGGCTGTTGAACATGTGCAAATTCTTGAGTTACGTTCTTTGCTGGATTACCAACAGAACCAATCGCGATACGCTCTGGATTATTCTGGTAACTATTTGCCAAACGTACAATGTCATCAGGCAATGTCGCAGAAAATAGGAGCGTTTGCTTTTCTTTTGGCATGTGCTTCTGGATTTCGTTAATTTGAACAGAGAAACCCATATCTAACATACGGTCAGTTTCGTCCAAAACCAAATAATCAACTTTTGATAAATCAAGAGATTTACGGTTCAAGTGATCATTAATACGCCCAGGTGTACCAACAAATAATGTTGGGTTACGCTTTAACTGGTGGAATTGTTTATTGATCGGCTCTCCACCGATAAGCAATGCCGTTTTTGCCTTTGGGCTATTGCCCGACATGTCGCGCATCGCTTTCATAATTTGTGTTGCCAACTCGCGTGTTGGGCTGACGATCAATGCTGATCGTGCTTCACCACGGTAAAGTTTTGCTAATAAAGGAATACCAAATGCGGCAGTTTTACCAGTACCTGTTTGTGCAGAACCGAGAATATCCTTACCAGCAAGCGCCAATGGAATTGATGCTTCTTGTACGGGTGTAGGGCTTTTGAAGCCAATTTTTTCGAGGGATTGTAGTAGATCTTCTGGAAGATCAAAGTCGCTAAAATACGTCATGAGACATGAGCCTTTTCTTGTTTATCTATTTTTTTATTATAGGGGGCTTACTTAAATAAATTATTTTACTAAGTTACCTTCGTTCTAAAGCCCTAAAAAAATATAAGAAATGAGCCATTAACGATCTTTTATCAAAGAGATGCCCCCTGTTTGGTATAACAAGGGGGCATTCTTAAATAATTACTTAGACTGTTAAAACAGTCACAGTTACCGAATATTTACTATTCAACAACTTTAAGTTCTGTGGCAGAATCTTTACCACGGTTATTTTCAATATCGTAGCTTACTTTTTGGCCTTCATTAAGACCAGAAAGACCAGCTTTTTCAACTGCACTTACGTGAACAAAAACATCTTTCCCACCATCTTCTGGTTCGATGAATCCGTAACCCTTAGTTGGGTTAAACCATTTTACTGTACCTGTAGCCATAATTAAATCTCCTATATAGATGACATCGGTTAACAAACTTGAAAGAACTCGATGTGTAGAAATCTAAAACTAATTTTAGGGTCGTCTAAATAAAGAGTATTCAACAGACATTATGTACAATTAAGCTGTGCATAAAATCTAACCGCAATATACCTATGACATCTAAAAATAGCAATATAAATCTAGCCTTTTATCATATTTTCTTTTGATTATAAGGAGTTGATCTTATCCACAAACACATATAACCATAATAAAAGCTTGACGAATTTTATAATAATGCGTAGCATCTATAATTAACATAAAATGAATATAGTAAATAAAGGAGGAAAATGATGACAATCAATAACAAAACGAGACGTCAAGCAAAGAAACATTTTGACCTCCAAACGGCTTGCGTATCTACCCTACCTGAGGATCAAGACCTTGTTCATGTACGCACATTAGAAGAATGGATTGGTGTTTTACAGTCACCAAACCATATGATCGTAAAAATCGAGGATGATAGTAACACCTTGATAGCCCATGCCGTTATCATATTACCATGTGACAAGAACTCTGACGCGGATATGTTGGATATGGTTTTACCAGGCAAGCCAGAAACCATAAGCACGCTATCATCTGTGATGACGCATCCAGATCATCGTGGTAAAGACCTGATGAACCATCTTATCAAAGCATGGAAAGTCGTTGCGGCAGACCTAGGACGTAATCACTTACTGTCGCTTATCACCACAACGAATCCAAAAAGCTGGAGCCAGTTTTTAAAAGAAGACATGCTTATCACCGGCGCTGGCTTTGATCCAGAAGATGGTAGTATTACTTATTTCGCCCACCTTGATCTGAACCAAAGTGATTTTCGCAAGGAATTTAACGGCGTTTCTATTGGCCCCCTTTTACTTGACCCTGATACAAAATTAGATCAACTCAAAGAGATATTTGCCCTGGGCTTCAAAGGCTTTAGAGGTGAAAAAAACTCCCAGACTGGCCATTATACAGGACGCTTATATCTTGCTAAAAGAAAAGTAGAATCGGCTAAACTCGTTTAAATATTGTAACAAAACGATGAAGGGCTTGATCAATGCAAATTATCAATCACGATAACGGCTTAACAGTTCACAAAATTGAAAGCGGTCTCCCCGGGCCTCATTTATTGATCTTCGGCGCCATTCATGGTGATGAACAGGCGGGAACAATTGCGACACAAAAACTGCTGGAACGTCTTAACAATAAAGAAATTAACATTGAACGTGGCACGCTCACAATCTGTTCTATCTGTAACCCCAAGGCGTATGAAAAAGATGTACGCTATATAGATATCAATCTGAACCGCTTATTTGGCAACCCATCACCATCAGATGGCTATGAAGTTACTCTCTCAGAAACATTAATGAACTTGATTGATGATTGTGATTACCTCTTAGATATTCATTCTACGCATGTACCAGGCGATCCTGCATTCGTATTTGTTGAGCACGAAAGTGGTGAAGCTTACGAATTTGCACAATGCCTAAATGTCGACAATATTTTCTTTGATTGGAACAAAGTCTATCAAGGTGAAGATTATTCAACCGAAGCCTACGGCAATCAGAATAACAAAATCGCTGTTACGATAGAGTGCGGTTATCATAAAGATAAAAATGCCCAGATTATCGCCAATCAAGCCATCACAAATGCCCTAGATTATCTTGGTATTATTCCGTCGCCTGCAACCATTATACAAAAATCAGCAGACAAATATCGCTTTGGTTCATTTGAACGCCGTGCAGAAGGCGATATTTTCCTTGCACAATGGAAACATATGGATGGCATTAAAAAAGATGACCCCATATTCAAACGCAAAGATGGATCTTTTTTCAACGCGAAAGAAGATGGCTATATATTTATACCAAACAAAGATGCCTTAATTGGTGATGAATTCTTTTTCTTTGGCGTTAAGGCGACAGATTAACCCGTATGCCTCATAATATATGTTTGATTGGTAGGTCTATTGACACGGTCCGCTGGTAAGAAGCAGGGTAGCTTATAAAAAACGACATCCATATTTGCGATATGCACACCAGATTCAGTGTATCCCGTTGTATCAAACGTATCATCAACTGTCTTTTGACCATCCCAGAAGACAACATGACCAGCAAACGAATTACCAGCAACGCCATAATTCAAAATAAGAATTCCAGGCTCAGCAGGCATTGTAATAATGCGGTTTTCACCAGAGCGCATTTCAATATCTGGCTTACCCCATGTATTCCTTAAATAATTCTCTAAATCCTTAACACGATATAAATATTGATCACCGTTAAGACCACTCACTGTTTTAGAAGAATCTGGAATCTTATTACTATCACCAGCCTTGTTAAATGCATAAGATATGCGAACGGTGCATGCATTTTCCCAACGCCCCTGCCCGTAAGGCAAATTTCCATTTAACTCAACATAACCACCGACTAATTTCCAAACTTCATCTGCAGGCATATCGGGGAAGTTTTCAACCGCCACCTGCATATTAGGGCGATTAGCAAGTTCCCCAACGGCATTAAATGACTGACGACAAACCAATGGACGTTTCGTCCCTAGACCATATTTTTTTATAATATCCGGACGTGATATGCGCGAGATATCTCTTGATATCCGCGTGCTAGGCACAGTATATGTAACGCGAGGGGCTGTGGTTGATGCCTCATTTAAAGCTGGATCAATGGGTGCTGTTGCGGGTACATCATTAACTGGTTTTTGGGTGACTGGCGCTGGCATTGTTGTTGAACAAGCACCAAGAACGAAAGCACTGCCCATTAATAAAATTCTCTTTAAATATTTCATAAATTTTGATCGCTTTCTACATCGGATTATTTAGATATATCTACCACAGTAACAGTAATTATGCAAACTATTTATAACTACGCTTAATTCGCATTGGATTTGAATTTCCAATTGATGTCAGAACCTCATAACCAATTGTATTCGCATCTGATGCCAAACGATCGACTGACTGATTGTTACCAATAATCTCTACAATCATGCCCGCGCAGATATTTTTATTAGGATGATCTGTAATGTCTAAAATAATTAAATCCATTGATACACGGCCTACGATGTCAACCGATACACCATCAATGAAAAAGGAACCAACATTACTAAGGACAAGGTGGATACCGTCGGCATACCCCATCTGAACCGTCGCCAATAAACGACTTCCTTGATGAACTATTTTTGTCGCGCCATAACCAACAGCCTCTCCCGCCTTAAGATCCCGCACTTGTAAAATGGGTGTCGTTAATCCAACGACGGGCTTCATTGGGGTCTCTTGATACGGTGTCGGATTAAGACCATAGAGCGCCATACCGGGGCGCACCATGTCATAGAAATAGTCATCGCCTAAGTAAATAGAAGACGAATTGGCCAAACTAAAACGCCAATCCGTGCATTGTTTATGCTTAAGAATTTCATCGCGCAGCTTATCAAATCTAGATTTTTGAACAGCATTACGAGGATGGTCCTTTTCATCCGCACAGGCCATATGGCTCAAAATATAAGAGACGTCTAACGTAGAAGAAAAATTATCCAAATGTTCTAGAAAATAAGTTGTTTCGTGTGGATCAAGCCCCAGCCTATTCATACCTGTGTCAAAGTGAATAAATGCTGGAATTTTTACAGCGTGCCTTTCTTGCAAAAGAATCCATGATTCTATCTGTGGCAAGCTTGCTAAAATTGGCGTTATTTTATGGGTATAAAACGCATCAAAAAAGGCCTCTTGATAGCCATGTAGACAATAAATATTCGACAGGTCATTTGTATCATGCTCATTTAAAATACGGCGCAACTCAAAAGCTTCATTGGGATGGGCAACAAAAAAATCGCTACACCCCGCTTGTTTTAATGCTAATGAAACAGATGAAATCCCCAAGCCATAGGCATTAGCCTTAACGCTAGCGCCACAAACAACGTCCGCGCCAGTTTTATTATTGAGAAGATTATAGTTCTCTTTTATGGCCTTTAAATCAATGGAGAGCTCTGACATATGCGTCATAATTTTTCATCTCCTTTATTTTAGAAATATGGTGGGCCTGGAGGGACTTGAACCCCCGACAACACCGTTATGAGCGGTGCGTTCTAACCAACTGAACTACAGGCCCGTTATTTACTGATAAATAACGTTCACAAACAATGCCCCAGCACCATGTTTTTTTCAAGCGTTAAATGATGAATATGATAGCTACATGAAAAATTTGGGAACCATTTGACATAGATCATCGCAATATGAGAGAATAACAATATAAATAAAAGGAGAACACATGAAACTTCGTCATTTATTGACTAGCGCAGTATGCGCACCCCTAATCGCTTCTGGTATAGCAAGCACAGCCTATGCTGGTGAGGCTACAGACATGAGTGAACAGTGCTATATTACGGCGCAAGTATCTCAGAAACGCTTTAGTATAGATTTTACAAGACATCTAAAAGATGCATGGAACAAAAAAAGCATTGTTATACCTACATCATGCGCGAAGGCAGAAACGATCAAGCCTGGTGATACAATCTTCAAAAAATTCCGCGCAGGAAGCCTTATAACCGAAGGTACAACGAGTAGTTGGCAGATTAAAGCCACCTATGTTCATACGCCGGCAAATGCAGACCGCTCGGCATGTCAGGCTAAATTGACATTAAAGGAAGAGCGCTTCTCACTAGATTTTGGTAAACATATGAAAGATGCGATGAATAAACAAAAATTTGACTGGCCCATGCCCTGCTCTTTATATAATGATCTTAATGACAAGGAGAATTTAGTTAAAAAGCCATATCGCTCAGGTAGCATATTGATGAAATCATCCCTATCTAAATGGTCTTTAAAAATTAATAAATAGAATTCTATGCATATAAAAATAAAAGCGCCGAACATATGAACGGCGCTTTTTTTAATTCTATTATTTTTAAATGTTACGTATCCAAGAAACTGCGCAACATGCGTGACCGGCTTGGATGCTTTAACTTACGCAAAGCTTTAGCCTCAATCTGACGAATACGCTCGCGCGTTACATTGAATTGCTGACCGACCTCTTCCAATGTATGATCTGAATTCATACCAATACCAAAACGCATACGAAGTACACGCTCTTCACGCGGTGTTAACGATGCAAGAACACGCGTTGTTGTATCACGTAAATTAGCATGGATCGCGGCATCAATTGGAAGTAATGCATTTTTATCTTCAATAAAGTCACCCAAATTCGAGTCCTCTTCGTCACCAACAGGTGTTTCAAGGGATACTGGTTCTTTGGCAATCTTCATTACTTTGCGCACTTTATCAAGCGGCATTGCAAGACGTTCTGAGAGTTCTTCTGGTGTTGCCTCGCGACCAATCTCGTGCAACATCTGGCGTGATGTACGAACGATCTTGTTAATCGTTTCAATCATATGAACAGGGATACGAATTGTGCGCGCCTGATCGGCGATTGAACGCGTGATCGCTTGACGAATCCACCATGTCGCATAGGTTGAGAATTTATAACCACGGCGATATTCAAATTTATCAACCGCTTTCATCAAACCAATGTTACCTTCTTGAATAAGATCAAGGAATTGTAATCCACGATTCGTGTATTTTTTCGCAATCGAAATCACAAGGCGTAAATTCGCTTCGACCATTTCTTCTTTGGCGCGGCGTGCTTCACGCTCACCTTTTTGAACAGTTGTTACAACGCGGCGGAATTCACGGATTGACTGACCCGATTCTGTTGAAACATCCGTAGAACGATCCCAATATAGTTCGATATCAGCAGCATGAAGATCGGCAAATTTCGCCCAACCTTTTTCTTTTTTAATTTTAATTTCCTTAAGCCAATTTGGATTAAGTTCATTACCCTTAAATTCTTCAATAAATTTCAATCGGTTGATTTTGCAATCTATTGCAAACTTCATTAACTGGCTTTCCATGCCTGTCAAGCGACGGTTAAGACCATATAATTTATCAATTAACTGATCAATGCGGTCATTATTAAGATGAATTTCATTCATCAAATCAACCATTTGTCGGCGCAAATCACGATATTTATTCGTTTCTTTTTCTGGCGCGTCTTTACCAGCCTGCAAGAATTCCATACGCTTGTTTTGGACAGTCGACATTTTCTTGAATGTCTTTTTGATTTTCTCAAATGTCGCTAAAATGTCAGGCAGTAATTCTTCTTCCATTTTAGCAATGGAAACTGTTTCATACTCGTCCTCATCATCATCGTCATCATCTTCGGTCTTTTTCTCACCTTCAGCCTCTTCGCCATCTTCTGCCTTAGCGTCTTTATCTTTTTCATCATCACCATCTTTTTTCGGGCCAGCAATAAGAGATGTATCATCCGGATCGAAATCTTCCTCTTCCTCTTCCTCTTCCTCTTCGCTTTCTTCTACTTGTGGTGCATTGGCAGCGTTATAGGTTGCCTCAAGATCAATAATATCACGCAGCTTAATTTCTTCATTCTTAAGTGCTTCATACCAAGCGATAAGAGCCTGCATTGATAGGGGACTTTCACAAATGCCACCAATCATCATTTCACGACCAGCTTCAATACGTTTAGCAATCGCGATTTCACCCTCACGAGATAAGAGCTCGACTGTGCCCATCTCACGTAAATACATACGGACAGGGTCATCTGTGCGTCCTACTTGATCTTCGGAAACATTACCCTTTGATAAAACTTCGGCATCTTTATCTGGCTCGTCCTCGGAATCATCGTCAGCATTTTCGATGTCATCCGTTGTCAGTTTTTTACCTTTTTGCAAAGACGTGTCTGATTCTTCATCCGTAATATCTGTAGTAACATCATCAGATTCATCTGATTCAATAATTGAAATACCCAAGTCATTTAAATTAGCCATAGTCTCATCGATTTGATCTGATGAAAATTCTTCTGTTGGCAAAGCCTTATTTAACTCATCATATGTGATGTAGCCACGCTTCTTACCTTTGGCAATAAGCTCTTTAATGGTCTCTTCTGACTGCCCACGTGAAGAACGCACCTCATTATCGACATCATTATCAATGACATTTGAACTGACCTCAGTTTTGGATGTTTTCTTAACTTTGGTTTTAGTGGGCTTTGCCGCTTGTTTTTTAGTAGCCATTTTAATTCTGCTGTACTCTCATCATGTTATACGCAAATTAAGCATATATATTAAATAATATAAAAGTTTTATCTTTATAAAACAGAATCTTGGATGCGCAAAGCCTAATCTTCGTCTTTGTGCAATATAATCTGCCCAAGGCTCTTCAGCCTTGAGGATAAAACATCTTGCGAGGCGCCACTTGCAATTTGCGTTTCAGTCTTACGAAGATCCATGATGACACTGTCTTTTTGAATTAGAGCGATAGTGTTGTTCCAGCCGTTGCGTATATCTTCTGCATCCGCATCCTTTTTTGCAAAAGGCGCATGTAAATATGTATTGTTTGAGAGCAGAATTTCAAGTGTTTTCTGGTTTCCGACCTCTTTTAAAGCTGATTCAACGTCAATTATCTCTATTTCGGTCTGTTTCACGAATAAATTTACAAGGTCTGCGCGCACTTTGCGAAGCGAATCGACGGACAGATCAATCTCAGCAATAAATTCTATTTGATCTTGTAATAAAACAGGGTGATTAATCATACATGCTAATAAAATTTCGGCGCGCTTATCATTTTTTGTGTTGCGTGGTTGCAACACAGGCTTTGAAGCATAAGAGGCAGAACGATCAACAAATTTACCATTTTTATAGCTATTACTAAAACCACTCGAACGATTTTTATTTTTTGTATAGGTCTGTTTTTTTTGACGAAATGCCTCATAGATCATTTTACCAACAGCAGAAAAATAAAACTCTTGTACTGTTTTATCCTGAATTTGTGCGACCAACTTATTAAGGCGCTTTTTCAAACCTGCCTTTTCCTCTGGCGTGCTATGACTGCGCCCTTCTGTTTCCTTCAACCATAAGGCCTGTGAAAACGGCACAGCACCACTCAGGGCATCATTAAAACCTGAAGCACCACCCTTTTTCACCAATGTGTCTGGGTCTTCCCCTTCTGGCAGGAAAACAAAATTGGCTGATTTATCCGCACCAAGCATTGGTAACATTCGTTCCAAAGCCCTATAAGCCGCGCGATATCCAGCATTATCGCCATCAAAGCAAAGATAGGGGTTTTTCATCTCATAAGGAGAGATCTGCCATGCGACCTCAATTTGACTTTCGGTTAATGCGGTACCAAGGGGCGCAACGGCGGTTTCAATACCCGCTTGTGCTAGGGCAATAACGTCCATATATCCTTCGGTAATAATCAAGGATTGGTTTTTTGTCGCACAAGCTTGACGTGCTTTTGACATGTTATAAAGCAATGTTCCCTTATGAAATAAATCATGGTCGGGAGAATTTAAATATTTTGGTGGTTTAAATCCGCCCTCTTCACGATCATATTCGGGCATGATACGGCCACCAAAAGCGACAACACGACCGCGCTTATCTGTGACGGGGAAAATCACCCGTCCACGAAAAAACGCATATTCTTTCTTTTGCCCCTTGGTTGATTGACGTGTTAGACCAACGGCGCGCAAATCTTCAATACTGTGGCCTTCTTTGATTAAATCGGGGATAAAGCTTTCAAAGGAATCAGGGGCAAAGCCAACGCGGAACTCACGCAATATTTTTTCAGAAATACCGCGATTAACCATGTAATCAAGGGCGAAACGGTTTTCAGATTTAAAGAGTGCATCTTCGAACCACTGCGTTGCACTTTCCAGCACATCATAAAGTGTTTTTTGCTTTTCAAATTTTTGTTTTTCTTCTGGTGTGGCTTTTGGAACTTCTAAACCCGCCATAGGGGCCAGATGTTCAATAGCCTCCATAAAATTCATATTGTCATGCTGCATGACAAAACCGATTGCATCGCCGTGCGCACCACATCCAAAGCAATGATAGAAACCCTTTTGATCATTCAGGGTAAAAGACGGTGTTTTTTCCTTATGAAACGGACAACATGCCTTATATTCGCGCCCTGCACGTTGAATTTTGACACGCTTACCAATCACCTCTGATAGGGTGATACGCGCGCGAAGCTCATCTGTGAAATTAGACGGTAATGATGACATGTGTTCAATATTATAGAGTAATGGTAATAAAAGCCATTAAATAGGACGTCATTAAAGTAATTTACTTTTAACCATGAGACTTGCTTTTGAAAAGTCCATTTGCCCAGCGTATTTTTCTTTTAAGACAGCCATAACACGCCCCATATCTTTGACGCTTGCTGCCTCAACTTGCTTGATTGCATCGGCAACAACGCCTTCAATCTCATCATCTGATAATTGTGCGGGCATGAATAAATGAATAACGTCAATTTCTTGGGCTTCCCGATCGGCTAATTCTTGACGACCGCCATCACTGTACATTTTGATTGATTCATTACGCTGTTTAATCATCGTTTGGAAAAGCGACAAAATCTCATCGTCGGCAATACCTTCGCTGTTACCCTTGGATCTTGCCGAAATATCACGATCTTTAATCGCCGCCATAATTAAACGGATTGTAGCCGTCTTGACCACCTCTTTTGCATGCATTGATGTTTTAAGGCTTTCCGATAAAGTGTCTCTTAATACGCTACTCATGATATATCCCAGATGCTATTAAATATTATATTGTAAATTTACAGTATATCTATAATCGATTTTTTGTCACTGCGGTATAAAAAATTATTCTAGATCTTGAAATGATTGACCGCTCTATCAATAGGTCATATGATGATCGATCTATTTAACAAAATAAGGAGTCGAAAACGATGGAACGTTTTCCCATTACTAAAAAAGGCTTAAGCACTTTAGAAGAAGAGTTACAGCACAGCAAATCCGTCGTTCGTCACGAAATCATTGCCGAAATCGCCGAAGCACGCGCGCATGGTGACCTCAAGGAAAATGCGGAATATCATGCTGCCCGTGAAAAACAAAGTTTTCTAGAAGGACGCATACAGGAATTAGAGGCCGTTATTTCGCGCGCTGAAATAATTGATGTCGCAAGCCTATCAGGCAATATCGTTAAATTTGGTGCAACGGTAAAAATTGTTGACGAAGAAACAGACGCAGAAAAAACATATCAAATTGTTGGCGAGTATGAAGCAAACATTGATAAAGGCCTGCTATCATTCAAAGCGCCAATAGCACGCGCACTGATTAATAAAGAAGTTGGCGACAGCGTGACCGTACCGTCACCAGGCGGTGAGAAATATTACGAAATATTGGATGTTATTTACAAATAAATAGTAGCCCATTAAATGACAATCTATCTTTTTCATGGCACGGGCGGTACACCAAACGATTTTTGGTTCCCGTGGTTAAAAAACACATTAGAGAAAAGCGGAAACAGGGTTTTTGCGCCATTCCTACCCAATGCCGATGCACCAGACTTATCCGTGTGGTCGGCTTTCTTACAAGAAAATTATACGATTAATGAAAATGACATTTTAATCGGTCATTCGGCGGGCGCACCGCTTATTCTTGATTATCTAAATCGGTATAAAGACACTCAAATAAAACAAGCCATTCTCGTTGCTGGTTTTATTAATCCCTTACCACATTATGATTTCAATGACACAACACAGCTAAAAAATATGGATTGGCAAAATATAAGACAAAGATGTGCGTCTTTTGTCTATTTTAATGCTAAAAATGATCCTTGGGGGTGTGATGATACACAAGCCCATGCTTTACATGCCCATTTAGACGGGAAAATGATTATCGATGATAATGAAGGGCACTATGGATCAACGACGTATGATGCGCCCTATCCAGAATTTAAACGTCTATTAGAAAAAATTGATCTTTAATTAGTCAACATCAACAGGAACACCAGCAAGAAACTTGGTTGTTCTAATGTTGATTGATGATTTAATGTGGGCGATATTTGCGGCCTTGGTAAGCTTTTGCGTCAAGAAGCGCTGATATGCATCCCAATCTTCAGCAACAATTTTCAACATAAAATCCATGTCGCCAGACATCATATGGCACTCACGCACTTCTTCCCAACCATCAACAGCTTCAACAAATTTATTAAGCTCTGCATCTGATTGTATTGCTAAGCCAATCTGGGCATAAACGCTGATACCAAAACCAAGCATATTTGGGTTAACGCGCGCATGATAAGAAAGGATATAGCCATTTTCTTCCAAGGCACGAACACGGCGCAAACATGGGGGGGCAGAAATACCAGCATTCTCAGCTAAATCGACATTCGTCATACGCCCCTTTTCTTGCAAGTCACGGATGATTTTACGGTCAATTTTATCAAGCTTTACACGGCGCATAGTGTTTCCAATGTTTTGTCTTTTTAGAGTGTTATTAAATATTAAATTCAGGTCTATCTTATGCCCATCTTTAATCAATTTTGCAAATATTATTTTAAAAAATCTTACTTTTATAAAACATGATGCTGATCTACAGAAACTTTTAGTCCGTTATGGTTAATATTTGGAAAGTTTATATATATTAACACCTAATTTATAAGGCATTTTTTTATCTGGTACTGGTAATAGCAAGATGATCTGTTAAAATCAATAAAAATAACCCTCATTAAATGGCAAATATTTCAACCATTGGATATATATCTATGACACGCAAAACATGTTGGATTATCAACGAAGGAATTGCAGGAACGCAAAATCAATGTATTGGTTTAGCCAAAGCGCTTGATCTGAATTACACACTAAAACATGTAACACTTCGTTTTCCATGGTCACTCACCGTGCCTTGGTTTATGCCCTTAAAAAAATATGCTACAAAGTCTATCGGTAACACCACTATAAATGCTCCCTATCCAGATGTTATTATCGCCAGTGGTCGCAAGGCCGTTCCGATAACAATCGCCTTAAAAGAAAAATTAGGGCGTGCCGTCAAAACTATTTTCATACAAGACCCACGCTGTAACCCAAAATATTTTGATCACGTTGTTTTGCCGTCACATGATCCCACGCGCGGCGATAATGTTATTGTAACATCTGGGGCTCTTAATCAAATATCACCTTACATATGCACCGCCGAAGCAGAGAAGTTCAGGTATTTATTGAAGAATAAACCAGAGCGTGTTGTTACTGTTCTAATTGGCGGGAATAGCAAAGCCCACACAATGGATGCCCCGCTTACCAACGACATATGCGATGCATTGCGAAAGATAGCAGAAGATAATGCCGTGCTTGTAACAGCATCAAGGCGTACGGGCGAAGAAAATCAAATCATACTGAAAGAACGCCTAAATCCGTTAGAAAATTGCTATTTCTGGGATGGCTCTGGCGATAATCCATATTTTGGATTTTTGGGATTAGCCGATATTATTGTGGTAACGAATGACAGTGCTTCTATGATTTCAGAAAGCCTGACAGTCGGGAAACCAACATATATTTACCCCCTTAAGGGCGGCGCGAGACGTATTGACAGATTTAATGATGACATTGTAAAACAAGATCTAGCCCGCCCCTTTACACAAGATCTACAATCATGGGATAAACCGATATTAAATGAAACAAATCGTGTTGCGTCTCTCTTAAAAGAAATGCTGTAACCCATGATTACAGGCTTGATTTACCTTTTTAAAAGCCTTACATCATTAATGATAACAACATCCTTATATTGACAGAAAAATAAAGCGAGAGATCATCATGTCTAAAACTCATTATACAAAAATGCTTATTATTGGTTCAGGCCCTGCCGGTTATACAGCGGCTATCTATGCGGCGCGCGCCAATTTAAAACCATTAATGGTAACAGGACATGAGCCAGGCGGACAATTAATGATCACAACCGAAGTTGAAAACTTCCCTGGTTTTGAAACGGCTGTTCAAGGCCCATGGTTAATGGAACAAATGCAAAAACAAGCCGCCCATGTTGGTACCGAAATCATCCGCGATTATATTCAATCCGTTGATTTTTCAAAACGTCCCTTCACCGCCACAGGCGATAATGGCGACATTTATATCGCCGAAACTATTGTGATTTCAACGGGCGCGAAGGCACGTTGGCTGGGATTAGATTCAGAGAAAAAATTCCAAGGTTACGGTGTATCCGCATGTGCGACATGTGACGGTTTCTTTTTCCGTGACAAACAAGTTTCTGTCATTGGTGGTGGTAATTCTGCCGTTGAAGAAGCATTATTCTTAACCAATTTCGCGACCAAAGTAACATTAGTTCACAGACGCGATACATTGCGCGCCGAAAAAATCATGCAAGAACGTCTTCTTAATCACCCTAAGATTGAGGTCATGTGGGATTCGACCTTAGAAGAAATTCAAGGCGTTGAACCAGGTAATATTTCAGATGGTAAAATCCCCGGCGTTACAAATATCATTATCAAAAATGTTAAGACCGGCGAGACAACAGACTTGCCTATGGATGGTGTCTTTGTTGCCATTGGTCACGATCCGGCTACACAGATTTTCAAAGACCATGTTAAAATGGATGATGAGAATTACATCATTACCGATAGCGATTCAACCTTAACAAGTGTTGGCGGTGTCTATGCGGCCGGCGATGTCAAAGATAAAATATATCGCCAAGCTGTTACAGCCGCAGGCATGGGATGTATGGCGGCCTTAGAAGCAGATAAATTCTTGGCTGAACATGGCTTAGCCCATAAAGAATCTGAAGCAGCCTAATCATAGGTTAGGATATCTTTTTTTACTATATTCGTGAATTGGCATGCCTAATTGCCAACGCCTTACCATGATATAAAGCGCAAAACACCAATCCGTTGCCATTAAGAAAAATGGATATGCTAATGTTGCCCATGTTGGGTCTGGAACGGCAAACAATATAAGGAAATAACGACTTCCCGCATAAAAATAAGAGAATGGTGGCTCTGTATCAGGGCGCATATAGCTTTTACGAATTGTAGGCCAGTATGTGAGGCCATCAATAACGATGACAATTAAAATTGCTAGCGTTGGATTATCTGTAATTTTCCAAATCGGAATTGCCATGAAACAGACAATTAAAGCAAACCAATCACTCTTGGTATAATCGCGTGTGCCGATAAAAAATGCCAAACCCGCAATCAATAAACACGTGAAGGAGACAAAGGCCAAAGCCCATGCGGACGGCCCACCACCAAGGCTGAATTGCGCGAATGTACCAACACCCGTAACACATCCCCACAAAAGCCAACTAAAGGCATGGGGCTGTGTCTCACCTTTAAAGATTGTATAGAAATAAGTACCATAGCGCAGACATGCGACAAGGACGGCGGCAATAGCAAAAAATGTATAACTGTCCATAAAATATACCGTGCTCTGTAAAGTGCCTTAATTTTCGAAAAAGATCGCTTAGAAATCTTAGATTTCACGCGCTTTTAATGTCTTTAAG
>CAYGOD010000001.1:714411-723374 GCA_964351525.1 uncultured Bdellovibrionales bacterium
TTCGAAAAAGATCGCTTAGAAATCTTAGATTTCACGCGCTTTTAATGTCTTTAAGTCTTCGAAAAAGATCGCTTAGAAATCTTAGATTTCACGCGCTTTTTCGATGGCCTTACGAAAATTAATTGGGTGGATAAGCATGTCAGGGAGGATGATTGCACCGACGCCCATACCACGCACAATAACACGGCCATATTCAAGCAAACGCCCCAATATGCCCTGCTCTACGATAACACCCTCAATACGATCAATGCTGATTTCATCTACGTGGCGGGCAATGATACCGCGTTTAAAGATAAGGCGGCGATTTGTAACGGCAATTTCGGTTGTCGCTTTAATAGCCATCATCAAACCAAAGCGTAGGATACCAAATAGAAAAGCAATTAATGCGCCCAAACGAACAGCAGGATGTAACTCCCAGATCGCAGTGCCGTAATCTGACCATGCTAAATTATAGTCACCAAAGGTGAATTCAACACCTGCCCATAAAATGACCGCACTAATCAGTGCACCAATAACAATCCACGACACGGCAGATACTGTGTACATGTAATGGAAATAGCCACCAAATATGATTTTTTCTTCAGGGACGAGTGATTCTTGAACATAGATCATGTCAATTAAAGCCTTACTCTATGACGTTTACGCCATTTATTATAAATTACAGTCTGTCTTTTAATTTAGAAATTTCTTTCTCAACAGCACGCTCAACAATGCCCGTTAAATTATCATTTAACCATTGTTTTAAAATCGGGCGTACTTCTTGACGAACGATTTCATCCAAGGAAATAGTACCAACCGTCACATTGCTAGATGGTGGTGTCTCAGTTTTATCCAAAGCTGACAACTTAGACAAGCTACCCGCAGCCATTGCCGCAACTTCGTTTGTCAGCAATCCATCCTCATCGTTATCGTCCTCCATATCACGCATTTCAACGATAGGATCTACATCAATAATTTCTTCTTCTACTATAGGGGGAACAACAACTTCCTGTTCTGAATCAACAGCATCTTCAACTACCGAAGCCTCAGCAAGCTCTTCGGCATTTGCCTCTAAGCTTGCACCAAACATAGCGTCAATATCACCAGCCGTAATATGTTCATCATTATCTTCAATCATAGCTTCGGTAAGCTCCAATACATCTTCTTCATCTTCTACGTCCCGCATATCTAATGAAATTTCATCTTCTGTAATCACTGGTTCTTTAATTTCCGGCTTTTTGGCAATTACATCATCTTGAACTGGTGCATCGCCATCGCCATCTTCAGTGGTTTCTGCGTCATCATCAGAAATAATGCGACGAATAGAGGCCAATATTTCTTCTATTGAATGATCGTCATCGCCATCTGCGCCGGCTTCGTCTTCTGGCTTTTTGTCGTTATCACTCATTATCACTTGACCCTTAGTTCATAAAAACTTGTAAAAATATTTAATATTCATGCATTTAACACGCAAACATAAACCAATGCAACAGAATCGTAAAAGAGAATCGGACATGTTCACTAAAAATTAAATCACCCTATGAGGTAAAAATCTAGCGAAAAAACGATTTAATCTTAGGATGTTACCTTTTATGTTCAAAGGCACGTACCTAGATTTACGTGATCAGATTATTATTAATGAATGCTATTTTCGACTATTCAAAAGAAAACCAATCAGATTCGACTGCTTCTAAGCGCTCAATTGGATTGTAAACAGAACCATCCAAACCTATGCCCTGATGCGTTAAATCGCCCATCGCCCGTAAAAGACCATATTTAGCGATGGCTAAATTACGCTCGGCACTTACTAGGGCCAACTCAGCATCGAAAAACTCTTGTTCAGCGTCCAGAACATCTAAAATTGTTCGTGAACCAGATTCTTCTTCTAATCGAACACCCTCAAGGGCAATAGACGCCGATTTAATTTGCGCATTAATCGCATTAATCTGTGCCTTGCTCGATTGGAAGCTGTTCCAATTTAAAATAATATCTTGGCGTACATCACGCACCGCCGTATCAAGCGCGTATTGTGTTGCATCGGCTGTTGCTTGTGATTGCGCCAATGTCGCACGCAAAGCACCACCTTGATATAGAGGCACAGATAAACGCACACCAATCGTTGCTTCGTCAGCATCGGCAAAGCTGTTCACACTTTTTCTCGAAGTTGCCAAGTTCCCTTGAATATTAAGCTCAGGTAACAATGCACCAAACGCACTATCAATACCATCTGTTGCCGCACGATTTTGGAATTGAGATAATAATATACGGGGATGATTATCTAATGAAGTCTCCAGTGCTTCAGAAACCATTGCGGGCAATACTATAGCAACATCATCGCGAAAATCGGATTTTTCTTTCATCAAAACATCTGCATCAATTGATGGATCAACAATTTCTTGATAAGTAGCAATCGCCGCTTTAACGCTGGCTTCGGCATCAATTTTTTCAGCACGAGACCCTTCAAATCTTGATTTTGCCTGACTAACATCGGTTCTCGTTAATTCACCAACATCAAAACGGTCTTTGGTCGCTTTATATTGCTCGCTTAAGACATTGACGTTTTTTTGACGCACCTTCAACGTTGCGAAGGCTTGTTCCAAATCGAAATAGGCCGTTACAGCATCAAATAAAATATCTTGCTCTGCGATGTATAGATCGGCCGTTGAGGCCGCAACATTATTATAAGCCTGAGATACATCCGCGGTCGTACGACCACCTCGGTACAATGGCTGTATCACATTAATTTGTGCACGTTGCGGGGCAACGTCTTCGCGCTGGTTTTGACGCTCTATACGGGAGAAATCTTGTGTTGCCTCTAAATTTATTGATGGTCGAAAATTTGATTTTGCTAAGGGCACATCAAATCGTGCAGCCTCAAATGATTTTCTTTGCGTTTGCAAAACAGGGTTTGTTTCATAAACATGAGATAGCACCGATGATAAATTATCAATTTTGTTAATAGCATTCTTCGTTGCGGCATCATCTGCGTAAGCAACCGAAAAACCACTCACAATAACAAGCGCCGAAAAGGCACAAGAAACGCTTAATTTTTTTAAGTTTTTGATATATTTTTGACTATAAAGCAAAGTGTGAAACCTCTTCAAAGTTTGGAAGAATCTGGGCATCCAGATCAAATAAGACTTTTGTAGAAATGTGGCCTTTTATTTTTTTATAAAGGACGCACCTCCCAACACTGTCATTTTTCTTTTCAATAACAACCAAACGACCATTATCAGCTAATTGTTCTAGCCAACTATCGGGACACGCAGAAACTGCCCCTTCAATCAAAATAGCATTATACGGCGCTTGATCCTGAACCCCAAAACGCAAATCACCCTCATAAAGGGCAACGTTATAAATTTCCGACTGATTTAAAAGATCATTGGCGACATCATTGACGGCCTTATCATTTTCAACGCCGATAACGGCATTCGACAAGTGACTTAAAATTGCGGCACTATAACCATATAAAGAACCGACAACCATAACCAGATCATCTGATGACACATCCATGGCCTTAATCATCTTTGCCAAAGCTACGGGGGATAACATATAACGAACCTGATCTTTTACAGTTACTTTAAAATCAGTATCGGCGTAACATAAAGCAGCCTGTGCCAGCCCTATAGATGGAATGAAATCATGTTTTTTAACCATACGGAATGCATCTATGATCGATTTATCAGTTACGTCACTAGGGCGTATCTGACCTTCGATCATATTATCAAAGGCACGCGCAATTTCGTTGGCATTATGTGAATCAGTATCCATTTTCAACATGTAATTATATCCGTATTTATCTAAAGTCTGTATTTTATATTTGAATTGAAAAGAGTGAGATGGCGAACAAACGTCTAAAGTTATCCACAGATCGATACTAGATTATATTCATAAAAAAGCAAGCAGTTATGTCTGACTTTATCATGACAACCGCACGTCAATTAGAGGTTGACGAATTTATTTTTTTCTATAAAGTCTGGCTTATAAGATTTAGGTCTTAACGGCGCGATGGCAGAGTGGTTATGCAGAGGATTGCAAATCCTTGGAGACCGGTTCGATTCCGGTTCGTGCCTCCATAGACCTTATCAAAATACGCCTAAAAACGTCCTAAAAACGTCGATGAAAATAAAAATCAATATTTGTTCATTTTTAACTAGCAATCAGTTGCGAACTTTGATAATTATTCTTCATCTTTACTTTAAAGAGTTACGTTTTCCTCGGTAGCTCAGTGGTAGAGCAGTTGACTGTTAATCAATTGGTCGGGGGTTCGAATCCCTCCCGAGGAGCCATTCTTTCTAGAAGTGTAACCACACCTCCATTTCTGATAGCTCACTTGACATCCTCCGCACCCCCCCCCTTAAGCAACTGTTAAATAAACAATGAACAGAGGCCATAGCACTATGACGAAATCAGATGACCGGAATTTAGATGCATATCTTGCATTAAAAGAGAAACTATCAAGAGAATTCAATAAGGTTGTTTCCCTAGACAGCACCCTATTGCATTTTTACGATTATTTCAAAGATGATAAAAATACAATGCGTATTATCTTCAGCACCCTCGGTACCTTTGATCCAAAGAAAGAGATGGAAAATGTCCAAATCTATAGCGTCATGGATGGCCAGACAGGCAGAATATGCACCGCAGAGACAAACCTATCCGGCCTTAAACGCCTTAATGACAATAGGTATGTCATCAAAATTGATATGGGATAAATAGATTTACCACCTGAATAGACGATAATGAAAACTTAAAAATCATTATACTAAACACTCAAACGCCCCTTCTGTTTGACATATAGCTTTTATTATTTTAAAAAAAATTAGGCATAATAAAAATATAAAGGAAACAAAATCATGGCAATAGATATTTACGACTACTTTCACCTTAACGCAAATCGCTCTGGTGTCGCAAAGCCAGCGACAATTTATTCTGTTACCAAAATAGATAAGGGCGATGATACCAGCCTATTGATGAATGCGGGCCTTTATTTATCACCAACAGCAGAAGACGATTATATTTTTCCGTTCATACAGACCCTTTCCGTGGTGGTGTCCAAGAGTTAAATTTACTTTCGTCACATCAGATAGAAGATTTAAATGAAATGACGATCCCCCTAAGAACATTATTCAATGATATGGTCGCACAATACGTTAAAGAAAATGAGTATTGTCCACCATTATTTAGAAAGAGTACGACACCGATATTACGTATCACGCGACCCAATTATGAAGATTTTTATATGCTGGAATATGAGTTCAAAATCCATTTTTCGGCCTCGGAAACGGATATGGCTTTGGGCAAAGAAATCGATTTATCCACCGTCAGAACAAAATATTACGACGACATTCGCCTGACAAACAATGAAGAGACGCTATCTTTTATCGTTGCGCAGCCTGGTGATGTTGTAAAATTCGGTTCGGAACCTTGTCAAATAACTGATGAAATTGTTATTTATCGATCCGAAACAAATCCAAAACAAATATTCATGATGGAAGCCCATAGCTTTGCAAAATCGCATCGTATTTTAAGCACGTTCAAAAGCAATGCCCCATTGGCGAAAAACTTAAATATTATTCCTTTCAAACCAAAAACAGTTACGCCATAATCAAGCTATGAAAAATTTTATATCTCTTGATGATGCTTTTGCATCTGTAAACGAACAAAATACACATTTTATTGATGGTACTTATCGCGGTGCTGGGCGTGCTGGTTTTGATCAAGCGCGCATAGGCAATGCTATTTATTTTGACATTGATGAAATTGCAAATCATGAATCTCATATGGCGCATACAATGCCCTCGGCGGATGAATTTTCAACACATATGTCACGCCTCGGCGTTAATCATGACGATAATTTAATTATCTATGCCCAAGACAATATGGCGATGGCGGCGACGCGTGTATGGTACATGTTTAAATATTTTGGTCACGCTGGTGATGTTAAAATTTTAGATGGATCGTTAAAACAATGGCTTGCTGCGGGACATGAGATCAACAGCAGTTCCCCATTGAGCAAAACCGAGACAATCTACAATTGCCATACAAACAAAGACAAATCCATCAAACGTAGTGTTCGGTCCTATGAAGATATATTAACCATACAAAACCGTACGTCTGATCAAATCTTAGACGTTAGAAGTGAAAGCGCCTATAGCGTTGAACATATTCCAAACAGCCAGAATCTTTTCTTTATGAACTTGTTCAATGACCAAGGATCACTGAAACCCTTTACAGACATTAAAGAAATGGTCAAAGGCGCAATAGACACAACAAAACCGACAACGGTTTCATGTGGAAGCGGCGTAACCGCATGCTTACTATTGGCTGTATTAGACGAAATGGGTTTTGAAGACATCGCACTCTATGATGGATCATGGAGTGACTATAGCAATCATAGAGACGCACCCATTTCAAAATCAAAAATGCGCTTCTTTTAAAATGGTAGATTAATTACGGCTTCAATTGCCCCGATTGTAAATCCCACATATCCGCGTAGACGGACTTATTACGCAACAAATTAGCATGCGTGCCTTGCTCAATTACACGCCCCTCATCCATGACTAAGATACGGTCTAACTGTGACACGGTTGATAAACGATGCGCAATAACGATCACTGTTTTGTTAACCATCAACTCAGACAGGCTTTGTTGAATTAAATGCTCTGTCTGACTATCTAGGGCTGATGTTGCCTCATCTAGAACAAGAATGGGCGCATCACGTAAGAAAGCCCGTGCAATGGCTATACGTTGGCGCTGTCCGCCTGATAATTTAACACCGCGTTCACCGACAATAGAATCATACCCTTTATTCATCGCCAAAATAAAGTCATGAGCATGCGCCTTCTTTGCTGCCTCTATGATATCGGCATCTGCCACACCCTCAATGCCAAAACTTATATTATCTTTGATTGAACGATGGAACAGACTGGTATCTTGTGGAATTACAGAAAATTGCGATCGATAGATATGATGTGGAATATCCGCAACATTAAGATCATTAATCGCAATAGACCCCGAAACGGGTTCATAAAAGCGCAGCAATAAGTTCACTAATGTCGTTTTACCTGCACCGCTATAACCAATTAAACCGATACGTTCACCGCTTTTTACATCGATTGATAATTGATCAAAAAGTGGCGTACTATTTGGATAAGAGAAAGACACCTCTTTGAAAGACAAAGACGGCGCAGATGAATTAACTTGCGTGATATCAGAAATAGTATTTACGTTATCTTTTTCTGCGATATCGTAAGCCGATAAAAACTCCATTCCCTCCTTTACCGTTGTCCAATTTTCAAAAAGCCCTGGAAGCTCAGCACCAATTTGCCACAATGAGTGACTGGCGCGAAACGACAACATAATAATAGCGACATAGGCACCAACAGTTATCTCTCCATCAACCATAAAATGCGCCCCTGCAATCATAAGCCATGATAAGAAAATTATTTCTGTAACCCCCATTGCCCCTTGATAAAACATCGAAATCAAACGCATTTTTTGAAATGACTTGCGTTCATCAACGATTGTTGTCGATAAATCAGATGATAACGTACGATTTAAACCATGCATAATAACGACCAAGGCGTTGCCGACAATATCAGTCACACGACCGCTAAAACGACCGCGCTTCTTGGCCAAGTCATGGGCTGCGGGACGAAAATACCTATTCATTAAAATGACATTTTGAATCATTAAAATGACGCACCAAATCAACATTATATGCCCCATAAACACGTGAGTTTGATACGCAAACCAAACCGTGAGGGCTATATAACCGCCCTCACCAACACCTGTCCACTGAAAGAAATGTATAAATTGACGCAGCGCCAAGGGAACAGACGCAATCCGGTGTGAGATACTGCCCGCCATTTCATTTTTAAAGAAATCTGGATTACGCACCATCGCATCCCGTGTCAAAACACGGCGCATATTCGCCAAAGCCTTCGGGATTGAATAAACCTCAAGCACCTGAATAACACGATATAAGACATGTGAAATAATATTTAATACAACGATTAAAACGATCCCGCCCATAACCATTTGCAATATTGCATCCGTGGTCAAGGAATTGTCACCATCTTTAAGGGCCGTAATAGAATCAATAAAATCGCCAAAATAAATCGACATAAAACCCATACAGCCAAACGCCGTAAGGCTGGTTATAAAAATCAGAAAAAAGAAAACCCTATTTTCTAAACATAACCAAAACATACGCAATGGCCTATAAACCTCACGATTTTCGTGTGTATTAACTGTGTTGTCTTTTGCGGGGACTTTATCTGTCATGTCTCATCTATTATTTAAATGGCGCGCCCTGCAGGACTCGAACCTGCAACCTACTGCTTAGAAGGCAGTTGCTCTATCCGGTTGAGCTAAGGGCGCGTTTTTAATGCTGAGATAGTAATTAACAAAGTTTGATGACAATGTCAGCTTTAAAATCACCTTAAAATTAATATAACGATCTTTTATTAACAAGCCGTTACGGTTTCACACCTAATCGTTAAAGTTATCCATGTAACTACGACGCGGTATTGTTCTTAATTGTGGCTCACAAATATAGAATTCTAAATTCTTATTCTGTGCGAATGCGACGGCCTGCTCTTTTGTTTCAAAAGGGATTTTTACTTGGTTTAACGTATCACCAGAAGCAATCCATCCCATTAACCCTTCTGGAACGCGCGCTGTTTCAACATCTAATTCCAGCATCCACTGTTTCTTTCCTCTGCCAGATTGCATAGAGGTTTTAGCAGGCTTGTATATACGGGCTTTCGTCATAATGATCTCTTAAAAATAATGGTTACACAGCCCCTAAGAAAGACCGCTAATAAGATAATAGATGAATTTGTTAAGAAAAAAAAGAGTTGAATAAAACAAGATTACCCCATTAAAAAAGCCCCATCAAAGGGGCTTCTTTAATGGTCGGAGTGAGAGGATTCGAACCTCCGACCCCCTGGTCCCAAACCAGGTGCGCTACCAGGCTG